>CAUZFZ010000255.1:0-10037 GCA_963579025.1 Planctomycetota bacterium | reverse complement strand
TGCGTCTAAAACGTAATGCTTTTCACGGCGACTGGAATTATGAGATTCACCCACATAAAAACAGGCGAAGCGGGTAAGTTAATTCTGAACGACGCCTAACCGCTCAATGTCTGGCTTCGACTGGTATCGCAGCAGAGTTGAACATTGACGATCTGCTGGACGCTGACGACGAGTCCGTGTGGTACAACTTAAGGGCAGGTGAGTTCACGGACTCTGCCGTGAGGAGTCCGTCGGCGCTGCTTGTGGATCGAATTCGACGATTCCTCGATGGAGATACTGAGGGCGGATCGCTGTCTCTGGAATACCGTTCAGCGTGGTTGTATCTGGCCTGCGCATCCTCCAGTTAGAGGTACTGGTCAATGGCACACCTTGATGTGAACTTCAATGGAAAGAGGGAGTTTCGCGCAATTCTCTTCCAAGCCGCCAATCTTTCGTCACCCAGCGACGTGATGAAATTACTGCCAAAGGAATGGTCTTCTGGAAGGGAATTAAACGACCTGTCTGTCAGACAGGGTCCAGCAGACAGAAAGCCAAAGGGTGAAGCGTTTCACGGATTCCTTAGCTTGAGCAAGACCTACGTCACTGACGAGAATGTGCTCGAGTCAATTCGAGATCCGGAAGACGACGCTCGCTATTGGTACGACTTCTATATCGTGCAGTGGAACCGTCGTCGTCGTCCCGTGTTCCTCTTGGCTGTGCCGTTTTCCGCGATGGCCGTCGACGTGTTCTCCGTTATTCACGAAAAGACAAAGGGGACCCGGAGAACATTCAAGAGAATCAAGTTGGACGAGTTAATTAAGCACATGTACGTAGACACGCTTGAGTCATCAACCGTGCATGCGTCGTCCGTTCGGTTTCGAGTCGTAGGTGACGGTCGTACCACCGGTCTGACGATCAGTGGGAAGGATGTCATTCGGTCCGACTCGTATGATCGCCTGAAATCGAGCCTTCACGGAATTCAGGTTGATCCTCGTCGCGTGAGCCTGAAATACAAGGACACAAGTGTGTCGCTATCTGTTTCTACTGATGTACACGGAAACCTATGGTTCCGTGCCCGCGATAACGGTGTCAACGTCCCATGGCTGCTTGAATTCCTGTCGGTTATGGATCAATGCAAAGTACTGACAGACACGACGGACTATCCCCTTCGGCGCGGCATTAAGGACATGGCGGCTGAAGATGGATAGCGTCGTTCCACTCGAAGTATTTGCAAGTGATCCCGCGAAGTGTCTCGTTCCCTTGGCACGTCATCTTCGGCAGGGGTCCCTGTCGTTGTTTCTTGGTGCGGGTGCGTCTGCGAGACTAGGGCTTCAGAATTGGCGCAATCTTGTCGCCGATTGCATCGCTGATGCAGGGACTAACGACGAAGTGGAGGAAGACACGTCTACCGACAACCTGATGAAGTTCATGAGCGGCGTCGAACGAATGGCCGGGGACGAGTACAAGTCCCTCGTGCGCAAGGCTCTGTATCGCAACATTCCCTGTGACGAAAAGCTTTTCGATAGTCGGCTGTTGAACGCTCTTGGTGCGCTATTGATGAAATCTCTAAGAGGATCCATCTCAGAAGTTCTGACATTCAACTTCGACGATGTACTGGAGAGATATCTTGGGCTCCACGGCTTTAGGAGTCAGTCCGTGACTAGTTTGCCCGCCGTTCGTGGTGACGTTGATGTGGCTGTCTATCACCCGCACGGATTCCTTCCATCGAGCGACGATGGGGCTGCCAGTGAAAATTTGACAATGTCGGACGACCTCGTCTTTAGCCGCGCATCATTCTTTCAGCGAATGGGAGACCGACTGAACCCTTGGGATGGACTTCTGCGCGATCTACTGCTTCGAAAGGTCGCGCTTTTCGTCGGCCTTTCCAATAACTCAGCAACGCTGATGTCTGCGCTCTCGGACAACGCTGACCAGATCAAGGAATGCCGGGGAACGGTCGGCGTGTGGTTGCTTGGACCCGATGACGAGCAGGATGCCGACCAAGAGTTAATGTCCATGAACATTATCCCGCTCCGGTTCGACTCCTACGACGATTACCCGCCGTTTCTCTTCGGGATTTGTCAGCGTGCGGCAGACTCATCAAGGAAGGCCGTGTTCGCCTGAGAGCGTCGAAAACGCCTGTGAACGCGTACTCTCGATTCGGCGGAGCAAGAACCGGAGAGGCTAACTCTGTCCAACCTGCTCGCCTCCATGCAAATGTCGTGGCACCATGTGTGCAATGCGACGCAAGACGCCCAGCCCAGGAAGAAGGACCGAGTCCGACACTTGTCGGTGTAGCCGGAGTCGCAACACTTCGGACGGCCTGTCTGAAGCGGCCCGAATTCTTGCGAATCCGGCTACAGGCAAACTGAGCCCTGACGGAACACTGATGTCGCGTGCGACCTTACTGCTGGACGACATCCGATCCGCCGCCGCCACCGTTGACCGCATCGGCGCCTCCCTGGCCGCGGACGGTGTCGGAACCGAGTCCACCGTTCAGATTGTCACCTCTTGCGCCGCCCAGGACGACGTCGTCTCCGTCATCACCGGTGATGACGTCGCTGCCAGACTGTCCGTTCAGGAAATCGTCTCCCTCGCCGCCGCTGATTGTGTCATTGCCACCTTCACCGGCGATCCGGTCGTTTCCGAGTCCTCCGCTGAGAACATCAGCCCCGCCCCCACCGAAGATCGTGTCATTGCCGGCGTTTCCAGACAGGTTGTCATTCGACAGGCCTCCGTTGACGACGTCATTTCCTGATCCGCCCTGGAAGGTGTCAGCTCCGGCGCCGCCATTGAACGCCAATCCAATGCTGATAGCGGCAGCATTGAGCGAATCGGCCGCGTCGTTTCCGTTGAACGTGAACGGTCCGCTGAATCCAGAGACCGATGAATCCAGTGTCACAATGTCGGCAGAGTCACTACCGTTGATCACGATCGCCGTAACCGTGGCGATCGATTGATCGAAGATGGTCGCCGTGCTGGAGAGAACCTGTAACTGTCCGCCACTGATCTGCACGGTAAACGTCCCGCCGGCCGAAGGCAGTCCAACGGTCAGAATTCCGACGGGTGGGACCACGGGATCGTCGCCGCCCGCATCGGGATCGACAACGTCGCCAGGACCTGTTCGGACAACGTCTGTCCCGTCACCACCGCTCACAGTATCCGCACCGCCCTGACCATTGACGACGTCGTCACCCGCACCGCCGTTGATGTTGTCGCGGTTAGAACCGCCCAGCAGCCGATCGTTATCGGCTCCGCCATTAATCACGTCTCGGCCTGAGTTGCCGTTGAGGAAGTCGTTGCCCGCTCCACCGCTGATCGTGTCGCTGCCACCCACTCCTCGGACGAAATCATCACCGGCTCCGGCGTCGATGAAGTCGTCACCGCCACCACCGATGATTGAGTCATTACCATCACCGCCGGAGATGGTGTCATCGGACGACCCGCCATTGACGGTGTCGTTGCCCGCTCCACCAGTGAAAGTGTCTTCGCCGCTGCCGCCGTTGTAGACAACGCCTGCGGTGATCGCCGTTGAGTCGAGCGAATCCGCTCCGCCGCTGGCGTTCACAGTGATCGCACCGCTGAAGTCATCCACGGAAGCATCCAGCGTCAGAGCTTCGGCAGCCGTCGTGCCGTTGATCACCAGCGACGTAACTCCGGACAGAGATTCGCTGATCACTGTACTTGTGCCGGACACGACCTGGAGTTGACCCAGGCTGACCTGCACTGTGAAGGCACCACCCCCCGTTGGCAGCGTGACGTTCAACGTCGATCCGCCCGTCGTACCACCTCCGGTCCCTTCAGGCGCGTCACCCTGAAATACCGTGTCACTCGAATCCCTGATCAAAGTGTCGAACCCTGCCCCGCCAGCCAGCGTGTCGGGTGCTCCCTGCCCGCGGAGAGTGTCATCGCCGTCTTCGCCGTTCAGAAAGTCCTGACCGGACCCACCCAGAAGTCGGTCGTTGTCAGCGCCGCCGAAAATCGAGTCGCTCCCCCCGTTACCGTTGAGCAGATCAGTACCGGCACCACCGGAAATGACATCGTTTCCCGCTTCGCCTCGAACACTGTCGTTGCCGTCGCCAGCTATGAACGTGTCGTCACCGGCACCCAGCAGAACGAGATCATTGCCACCACCAGCGCTGACAACGTCGTTTTCCGAACCTGCCAGCACGGTGTCATTACCCACGCCTCCCAGAAACGAATCGTTGTTGCCTCCGCCGTTGAAGAGGACATCAATCGTCACCGCGGTCGAATCCATCGTGTCGTTGCCACCGTTCAGACTGACGGAGACAGCCCCGGTAAACGCCGACATCGTGCCGTTAAGAGTGACAGTCTCGTCACTGCTCGTCCCGAAGATCGTCAGGCTGCCCGCGTCTTCCAGCGGAGTGTCGAGAATGAGGCCGGTTGCCGAACTCACCTGAAGATTCAATCCCGAGATTTGCGCGGTGAAGGAACCGCCGCCATCCGGAAGAGTCAGACTGGCGACCGCAACGTCGGTTACGGTGACCATCAGATCCTGCGTCGAGGTCTCAGTGCCATCGCTGACCTGCACGGTGACCTCGAACAGGTTGTCCATGTCTGCGTCCGAGGGACTCTCAAAATCTGGAGCGGTGTTGAATGTCAGCACGCCCGTCGCGCTGTCGACCGAGAAGTCAGACTGATCAGCTCCGCCTGTCAGCGAAAACGTCAGTGTCTGAGCTGGAGTGTCTGAGTCCGATGCAGTGACCGTGGTGACAGCCGTTGCGTTCTCAGCAACCGAGACCGTCGCGGCGGATGTGATGGTCGGGGCAGTCAGCACGACACGTGCTTCAAGCTGTTGAGTCGGGACCGAGTAACCGGACCGTACAAGTCCGCGTCGACTACGTTGTGTGCTGCGTGCCAGCCGATACAGCAACCAATCAATCGCTCGGAATCTCAACATAGCCCAGTACCTTTCAACGGTGCCAATTCGTGCCTTGTTTGTGCTCGCTTTCTTTCGAACGAGTACCTGTCAATCCATGCTACCCAGACTGCGCAGAATTCCAAGCGTACAAGCTGGTTAATCTACTTTGCAGCACACGGCGGCGTTTCGGCCGCGTCGAGACTCTTCAACGCGAGTGGCAAATGGAGGGTCCTGGGTCGCTGCTCGACCCGTGGAATTGCACGAAGAATCAGGCGTCACCGCTCGTTGCGAGTAGAAGTCGACACGAATTCATGGACGACTTTCCCATGTACGTCGTGATGTCGAAAGGCGATCGTCGGCGTTCCGTCCACTTTGCTGACGGCGATTGAAAGGAACCCACCCTTAACACGCAGAAACGGTTGCCAGTCGGGTTGCTTCGGATTTCCACCGGCATGCGCATCACTGGCCGGACCGCACGAGAACTCCCTCAGTCCCGTTTTCGGGTCGATCGACATGTACTGCCAGTGTCGATCTCCACAGCAGGTATAGAAATTCTTCAGCTTCTGATCGGCAGTCCATGAGCGGAACAGGTTTCCTTCGTGGGCGAACGAGTCGTTGGCGTGATTGTCGTTCTTCCCACGATCCCGGTCGGGTCCGACGATCGGCGTTGGACTGATGAGCACACGAAAGTCCGCGTCGCTTGCTTTGACGGTGCGCTGCACCCACGCGAGCTGCTCTTTGCCCCAGATGGTCTTGTCGGGCCCGTCCTGCATGGTGTTCGGTGATCGGTACGGCCTTCCCTCGACCAGCCAGATTTGCAGTCCCTTACCCCAGCGGACCGTGCGATAGGTCAATTTGCCCATCGGCACCTGCTCACGATAGATCGCGAACCCCTGATTGAACGTCAGAGGGTTCATCCACGCCGCCTTCATGGTCGACCAGCAGTCATTAACCCATGTGTCGTGATCATCGACTTCCCAGTAGCCGGGAATGTGTCGGTGAAACTCGACATGCCGCGGAAGCGAATACATCCGATGCCAGTGATACCTTGCGAGGTCGACCGTCCTGGCGCGAGGCGATTCGCTGTCGAGGTACACCGTGTCTCCTGTCGGAACCAGGAAGTCAATCTTCAGCTTTTGCATCGCCGGATAGATGTGGTACCCATCACGGTGATCGAGGTCCCAGTACGACTGCCCGGTCACGACGCCCAGACTGACGTCCTGCCAGGTGTCCGCCGCTGCTGGAGTCCCGAACGAACCGGTCGTGGTCGCGGTGACCTTTGCCTGATTCGAATCCCTCGCTTCTACCTTGACGTGATATTCAGTAGTCGGCTGTAGCTTTGTCAGTGAAAACTGATGGACGAAGTCAGTCTCTTCACCGACGGCGACCCAGTCCGATACCTGTGCCTGTCCAAAGTCCTTGCCAGTAGACCATGCCACACGAATCTGTCCCTCCGCACCAGGCGTCGCGCCTTCCCTGTCGTCGACTTTGACTGCCGAAGGCGAGTACTCGGCGACTCGCGGCTCGCGTTTCGTGGGTTCACGAAATCCGTCCCAGTTCCGTTGGGCGTTGCGGGTGATCCGAGTCCAGACGATTGCCGAGTTCTGCGTGACTTCGCCAACACGGAATCCCATAGCCATTTCAGCCGACGTCGCACGTTGAACGACACCGATTGAAAGTACTGTCACTGCAATCAACAGAAAATTGAACTTCGGTGTCATGATGGTGCCTCGCGAGATTTGCGGTTGATTCTGAGACTCGTCAGGAAGCCAGAGCTAAATTGCGGCACTGGTATGTGATTGATGATTGTCGATTGATGATATGTGATTTGCGAAGTGTCAGGCTGGATCATCGGATGAACCAGGCACACCTGCGGCACGGCTTTCACATCGCAAATCATCGATCAACCAGCCATCCGCTACTTTTCGAAAACAGGTTCGATCGGCTTACGACCGTCCGGCGGTTTCCAGAATCGCAATGATCAGCAGCACGCACGCGATCAGCCCCAGGACGATGACGGCGGCGTTCCAGTCGGGGAGCTGGTACAGCAGCAGACCACCGAGTCCGGTCGTCAGTGTCGTAAGATGGACAGTCAGGACGGCATTCCGAGGCTGGAGACCCAGTTCGACGAGGCGATGTGAAAAATGGCTGCGATCCGGCTGGAAGGGGCTGCGGCCCTGCCGGAGTCTGATCAGCATGACCGTTGCTGTGTCGTAGAGTGGCACCGCCAGAACGCACAACGGGGCGAGGATCACGTGGCGGCCGATTTCCGGTGACTCTTCGTAAAACGTGCCGACGATGGTCATGGTCGCGATGATCAGCCCGATGAAGTAACTGCCCGTGTCGCCCATGAAGATGCTGGCCGGAGACCAGTTCCACCACAGGAACCCGCACAGGGCTCCGGCCAGGACCAGCAGTACGGCAGCAACGAACCAGCGCGGTTCACTGAGCGAGGTCAGCATGATGATCGCAAACAGCAACGACACGATCAGGCCGATACCGCCACTGAGGCCGTCCATGTTGTCGAGAAAGTTGAACGAGTTGACCAGGACGAGAATCCAGCCAATCGTCAGGACAAAGCCCAGCCAGGGCCACGGAGCAAACACAGTCACCTGGACTCCGCCGGACGCCAGAGCGACGGCGACCAGCAACTGCACGGCCAGACGCGGCTGCCAGGGCAGATTCCGCATGTCATCGATCAGCCCCATGATGGAGAGGATCGTGCCCGCTGTGATGATGCTCCACAGTTGCCCGCTGCGATGCAGCACATTGCTGATATGAGGCCGAATTTCTTCCGGTAACCAGTCGGGCGGGGTGTCCAGTCGGCTGATCCACCACACAACGGCGTGGGCGCACGCCAGAGGCACGACCACTCCCAGCCAGATACCCATGCCACCGCCCAGTGGCGTCGGGGTCACATGCACCTTTCGTGCTTCCGGCTGATCGATCAGGCCCAGGCCCGGTGCGAACTGCCGAATCACTCGGGTCGCGATAATCGACACGATGAACGCAGATCCGAAACACGCCGCAATCAGGAAGATCATGCTGCTCTCATGGGGTGACTTGCCGATCGGGCGCCCTGCGGAGACCTCAGCGGTTTGTCAGGTTCGCCTCACTCTGCCGGGAATCGCAGCGTGTGGCACTTCATTAATGCGAAATCGTGAGGGTTAACACAGCCGGTACTTTTCGGCAAACAGCTCCGTGGTAGTTTTCCTGAAGAGGTTGCACAACATCAGACGTGCCGCCCAATCCGACCAGCCCCGCATGAGCGGACGCCGGTCATTCATCCCGCACGGGGACAGTTATGACAATCGTGAAGGTTGGAAAACGTATCACGCTGGGACTTCTGGGTGCCGCGACAATCACTGTCGGTGCCCAGTCGGCGTCTGCAATTGACCTGTTCAAAAAGGGGTGCTGCAACCACGGCAGCGGGTGGGTCAGCCACTCCGCTCCACACACAGCGCCGGCCTATCCCGTCGGGCGACACGTTCCCGTGGCTGTGGGATACCAGTACGCCCCCGTTGGCCCGTCCGTTGCTGTGACTCGTCAACTTGCCGGTTCCCCACCGGACCCGGTGCCGCGGTGGGCACGACCGCCCGGAACCGTACCGGTGATCGCAGTTCAGGCTCCCGATCCACGCTGGGTTCATCCGTCCGCTCTGGCCCGGCAACAGGCCGCACCAACACCGTATTATTCGAACCAGGCTCCCGGTGCTTACGGTCCAGTGTCTGGACCGTACGGTGCTCCGGCCGTGCAGTCTCCATATCAACCGATGCCTTTGACGCAGCCGGCACCGGGCGCATTTCCAGGTCAGCCACTTCCGGCCGCGTATGGACAACCTGGCGTGACACCACTGACGTCGACGAACGGTCGAGTACTGCGAGGCGCCGGCATCGTACCCGTGCAGGCCGTTAACCCGGATGCACTGCTGGACGACGCGCAGCCAGTCGACCCGGCACCGGCAGCTCCAGTCGCAACGCCGGGAGCCGCGAATGGCCTGACTCCCGTGCAACCACGATCACCACAACCATTCGCACCGCAACCATTTGCACCACAGCCATTCGCACCACAACCACTTCCAGCCGCTCCCGGATACTTCGCTCCAGCCCCATTGGGAGCAAACCCCGGCGCCGTCTTCCCACAGGCTCCCGGATACGGACAGCCTGCACCCGGTTATCCTCAGGCTGGTCCCGGATACGGTGCGCCGTCGCCGAATGCGACATCTCCATACGTCATGGCTCCGCAGCCCTACGGAGCGGGTCCACGGTCTCCTGCCCACAACTCGAAAATCTACGGATTCGATGACAGCGCCAAGCGTCCGCCTGGAACGCTTGGTAAGACGTATCAGCGTCCGACCCGCATGCTCGACTGGGATAAGCACCCGCGAGTGGGTCAGCTTGACGTTGAAATTCTCGACACACTGCGAGTTGGTTTGGCGCGTGACGTGGAGATCAAAGTCACCGCAAAGGACATGTACAACAACTTCAAACCACTGGAAGGTTATCTGGGTGAAGACAACGTCTGGCACTTCGAATCCGAACCGCTGGTACCGACAGTGCCGCACATTTATGACGTGCGTTTTGAACTGATTCGAGAACGCAGCGAATTCGAACGTCGCTATGGACGCCTGTTCGAACGCATTGTCGAAGACAAACTGGGAGTCCTCGGTGTGCGGCGGATTCGCCTGATACCGGGCCGCATCGTCGACCTGGTCTTCTATTGATCGCCGCCGTTGTCCCGACCGTCGCGGAATCAGCGAGCAGCGGGACGACGCATCTCAAAGTGAATCGCAAACAACAGGGGCGAAGTGGCACATGCCGCTTCGCCCCTGTTTCGTGGGTGCGGGACGGGCTTTGTGATTATGCGGGTGTGGGTTTGCGGCAGCGGGCACGGAAGCCGGTGTTTTGAAGTTGCACAGTTTTGATGCCCCGGAGGGGCAAAGGCAGATGGCCCGGGGTTTCAACCGGTCTCAACCCCGGGAAACAAGCGGTGAGAGCTTCAACGAGCCCCGGACGGGCGACGGCAGAGACCGACACGGAATTGCTGTCGCCCCTCCGGGCAACGCCGTTAAGGATTCTGGCGTTGTAAAAATCGGGGTATCGCTGAAATGGATGATTATGAAAAAAGCCAGACTCCCGCATGTGGTGTGCGGACTGAAGACAGCTCAGCCCCGGAG
>CAUZFZ010000254.1:0-10053 GCA_963579025.1 Planctomycetota bacterium | reverse complement strand
TCGTTCCTGCACCAATCCAGCCGCCGATTCATCGGTCTGACTCAAGGCGGCACGAGACTTCTCGTTGCCGCAAATGTTTTCCTTTCTGCGTGACATGCAAGGCTTGTAATTCAACAACCCAAATCGCCCAAGTTAACATTGTGTGAATATTTTCCCGGACACTATTGCCCTATGCGGGTGGTGGACCGGAATCGTTCTGGCTGTGGTCGATTGATTCCGGATTTCGAATCGCACGTACTGTCTGGCCAATCGCGTCGCTGAGGAGTGATGTCGTTGTTCCGATCCAGAGGAACGTGTAGCCCCTGGCCTGGAGTTCCTTCGCATTGGTGCCGGCCCAGACTTTCTTGCCTGCGTTATTGGCTGCCGCCTTCACTTTCTCCAATGAGGCCACGAATGCCGGGTCGTCAGGATTCCAGCAACACCCGAGATCTGCGGACAAATCGTAGGGACCAAGCCCCAGCGCGGTGACGATGGGATGTGCCGCCAGAGAGGCAGCACCATCGACGCCGGCCTGCGATTCGATTTGCGGAATTACGATGAAATGTTCCTCGAACTCGGTTTTCCAGGTTTCGTAGTGGTAATTTCCGAGCCAGTAGTTGCCCATCCCTCCCGGTCGTCGGCGACCACGAGGAGGCATCAGAATAGCCTTCTGCACATCGTCAAGCTGTGTTGTTGTTTCGACGCAGGGGAGAATTAATCCACTAGGGCCCATGTCGATCGCCCGGCGTATGGTCGACTCTTCACACGAGACTGTGCGCACGAGGACAGGGAAGTCCGCGAGGCGAGCTGTCTGGCAAATGTGACTGACCAATTCGTCAGAGAAGTGTCCGTGTTCGCGGTCGATGACGAGGTAGTCCAGACCGTTGTTGCGGCAGATCTCAACCAGGAAAGGCCACGCCTGGTCCGTCGCCATCATTCCGATAACCGGATTGTCGGACGCCAGCTTCGCTCTCAAATCTGCTGCCGGTTTCAGCATGTGCTAAAGGCCCCAATAAATGAAGAGGTTTGGAAACGGACAACTGGTCTCGGCAATCGCCGAGATACGTGGACTCAGCACTAACACTGCAGTGGCTGACGCAGGAGTACCATAGATGCCGACGGCAGATGATTCACAGGCCACCCGATTCGCATCGGCGGCATCGAGAGGCCGTGGCATCAGGTTTCTGCCTGTTTCGCAATCGAACCAGCACAGCTTGTGACCTGCTGGATTGCTTTGAACGAGGCTACCATCGAAAACGATTGCCTCGCATTCATTACGAGGAAGCCAGAAGTTGCTCTGATTCACACCGGGAGCGAACTTCAGCGCCGACGCCGCTCCGTCACCGCGAAAGGTCGTGTTCGGTGGCACTTCGAGAATCGGCGATTCCGGATTCCTTCGAGACAGGATGAAAGTTCGGGCGGGAACGAAGACCGTACATCCATCGGCTTCGACGCACCCGGAAAAAGCGTTCTCGATGGCGGTCATGTCATCTGTCTCGTCATTCGCCGTCATGCTTCGTCACGAAACGGTTCGCGTTAGCGGCCTATTCGCATCATGCTATGATCGCAAATTCAATTTCGAACGACAGGCATCTACAGGTACAGGACTAATGCTGACATTAACTGGAAACCGACTCCGCATGTGTGACGGAGTGTCGCGTCGATCGTTTCTGCAGATTGGCGGCCTGGCGATGGGAGGGCTGTCGCTGCCGCAGATTCTGAAGGCTCAGGCAGCATCGCAAGAATCGTCGCAGCATAAAGCCGTGATCATGATCTTCCTGGCCGGAGGACCTCCGCATCAGGACATGCTGGATCTGAAGCCGGACGCTCCTGCCGAAGTACGCGGCGAGTTCGATCCGATCGACACGAACGTCCCGGGAATTCAGATCAGCGAACTCATGCCGCGAGTGGCCGGCATGATGGATCGCTTTTCCATCATTCGTTCGCTCACCGGAGCTGAGGGGCGACACGACGCGTTCGAGTGCTGCACGGGACATCATTTTCGCGGCAATCAGCCTCAGGGCGGCTGGCCGGCGATGGGTTCGTCGCTGTCGCGCCTGATGGGGCCGGTTGACCCGTCAGTGCCGCCGTACGTCGACCTGTCACACAAGATGGCTCACGACCCATGGAACATTAAGGGGTCGGGTTTTCTCGGAATGAACCATGCCCCATTCCGCCCGGACGGTAAGTCCATGCAGAACATCACGCTGCGGGACATCTCCGGAGATCGACTCAACAGCCGGACGTCACTCCTGTCCGACCTGGATCGCTTTCGTCGAGCGGCTGACCAGAACCTGGCGGCCGGCCTGTATGACGATTTCACCGAACAGGCACTCGGAGTGTTGACCTCATCAAAACTTGTTGAGGCGATGGACCTGAAACACGAAGACCCGGCCACGCGAGCCCGCTACGGCAAGGACAATCCGGACGTGCTCGGCTATTCACACGACAAGGGTTATCAGGCCATCATGTCGCGGTTCCTGCAGGCTCGGCGTCTTGTCGAGGCTGGAGCCCGTTGTGTGACGTGCAGCTTCGCTCACTTTGACTGGCACGGCGGCAACTTCTCGCGAGCCCGCAAGGTCGTTCCACTATTGGATCAGGGCGTCGCAGCACTCGTCGAAGACTTGCACGAACGAGGGCTCGACAAAGATGTCACCGTGCTTGTGTGGGGCGAATTCGGCCGGACGCCGAAGATCAACGAGCGGGCCGGTCGCGACCATTGGCCCGGAGTCCACGCGGCACTGCTGGCCGGTGGAGGCATGCCGACCGGTCAAGTTGTCGGTGCAACCGACCGCCAGGCCGGCGAGGCGTCTGATCGTCCCGTGCACATGCAGGAAGTTTTCGCGACCGTGTATCGCAACCTGGGAATCGACGTGGCGAGCACAACCATCCCCGACAACAACGGCCGCCCGCAGTACCTGATCGACCGCCACGAGCCGATTGTGGAACTCTCATGAACGCCGCAGGCACATCCGGCGCTCGTGGACTCGCCTTGTGAATGAGCCGTTGCTGCTGAATGTAGTCAGTCGACGTCCACCCATTTCAGGGACGACCACGGGCGTGGACCGTGGGCTGGCATCAGGTTACTGAGGAACGCTGTCCATTCAACATTCCAGTGACGACTCCGTGGAACGGGGTTTCAGACCCGTTTCTGAAGCGCGTCGGGTGTGAAGAGTCTGAAGACCCGCCCACAACCGAGGTCAGTCAGTGAAAGGTCGTCAGACCAACAGTTCGGACAGGGGTCCTGTCTGGTCGAAATCTTTCAGCCCTGGGTCGGCGTCACCGAACGAATCCCGCGGAGCGCCCGCAGCGTGTAGCAGCGTGCTGTACAGGTTGGCGACAGTCCGGTGACCTTTGACGCCGTACTTCGGCCAGCACAGGTACCGGCCGTCGGTGCGCAGCCGCCCGCCGAGGTTGCCGATCAGGACCATCGGCCACTCGAAGCAGGACGAGTGATGCCGCTCGGCGCCGTCGCTCAGGTACAGGATCGCCGTGTTGTCCAGCACAGTGCCGTTGCCTTCGGGCACCGACTGGAGTTTCTTCATGAGTCGGGCGATCAATTCAAAGTGGAAGCGGCGGATGAGACTCATCAGTTCGACCCAGTCGCGTTTGGCTTCGCCCCTGGCGTGGCCGATGGCGTGCTTGTCGAGTTCAATGCCCAGTCCACCAAACCGCACCTCGAAGTAAGGATCACCGCAGCCGGATGCCAGGGTCACGACGTTGGTCAATCCAGCGGTGAGGGCGGCGGCAGCCAGGTCAAAATGGGCGTCGAGCCGGTTGGTCTCGACGTCCGAGCGATATTTATCGCTGGCGACCGGGGCATGCTTCCGGAGGGTATTCTCGATCTCATTCAGCCGGCTTTGCCGATGGCGGAGCGTCTCAAGGCTCTCCAGGTATTGTGCGAACTTCTCCTTCTCTGGACCGGCCAGGCTGCGTTCCACTTTGCGGACGTCCTCGCGCAGGAAATCAAGAAGATTGCGTTGCACGTCAAACTTCTGACGGGCAGCACCGGCGGCGACGCTGCCGAAGAGCTGCTGGTATGCCAGGTCGGGCCGGCACTGGATCGGGATCGCTCGACCGGGCCCCGTGGCTGAAGTGTTGTAAATGGCGGTATGCTGTGGCTTGCTCGATATGCCCAGGCCGACGTGCGGAAAGACGGCTGGCAGCGCTCGAGCCACGGCGGCATCGATGGTCTCGCCGGCTGGGCCGCTTTTACCCGAGTAGACACCGAGCGCCCCGAAATTGTTTGAGTGGCCACCGCCGCAGACTCGTCCCGAAAGATTCTGCAGGATCGCCACCCGTTCCTGAAAAGGCTTGAGTGGCTCCATCGCGAACGACAACTCGCGTCCGATCAGCGACTCGTCCTGCATTTCCACGTTGATGGTGTTGTTGCCACCATCGCTCTGCCTGGGAATATCCGTCGGCTGGATTTGTTCGGCAGGGCAACCGTTGCCTTCGATCACGAAAACGAACCGTCGCGCGGTCGGTATGTGTCCGGCCACCTCGGCCTGGAGTCGTTGAAGGATCGGACTGAGAACTGTGGCTCCGGCACCAAGCGAGACTCCCGTGAGAAGTTGACGTCGCGATAAACTCATTGGGGTTCTCCGTTCGACTTCGGGGATACGGAACGATAAAGAAAAGCATCCGACGTGATAAAAGCAGTAACCAGGGCCTTGAAGCTGCCGCCTGATTCGACGTACGCCCTGTCGGCATCCTGCAAAGTCCTGGCATCGCCGGGAGTTTCGTCACGGCCCAGAAAGAACCGGAAGGCGTGGCGGACGAAGACCTGCCGCACCCGGGTCGAACCGGCGAGCCGCCGGATCAGTTCCAGCGAATTGTTCACATCGCCATCAAGGCTGGGATCGCCGCTGTCAGTGATGCCACCGCTGGCGTCGACGGTCTCATCCAGTTCGGTCGTGCGGTAGCGACCGAAATGGTCATAGTTCTCGAACGCCAGACCGAGATCGTCCATCTTCTTATGGCACTGCCAGCAATACGTCTCCCTGGTGATGTGCATGCGTTGCCGCAGCGTCAGACTCGGATCATCAGGGAGCGTTGCGTCCACAGTAATTGGCAGGTCGGGGACGATCCCGCCCAGTAGACGCTCCCGAATCCATTTGCCGCGGCGGATCGCGTGGTTGTCGAAGTTGCTTGAGTGGGCAACCAGCCACGCCGGCTGCGTCAGGATGCCCGCCCTCTGCGTCCTGGGAAGTTTCACGGGCTGATCGAGCGGGTGCTCTTCGAGGTTGTATGAGAGGTAGACCAGTTTGGCGGTCGCCCGTTGAATTCGGTCCTTATATGGAATGTACAGGGCGTTAACGCAGGCCCGGTCGGTGGTGAGTAATTCCAGTAAGACATTCTTGTCCTCCTCGACAATCAGTTTCACGAGCAGATCAGTGTCAGCCACCAACTGTTTGGCTAAGTGCTCGGGGAACTCTTCCTCGTCCTTAAAGACGTTAACGGCGTCGGCGTACCCGAAGTATTCACGGAAGAAACGCAGGATCGGCGCCTTCTGTGTCCGCGGGTCGTCGAGGATGCGGCGTACCTGGATCGAGACCTGCTCTCTTGTTTCGAGCTGACTTCGCTGCGATGCCAACCAAAGGTATGCAGTGCGGTGGGGCCGGCTGTCAGTGAGTGTGTACGAAATGGCGAAGGCCAATTCGCGCGGCGTTAGTAGAACCCGGTCGGTGTCGCCGACCGGCTCCCGGCCCATCTCCAGGCGAAAGTTCACCTCCGGTAGCAGGAGGATGGCGGCCAGCGTGCCTCGCGTTCCTTCCGCGCGACCGGCGGCCGCAATGTTCCTTTTCATCAGCGCAGCGAATCGCTGAGCTTCGGCAGCAGTAGGCGGACGCAACAGCACCAGCGCGAATTGCCGCTGCACGGCCGCGTCGATGACTCCGTCGTCCAGCTTCACCGCAGGATCGAATATTGGAGCAAATTCTTTGACTGCATCTTTCGCGATAGTCAGTTGGCCGTTGATGTGTTGGAATCCAGTCTGAATGCCGACAACGGCCTGGGCGTTTCGAATGAGTTGCTGTTTCGCGGTTTCGTCAATCGTATAAGCAGCCGACTGGTCGGTGAATCCGTGGGCCGAGGTGACAGGAAACGGATTGAATACCTCTGCCTTGCGGTACTTATCGAGATCCCACACCAGCCGCTGGTAGATAAGCGGCGACAGCCGCCACGCTCGCTGCGGGCCTGGAATCGAGACTGCCTGGTACGTCGGATCGAACAAGAGCGAGTGCTTGACGGCGCTGCCTTGGACTGCGAAGTGGCCGGCCGCCTCCGCTTGCTGCAATCCCGCGCGGATCCAGTCGAGGATTTGCCGTACATCTGCCGCAGCAGGCCGAGGTTCGGATTTGGGGGGCATTTCACCAGCGTCGAGCCGGTCCAGAACTGCCTGCCACCTGTCCAGGTCCTGTCCCGACGTGAGGTCGGTGCTGATGTTCTGCAGTGTCAGTCGACCTTCTTTTGTCTTCTCGCCGTGACACTTCGTGCAGTGTGCCGTCAGGAAGGCTACGACGGATTGCTCGAGTTGCTTGTCCGAATCGGCTACCGATGCACGCGGCAGCGGGGTTACAAACAGCAAGAAGCCCCCCAGCAGCGCCACCACCAACTGCCAGTCGCTTCGATCCGCCGGCTTGTCGGGGTCGACAAACAAACGTGAAAGAACGCCGCAGCGGCTGGGAACTGAACTGACTGACCGCATGACCGGACTCCTTCAGTCCATCCTGAATAGAACAGATTCAACCTGGCATTGTAGCGTCGCAGCTTCCATGCGTTGAGAATCAGGTCCTCCCATCAGCGTGGCGTCACCGCCGAATGTGCTGCGCGTCGCTATGGCAATCGTCGTCCGGTTCCACGGCTCCCTGTGTTTCGGGAATAGTAAACACTGCCCGAAAACCGACATTGTCGACACGCACGGCTGGATCGTATTTGCCACGATAGGCGGCGCGGCAGCGAATCGCATTGTTGCGCCACGAACCACCGCGGCAGACTCGTTGTTCACCGCCTCGGGGCCCGCTCGGATCGGTCTTCGGACCGTTCAGGTAGTAGTCGCGATTGTATTTGTCCGAGCACCATTCCCAGGCATTCCCGTGCAAGTCGTACAGGCCGATCGTGTTTGGCTTGAAGAGGCCAACTTTCGTCGTGCGGAATAACGAGGGGCCGGGTCTGCCGTCACCGTACGGATATCGGCCGTGAAAGTTCGCTTCGACCGAGGACAGTGACCCGCCGATGTTGAACGCAGTCCGAACATTCGACTCGCCTGCCCGGCACGCATATTCCCATTCGGCTTCAGTCGGCAGTCGATAGGTACGACTGGCCGTGGCTTCGTCGACTGATCCCGAGAGCCGACGGCAGAACTCGTGGGCGTCGTCCCATGAGACCTGCTCAACGGGAAAGCTGTCCGTGTCGGTCCGGTCGCTTCTCGAACGTGACGTAAATCCGCTGGGATTGGTTTCCGTGACGCGTTCATACTGCGACTGCGTGACCTCGTAGACGCCCATGTAGAACGCTCGGCTCAGCGTGATCTCATGCAGCGACTCGTCGCTTGACCGGGATACCTCGGAAAACGGCGATCCCATTTGAAACGTGCCGGCGGGCAGGCGGACGAACTTCATTCCGATCGAATTCGTCACCGATTGGGGCGGCTCGGCGGCGGCGATTGTCCAGCCGAAGAACAACACGATTATCAGGGTGGTATTCGCGGTCACAGCAGTTGTGTGCATCCAAAGTTCCGGTTTTCGCAACGATGCGGGCACGCACCTGGTCGGGCGTTACAAAAGCTTCCGGACTGGTTCTCGGTCGTCCAGAAGTGGGACCGGCCGGCCGGCATGGTTGATCAGCTCGCGCGAGGGATCAATGCCCAGTGTGTGGTAAAGCGTGCCTACGATGTTCTGCACATTGATGTTGGTGTCCCGCGGTTGCTCGGCGCGCTCATCCGTGGCTCCGATGATCTGTCCAGTCTGGTAACCACCGCCCGAGAACAGGACAAACCCCGCCTGCGGCCAGTGGTCACGGCCAGCGTTACGATTGATCCGCGGCGTACGGCCGAACTCGCCCCAGACCATGACAGCAATCTCGTCCTGCAGACTTCGCTGGTAGATGTCCGTCACCAGTGCGTAAATCGAACGGTCCAATAGTGGCAACAATCGCCGCACTCCAGGAAAAATGGCAATCGCTCCGCCGTGGTGGTCCCACGAGCCCATGCTGAGAGTCACGATCGGAACACCGGCTTCCGCCAGACGGCGGGCCAGCAGGAACGAATGCGAATCCCAGCGTTCCGGATAGTTTCCATAGTAGAAGGTGGCACGAGGGTCGCCGTAGAGACGTCGTGTGGCTTCTGACTCCAGACTGATATCGAATGCGTCTCGCACCTTTGTTGAGGAAATGATATTTAACGCCTGCTCGGTGAACGCGTCGTGTCCGCCAAGGTCACCGACGGCATCGACGTTTCGACGAACCTTGTCGAGAGCCCGCCGCAGTCCCTTACGGTCTTCAAGTCGATCCAGCGTCAGGTCCTGGGCCAGCTCGAGGTTTTCGACGCCAAACCCGCGCGGCCAGAAAGGACGATGCGCCGACCCGACATATCGCGGGTCTTCGTAATGGTGCTTCCTCAACGCAACGTACCGCGGCATCTCGGTGTGGTGCGGATAGAAGCGGCTGACGATAGAACCAAACGCCGGACGCGCCGCCAGACGCGGCAACCCGGTGTAGACCTCACTCAGGTCGTGATTGTTCTCGATAAACCGTACGCCACGAACGATCGCCAGCTTGTCGGCGATACTGGCCTGCGGTGGCATCTGATCGCAGATGTCGATACCCGGCACGTTCGTGTGCATCGGGTCATACTCGCCCCGAAACTCGATTGGAGCATTCGGCTTCATATCGTACAGGTCGATATGACTTGGTCCGCCTTGCAGACAGATGACGATCGCGGACTTTGGCTTCACGGCCGGACCAGCAGGACGTGCCTGTGCTCGCAAACGCAATACGTCTGGAAGAGTCAGTCCACACGCGGTCCACGCACCGATTCTCAGGAATTGCCGCCGCGACACTCCGTCACAACGCGACCCGTGTGAACCGGAAAGTTCGAGCATGTGACACCTGTGCGTGTGAGAGAGATCGCCGCGAGAGGACCTGGTTCCTGCTGGCCGCTCCGTATCGGCTTCCTTGTTCCGTCATGGTACTCCACCATTGGCGCGTGTGAAATTGCAGCTTCGCAGCAGAACGAAATCACCTGAATACCGCGTCACTACGGTCCTGTAGGGTGGAGAGCTGATCCAGGATGTGCCGTGAATCGCCAACATCACTACTGGGGGCGGCACGGTTGCCGTCATTTCGTGATGACGATCTGGTCGATGAGGTTTCCGTTGAGATCGATCTGTCGCAGGGTGAGTCGCCGCGAGTCGATCCGCACGTCCGAGAGTTGATTGACACTGGCGTTTTGCTCAGACTTTCGGAGTCGTGGTGCATCGCCAGGCTGAAGATACGGTTTGACGACAAAAGCATCGCCACTCTCGAACGCGCTTGTCTGAGCGATCGCTGCAATTCCGAGAACTCCCGCTCCGGCACCCACTCGCAGGACATCACGCCGCGTTAGATCGGCGACTTCGGATGATCGAGTTGCGTTGTCAGCCATCGCTTGACTCTTTCCAAGCCTGCTCATGATGTTGGTTCGTTTCGAGCGAGCGCGACAGTCAATGCTTCACCAGCGAATTGTCGATCGTCTGTTCCACTTTGACCGTGCCCAATCGCCCATCGCCGGGGACGCTTCAGGCTTTCGACGCCTTTCGACGATGTGGTCTCCAGTGTTGACCAGGCGTGCGACGCGTCTGGTCTCAACAGAATGCCTCCCGGTCCCATGTGCGGATGGATCGCAAGCTGCCAGTCGAATGGGGTGTGATCTCTCTGAGGCGACAACACGTGGGAGTTGTGAGTTGGAGTTCTTCGGCTTTTGCCGTGAGTTGAAGTGGTCTTGGAGAAAGCGGCGTCCTTTGCGATCCTGATTTCTGAACGGGAATTCAATCTCGCATGGCAAGGACGCCGCCGTGAATGATCTTACTGACTGGG
>CAUZFZ010000253.1:0-10367 GCA_963579025.1 Planctomycetota bacterium | reverse complement strand
CCGGTCCATCCGCTTCCATGCGAATTTCCATCGAGACTCCTTTCCCGGTCCGACTTCAACCATCAACCGGAAGGGAGTCTCGATATTTTCCCGATTCCCCAACACCCACGTTTTGGGATCACGCCCTATTGATGACCCGAATCACGCCGGCCAGCCGTGGAGCATACAACTTTCCGCTGTCGCAGACGGAGTTGATCTCGTGATCGCCGACTTTGCTGGAACTCCTGTCGTAACGTACGCGGTCGATGGGCGCCCCAACGCCCCAGGATCACTCACCCTGGCCGTTGGCGGAATGCAGAGCATAGTTTCAGTCAGCATAGGCACAGGAAAGGCCTCGGTGTCATGAAACGCGTCCATCCACTTCGGCGATCGGCGCGTGCTGTATGCCTCACGGGGTACACGCTGATCGAGATGATTGTCAGCCTGGGCGCCGGGGCAATTCTGGTGTCGGGTCTTGCGTCGACTCTTGTGGTATCGACTCAAGCCTGGTCGGAAGATCTGAGTCCACGTCGACAGGCCGATAGCAGCGGAGCCACACGTCGCATCCACGATGACCTGCAATTCGCGGTTCAGTTCACGGAGCGAACTGCCCAGGCCGCGACGTTTACGGTACCCGACCGTGATGGAGACGGTGTCAAGGAAACAATCCGTTACGCGTGGACGGGCGTCGCCGGCGATCCACTGACAGTTGCAATAAACGAAACCCCGCCCGAGACGCTGATTGCAGATGTGCAGCAGTTTCAGTTCGACTGGCAGACCCGCACGCTGCTGGCTCCCGTCGTGGAGATTCAGCCGACAGTTCTGTTTCTGTCCGTGGGCAGTGGCGATGCTGGACAGGTCGCTCTGACCGCTCAGGAACAAATGAAGGTTACGCATCTTCAGGAAAACCATGTTGTCGTGACCGCGTCCGTGTTTTCGAGCCAGAGTATTTTGCAATCGCTGATCGACACCAGCACGGTCGTTTATATTTCCGGAGAAATCGACCTAAGTACGTTTCCCGCATGGATTGCACAGTCAACGGTGGGAATCGTTTGCGAACGTGCCGAGCTGTGTCAGTTGCTGGGCGTCAGCAGTGGATTCACCGTCATTGGCTGGTCCGAGATGCGGCCGGTCAACCGGACTCACGACATACTTGCAAACGCTCCGCCGTACACTGGTATTTGCCACGGATTTCAGCCGGTATCAGTGCTGCTGCCGCCCTTTTCTCCGGATTTGCGAGTGCTGGCAGTCGCTGGATTCAACGGTCTGGAAGTCATTTTCGCTGCCGCCGAAGCAGGTGCTGATAGTGTAACCGGGGCATTTACCATACCGGGCCGGCGCGTCATGATGCCGGTGGGCCGTCCGGGTTCCGATTTCGCCACATGGAGTTCTGCATATCTTTCAGTGATCATTAATCAGTCGGTCGCGTGGGCGTCGGGCGAAGGAGACGATGCGCCATTGGATTTACGCGTCATGCTGGTTGCTAATGGCGCCCCGTGGCCCGCTGGCCGAGAGCGGGACAGGCTGTTTCTGCTGCAGTCACAGGGCTGCCGGGTGGATGTCGTGCGACCGGACCTGACACCCGCTGCGTTCGATGCGGCTTTGGTGGGAGTGGACGTGGTATGGATATCTGAATACGTCAGCCCCACGGCGCCTGCTTCCGTACTTATCCAGAAGCCCGTCAGCATTGTGATTGAGCACCCCAACTGGTTGGGGCAGACGGGATTCGGGGCAGCAACTGTGTTATCACAAGGTGACAGCATTTCCATTACAAATCCGAATCATCCCATACTGAGTGAATTTTCGGTGAGTGACCTGCAGGTGTCCTGGCGGTCGCGACAGAGATGGGACAGTTCGGGATACCCGACGGAAATGGACCTGCTTGCGACTCCGACTGGGGGAAACCCCACGGCGGCGGCTGTGGGTGTCTTTGAGACTGGTGCGACCACACACATTGGGCCGGCGGCGGGGCGTCGAGTCTGGCTTTCACTGGGTCAAATGCGGTCCAACGATATGGCAATCGACATACAGACTGTAATGGTCAACCTCCTGAATTGGGCGGGAGACAATTAACTCATCTATTTCACCGTGGACGGATCGACGGCTTTACTGGCATTGGCACACGAGACGCGCCGCGGAGTTTCGCCCTTTTACCTGATACCAGACAGGATTGATGCTCAGGCCACATACAACATCCTGCATGTCGTCCCGACACGGACTGACTCTGATTGAAGTCTCGGTTTCGACGCTACTTGTCGGGCTGATGATCGTGGCATCGCTGCGTGCGAGTGGTGGTGTCACCCAATGCTGGACGGCCGCGTCGGACGAATATCGTGCGGCGATGCTGGCCGATCAGTTGCTGTTTGAGATTCTGCAGAACCCGTACGAAGAACCGGATGACCCCGCACTCTTCGGTCTGGAATCCGGGGAATCGGGTGGAACACGTGTGTTGTGGGATGACGCGGACGACTTTGATGGCTGCACGTCGAATCCGCCGACGTCTCCGGACGGCACGGTTCTTTCGGAATTCTCCGGCTGGTCGCGAGCGGCGACTGTGCGACTGGCCGCACTCAGTGATCCGGCAGTGACGCCCGGCACGGATGAAGGACTGAAGATGATTGAGGTCAGCGTGACAGCGCCAGGCGGCGAAACAATTGTGCGACAGGCGCTGCGGTCTCGTTGGGGGCCGTTGGACGACCAACAGCCTCTCGTGGACGTCACCTGGATTACTTCGGTGAACACGTCGCTCACACTTCAGACCGGGGCGACGTCGATGACACGGACCTGTTTAACGAATTCTGTCGAGGACGCGCCGTGATACGCCTGACTGTGCTGCGCCACCGTACTGCCCGAGGACGTCATCGTGTGAACCGGGACGGCTATCTGTATGTCGGAGTGATGCTTGTCGCGATGATCGTTGGGTTGATCGGGCTGACCAGTGCGCATGTCGGTCGTTTGCACCTGCGGTCCGCGATCGACGCGAGTAGCGCTGGCCAGGCTGCGGCCCTGGCGAGTTCGGCGATCGAATACGCATTAGCCACGATTCAGAACGATGACTCCTGGCGGACGACATATCAGGATGACACCGAATACCCAGCCACACCGATGTCGATGAATGGCGGCACCTGGACATGGAAACTCGTGGATGTCGATGGTGATCTGAACGACGACGATTCCGATTTTGTCCGCATTGTCGGAATCGGGCGCGACGCCGGGTCGACGATCGTCCTGAGTCTTACCGCGTATCCGACAGGCGCACCGCTGCCCGTGATGGACTACGCGCTGCATAGCGACGGCACGATCACGTTTGATCCAGGACTGACGGTCACAACGGACCGCAGCATCAGTTCCAACGGCTGGATTAACGGTCCACCCTCCTCGTCGATCGTCGGCAACGCTGTCGCGACTTTGGGTCTGCCGCTTCCCGTGACGGGGAATGCAACGTTCGGTGTCGCCGCCAGACGGATGCCTGGCTCGTCAGTGTTTGACTACTACCAGACGCGCGGCACCAGCATCGCAGTGACTGCTCTACCGTTAAGTGGAGGTGCACGAGTTCTGGAACAGACCGTCCTGAGTCCGGCGAGCAATGTCTATGGTTCTCGGAACGCTGGTGGGATCTACATCATCGACTGCCAGGCCCTGACGGTTCACATCCGCGACTGCCGGATCGCGGGAACGCTGCTGCTGTTGAACGCCGGAGCCGGCAGTTCCGTGAGTGATTCGGTTGTCTGGGAACCGATCCTGCCCGGTTTTCCTGCACTACTTGTTTCCGGTTCACTCACGCTCAATCTGAGCAATGCCGTATTGAACGAGACGACGCTCAATACCAACTTCAATCCAACGGGAACTCCCTACCTCGGCGAGTCCGACAACGACACTGTCGACATCTATCCGACGGGCATTAGCGGCGGCGTCTACGTCTCGGGGAATCTCACGGTTGCCCCCACAGCTGTGTCGACCATGACCACGGGCACGGTGATCGTTGGCGGCGTGACCGCGATGCAATCCAGTGCGGTCTTCAGTTATGACGCCACGTCCTCGACCTACCCGCCACCAGGTTTCGCGTCGGGAAATCCCATGAAACCCATGCCGGGAAGCTTGCAACGCGTGCCTGTCTCCCCATGAGGCGATCGATCGTTATAGCATTTTCAGAATCGCCTTTCCGTGAGCCGTAGGCGCAAGGCCAGCGCCCAATCGCACCAGAGTTATCCGTGACTTGAAGGTTGGGACAGCCCTTGGACTCTGTCTCGACCCTGCCTTCAAAGGGTCGCGTCGGAGACCCAACCTACTGACAACGCCAACTCTGTACTGCGGCACTAGCATCATCAATCACCGTGATCTCACAAACACGGATTCTGTTTCGGGACTATTCCCAACGCGGCGTAGCCGCAACCAAAAAGCACGTCAGAAGTTACATTTCTCAATTCGAAAAAGCGCGTGTGGATGACCGTCGGGCTCGGGGTGTGCTGGATGACGTCGCGGATCAGCCGGCCGATCGCACGCGTGTGGATCAAAATCTGGAGGACGAATCGTTCTGGCCGGCGACCATCGAAGATCGTCGGGAACGCGGCGGTGAGCGGGCGGGAGTCACGACGCAGGTGAATCCGGCGAGCTATCTGCGTCTGCTGGACTGGTCAGCACGGCTGTCTCGTCCGGGGAAGTTCAGGATGTCGCCAGAGGTCGCGGGTCTGGCGCGTTGACGACTCGCCGTCCCTGCGCCCAGAAGAGTATTGACTGGCGTGCCCGGTCTTCGCCCTGGCACTCACTTCGCGCAGCAGGGGTACGGTCCTCGTTGCTCCGCTGCCCTCAGATGGCATCTGAGGCCGGCGGCCTGAGGCCCGGGCGCAGGAATTTACCGAATTCCATCGCGCAGCATTTCGACGGCGGCGTTTCGACCGCAGGCCCCATGACGCCGCCGCCTGGGTGGGCGGCACTGCCGCATAAGTAAAGTCCACCGACTGGCGTTCGATAATTGCTCCAGCCGGCTACCGGACGCAGGCTGAACAGTTGGTGGAGTGGCATTGCTCCCTGGAAGATGTTCCCCCCGGTCAGGCCGAAAGTCCGTTCCAGGTCGAGCGGTGACAACACCTGCGATGCAGAATTGAAGCCGGGACGTTGGGCGCGTATCGCGCGATCTCGGCAATGCATCGGTCCGCGACTTCGTCCGTCAGAGTGTCCCAGTTCAGCCCCTCCGCGAGTTCGTACGGCGCGTACTGCACGAACAGTGACAGGATGTGATGGCCGTCCGGAGTCAACGTGCGATCGACGGACGTTGGAATCGTCATCTCGACGACGGGTCGCTGTGACGGGCGGTCGTATTTTGCGTCGTCGTAAGCTCGTTCGAGATAGTCGGTCGTGCAGCCGATGTGAATTGTGCCGCGATGCTGTGGACGCGCCTCCGCTTTTCCCGGCAGGCATGTGAAGTCGGGCAGTTCGCTGACGGCCAGGTTGATCTTCATACTCGCGCTTGCATAGTCAATTCGCTGCACGGCCTGGAGAAATGGTTTCGGCAAGTCGTCCGCTGCTATGAAGCGTTCAAACGTCAGTCGGGCGTCAACGTTCGACGCGACGCGCTTCGCCCGAATCTCCTCGCCATCCGCAAGGATCATACTTGCGACGCGACCGTCGATGACAGGGATTGATGCGACCTCGCACTCGGTTCGAATCTCAACACCCGCCTCCCGACAGGCCGCGGCCATCGCCTGAGTCAGCCCGCCTTCGACGTAACCCCACACCCCGCGAGTACCACCGGCTGAACCCATCACGTGATGCATCAGGACATACGCCGTCCCCGGCGCGGAAATCGGCTGAAACGTCCCGATCACGGCGTCGGTCGCCAGCGTGGCCCGCAACACATCCGATTCAAACCAGCGTTCCAGAATCGGTCGCGCCGCTCCGGTCAGCAGTTCGATCGCTTCAGGCAGGCCGTTTCCCAGTTCCTTCAACGTGTGAAACAGTGACGCTCCACCACGCAGATCCCGCAATTTTTTTCCGATCGGCACGTCACGCCACTCGCGGGGCAGTGGCAGCAGGTCCGGCGGCGTTTTACTCAGCACCAGTTCGAGGCATTCGGCCACTCGTTTCAGCAAGCCAATTGCAAAATGGCAGTAGCTGACCGTCCACACTCCATCGTCGTCAGCCGGCGTCAGACCGGTGTCGTGCCGGACGACGTGCACGCGTGCTGAATCTCCGATAGCTCACTCGGTCGATTTGTCCGGAAACAGATTGCCGTCGCCTCGGCCGAGTGCTTCGTTGATCAGGCTGTTCAGATCGAGGTGGCCGGAAGCGACCGAGTCCATCACGGAATTGAGCTGCGTGTGCTCTTCGTATTCCTTGACCTTCGTCACGATACGTGTGATTTCCGATTCCGTGTGGCCGCGTTCCCGCAGGAAATCGGCGAGCTGGACATAGTCATCTGCATTAGACATCGATCGAGCCTTTCATTCAGGATGTCGCAGCGCTCGTTGGAGCGCTGAAAGTCTGTGTGCTGATTCTCACTGGTATGCTGCAACGGCCTCATCGACAGAATCGAAGAGTTCAATCAACTGATCCGACTTCGTGGACGCGAGTGCCACCCGAGCGAAGCCGCCCGCAGCGCTGATGGCAAATCGTCCGCCCGGCCGCCGGCTCATCCGCGTCGAAACGGCGATCAGAAATCCGATGAACGCCGAGCCGAAATACTGAGTTCCAGAAAGATCGAGCACAAGTCGTGCCGGCTCGATGGATTCGGTCAGATCGAGAATACCTGCCAGTTCCGGTAGTTCGCCCTCATAGACGCTGGCAAAATCGGGGTCCAGACGGACGACCGTCACTCCGTTCTGCCTCTCCGTAGCAAATCGATGGGACTGCGACATTAGGAGTTCTTTGGGTCCTTAGATCGTCTCGACACAGACTGACAGAGTCGAATCGACGTAGTCTGACAGGATCCGACGCGGAGGCAAATGTCACTGGCCAGACGTCTCTGTCAACCGTTTCGCGCACTAGAATGACTCGATTTCCAGACCCACGCAACAGCTCGGGGCCGAGGCCAATGCCATGCAGCGGCTTGATCTGGTCACCGAGGATGCTTTCATTCGGATATGAAGACGTGGATCCTTGAAACCGGCTCTGCCGAGAGATAATTTACCCCGCTTCCCACCTGAGCTGGTGGGACATGGTGGGTATAGCTCAGTTGGTTAGAGCGCCGGATTGTGGTTCCGGAGGTCGCCGGTTCAAATCCGGTTACTCACCCTTTGTGACGGAGGGTGGTGTAGTGAAGACGTACATCGCGACTGTCGCATTAACGCTGCCGATCATTGCCCTTGTGTTTGTGCTCGTTGGCAGCGACTCGGAGGCTGACTATCCGTAGTTTCCGCTGCCGTCTCCGGCGGCGCCGCCTCACGGTCCCAGCGTACCCGCCCCGGTTGTTGTTGATCACACGATTCCAACGCCCGACGTCTTGCGAGTGCTGACCGAGGGGACTGGACACGACTGGTTCAAACTCTCAGATCGTGACCGCGTCATTCCTGGATTCGAGATCAGTCGACGATTGAAACTTCCCGAAAACCAATACCCGGAAGCGGCGCTGACTCGGTCACTGAGCGGTGAGAGTAACGAGCTGCTTGCGATCCCGATTGCCAGAGTTCTCGGAGGGGCATTTCATGTGTTGGACCTTCCGAGTGTGGCGGGCATGACGTCGGAGGAAATCACTGCACGATTGCAGCAATAAACGGACAACGGCGCGGGCGGGGGTCGGGCTGGCATGTCGGGGCAACTCAACGGCTTGAGTTGCGCAGCGCGAGTGATCAATGCCTCGACTGAATGGCCGGGAGATGGTGCCCCCCATGATTTTGCGGGGACGGACACAGTTGCCAGGTCGGCCGGCAGCGATCACCGATCGTGTCGAGTCCAGCGGGGCGTTCTGGGCTCAGGTCTTCAAGCGGTGCCGCGAAGTGCGACCGACTGGCCTGCTGGCGTCTTGTGCCTGCTGCTTTACGACGACGTCGACCTGTCAATGGACGAGATTGCCCTGGCAACGCAATTCAACAAAGGGCACATCAGTCGGAAGATTTGGATCACGCGCCGGGTCCTGGCTCGCGTGCTGAGACCAGACGGGGAGACGCCGCTGACTGAGCAGCTCGGCGATTGCGAACAGCCGGCCGACGTATCGACCGAACTGACCGACGTCCAATGGCGACGGCTCAGCCGGCTGATCAAACAGAACCCGGCGACCATACGACCGGCGGCGAGCTGCGAACGCGATCGCATGGAAACTGACGACCGGTCGCCGTTGGGGAGACCTGCCCCCCCCCCACGTTTCGGCTCAGTCCCGGCAGCAAAGCGCCGTTATCGGATCTGGAAACGCGACGGAACGCTGGAGACTCTCAGACGCTTGATCGGGACGTGATCCGAGTCTGGGTCATTCGGAGAAAAACCGCGTCGAGTTCAAGTACCTTGCCGCCCCGTCAACGTCTGGGAACATCGTTGCTTCATTGATGCAGTTGAATCGCAGAGAGCTCCTGATTGCCCGCAGGTCGTAGTGCTTTGATGATACATGGCTTGCTGCAACGTGTCTTACTGGGCGCCAAACTCAACTCGTCACGGCGCGCCGGTCGAAATCCCGAACAGCAGACCGCCGAGTTTCTCGGCAAGCCCAACCGCAGTGCTGCCGACTGTCCCGACGGCCATCGCCGCGTCCCGGATGCCCTTAACACTCAATTCCCACCAGTCTTTACGAGGGGCCGGACGAGTGGCTTCCTTCGTCAGCGTCTCGAAAGCGTCGGCGGTTGCATCAGCCTCGTCCGGCGACTGTTTGTCAGCGATATTCGCGACTTCTTTGGCAAGTTCTTTGAGCAGCGCCTTAATCTCGTCTGAGGCGTCTGACTGCGCCGCGTGGTTGAAGCTGCCTTCGATCTTGTCCGCAGTCACCTGAGTGATGCCTTTTCCCTGCACGATGGAAACGTCTGTGTTTCCGTCACCTACAGTGTTGATGTTTGTTTCTGACATGTCGTTTCCCTCGTAGTATTTATGGGTGATGTGGGTAAGGCTGTCCGTCACAACGTCGAGGCGGACTCCATTGAGCAGTTCCGAGACCGTGTACTTTCGCTTGGCACCCCGCGGGCGGTATTGATGATTCGGGCCGCCCGGCTCATCCTCTTCGAGGATCAGTAGGTGGTCGTAGCTTTCGTCCAAGTGCGACTGTTCAGGAAGCGGGACGCAGGCATCTGCACCCAGTTCACCGAAACGTCGATGCACAATTTCCAGATGTGCGACCGCGACGTTTAGCGCGTCGCGGCACCGATTGATCCGGCCCTGGACCTGGAATTCCACGATCGCATCGTCGAGCTTCGCCTCGACCAGCACACGACACTCGTGAATGTGAAGCACGACGCCGTTTCGCCAGCACGTCGTAGTAGCGTGCTCGTGTGCCTGCACGATAAACTGCGCCAGCAGACCCGATGGCAGGAAAACATATCGAAAGCGAAACAGCAGGGCTTCTCCCGGCCAATCTTCGAGTCGTGGGCGGTTCTTTGGCAGTGCGGCCGGCATCAGGTAGCGGCCCGGCGCCCCCGGCAATTCGTAGATCAACTGGATGTTGGCATGTTGCATCATGTCCAGGATGTACTCGTAACTGTCTCGCTCCTGTGGATATCGCTCCGGGTCGAGAATGCGACGCAGGTCCTTCCGAGAAAACTCCGCAGGACGTTCGACCGTCCCCGCGCGATCGCTGCAGTCCGTCATCACCGAATAGATAGCTGTCGTGAGCCAGTTGGGGTCAAGCAGTTCTACGTTACGAATGCCGAGCGGCGTGTCATCGTCGTCCAGGCCGTGAGCGACGACCGTCCCCAGATAGTGCAGTACCCTGAGCAGCGCGCGTCGTTCCGCAGCTTCGGTGATGTTCTGCTCTTCGCATAGTCCCTCGAACTTGGCGAATTCCATCACCGGTTGCTCGGCAGCCATTTCGGCCAGCCGGTCCTTGACGGCTAGCCATTCCGGTGCGACAGGCTCGCGCACGTGCTTCAGACGCTCGTCCGTTTCGATCGTATTGACGATGAGTTCGCGGAGCGTCTGGATCATCGCCGGCGCGTCCACTTCCGTTTTCTCGCACGACGTACGGACGATGCCCACAACACCGGGGAAGTCGTTCCTCAGACCGGTTTCATCAAGATGTAACGTGTCTCGGTGTACGCCGTCCGACTTGTTGATCACGATGATTGTCGGCGCGTTCCCTGCCCGTGTCTGAATCGTGCGCAGCCAGTCCACATGCGACCGGTCGTCTTCTCGTCGGGCGTGATCCCAAAACGTGGGTGTTGGGGAATCGGGAAAATATCGAGACTCCCTTCCGGTTGATGGTTGAAGTCGGACCGGGAAAGGAGTCTCGATGGAAATTCGCATGGAAGCGGATGGAC
>CAUZFZ010000252.1:0-10427 GCA_963579025.1 Planctomycetota bacterium | reverse complement strand
CGGATTGGACAGGTTTGGTTGATCGGGCCTGGTTGATTCACTCGTTCGGCGCGGGTCTCCTGGTCCCGCCGACACGTTGACCGCAGGTCTCCCGGATCTATGAGCAGATCGTTAGTGATTCGGTCGCCCGTGGGAGACCTTCGGTCGGGTCTCCGGCGGGGTCAGGAGACCCGCGCCGAGCTGGCGTCCTCACCGTTCGTAGGGTTCATCGGGTTCGCCTTGCGTGGAACGCACAAACAGCGAGGACGCTGGTCTCGGAGAACGGCATAAATGCGGTTACTACGAACGGAACAGGCGTCAGGTCCTCTCACGAGCGTAGCAGCCAGGCGAGCAGGCCTTTCGCCAGGTGCATGCGGTTTTCGGCCTGGCGGAAGACGATGCTGTGTGGGCCGTCCATGACTTCGTCGGTCACTTCCAGCCCGCGCCGCGCGGGCAGGTCGTGCATGAAGCGGCAATCTTTCGGGGCTTTCGCGAGCAGTTCCGAGTTGACCTGGAAACTGGCGAAGTCCTTACCCCGTGTGTCTGCCTCGGATTCCTGGCCCATGCTGGCCCAGACGTCCGTGTATATGACATCGGCCTTTTCGACCGCTTCCACGGGATTGTGCGAGAGAGTGAAGTCCGCATCCGGATATTTGTCCCGGATTCGCGTGTGAAACTCGCCCGGCAATTCGTAACCGGGCGGACAACACAAAGTGAACGGCAGGCTCAGCATGGCCGTGATGATGGACAACGACGCTGAAACGTTATTGCCGTCACCGACGAAGACGATGCGTTCATTGGTCAGGGCACCGAAGACTTCGCGAACAGTGAACAGATCCGTCAGAGCCTGACAGGGATGGAAGTCGTCCGAGAGGCCATTGATGACAGGACACTGCGACCAGCGAGTGAATTCCTCGATCGTCGCATGTGAGAACGTCCTCAGCACGACGGCGTCGGAGATGCCGCTGACGACGCGGGCCACGTCCGGCAGGGATTCGCGGCCGTACATGCCAGCATCTTTGCCCGTAAAGAATTCGCTCTCGCCTCCCAGGTGGACCATCGCTGTGTCGAAACTCAACCGTGTTCGCAGCGATGGTTTGTCATAGATCTGAGTCAGCACGTGATTCTCAAGCAGCGCGGGGCGTTCGCCGACGGCCAGTTTATCCTTGAGGTTCTGCGCGGTTTCGATGATGTCCATCACGTCATCGGGAGTCAGATCGAACAGGGATGTGAGGTGTCGCATGGCAATAACTTCCGCGGAGAATTGAAGAAGCCCGGTTTCAGAGCAGAAACCGGGCTTTCGAGGGGACGGGAATACTACACGGCCTCGGCGGCCATTTCCTTCAGCACGTCAGAGAGGATTGAACAACCCTCCTCGACCTGCTCGGGGGTGACGTTCAGCGGCGGGAGCAGTCGCACAACCGTGTCCTGAGTCGCATTGATCAGCAAACCTCGCTCCATGCATTTGCCGACAGCAGGGCCCGACGGGATTGTCAGGTCGACGCCGACCATCATGCCCATGACGCGGACCTCGCCGATGATCGGCAGTTCAGCCTTGAGCTGTTCAAAATGCTGACGGAATTCCGCGGCTCGCTGCGCCACATTGTCGAGCAGGCCGTCTTCCTCGATTGTCTGAACCGTCGCGATCCCAGCGGCCATGGCAAGAGGATTGCCGCCAAATGTTGAGGCATGCATGCCAGGCCGCAAGTCGGGAGCAAGCTCGCTTGTGGTGATGAGGGCCCCGCACGCGACTCCCGCCGCGATGCCCTTTGCCATCGTCATCACGTCCGGTTTGACGTCGAACTGCTGATACGCCAGCCAGCTTCCAGTTCGGGCCATGCCTGTCTGCACTTCGTCGAAGATCAACAGGCAGCCGTTGTCATCGGCAATGCGGCGCAGTCCCTGCAGAAATCCATCCGGCGGAATGCGGACGCCGCCTTCGCCCTGAACCGGCTCGATCATGATCCCGCAGGTTTCGTGGTCGACCATTTCCGCGACAGCATCGAGGTCACCGTACGGAGCATACGAGAAGCCAGCGACGAGTGGACCAAGCCCTTCCTGGTACTTCGGTTGGGCGGTGGCGGTCGTTGTGGCGAGCGTCCGCCCATGAAAGCCGCGTTCGAAGGTGATGATCTTGTACCGGCCCTCTTTCATCCCGTGCAGTCGTGCCAGCTTGATCGCGCCTTCGTTGGCTTCCGACCCGCTGTTGCAGAAAAACGCTTTGCCGAAGCTGCGAGTACACAGCAACTCTGCGAAATCGCCCTGCGGTTCTGTGTACCAGGTGTTCGGTATATGGATCAGCCTGGCCGCCTGTTGTTGAATGGCCTCGACCACGCGAGGCGGGCAGTGCCCCAGAATGTTGCAACCCCAGCCGGGGAACAGGTCGAGATAGCGATTCCCCTCAGCGTCCCAGACGTGCGACCCCTCACCGCGCACCAGGCTGATCGGGTAGCGACCGTAATTGGGAATAACATGCTTCTCAAACTGAACGACTCGGTCCGGGCTGGACATGGCTGCGGCTGGGTCCACGTGACTTCCTTTCAACTTGTTTTGTTCAAACTGGCGAGAGGGAAACCACCACGGACAGGTGGTCCTCGCAATTGGTTCGTGACAAAGTCGCAGTCTCAGGCAGCGGAATACCGCCCCTCATCGAGATGGCGGCGTTATGGAACGATTTCTGTACCGACGCCCTTATCTGAGTAAATCTCGAGCAGCACCGAGTGCGGCATGCGACCGTCCACGATGTGAAGTTTTCCGACGCCGGCCTCGATGGCCTCCAGGGCGGCTTCGACCTTGGGCACCATTCCCGCCGCGATCGTTCCATCGGCGATCAGTCCGCGGCAACGAGGGACAGTGATATGCGAAATCAGTGAATCTGCGTCGTCCCGATCACGCAGGATGCCGGGGACATCGCTGACGAAGACAAGCTTCTCGGCCTTGAGCAACCTTGCAACTGCTGCCGCCGCCGTGTCCCCGTTGACGTTCAGTCGCTGACCAGTCCGGTCGATGGCAACGCACGGAATGATTGGAATCTGCCCGGCCGAGGCGGCTGCGTCGAGGAACTCGCGGTTGATCTCGGTAACCTCGCCGACGAATCCGAGATCGATGTCTTCCCCGCTATCCCCGGTGAGAGACAGTCGTTTTCCAATGAGCAGGTTCTTTCCACTCAGGTAGCTCAGACCCACGGCATCACCACCCAGGTCGTGAATCTCATCGACCAGACGGTTACAGATGTCGCCGGCCAGCACGTTCGTGGCGATGTCGAGGGTCGCCTGATCGGTGAAGCGGCGACCCTGCACCCAGCGGGGCTCGATTCCCGCGTCCGCCATGCCCTGACTGATTTCCTTGCCGCCACCATGAATGATGACGGGCTTCATGCCGACAGTTTCGAAGAACAGCACGTCGGTCAGAAACGAGCGAACAGACTTCGGATCGTCGAGCGCGCTGCCGCCGAGTTTGATGACGACATGCCGATCCCGAAACTGGCGGATCCAGCCGAGTGCCTCGATCAGAACGCGGGCCTTGCGGATCGCTTCGTCCACTGTGTTTTGCCTTGAGTGCCGGGAAAAGCCACGGATTGTACGCTTGTGCCCGTTCGTGCAAAAGCGTCGCGACGTGGAGCCGATTTACGCTCCGGGGCGATTAACTCCGGTTGCGAAGCGTCGCCAATCGGAGTTGCGGTTCGTCCGCCACTCATTCACGATGACCGTCAGACTCAACCGGTGAGCCATCGAAACGTCGATCACGAAGACAGGGCAGGCCATGTCACTCGCTGTTCAACCCGGTACCGCCGCAATCGCGTTCCTTGCCAGCGGGCTCGTGGGGGCCGCTCTGTACGTGCTGATTCGGACAATCCGCAACACGCTCTATTCAGAAGACCTCGAACAGGACGACGAGTGGCGATACGACGTCAATCGCATCAACGAATTGCGGCAGCACAGCACGGTGTATCGAGTGTTCTACCCGATCATCGTGCCACTCTCGCTGTTCAATCGCGGCATGTTTCACGGCGGTCTTCCGGAAGTTGAGCGAGAGATTCAGGCCGCGGGATTCTCTCGATTCTGGACACCAGAAGAATTCCTGGCCCGGTTGCAGGTGATCGCTCTGCTCATCATGCCGGCTTATTTTTGCGTGTGCGTCGAAGTTATGGGGGCTCCGGGACTGGTGCTCACATTTGTCCTGACCGGGCTGACGGCGTACTGGCTCCGTCGAAGACTGGCCTCGCAGGCGCATTACCGGCTGTTCCAGATCAAGAAGAAAATGCCCTTCCTGCTGGACCTGGTCACGCTGCTGATGGAAGCCGGGGCGACGTTTCTCAACGCGCTGCGCGAAGGCGTGGACGAGTTTCGCGACCAGCCCGTCGGTGTGGAATTCGGCCGAGTACTCGCCGAGATCAGCATGGGCAAGAGCCGCGCGATGGCACTCGAATCCATGCGTGAGCGGCTGAGTGATGACGAAATTACGTCGATCATTGGCTCGATCATCCAGGGCGAGACACTGGGAACGCCGCTGGCCACTGTGTTTCGGACTCAGGCCGACGTTCTGAGGATCAAACGAACGCAGCGTGGTGAGACGATCGCGGGCGAGGCCGGAGTCAAGATGCTGTTGCCCAGCGTGCTTGTCATGGCGGCGACCGTCATAGTGATTCTCGGACCGTTCCTGCTGGGCTTCATCAATCCGGAATTCATGTCCTGACGCTGGGTTTCAGTGAGAGTCGACGTAATGAATACGCGTCGCACGAGGGAATTGCCCTACTGGTTGCTCCAATTGTGGGTCTCGGACGGCCTGGAATCGCTGCAACCCGTACAACCGCTCCGCCGTTTCAGAACAGTCCAACGGGTCGATCCCGCTTCTTTACCGTCAGAATCGGCAATTCTATGATGCCCGCGGCGGTCGAGTGTTTTGCCATCCGTGAAGTGATGTGTGTAGCCGAACTCGCCAGAGTTTGGTTTCATCGGGTCCGGCCAAAGTCTGGCGACTTCGGCTACCCCTCAAAACACGACTGACACAGCTCTACTGATCTTCAACAGACTTTGGGCCACGTCATGTCAAAGAAGCGAGCCTCACGAAAACGCGGGCGAACCGCGGGACCTTTGGCGCAAAAAGTTCTCTCGAAGGATGCGATCTGGCTCGAAGGGCCAGTTCCGGCCGGGTTCTGGCAATACGCGAAGAACCAGCGGCTCTACCTGATCTGGCTCGGGCAGCAGCTTGGGTTTCAGAAGGTCGAGGATTACTACCGCATCCGAACGGATGACTTCAAACAGAACCGCGGTGGCGGTGCTCTGCTGCACTGCTGGAACAGTTCGGCGGTGACGGCCGTGCGTGAGACGTTTCCAGATCAGGACTGGAAGGAGTGGCTGTTCGTCTCGTGTCCGCGATCTTTCTGGAAGCACCCGAGAAATCACCGGCGATACATGGAGTGGCTCGCTGAAACTCTGGGAATCGAAGAACCGGACGGCTGGTATCGGATTACGAACGGTGACTTTCGACGCAACAAGGGCGGGGCGTTTCTGCTCCACTACGACAGCACCATTTCCGAAGCCGTCAAAGCCAACATGCCCAAACACCGCTGGAACGAGTGGATGTTCGGCAAGACTCCCAAAGGATTCTGGGACGAGCGGCGCAACCGTGTGCGGTACCTGAAATGGCTCGGCAAGAAGCTGGGGTTGTCGAAACTCGACGACTGGTACGGAGTGACTCGCGAGGACATTGAATCGAACTTCGGCAACCAGCTCATCAAGCACTACAACGGCTCGCCGCTGGCAGCTGCGATGGACTGCTTTCCGAATCACAAATGGCTTGAGTGGAAATTTGCCCGCGTTCCGGTCGGATTCTGGAAAGTGAAGAAGAACCGGGATCGCTATCTGGATTGGCTCGGTCGCGAATTGAAGCTCAAGACAGCCGACGACTGGGATCGCGTGCGACGGACTGACCTGAAGAGCAACTACGGCGGCGGGTTGCTGGCTGCCTACCAGTCGATCGACACGCTGCTCAAGGCATGTGGCCGCCGCAAATCGGCTCACAGGAAGGCCGCCAGGCGCTAACGTCGGCGGAATTGACCTGGAACGTCGCATCCGGTCACAATGGCCGTCCTCAGTGACCAATGCCCTCTTGAGCATTTATTTACGGTCGCGTTGCCCGGCGGCTCGTTCGAATTGACACGGAAATGTCCGATACGTTTATTCTCATTCCAGGTCGAACCAGCAAGCAGGGAACGGCGCTGAACGAGGGCAAACACACGGAAGGGTATCTCGCCGAGATCAATACGATGCAGATCGCTCCGGAAGACATGGAGCGGCTGGGGCTTTCCGATGGAGACAAAGTCCGTGTGTGGAACGATTTCGGAGAAATCACTGTGCCGTGCAAGACGGCTAAACGTGACGAACTTCCGCCGGGGCTGCTTTTCATAAGTTACGGCGATCAATCCAGCCGATTAATGCCAGGAGAAACGCACGGAACCGGCATGCCGGACAGCAAGGGACTCGACGTTCAGCTTGAACCCGTTGCCTGATCGCTGCGATCAAGGCGGACGGAAGTGCGTTGAGAGTGATCGGGACGGCTCGTATGAGCGCGATCTCTCGTTTCAATCGAATTAAGTCTGGGACGCCCGATCCCGGACGGACATATCGAGTGAACACGCTATGAGCACTGCGACTGCGCCACCAGCGTCAGAAACGGCCACGCCCGAGCTGAAGATTGTTGAAGACGCGACGTGCACCTTCTGCGGCTGTGTCTGTGACGACATGACACTGACGGTCGAGAACAACCGCATCACGAAGGCGAAGAATGCCTGCGTACTCGGCAAGGCCTGGTTTCTGAACCATCACGTCGAGGATCGGCCGGAAGCCACGATCGAAGGTCAGCCCGCCACATACGCAGCCGCCATCGAACGTGCGGCTGACATTCTGCTGAACGCGACCTATCCGATGACGTACGGTCTTTCCGACACGACCTGCGAGGCTCAGCGAGTTGCCGTGGCGATCTCCGACTGGATCGGCGCATGTGTCGACACCACAACTTCGGTTTGCCACGGTCCATCGGGCATCGCGTTTCAGAGTGTCGGGGAAATCACCTGCACTCTGGGCGAAATCAAGAACCGGGCAGACTTCATTATCTTCTGGGGAGGCAACCCGGCCGAAAGCCACCCGCGGCATTTCACGAAATACAGCTTGATGCCCAAGGGCCAGTTCGTGCCCAACGGTCGCAAAGACCGCACCGCAGTGCTGATCGACGTGCGCAAGACGAAGAGTGCCAAAGCCGCGGACATCTTTCTGCAGCTCAAGCCTCGTTCCGACTTCGAACTGTGCTGGGCGATGCGAGCGCTGGCGAAAGGCATCGACGTCGACCCGTCCGTTGAAGAGAAGACGGGCATCGAGCTGGACCGCCTCAAAGACGTCGTCGAGCGAATGAAGCAGGCGAAGTTTGGAGTCATCCTGTTCGGCATGGGCCTGACAATGACGCGCGGCAAGCACGTCAACAGCGAAGCCGTGCTGGCACTCGCCCGAGACATGAACCAGCACACACGCTGGACGGCCAAGCCGATGCGCGGCCACGGCAACGTGACCGGAGCAGACAACGTCGTCACCTGGTCGACCGGCTATCCCTTCGGCGTGAATCTCGGACGAGGCTATCCGCGTTTCAATCCCGGTGAGTTCACGTCATCCGACCTGCTCGCCCGAGGAGAAGCCGACGCGGCCCTGATCATCGCGTCAGACCCGATGAGCAATTTCAGCCAGCCCGCTCGCGACCACCTGGCAAAGATCAACTCGGTGGTCCTTGATCCCAAGGAAAGCGAGACGGCCAAAGTCGCAACAGTGGCGTTCACGACGGCCACTTACGGCATCAACACACCCGGCACTGTCTATCGCATGGACGACGTGCCCATCCCGCTGCGTCCGGCTTTCGAGTCTCCTTACCGCAGTGACTACGATATCCTGAAAGCGATTGAGAATCGCATCCGCGATAAGCAACTTGCCTTAACGTGAGACACCAGCGATGTCAGAGCTCGCTCTGGCGGTGGACCAGTGACGACAGAAATCGTCGAACTGAAGGACGCAAAGATCGCGAAGAGTAGAACTGTCAGTTTTCTTCGCGGCCTTCTGTTCAAAAAGTGTCCGAGACAACGCCTCATTAGATTCTGATCACAACGATGCCCCAATTGCTCATTCGCGGTGGAACGCTTTACGACCCGAAAAACGGCATCGACGGAGAAGTCCGCGACGTCTGGATCGAAGACGGGCGCGTGATTCCGGCGCCCTCTGATCCATCCGTAAGAGCCGACCGAGTACTGGACGCGACCGGCTATGTGGTCATGCCGGGCGGTGTGGACATGCATTGCCATATCGCCGGGCCAAAGGTCAACACCGCTCGCAAGATGATGCCCGAGGAAAAGCGGATATCCCCGCCTGTCCGGCGTGGTCGGCTGACTCGGTCGGGAACAACCGGCAGTGTGCCCAGCACTTGGGCCACCGGGTATCTGTATGCCGGGCTCGGATACACGACTGCCTTTGATGCCGCAGTGCCACCTCTGGCGGCGAGGCATACGCATGAGGAGCTGGAAGATACTCCGATCATCGACAAGGGCTTCTACGTGATGATGGGGAATAACCACTACATCATGAAGCAGCTCCGCGACGGCGACCCGGACAAGTTACGGGCCTGTGTGGCCTGGCTGCTCAATTCCGCGAAAGGCTACGCGGCCAAGCTGGTGAACCCCGGTGGTGTCGAGAACTGGAAGAGCGGGCTCGGCAATGCCGCGACGCTCGATACGAAAGTCGACTCGTTTGATGTGACACCGCGAGACATCATTCGAGGACTCGCTCGGGCTGTCGACGAACTGAAGCTGCCACATTCCGTGCATCTGCACTGCAACAACCTCGGTCTGCCGGGCAATCACGTCACAACGTACGAGACAATGAAAGCTCTGGAAGGACACCGTGGTCATCTGACGCACATTCAGTTTCACAGCTACGGCGGTGACCCGGACGACCAGACGACGTTTGGCTCGGAAGTCCCTCGACTGGCCGAGTACATCAACTCGCACGACAACCTGACCGTCGATGTCGGGCAAGTCATGTTCGACAAAACGACGTCGCTGACTGGCGATGGTCCACTGGGCTATTTCCTGCACAAGCTGCGTGGACGCAAGTGGTTCAGCGGCGATACGGAAATGGAAGCCGGCTGCGGGATCGTGCCGATCGAATACCGCGACAAGTCAATGGTCCACACACTGCAGTGGGCAATCGGGCTGGAATGGTATCTGCTCGTCAACGATCCGTGGCGCATCGCGATGAGCACCGATCACCCCAACGGCGGTTCCTTCATGGCGTATCCAGAGATCATCGCCCTGCTGATGGATCGAACACGCCGACAGGAGGTTCTGGACCGCGCGCCCCCCGGTGTCAAAGAACGCTGCGGCCTGGCCGACCTCGATCGCGAGTACTCGCTGTACGAAATCGCGATCATTACCCGAGCGTCTCCGGCTCGAATACTGGGGCTGGAGAGAAAAGGACATCTGGGCCCAGGCGCCGATGCAGACGTCACGATTTACAGTCGTGACGACGATGTGCAGCGCATGTTCGAACTGCCGCGGTACGTCATTCACCACGGCAGCGTGGTTGTGGACGACGGCGAAGTCCTGTCGAACGAGGCAGGCACACTGTTTCACGTCGAACCGGCATTCGATCTGGATGTCGTGCCCGACATTCAGGAATGGTTCGAAGAGCACTACACGATCCGCTTCAACAACTATCCCGTCGACGGTTCGTATCTGCAGAAGCACGAATCGATACCGACCAGAGGCGCGTAGTGCTTCGTCAACGTTGAATACTGGCGTGGCCGGCGTCGTCGCAGTCCGACGACGATAAGCAGGAGGCAATTGTTGGGCTCGTTTGAAGAGCCATCCTCAGCAGGATTGCCAGGAGGAGAAGCGTGAGCGACGAACATCTTCCGGCCGGGACACGGCCCGAGGGCCAATTCCTGCTCTATCAGACGGAAGACGGCCAGACACGCATCGAGTGCCGGCTTCAGCACGAGTCCGTCTGGCTCGCTCAGAAAGATCTTGCGGAGCTGTTTCAGGTCTCCGTACCCACGATAAACGAGCATCTGGGAAATCTTTACGAGGACGGCGAACTGGCGTCTGAGGCAACTATTCGGAAATTCCTAATAGTTCGAACTGAGGGCACTCGGCAGGTGTCCCGCGAGATTGCTCACTACAACCTCGACGCCATTATTTCCGTCGGTTACCGGGTCCGCTCGCAGCGTGGAACACAGTTCCGCATCTGGGCCACTGAGCGTCTACGTGAATACCTCGTCAAAGGTTTCTGACCGTCACGGATTCTGGGGTGATTGTTTGTATCGGTATCCGCCGCAGGAAGCGGAAATGAGCAGGTTCTGCAGCCAGTCGTTGTGGTAGCGGTATTTGTTTAAACGCTCGGCAGGACTCTGCC
>CAUZFZ010000251.1:0-10508 GCA_963579025.1 Planctomycetota bacterium | reverse complement strand
AACGCGCTGCGTGCAAACCTGGTCAAGCGCGCCGAGCAGTGGCAATGGAGCTCACTGTGGCGATGGATGCAGAAACCTGAACCGGAACCGAAACTACTCTCGCCCTGGCCACTGCCGCGTCTTCCCACGTGGGTTGCCCGAGTCAACGAGCCACTGACAGAGAATGAACTCAAGGCGGTCCGCCTGTCCGCCAACCGCGGTCTTCCGCTTGGTGACGAAGGATGGGTCGAATCCACCGCGCGTCGACTGAATTTGGAATCTACCATGCGACCAAGAGGGCGGCCGCGCGTCAGACCCAACACGCCAAAGCAAAATAAAGAGGCCTGACCCGGGTCAGGTCTCTTTTACGTTCTCCCCTGATTTGCTGGCGAAATTGATGGAAGGAACGGTAAACCGATGCCCCGAGACATCACCCTGAAAAAGCTTCGAATTCTTACCGCCGTCTGCGCATTCAATCTTTCCTTCGCGCAGGTGAAAGCCGAGGACCAGTTTCTCGTTGATGAAGGAAAGGCTTACGCTGAAATTATAATCAGCGAATCTCCGGCGCGTTCGACGCGGTTGGCGGCGGCTGAGCTGCAAACCTACGTTTCGAAGATCTCCGGCGCGCGGTTTCCAGTCAGAGCCGAGCCTTCCGTTGATGTTCCGGTTCAGATCTACGTAGGCGAGAGCCCGCACGCGGCGAAACTCGGCGTCACCGCTGATCGTCTCGAACACGGCGCTTCCCGCATCGTTTCCGGTGAGAAGTTGCTCGCGATGATCGGCGACGACACAGATGTCACGCCGAAAGAGCCGTGAGCGTCGCAACTCAGAGCGGGGAGCAAAACTGCAGCGCGAGTGGGAAAAGGCGAGCAGGTTGCCGTCCGGCGTTCCCAATGGCGGGCTTTGCAAGTATCGCGAACGAATGCCCGAAGCGCTGGCAAATAAGGAACGCGAGTATCTCTGGCAGTTCGAGAGCGCGGTTCGTTCAATGCGGTCTGCGGCTATCTGCGTAGCCTCGGCGTGTGTTGGTACCTGCCCGGCGAACTCGGCAGGGGACATGATGGGGACGTAGCTCAAACTGTTAATGAGCTGCGGCGAAATCGATTTCGTCGGCGAACGAGCCTGTGATACGATAGCCGCATGACTCCAGAACTCACCGACGAATTGACGGCTGCTGTTGATGCCACGGGATCGGGCTTCGTGAAGTTCGTGCATCCCGGCACGTCCCGCACCTTTTTCGTTGTGGAAGGGGAGACGCATCAGCAGGCAATCGATGCCCTGCGGGAACAGCGTCGGCAGGAAGATCATGACGCGATTGCGGCTGGCATCGCTCAGATGGAAGCGGGCGAAGATATCCCGATCGATGAAGCCCGGAAACTGACTCGCGAACGACTGCTTTCCCGCCAGCAATGACATTCCGAGTCACCATCACTCCTCAGGCCCGAGGAGACATTGATCGGAATTCTGACTGGTGGGCGGTCCACCATTCCGTGGACCAGGCTCTGAAGTGGTCGGACGCAATCTACGATCAGATTGAGTCACTGGCTGAGTTTCCCGAGAGCCATGCACTCTCAGTAGAGAACGACGACTTCCCGTACGAAATTCGAGACAAACTGGTGGGCCTGGGGAGACGCCGCCGCTACCGGGCGGTCTTCGCAATTCAAGAGGACCGGGTGCTGGTTCTCGCTGTGCGAGCGGTCGAGGAAGATCGACTGGCACCGGACGATGTCGAATTTGATGCTGATGTTGAGTAGCTCAGGAGACCTCACCGCCCGTTTTGGAAGAGGCTTCACCTGGAAGAATCTCTACCGTACCGCCGTCTTCGCATTCAGTCTTTCATGGCGCAGGTGAAAGCCGAGGATCGGTTTCTCGTTGATGAAGGAAAGGCTTACGCTGAAGTTATCATCAGCGAATCTCCGGCGCGTTCGACGCGGTTGGCGGCGGCTGAGCTGCAAACCTGCGTTGCGAAGATCTCCGGCGCACGGCTTCCAATCAGAGCCCCAAAAGCCTCGCTCAGGAGCGGTTCCGTTTGGGTCTCGGCACACTCGACGCACATTCCAGCCCGCAGGAATCTCTGGAAGAGGTATGTGCCCAGCGGAAATCCAGACGCCAGTTCCCGAGAGACGCGATCATAAGCCACTTCCAGCTCTATTCGCCTTCGTTTCGGACTAACTGCGGCCCGGCGATCAATGCAGTTCGACAAGTAGATCGGTCGCAACGCTCATTTGAGTTCAAAATGTGTAGCACTCGCTTATGCGTCCAGCCCTTTGGTAGGCTACGCGCCGCAGGGCAGTCTTGAGGCGATCATACGTCAGCGAATGGAGGCGACGGCGGCGTGGCAAAGAAGAAGGCGATCTCCCGAAAAACGGCGAAGAAGAAGGCCACCGCTGCAGCGCCGCGCAAAGCTGCGAAGAAGAAGGTGGCTAAAAAGAAAGCCGCCGCTGTAGCGACGCCAAAGAAAAAAGCCGTTACGAAACCCGCCGCAAAAAAAACGACGTCGAAGAAAACGGCCACTGCGAAATCCGCCGCCAGTGAAGCGACGCCGGACAACAAGGCCGCTGCGAAATCCGTCGCAGAAAAGGCCGGGACAAAGAAGAAGGCCGTCTCCGTTAGCGAGCCACGGGTTCTTCGAACGGACGACCCGCAACTGCTCGCCGCTGTCGAGGCTGAGACGCAGAGCGTCGGCGAATGGCTGTTCGGGCATGTCGAGCACCGGCAGCCGTCGGTCTTTGAACGGCGCTGGTGGGACGACCGTATTCTGTCCTGGGCGATGGCGGACGAATCGGTCAAAGTGCAGATGTTTCGCTTTGTCGACGCGCTGCCCATGCTCCGCGATCACAAGCAGATCGCCCGGCATCTGCAGGAGTACTTCGAAGAGGTCGACGAACACCTGCCCGGAGCCGTCCGCATGGTCGTCGATCATGCCGGGCCGAATACCGTGCTTGGTCGGGCTCTGGCCCTGAATGCCCGCACGAATGCGCGACGCATGGCCCAGCGGTTTATTGCCGGACACTCGGCCGATGAAGTGCTGAAGTCGGTGACGAAACTTCGCAAACAGGGATTCGCGTTTACGCTCGACCTGCTCGGTGAGGCGGTCGTCTCAGAACCCGAAGCGATCGGCTACAAGAATTCGTATCTCGATCTGCTCTCGGAACTTGGGCCAGCGGTCAACGGCTGGAGCGAAGACCCGCTACTGGACCACGACGAGAAAGGGCCCATCCCGCGTCTCAACGTGTCGCTGAAAATGTCGGCTCTGTACAGCCAGTTCCGCCCGATCGATCCGGTGGGAACGGCCGAAGTTGTTAAGAAGAGGCTGCGGCCAATCCTGCGACGTGCTCAACGCAATTCGGCCTACGTCCACATTGACATGGAGCAGTACGCGTACAAGGACCTCACACTGCACATCTTCAAAGATGTGCTGATGGAGGACGAGTTTCGTAACTATGAGGACGTCGGCATCGTGATTCAGGCTTACATGCCCGACGCGGAACGCGATCTACTCCAGCTTCGCGAATGGGTGGCCGAACGGGGAACGCCCATCACCGTACGGCTCGTCAAGGGGGCGTACTGGGATTACGAAACAGTCATCGCCGAACAGCACGGCTGGCCAGTCCCGGTTTTCCAGAAAAAGTGGCAGTCCGACGACAGCTTTGAACGACTCAGCCGATTCCTGATGGAGAACTACCAGTCGCTGCGTCCCGCGTTCGGCAGCCACAACCTGCGAAGTCTCGCTCACGCCATCGCCTGGGGCCGGAAGCTCGACGTTCCGAAGAGGGCCTACGAAATCCAGATGCTGTACGGCATGGCCGAGGATCAGGCCCGGCTGTTTCATGAACTCGGACACCGCGTCCGCATTTACACGCCATTCGGAGAACTCATTCCCGGTATGGCGTATCTCGTTCGACGGTTGCTGGAAAACACATCCAACGACTCATTCCTCCGACACAGCCTCGCCAGGGAAACCTCGCGGGAGACACTCATGGCTAAACCATCCGCCGCCGCGGACCGTAAGACAGACGCCTCGGCCGTCGTTTCCGAAGCTGACAACAGCGACACGGCGACCACACCAGCCGTCTTTCAAAACGAACCACCATCGGACTTCAGCCAGAGCGATGTGCGCAAAGCCTTCCAGGCAGCACTCGACGATGTGGCCGAGGATCTGGGAGGCGAGTACGCCCTCATCATTGACGGGCGTCGGGTGGAGACGCGGGGACAGCTTGTCAGTCGCAATCCGTCACACCGCAGACAGGTCGTCGGTACGGTGGCATCCGCCTCGCCACAGGACGCCCTCGACGCGATTGCCGTCGCCCGGAAACGTTCCGCGGCATGGTCACAGGTCGACGTCAAATTCCGAGCCGAATACCTGACGCTCGCCGCCAGCCAGATGCGACAGCGTCGGCACGAACTGTCTGCCTGGATGGTCTACGAATGCGGCAAGCCCTGGGCCGATGCGGACGCGGATGTCGCGGAAGCCATCGACTTCTGTGAGTACTACGCTCAGCAGGCGATCGGGCTACTGGCTCCACGTGAAGTCGACATCGCTGGCGAAGAGAATACGTACTTCTACCGACCGCGGGGTGTTGCCGTGGTCATCGCGCCGTGGAATTTCCCACTGGCGATTCTGACCGGCATGACCGCGGCCGCGCTGGTTACTGGCAATACAGTGATCATGAAGCCCGCCGAACAATCGTCGGTCGTTGCCGCCAAACTGATGCAGATTTTCCAGGACATCGACCTGCCGGATGGAGTGGTCAACTACCTGCCTGGAGTCGGCGAAGAAATCGGTCCGGAACTGGTCAACAGCCCGGACGTGGACATCATCGCTTTTACGGGTTCGCGCCCTGTTGGCCTGGAAATCAACCGCGCCGCTGCAGAAACCGATCCTCGCCAGAACAAGGTCAGAAAAGTCATCGCGGAGATGGGTGGCAAGAACGCGATCATCATCGACGACGACGCGGACCTGGACGAAGCCGTCCAGGGCGTTGTGCAAAGTGCGTTCGGATACTCCGGCCAGAAGTGCTCGGCCTGTTCCCGTGCCATCGTGCTCCGCGACATTTATCCGGCATTCGCCAAACGCCTGGTGCATGCGACTCGCAGCCTGAAGATCGGTCCGGCCGAGGACTCCGGTACAACCGTCGGTCCGGTGATCGACGAGGACGCTGTCGAGCGGATCAACCGTTACATCGATATCGGCAAGCAGGAAAACCGCCTCGTCTGTGAGTACCCGCTCGATGACGAACTGTCAGACGAAGGTTTCTACATAGGCCCGCGCGTCTTTGCCGATGTCGATCCCAGCTCGCGTCTGGCACAGGAAGAAATCTTCGGCCCGGTCCTCGCAGTGATCCCGGTGGCAACGCTCGACGAAGCGATCGAAGTTGCCAATGACACGGACTACGCACTGACTGCAGGCGTTTTCAGCCGCTCCCCGGCGAATCTGAAGCGTTGCGTCGCGGAACTCGTCGCCGGCAATCTGTATCTCAACCGAGGTATCACGGGAGCACTGGTGAACCGTCAGCCATTCGGTGGCTTCCGCATGTCGGGCATCGGCACGAAGGCAGGCGGCCCCGACTACCTGTCCCAGTTCCTGCTCCCAGTCAACGTGACAGAAAACACACTACGCCGCGGCTTTGCCCCGGACACAGCCTGAACCCCAACGGTGGCAGTGACCTCAATGACTGTGACCCGCCAGGCGTGCATACGACTCTCTGGCCACTGCATGACCAAGCGACCAGCCCATCGCGACCCGCCAGTAAAGCCAACACACCTGGGCCGGCGAGTCACTGCATGCATCGGCGAACAATCCGGATCGGCATTTGTCACACTGAAGTGAACTGAATACACTTTTCGCGGACAAATGGATGTCCAAGATTTAGAGCACTTTCAGAGTTTGTATGCGGTCGTTCGCAAGATCGGCACTCCTGCTGGTGGAGACAAATACCGAAAGTGATCTGAAAGAAGTCATCGGGACGTGGCGCAGCCTGGTAGCGCGCCTGACTGGGGGTCAGGAGGTCGCAGGTTCAAATCCTGTCGTCCCGATTTTTACAACCTGTTGCTGAGCCGTTAGTTACGGTTACCTGTCGAGCCTTCGGCAGTGCAGCGAATGCCCTTCACTACACGCGTTTTACACGCGCAGTCGAAAGGTGGTCGCTGCTATGGCCAAGCCGAAGAAGACTCCGGGTTACCGTCTGCACAAGCCGAGCGGGCAAGCTTACGTTCGCATCAACGGCAAGTTTCACTACCTCGGCGAGTACGGATCCCCGGAAAGCCGAGACCGATACGACGAGCTCATTGCTGACTGGCTCGCGGGTCACGGCCCGGATCGACATTCCCTGACGATCGACGAGCTGTGCCTCCGATACTTCAAGCATGCAAAGACGCACTACCGCAAGAACGGCAAGCCGACGAGCGAGCAATCCTGCATCCAGTCGGCGTTGCGTCCGCTGATCACTCTCTTCGGTCGAACTCGCGCGGCCGAGTTCGGACCGCTCAAACTCGGTCAGTACCGCGACGACCTGATCAGTCGACGATTTGCTATCTCGACGATCCGGAAACACGTTGGCCGAGTTCGTTCGATGTTCAAGTGGGCTGCGTCACTCGAAATGGTGCATGTGTCGGTCTACCAGGCGTTGCTCACGCTTCCTGCCTTGCAGGCGGGTCGGACGGAGGCCTGGGTTCCTGATCCAGTCGAGCCAGTTCCCCGCGAGCACATCCGACGAGCCCGGCACGACGTCGTTCCCGCCGTTCGAGGCTTGATCGACTTTCAGTTGCTGACGGGGGCGCGGCCGGGGGAAGCCGTCTCACTCACGTTGCGTCAGATCGACATGAGCGGCGACGTCTGGCGATACGTGCCCGAGTCACACAAGACCGAGCACCACGGCAAGCAGCGAGTTCTCTTCATTGGCCCACGTGCTCAGGCCATCGTGCGGCTCTTCATGGATACGAGCATGGATGCGCCGGTCTTTCGGCACGCTCGCGGGCGCTACACGATTCACGGCTACCGCTGGGGAATCCGCCGATCGTGCAACCGGCAGGGAATCGAGGTCTGGAGTCCGAATCAACTGCGTCACAATGCTGCTACGGCCCTCAGACGGCGAGTCAGCATCGAGGACGTCCGCACGGTCCTCGGTCACTCATCGGCGGTTACAAGCGAAATCTACGCAGAGAAAGACATGCGGGCGGCTGCGGATGTAATGCGCCGTTTGGGCTAGACGCGCCATATTCGGGACGGGAACTCGACGTGACGAACAGCATTCGTGGGAACAATCACCGCTCGCAGTGCGGCGTACAAATCTGAACTGTTGTTGGTCTGTAAATTCGTGTGTAAGCTTGCTATCGCAGCGGCTGCGTTGCACCCCAGCATGGGCATGGAGGGCCGGGGATTGTCCTGGCCCGGAGGCCGGATAATCAAGAATCGGCAACCGAGTGTCGGGCTCGTCGGGTCAAGTGCTGACGTCTCCCAACTTCGCGTTTCTGGCGAAGCATGATGAGCATGCGGTGCGTGCCCGGAGAGATGCGGTTGACGCCCCGCGGAAGCCGAGTTGCCCGGCTACCCACCTGACATTGCGGCGCTGGAAGGCTTCACTTCGCAGGAGCGAATGCGCGACCGGCCGGGGTCGCGCGAACAGATTTGAGTCACCGTCATTCTGAAGGAATCGCACGTTGCTTACCGGTCACATCAGGAATCAGGTTGATCAGGTCTGGGATGCGTTCTGGTCCGGGGGGATTTCCAATCCTCTGTCAGTCATTGAGCAGATCACGTATCTGCTGTTCGCCCGGCGGATCGACGAGCTGCACACCGCGGAGGAAGCGCAGGCCAATCTGCTCAAGACGAAGGTCAAGAATCCGATCTTCACGAAGGCGCAGCAGCATCTGCGGTGGTCGCGGTTCAAGGATCTCGAAGCGGGCGAGATGTTTGTCGTGTTTCGCGATGAGGTCTTCCCGCTGATCAAGGATCTGCATCAGGACGAGCAGAGTGCGTATTCGCGGTTCATGAAGGATGCCGTCTTCATCGTTCCGACGCCCGGTCTGCTGGAGCGGGCCGTCACGATGATCTCTGAGATCGCGATGGACGACCGCGACACGAAGGGCGATCTGTACGAATACCTGCTCTCGAAGATCGCCCAGGCGGGAGTCAACGGGCAGTTCCGCACGCCTCGGCACATTATCCAGATGATGGTCGACCTGACCGCGCCGCAGCCGAAGGACGTCATTGCCGATCCCGCCTGCGGCACGTGCGGGTTTCTGGTCGCGGCCGGCGAGTACCTGCGGAATCATCCCAGACACAAACGGCTGTTCCAGAAGAAACCATCGCGCGACCACTTTCAGAACGGCATGTTCCACGGAGCCGACTTTGACTCGTCCATGCTCCGCATCGGTGCCATGAACATGATGCTGCACGGCATCGAGCAACCGGACATTCAGCGGATGGATTCGCTCGCGCAGGACGACGGCGGACATCTGCGCGATCGCTACACGCTGGTTCTCGCTAATCCGCCGTTCAAGGGTTCGGTGGACCTGTCCGCAGCGGCGAAGGACGTCATGTCGCTGGCCGGGATGACGGTGCCCAAAGCCGCGAAGAAACCGAAGGACACCGCCGACAACGACTCACCCACGAAGAAGAAAAAGCCGACCGGCGGCAAGACCGAGCTGTTGTTTCTGGCCTTGTTCCTGGCACAGCTCAAGCCGGGCGGGCGGTGTGCGTGCATTGTGCCGGACGGAGTGCTGTTCGGTTCGTCGAAAGCGCATCAGAAGATTCGGCAGGAACTCGTGGACGGCCACAAGCTCGACGGAGTGATCAGCATGCCGTCGGGCGTGTTCAAGCCGTACGCGGGCGTGTCGACGGCGATCCTGCTGTTCACGAAGACGAATTCCGGCGGCACGGATCACGTCTGGTTTTACGACATGGACGCCGACGGCTTTTCGCTGGACGACAAACGCGAACCGCGTCCCGAGCAGAACGACATCCCGGACATCCAGGCAAAATGGCACGCCCGCGACCCGCGGAAACAGAGCGATCGCGGCGCGAAGGACTTCTTCGTTCCGGTCGAGGAGATCCGCGAGAACAAGTACGACCTGTCGATCAACCGCTACAAAGAGATCGCCTACGAGGAAGTGCAGTACGACCCGCCGCACGTGATTCTGGACCAGCTCGAAGCGCTGGAGTCCGAGATCACCGCCGATCTGAAAACACTGCGGGGGATGCTGGGGTAATTTGAGATTTGAGATTTGAGATTCAGCAGCGGCAGCCGATTGAACGCGACATCCTGCAAACGGGAGTCAGAGATGACATCACAACTTGATCGCATCACGACCAACTCGGAAATCTGCCACGGCAAGCCGTGCATACGTGGCCTGAGATATCCCGTCACGACGTTGCTGGAACTGCTGGCGTCCGGGATGTCGCATGCGGAAATCCTGGCCGACTACCCGGACCTCGAATTGAACGATCTTCTGGCCTGCCTGGAATACGCCGCGAAGCTCAGCGAAGTGAAGAGCGTGGAAAGGACCGTGGCGTGAAATTCCTGATCGACGCCCAGCTTCCGCGACGACTGGCTCTGCAGCTTTGCGGACTCGGCCACGACGCGATTCACACGCTCGATCTGCCCACCGGGAACAGGACTTCAGATCAGGAGCTGATCGAACTGGCGACGCGCGACGATCGCGTTGCCGTCACAAAAGACCGTGATTTTGTGGACTCGTTCATTCTGCGACGTGAGCCACCGCGTCTGTTGTGGATCACGACCGGCAATGTGGCAAACGATGCGCTGTTAAATCTGGTCGTGTCGCACCTGCCGCGACTGGAAACGATCTTTGAGTCGGCTGCATTCGTCGAATTGAACACTGAGACGATGATTGTGCATTCGTAAGCGTGGACTGGATTTTGAACTATGCCGCTGCAGCGAGACCTGACCGGGATGGAGCAGAAACGCCTGATCCGCCGGACGGGCGAAACCAACAACGTGCAGTACGAGGCGATCGAGTCGGATGAATAACTTGCGACAAACTTGCGACACAGCCCGCACGCGCCGGGCGAGCGAGGTGATGTCTGGTCACTTCGCCGAGGTTGTCGACCCGCCTGCCGCGTTGGACGCGGAGATCACCGGCGACCTGGAAACGCTGCAGGATGCCGGGATGAATCTGAGTTTTGAGCTGCGTGCCGCGAGACGTCCGCGTTTGGGATTCCCGCTGAGATTTGAGATTCAGGGTTTGAAATCTCAGATGTGGGGAGACGTGACATGACCGTTGCACTTGCGCTCGGCAGCACTGCGCTAACGACACCCAAAGGCTGGCAACTAACTACGGTTGGCGCGCTGGCGGATCAGAATTCTGGCGAGGTACAGACGGGGCCGTTCGGTAGCCAGTTACATTCTTACGATTATTCGACGGGCGGAACGCCAGTGGTGATGCCGCAAGATCTCGTCGGCGGAAAAGTCTCGATCCGAAATGTTGCCCGCGTCTCTTCGGATCACGTTTCGCGTCTTTCGCGACATCAAGTCGCCGTCGACGACATCCTTTATAGCCGTCGAGGC
>CAUZFZ010000250.1:0-10548 GCA_963579025.1 Planctomycetota bacterium | reverse complement strand
TTGGAGCGCCACCTACGGGGCAACTCTGAGGGCCGCCTATCCCGCCGGACTGCGACCTTACGGAGAAAACAGCTCCCACGCTGCAAAAACCGCCGCATAATCCGCGCCCCACAGAGACTGGACCCTTCGCAGAGCAACCGTCCGTCGGACGAGGGCACACGCTTGAGTGTCGAGTCGCCGCATGCGTCGCACGTACCGGGGCGACTGCCTCCGAATCTCACGGGCGGTATCTCGGTCACAGTCTCGGCTTCGAAGTCCGCACCCGGTGGGGAGACTTCCGAAGTTTCAGACGTTGTCGGTTCAGGACCAAGCGTTGAGCGTTGTGATTCTTCCTTCCAGTAACACTCGGGACACAGCATACCCCCCTCAGCCGTTGGCAGCAGGTCGCCGGAAGTCACGAAGCATGCCTGACACAACTGTGCCAGAAATCCTTCGCCCAACTGCTCAACAGCGACTGTCTCCAGGCCGCCCTCCTGGTCTTCACAGCAGTCCGCGCACAGCTTTTCGCCAGTGGAGGAAATCATCAGATCTATAGTTTTCTTGCCGCACTCGCTGCAGATGCCGCCCAGTGGTGACGCCGGATGGTCAGCACTCATTTCGCTTCTCCCAAGTCTATCCTGTTGGCCTGCCTGTGTCGGTCGGTCTGCCGTTCTCACGTGTTTTCGGGCCGTCATGTTGGGCCAATTGACCAGCCCGATGCGACATCACAAAAGGGTAACGCTCGTCAGTCGCGTCCGCCACGCGACGGCATGTGAGAGTGACAAATGTAGTCCATTCAAAGTCGATCGAGACACCGTGCCAACCGATCCGTACGCTTGCCCGCGACTGCGGGAAACGGACGGTTGCAACCTGCCCCGGCTGGCATCCATGATCGCGACATCACCCCGCCATCGACCCCATTCCGCGTGACCAGGAATCAGTTGCATGAACACTTCGGAAAAAGTCGCCCTTGTGACGGGTGCCGGATCGGGCATCGGCCGCAGTTCATCGCTCGCCCTGCTGGAAGCCGGCTACCGCGTAGTTCTCGTGGGCCGCCGCGAGGATGCGTTGCAGGAAACCGTTGCGCAGGCAGGCGAAGCCGGATATCGAGCATTGCCCCTGCCCGCCGACGTGACAAACCCGGATTCCGTCAGCAGCGTGTTCAAAAAAACTGTCGAGGTCTTCGGCCGACTCGACGTGCTGTTCAACAACGCCGGCAGGGGAGCCCCCGCGATTCCGCTCGAAGATCTTACCTTCGAACAGTGGCAGGCGGTTGTCGATGTGAACCTGACGGGTTCATTTCTCTGCACGCAGGCAGCCATCCGCGTCATGAAGAATCAGGATCCGATGGGCGGGCGGATCATCAACAACGGGTCGATCTCGGCGCAAACTCCGAGACCTTTCTCCGCTCCCTACACGGCGACGAAGCACGCCATCACCGGACTCACCAAGTCGACGTCTCTCGATGGCCGCAAGTACAACATCGCCTGTGGCCAGATCGACATCGGCAATGCTGCCACCGAAATGACCGCCCGCATGGCCAACGGAGTCCCTCAGGCGGATGGCTCCATGGCCGTGGAACCGACCATGAACGTTCGCCACGTCGCCGACGCGATCGTTTACATGGCCAGTCTTCCGCTGGACGCTAATGTGTCGACGATCACCGTCATGGCGACAACAATGCCGCTCGTCGGACGCGGCTGAGCCGCGATACCCGAAGCGACTCCCCCTGGTGAGACTGTACGACGAACATCTCCGGCAACGGAGTTCGGACATGAGCGTGAGCGAATCAGGCACTTCAGAAAAAGGCAGCAATCATGAGCGGCAAGGTTACGGGAAAAGTCCACTTCATCGACGAGACCAAAGAATTCGGTCAGCGCGGATTCCGAAAACGGCAGGTCGTGCTGGAACAGGAGAACGGCCAGTTCACAAACTACATCCCGGTCGACTTCCTGCGCGATGCGTGCGACACAGTGAACGACCTGAGTGTGGGCGATGAAATCGAGGTCACGTATCAGCTTGCCGGTCGCAAATGGCAGCGTGACCCAAAGAGCGAAGTGAAGTACTTCCTGAATGCGGAAGCGAGCGGCTTTCGCTCTCTCAGCGGCGCTGCACCGGCAACCGCTGGCGGAATGGACGATCAGCCGCCACCGGACGCAGAACCGTTTGACGAAGAGGACGTGCCGTTCTGAACCGGCCCGGCCGAATCCCTTACCACTCAAGCACGCGGCGTTCGAACATGGCCGGATCGATGTTCGTTCCCATGCTGGCGATTTTGTCCAGGCATTTGGGCCGAATACCGCAGCATTCGAATTGACCTTCAGCGACCCCGTCGTCATCAACGCCCGTCTGATTGAATTTGAAGAGGTCCTGCATCAGGACGGTATCGCCTTCCATTCCCACAACTTCCGAGATGGAGACGATCTTGCGGGCACCGCCACGCAGACGACTGGCCTGAATGACCAGGTCAACCGCGGAAACGATCTGACGGCGAATGATCCAGATGGGCAGTTCCATGTCGGACATGGCGGCCATCATCTCCAGACGCGAAATCGCTTCACGAGCGTTGTTGGCGTGCAGCGTCGTGAGGCTGCCCTCATGACCTGTGTTCATCGCTTGAAGCATGTCGAGTGCTTCACCGCCACGACATTCGCCAATCACTACGCGATCGGGACGCATTCGAAGAGCGTTCTTGACCAGATCACGCGACGTCACTTCGCCGCGACCTTCGATGTTCTTCGGTCGGGTCTCCAGCGATACCACGTGTGACTGTTGCAGGCGAAGTTCCGCACAGTCTTCGATCGTGCAGACACGCTCGTCTTCCGAAATGTAGCCGGAAAGCATGTTCAACAGCGTCGTCTTTCCGCTGCCGGTTCCGCCCGACACGATGACGTTCATCCGTGCATTCACGGCCGCGGACATGAAATCAACCATCTCGGGAGCGATCGACTTGTACTTGATCAGGTCCTCAGCCATCAGCGGCTGCGCTCCGAACCGTCGAATGGAAACCGACGTTCCTGAAAGGGCGATTGGAGCAATAATGGCATTCAATCGGCTGCCATCTTCCAGCCGGGCATCGACCATGGGATTCGACTCATCAACGACTCGGCCGACCTTGCTGCAGATACGCTGCACGATCCGCACGAGGTGTGCTTCGTCGTCAAATCGAACATCCGAAGTCTCCAGTTTGCCTGACTTTTCCACGTAGATGTTGTGGGGACCGTTGATCAGGATGTCGGAGATGCCCTTGTCCCGCAGCAGAGTCTCGAGTGGCCCATAGCCGAAACTCTCGTCGACGATTTCCTCGACGAGCCGTTCTCGCTGGCTGGCATTTAGAATCTCGTTCCGCTGCTCACACAGTTCCGCGATCCCGCGACGGATTTCCGCGACGATCTCTGACTGGTCCAGAGTCGCTGCCAGATTCATGTCCAGTGACCGCACCAGTTGCTCATGCAGTTCACGCTTGATGCGTCGATAACGGTCGTCGTTGTCGGTCTGGACTTCAGGAACCGCGACCGGTGCCTTCTCCGACGCCGGTGTCTTTTCCGGCTGAGTCGTCGTTCGTGGACGCTCGTTCGAAATCGGCTGCTGCCGGGTCTTTGTCAGGCCAATTCCAGGTCGCGCGGTCGCCGTCAACATTTGAAAACTCCTCAAAGTTCCGAGTGGTATCTCTGACAGTGAATCCGCGGACCAGCCGGAAACGGTCATCCTTCGCTCGTCGAAATCCTGTATTTTCAGTTCAGGCTAGGCGCTGACTCGAACAGTGGCTGCTAAACTGGGGCAGGAACGCGGGTCTTCCAGGAAAACGGCTATGAACGATGAATCGGTTGCCATCGTCCAGCGGTATCGCGAGGGCGATCGGGATGCGGCTTCTGATCTGTACGCGCGATACGTGTCCCGGCTGATTGGCCTGGCCCGTTCGCGACTGTCCTCGAAGATGGGGCAGCGTGTGGACGCGGAAGACGTCGTCCAGTCGGTTTTTCGGAGCTTCTTTCGAGGCACCGACGAGGGACGATTCACTTTCGACGAGAGCGGAGACCTGTGGCGGCTGATCTCCAGCCTGACAATCCACAAAATACTGAGTCAGGTCGAGCACCATACGCGTCTGAAACGGTCGATCTACAATGAAGTCAGCGTCTGTGAGGACAGCGTTTCTGTCACAGTACCGATCGCATTTATCGCCGACGCACCAGCGCCCGAAACCGCGCTGGCGTTGATTGAGGAGCTGGGCGTCTTCACATCCGGCCTGAGTGATCGCCACCGGGAGATCTTCGAGTTGCGGATGCAGGGGCGGACTCCGGAGCAGATCGCCGAACACATCGGACGCTCAACCCGCACTGTCCGCCGTGCTCTGGAACTGCTCCACCACGAACTGCGACAGCGACTGATTGACGAGGTCGAATCGACAAAACCGCCTGCAATCGACGACGAGGAGTCGTGATCACAGGCGGCAGTCACCATGCTGTCTTCCTGAATCCTCGGACAGCCTACTCGTGACGCATCATGGCACGGCCGGACGCGAGCTGACCCTCGAAGATGTTCAGGCCGATGATCGCCGCAGCCGAATGCGGAACACTCACGGAAATAGCACACTCGTCGCGTGACTCCGCTTCAGCCAGATCATCTCCGCCGGTGTTTTCGATCCCGATTTCCACGCTGACTTCCGAGCGATCAACGCCCAGCGTGTCGACAACAATGTCGGTCGCCCATTCTTCAACCTCTTCGTTCGTCGAGCCTTCAATGATAGCCTGTCGGGCTCCTTCGCGAGCCGCCGTGCTGACCATGTGCTCGACCTGCATGGCTCGACCGCATTCGATCAGCCCGAGCATCAAAGCAATCAGCAGTGGCAGGCACAGGGCGAGTTCGGTGGCCGCAACACCCCGTCGTGAAGCCTCATTTCGCCGCATTCCGCCGCGTGTAGTAGTCGTCATCGTAAAGTCTCCGGTTGGTTTTGTTGTTGATAGTCAGTTGATCTGAAACATTCGCTTCAGCCGTCGTATCCGTGTTTCGTTGTCACTGTGGACATGAAACTCAATCATTTGATCAGCGTGAGGCTGCGATCAGCGGCAATCTCTTCCGAGAAAACGCGTTCCAGTTCCCGCTCGACTGCTTCCGGGTCGGATGCCGTTGCGTCGGGAACTTCGTGATGAACACCGTTGGTCAATTCGGCCACTTCTTCCATGAGTGTGTGGTCGAATCGCGACCCAAGGCTGATCGTGATGACGCGAATTCCTTCGTCCGCAGCCAGTTGGGCTTCGGAACGGACATAGTCAGCCGGATCGTAATTCCCGGGTTCGTTCGGATTGCCATCTGTCATCAGCACGATGGTACGAGCAGCCTGCGGACGGGCATTCTCCGTCAGCTCGATTCTCGCGAGCCGCAGTGCATCACCGATGTTTGTCCGACCGTACGCCTGCATCCGGGCCGCCTGATCCCGCACAGGAGCCAGGTCGAAGTCGTCGAGTTCCACGTCGAGATTCGCTTCCGTCGAGAATGTCACTAGACCAACACGATCGTCCGCCTCGACATCGACGATGTAATTCAGCAGAGAATTGACTGCGTCCTTGAGGGCCCCCATCGGCTGCTGGCGGGTGTTTGCCAGGTCAGGCGTCTCCGACGGGGAGGCCTTCACGTGGTTCCAGAAGTGGACCAGCGTCAGCATCCCGAAGCGGTTCCGGAAGCCGGAATCCCGCATGACTCTGTCATATCGAACATAGTTGATGTACTGAGTCCACGGATCACCGACGTATCGACCCTCTGTATCGCGTTCGTGAGCGTATGGATATCCGACAGAATCCACCCCAAGGGCACGCTTGAACGCTGAGTTCGAGTTGAGGTCGATGTATTCGCCGAGGTCCTGCTGGTACGGGTCCAGAAAGCCGTTGTTCCCCGATTTGACCAGGGCACCGGTGATTCGGACATTGGAACTAAGTGTGCATCCGTTGGAAGACACGTCGTAGAACCGGTATCGACCGTTGGAGAAAAACAGCACGACCTGGCTGATGCGCTCGTCCGACGAGATGTCGACCTCGTAGCCCTTCCACACGATCGAGATATCAGGCACGTCGACAGTTTCGTAGCCACGGATGTACCGCTGCCGGCGACCGAACCGATAGTAGTAGCCGTAAACTGGTCGTCTCCCCGAACCAACTCCTTCAAACGTCGGATACTCAGCCTCGAAATCCATATTTCCATAGCTTGGATACCCAAGGTCGGACCACATCTCTTCGATGGTGTTGACCACCGCAGTTGTTCCCAGTCGGTTGATCGTGTCGCGGTAAAGCAGACTGTCGAACCGCATTGAGCCGGATTCGTCCAGAACAAGCACCATGTCCCGAGGCTGGTACGTTGCGGTCGCTGTTGCTTCCACACTTGCGTACTGTTGCCCCAGTGCGTTCATGAAAATCAGGGGGACCGCCTGAGTCACGGTATCAAACGCGTTTCCATCGCTGTCCGCACGCTGAAAGTCGTCCAGGCGAGCGGTGATTTCCACCACATTGTGAGGCTTGCCCGGCAAGTCTTCCCAGACGAGCCTGTATTCACCGGTCTCCCGGTCGAATAAGCGATGCCCCAATCGAATGTCTTGATGAGTCTCTCCACGTACGGAGACAAACTCATCAATTTCAACCGAAGCATGTCCACCAGCGGAATTCTTTTCGGCAGCGTCGACAGCGGCGGCGATGGCGTACTCATCGACGACGTCCTGATCTGTTCTGCGGCCGTTGAATTCCCGGGCCGCCGCCAGCGCCGATGAGTCGGCGACCATCTGCAATTCGCCGTCAGCAAGGACCAGGAATCCAACGTCCACAGCCAGGGCGACGCAGCCCAACAGGAATGTCAGCGTGAGAGCAACTGTTACCAGAATGGCTCCGCGGCGACTATTTTGAGATTCAAGCCGTAATGGTCGTCTCGATGTAAGGGGTTTCATGATTCTCCACCTCCGGCATATGTGCACTTGCGTGCTGAATGTGTGCCCGCGGGAGTGGGCTCGTCCCACGCCTCGCTTCTGGAGAATCCGCGTTTTCCGACCAATCGGACAAAAATACCTGGCGGGACCGAGCCGTAACGCACACACAGCGATATGTGCTCTTCGATTCGCGCGATGTCACAAAGTGAGTGCGATTGGACGCACGAGGTGCAGCACCCTCATCCGGCAATTCCCGCGCGTTCCGGTGATTAGCTCGTACCGGGGAATTCTTGCACCGGGCTGCCCTGAGTCGCGATGCTGCCAGGATCAAGAGACTCCGGCGATCGGTCGGGCTACGGGCGACTCGCCCCAAAACACACCACATCTCCACTGGCCAGTGACAGATAGAGCCGCTCGCCAGCGGAGGCCATACCGTCCAACTGGGGCGGTGAAGCGAGTGTGACGGTTTTTGTCAGCTTTCCATCCGCCAGTGAGTGCGCACGAAGGAACCCGCCGGTTGTTGAGCGATCCGCAGGATTGACGGGACCGGAAACAAACAGTGTGTCGCCTGCGACCAGCATCGCTTCGACCCACCCACCGTCCGCCATGGGCTGCGTCCAGCGGGACGTCACGTCGTATCCGGTTGGACTTGCGTCATCTGTTATGGACAGCCCGCGCGGCGCGGCGAACAGATGCGGCGTGGACCGACGTCCCAGCGACCACAGTCCCGTGCGAAAGCCATAAACCGTCTTCGCATCGAACGCCAGCAGTTGCCCGAACGACGCACCAAAGCCGCGTCGCTGGTTTCCCTTGTGGTACGAGCGGAACGCGTAGCGCCACGAGCCGTCGAGTAAAGTGTTGATCCAACTGGAATGGAGATAGATCGGCGGATCCGGACCGTTTGGCATGGACGTCGGGACGCGCACCTCACCGGGATAACCACGAATCTGTCGCGGTCGCATTATCTGTCGCGCTTTGCCGGTTTCGGGATCGATCTGCCATTCGCGCAGATATACGAAATCGCCATCGCTCACCAGAATGTCATTCATGGTGCTCACGGACATCTCGCGCCCGAGTGTCGTGTCGCGGACAACCCGGCCGGACTCCGGCTCGACCGTGCAAACACGGATGCCACCCTCGGCACCTGACGAACGACCGGCGGTGGCGTAGACCAGCCCCTGGTGAACCAGCACGCTTCCGTGCAGCGGCCACGGCGATTCCAGTTGACCGAGCGACATGATGCGACGGTCGTGCCATGCCAGACGCAGTCGCCAGATCAACTTCCCATCGTCTGCCCGCAGACAGTACAGCCAGCCGTCGCGACAACCGAACACACACAGACCGCGATGCATTGTCGGCGGTGAGTCCACGCGACCATTGGCGGTGAATGTCCATCGTTCCCGACCCGACTCGGTATCCAACGCGATGATGCGATGAGCGTCAGGTTCGGTGACAACAACCTGGTTTCCGTAAACGACGGGCGCCGAGATCGACTCGACGGGGACATGACTGTGTGTGGGCGCGTCGACTCGGGAACCCGCAAGGGAAACGCGAGCCTTCCAGATCAACGACAGCTCGGGAATCGCCTGCGGGCTGTGGTTGCTCCGCGTTTCGTCGCGACGAAACGTTGGCCAGTCATCGGGAGATCCCTCGCTGGAAGACAATCGAATTCCATAGACGGGACCTTTCTGTAATTGCGGCGGAGACGGCTCGATCGAAGCACTTCGTTCGAATGCAGTGATGCCGCGCACAGCGGCCAGATTACATTGGCAGCCGGATTGCAGAGTGTTGTACAGCAGCCCGTTAGCCGGGGTCATTCCGATCAGGCACCCACCAGTGGCCAGCGGATTTGCGGTCATCCGCCCGCTTTCCAGGTCCAGTGACGTGATGGTTATCTTCGGCGAAAACGCGAAACGCGGCGTGCAGACAGGGAGTTGACAGGTCGAACTTCCAAACCGCCAGGGGGGAAGCGTTCGAACGACCTTGCCGGTCTGAGCGTCAACCATTCGAGCGGGAGTAACTCGCTTCGTCTCCGGGTCAGCAACGATCGACGGCGGCACGAAGACGGCGCCTTGTCGATAGAAAAGCTGATCGGCACGAATCCGCAGTGATGTCCACTCCGAGATCGTCGCGCCATTATCAGCCGCCACGACGCGCACCAGCGATTCCGTTGGCGACAGATCGCCAGCCAGAACCAACCGACCGTCGGCATGCAAGCACAGGTCGAGTGGATGCCGCACGGTGCGTTTGCCGCGTCGATCGGTTTTCTGTTCGCGCGGTCGTGCCAGCTCGCGCTTCCAGACCTCTCGTCCCGTGTCGAGCTGCAGACAGGTCAAACTTGACCGATCGGTTTCCGACGTCTCGCTGCCGTCATTCACAAAGAACAGCCGGCCGTCACCAACGGCGACGTCACGCAGCCGTCCCTCGACACTCCACAGCCGGTGACCATCACTGACCCGGAACGCGGTCAGTCCTTCCGCAGCCGACAGCAACAACACACCATCGAGTAGCGCTAAACGGTTTGAGAAATGCACCGTCACTCCGGCCGCGTCGAATCGCCTGACTGTTTTTCCCGACGCACCATCGACGGCCAGGAGTTCGCTTTCCGATAGAAAGTAAACATGGCGATCGTCGGCCACCATCGGCCATCGCGACATGAGTCGTTCATTATGCGACGCCGGTCGTTCCCACTGCCGAGACCATAGATACAGTCCGTTGAACGCATCCCGTGCGACCAGTTGCTGCGTCTGCGTTTTCGGGCCGGCCGAAACGCAGTACAGGCGTCCGTGGGCCGATAGCGTTCCGATTACGGGTTCGTCGGACCATTCCGGTGCGGCGACCCAACGCAGCCCGGTCGGCACATCCACCAGTAAGTCCTGAGAAACACGATTGCGGCCGGCGTCGTGATTAATGTGAGTCCAGATATCCATACCAGCCGGTCGCACTTTGACGGCACGCACCCATCGCTCTGAATCGGCGTTGTTCGACTCGATGAGCTTCAGTCCGCTGCCGCGAATCTGCGACGAGAACTCTTCGACGTCAAAGGCTTGAGGTCGCTCCAGTACGAGTACTCCGTTCGGGCAGAGCACGCGACCGGCTTCGATGAGAGTAACGGCACTGACTGAATCAGCCGCCACAACCAACTGATTGATCAGTTTGTCTGCATAGGGAAGTTCTCTCAGGTCGGAAACGACTTCCGCGGAAGCCCGTCCGAGGATTCCCGCCATTTGAAACAGCTGGCGCTGACGCCTGACGGTTTCAGGATTCGTACCGATCGCGTGTATCAGCAGTTGCCGTCTTGCAGCGAGTTGCGAAAGCAGTGTGCTGTCGAGTTCCCCGATCGTCACACAGAGGCCCGTCTGCACACTGGCCGCTTGAAGGAACTGATCGGCGCGGCTGTCATCTGCGAGTTGTGTCGCGAGACACAGTGCCAGCAATGGTCCGGTCATCAATGTCATCAAATAAGGCCTCATTTGTGCTGGCTTAGGAACAGCGAGTCATCTGATAACCGGATCTCAGCCGCGAAGCGGCGACAGGTTGAAGCCTGGGGCGCTAGCCGAATGGCACTTGTTTTAGATAGATGTTGATAAAAGCGTGAATTGACGAAGGTTGGGTACAGCATTTGCGCCATGAGATTGACTTCTCTTGAAAGGAGTCATTCT
>CAUZFZ010000249.1:0-10582 GCA_963579025.1 Planctomycetota bacterium | reverse complement strand
GGGAGCCGCTGCAGCAGGACACGGCCCGACTTGGGGTGCGGCGGCAGCAGGCACGGGTCCCACATGGGGAGCCGCTGCAGCGGGACACGGTCCCACTTGGGGTGCCGAAGCCGCAGGACACGGTCCCACTTGGGGTGCGGCGGCAGCAGGCACGGGTCCCACGTGGGGAGCCGCTGCAGCAGGACATGGCCCCACCTGGGGAGCACAAGCCGCCGGCACACCTGGTCCGACGTGGGGTGCCGCGGCCGCAGGATACGGCCAGGCTGCAGGTCCCCCGCCAGTCTGTCCATTGTGCGGGTCAACTGTCTCGACGGATGAGCCGAGCGAAGCGCCGACCGCGCATTAGGTCCCACGGTGAGAGAACCTGGTTGATCCAGACACATTGATGCCTGCTGCACATGTTCGTTGCCGTGGCAATGTGTGGCATGTTTCAGTGGTTCAGCAAATCGACTCTGAGGCGGCTGTCGCAACTGGCAGCCGCCATTTTGACGACCGGAGCCGTTAGGATGCAGCTCTTCACAGAATCTGTGCCTCTGTGGCTGCTTTCGCTTGGTCACCTTCCACCTGATGCCATTGTGCGCGGGAACCTGATTGTCGAGCCCGTTGAGCGGCGTAATCGTGGATTTCGAGTCCAGGCGGATAACGACGGAATCTTCGTCAAGCAAATTCGGAATCCGACAGAGGAACTGACACAAAGTTCTCAACGAGAAGCGGCGTGGTATCGATCGATCGCGGGCTCTGCGGAGTCGAGCCGGTCTCCGTTTGATGAATTACGGCCGTTAACTCCACGGTTCATTGATTATGACCGGGCTCGGTTCGCACTCTTGATTGAGTTGCTGCCAGGTGCTGAGGATCTCTCCCGCGTTCACGCGCGAAGCCCTGGATCGTTCCCGACCGAATGCGCCGCTCTGCTGGGTGAAGCTCTGGCGGCACTGCACCGGATTCCAGCGGCATGTGTTCCCGATCCGTCTGCCGCTCAACAGGGACCCGCGGCACTGCAGGTGCACCACAGCACGGGAGACAATCTGGTTCCGGAAAACCCGATTACTCGACAACTCCACGAGTTGCTCGCCTCACAGCCGGGTGCGGTCCGCATTCTGGACGAGCTGTCCCAGCGATGGCAGCCGATCTGTGCCGTCCACGGAGATCTGAGATGGGAAAACGTGCTGCTCTCATCTGAGGCAGACGGAAAGGGACGTCTGCACGTTATCGATTGGGAACTGGTGGCGGCCGGTGATCCCCTGTGGGATGCGGGCGGCGTGCTTGAAAGTTATCTGCGTTCGGCTCTTGCCAGTTCGGACAACGCGATGACAGGACCCGATCCAGCGGTCTTGCCGGCAATTCGCGAGTTCTGGTCGACCTACGCGTCGAGCTGTCGGATTCCGTACGCGATAGAATCGTCGATGGCGCGGGTCGCCGTGCAGTACGCGGCCGCCCGGTTCATTCAGTCGTCGTTTGAAATAGCCGCCGCGGTCGATGCATCGACCGAGTGGTGCATCTTCCTGCTGCAGACTGGTCTGCAGTTGCTGCAGTCGCCCGAGACCGTGTCGTCGGAACTGTCAGGATGGTCCGCATGATCTGCCACAAGCATGTTGAGCGATTGTGCGACGTCCTGAGCCAGGTCGAGATTGAATCGGCAACAATATTCCAGTTCGGTTCCGATTCTCCCGTGACGGTCGATTCGAAAGTCGCCGCGGACTTCTCAGCTCAGACTCACGGACAAGTCTGGGACGATCCTGTTGATGCACACTGGCCGTTGAGCGAGACGCTTGCCGCCACGCTTTACACACGAGTTTACGCGACAGCCGTTGGAGGTGGTTCGGCAGAGCCAGCCGAATCCATGTCTCCCGATCCCGATTTGCTGCGGTCACTTGAGGCAGCCAATCCCGGTCAATCGCGAGTTTCACGCGGATGGATCGTCGAGACGCTTGAAGCGGAGGGCGCGATCTGCGCGGTGAAGGGACTGCGACACCGCATGGCGTCGGTCGGCGAGTTTCAATCGGTCGGTTTCGTTTCGCAGCCTGTTTCGCCTGGTACGGAAGTCGAGATTCACGTCCCACATGAGTCGACGGAAATACTGCCGGACTACTACTTCGTTCTTGGTCAGACTTTGAACGACCAGTTTGCGACGTTCGAAACGGTTCGCTTCTACTTCAACGTATCAACCGAGTTGACGATCCAGATGCTGGCGCCACTGGTTTCGGCATTGAACTTGTATCAGGTGCCCTTCGAGATGAAATGTCCAAACAACCCGCGAGCATACACCCGGCCGGATACGGTTGTGCTGTACGTCCGAAAACAGCACGCGGTCCTCGTGACGGAAATTTTGCTTGAAGCAACGGAGGACCTGCGCGATCGCTTCGAAGATCAGGTACCGCTCTTCACGAAGCGTCTGGCTCGGGGCATTGGTCAGGCGGATGATCCCATGACTGGTGCCAGTTTCGGGCAGAGTCGTTGTCGCCTCGTGGCGGAGGGATTGGTGCTCGCGTGGCTGACTCAAGTCGAGTCAGCAGAGCAGCGATACGAGTGCGTCCGCCAGAGATTTGAAACTGCCGGACTGGATTTGCAACGCCCATGGCTTGGAACGAGTCAGGTCAACCTGTGAAGAACACCGACTCTGCCTGGCTGAACGAGTCACTGCGGATTGCGCGACAACTCTGTCGCGACGCTGTGTGGAGTGGAGACTGTTGCAACTGGATGGCCTGGTCATTGAACGAAGTGGACAGGCAATCGACGCCGGTCTATCGGTCGTTGAGATGCGATCTGTTTGACGGACTTTCCGGCATTGTCGTGTTCTTTGCACACGTGCTGCCCTTCTGTGATGAACGGCCACTCCGACGGACGCTGGAAGCGTCAGCTCTGCTGATTCTCGACCAGATCGAGGCGGATCACGACTCTGGGACTTGCGGGCTGCTCGGTGGTCGCACGGGCGCAATTCTCGCGATTCTGAAAGCTGCCGACGCGCTTCAAAACGAATCGCTCAAAGAACGGGCCGCTGCAGTTGCTGCGACGATTCCCAACCGTTTCGACGTCGCGGCTCAGTTGGATTTTCTACACGGGTCCGCCGGATGTCTCGGCACGCTTGCGGAAATCGCAGCGTATCTTGGCGACGAGAATCTGATGGCCAGCACTGTCCGGCAGGGAGAGGCCCTGATCCACGCCGGCTCCCACAATGAAGATGGGCTTCTCTGGAATCTCCCGGAACCAACGACTAACTGGCCACCGGTCACCACATGGACGCGACTTGCCGCAATCGTCTGCAGCGTCGTCGAGCTGGCAACCGCATCTCAGCATGCTCCACTGCAGAAAGCCGCGGTGGATGCCGTTCGAGGGCTGTGTGCCGTACTGCCTCGACCGACCTCGTCAACGGAGACCGGTGAATCCGCCGTCAACCAGTTGTGCTGGCGGTGTGGTGTGGCCGGAGCCGGCATCCCGTTGACCCGTATTGTATTCCGCTGCGGCGACGTTCCGTTTGCTGCCGACGCATTGCAGAGTCTTGCCGACCACTCCGTCAACATCACGCAGAATCTACAGACTGAGCCGATTCGTGACGCTTCTCTGTTTGGAGGGTTAGCCGGCATTGTCGACTTTCTGATGTCGGCGAGCTGCGTTCTACACAGACCTGAGCTGCACGCCTCGGCGGTTTCCATTGGCAGGCTCGGAATGGACCAGATCGTCGATGGGGATCGGGTCTGGCCGTGTGGAACGCTCAATGGCCAGGAATCGCCGACCCTGATGCCTGGCCTGGCCGGAATTGGCCTGACGTGTCTCAGACTGCACGGCTCCCAATCGCCCGAAAACAGCCCCTTTCACCTTCCCCTGGACGCACCGGAGAAAGACTGATGCAAACCGCTCCTGAATTCACAGTAAATCCAGATCACGTCATTGCTCTGGGTGAGAAGTTTCTGAATATCAAACTTGCCGGTGAAGGTCCGCCTCAAGTTCCGTGGAACGAGCCAACACTAAAGTCGTTTCGCAAGGCGATCGAGCTCGGTCGTGGCGGGCTGCCGATGGCTTACCGCAAGGGATTCGTCGAGCCGCTCGAAAAACATCTCGAGCGCGTGCTCGCTCTCACTGGTTCCGGCGCCGCGAGCGATGGTGGAGATCCGGATCCGGAACCTGCAGAGACCGTTTTGGGCGCGGTGTATTGTCACGCTCCTGAATTCGATGTTGATGAGCAAACCCACCGGTTTGGAGTCGTAATCGCCGATCTGTTTCGATCGTTCCTGTCGCGGGAAAAACGACTCAATCTCAATCTCCCCCTGCTGGAAACGCTTCCGCCATTGCCGACATTCAAACATCGCAGTTTCGGACCGTTTACCTACCCGGTCGACCGCATCAAAGATGGAATCGATGCGGCTGTTGCAATTGTCAGCATGCCCTCGACGTACCGGAACGACCCCCTCTTGTGGACGTCACTGGCACACGAAACTGGTGGGCATGACGTCACACACGCGAATCCTGGGATGCTGACGGAAATTGAGTCGAACGTCCGTGCCTGGTTCCAGGCCGCCGCGTATCGCTTTCGATCCACAGGGGACACCGAGCACGCCGAATTGGCAATGCAACTGGGTGAGGTCTGGGCTCACTGGGTCGACGAAGCAACGGCCGATGTCTGTGGTGTGCTGAATATCGGTCCTACCTTTCCATTCACGTTCGCTCCGTGGCTGGCCGCGTTGCGTGCGAGTATCAAACAGTCAGAGTTTCCGGCCCTGATGTCTCTAAGCACGTCTGGACCAAAGTCGCCACTCGACCCGCATCCTGTCGACCTCCTGCGGCCATATCTGATGAGCGGAGTGATACAGTCGTTGTACGCGCTCGACCCGCAGCGAAGAGCCAGCTACGTCAATTCGATATCAGAGTTGATGAGCAGTTTTGCCGACGGTAAGGACACGGTCGGAATCGCGGGTGGTATCAAAGATGCTCAGGGCCAGCCTCGAACCATTGAGGTCGAAATTCCGCTCGAACTTGCTGGTCACCTTGCGGCTCAAGTGGGGCAACTGATTGCCAACATGCCCTTGCGGTCGCTAGGCGGGAATTCGTTGCAACAACTGGAAACGTGGAGTGAAACGGACGAGGCACTTGCCCTTCAGATCGCCGATGGACTGCATGATGGTAAAGCGGGGGATCACGATTCCACGCACCTGCTCGCTGGCGGTTCAATCGCGGTTTTGCGTGATCCGGAGTGCTACCAGTCGATCACGGACACACTCAACTGTGGCCTGTCTCAACTCGCACAGCGCGATCCACTGTGGTCCGACTTTCATCCGCACTATTCAGTTTCAATGGGAGAAGCAGTCTGTCAGTCTTCAACAGGTGATTCGTCGCCTGCCAAAGGCCAGTAAGAAGAAGCGTTAGCCCCGAGGGAATGATCAGGAGAATCAGCGGAATTACTGATGTCGCCCCTGGAGTCAGTCAGGTTACACATCGTGTACCACGGTGGCTCGCGCAGTCCCAGACAGACATTGCGACCGCGGAGCGACAGCTTCTCTACGCGATGATCTCCGAGACGGGACGTCCGTTTGCAATTGGTAGTGGTCGGTCCAGGCTGTCTCGAATCTCCGTCTCGTGGTTGATACCAAGTAGATGGTAAACCGTGGCGGCAAGGTCGCCTGTTGAGACGGGATCCCGATCCGGAAACGCGCCCGTGCGATCGGAACGACCGTAAACCGCTCCGCCCTGGACACCGCCGCCCGCGAGGAGCGATGTATAGCACTTGGGCCAATGGTCCCGGCTGATGTTCTTGTTGATCTTGGGCGTACGACCGAACTCGCCCATCCACAGAACCAGAGTCTCGTCAAGCAGCCCTCGATCCTGAAGGTCGTTGAGCAGCACTGGCAACGTCTGCTCCGTAAGCGGGTAATGCCATTCCGGAAGGATTTCGAACATTCTCGTATCATCAAATCCGTGCGTGTCCCAGCCTCCGTCCGTCTTACTTCGTCCACCGATCGTGCGGGAAAAGTAGACGGTCACGAATTTGACTCCAGACTCGACCAGTCGTCGCGCCAGCAGACAACCCTGACCGTAAGTCGTACGTCCGTACGCATTGCGGAGGGTCGTTGGTTCAGAGGAAAGATCGAACGCATCACGAACGCGCGGCGAGTTCAGCATGCCGAGCGCTTTCTGGTAATAAGCATCCAGACCGCGCGCGGCTGACGACTCATCAAGAGAACGCGCCTGCTGATTGATCAGTTTCTGAAGGCTGCGGCGATCGGCCAGTCGACCTGCGGAAACGCCCGACGGGAGGCTCAACTGCGACAGTTTGAAATCCGGGGCGTTCGGGTCATTCGGAATAAAAAGCGGATCGTGGAGCTTGCCGAGAAAGCTGGCACGCTGTCCAGGAGTTGTGGAGCCATCCGAAATTGTGTGCGGGTAGGACACAAAAGTCGGCATGCCGTTCGTGCCTGGCGAAACTGCATCAACCACTGAGCCGTAAGCGGGAAACAGATCGAGCGAGTCCCGCAGCCGCTGATCGTCGGTTGGTGGCTCGACTCCCGTCAGAGCCGTGTAACCAGCCGAATTGTGGTTGTTCATTGTGTGGTGCATCGACCGAATCTGGGCGATGCGGTGCATGACTTTCGCTGTCTCGGGAAGGTGCTCGCACACCTGCATTCCAGGGACCGAGGTTCCAATCCAGTCGTACTTCGATCGGTACCCGTCGGGGGCTTTCAATTTTCTATCGAACGTGTCGACGTGACTTGGTCCTCCCCATTGAAAGAGGAAGATAACGGACTTTGCCTTTGCGACCGGAGCCAATGGACGCGAAACATCCTGTGCCTGCAGGAGCTTCGGCAAAGTCAAACCGAGGAGCCCTGGTCCGCCAACGCGGAGCAGATCCCGTCTGTGAAATTCGCTGATGCTGTTCGGGATTCCGCGGTTCGTCATGCCGAGGTCTTTTCAGCGTCGTAGTAGAAAGTCGTTCGAGTTCAGGAGCGCCCAGGCGACGTCCTCAAGGCCCGGACGTCGGTTTGGCTGGTTCCGAATGTGTACGAGAGCGGCGGCCGATTCATCCTCTGACGGTGCTCGACTCAACGCGGACCAGTACAGGTCGTCAACAATTTGCTCATCCGAATCGTTACGTCCGATTGACTTCCCGATGCGTCCCGTGTCGTCACGCAGAAGCTGATCGATGAGGTCTCCGCCGCACAGTTCAAGAGTCTGCGCCAGTGTCGTTTCGCCGGCCCGTTCGCATTCGCATGACAACTGTCGGCTGGGCTTACCGAACAGAGCGAGGAACCGATCCCCGATCTCCGGTGGGCTGTAGCGATGTCCGCCGTTACGGACTCCGGCGAGCTGAACAGCTTTAGTGCCCGGTTTCTGATCCCCGAACTTCACAGCAACTCCCAGCACTTGCGAGACGGCGTCAAGCGTTTGCTCGGCCGTCAGACGGCTTGGTTCAACACGAGCGAAGAGATGTGCGTTGGCTCGATTTGTTTCGTTCGGAGCGGACGAAAGCTGATAGGTCTGAGAATTCAGGATGTGTCGCATCAGCGGTCGCAGTCGGAAGCCACCACGGACAAACTCCGCCTGCAATGCATCGAGAAGTTCTGGATTGACCGGCGGATTCGTTGAACGAAAGTCATCGACAGGATCAACGATTCCTCGCCCCGTGATCTGATACCAGATGCGGTTGGCCTGCGTTGCCGCAAATCGTTCGTTCGTGGCAGAACTCATCCAACGGGCGACCTGCTGCAGCCGATCCAGCTTTGCATCTTTGCCGGGTTCAGAAATCGCTGATGCGTCACCGGAGGCGCTCAGAAATCGCAGTCCTGCCGCCTGGCCGGTCGCGGCGTTCTTTACGTCGCCTTCATTCTTGAGAAGAACGATTTGCTCACCAGCGAACTCATGCTTGTCGAATTTGTCGCGACGTTTGTTCTCGATGATCTTGTAGTCGATGCGTGCGAAGTAGTTCGACCAACCGTAATAGTCTTCCTGAGTCCAGCGGTCGAACGGGTGGTTATGACACTTCGCACACTGCAGACGCACGCCAAGAAACAATTGCGCCGTGACCTCACCGCGAGTTTCGGGCGTGCGGAGTGATCGGTAGAGATTCGTCGCAGGCACCTTGTAAGTACTGCCTCGCGCCTCCAGAAGTTCTCTTGCGAATTCGTTGAGCGGTTTCTCTTTGACAAAGGAGTTACGAATCCACGCGTGAAATACGGCGACGCCTTTCGTGTCGAGTGTCTTTTCTTCAACTCGAAGCAGATCGGCCCAGCGGAGAGCCTGCATATCGTTGAACTCAGGCGACGCGAGCAGTTCGTCGATCAGGCGCGCCCGTTTGTCGGGTTCGCTGGACGAGACAAACGTCTGCGCCTGTTCCACTGTCGGAAGGAGACCGGTGACATCGAGGTACACTCTGCGGAGAAATGTTGTGTCGTCGCAGATTCCTGACGGATTGATGCGAAGCCGCTTAAGCTGTGTAAAGACAGCCTCATCGATGAAGTTGGCCGGCCTGGGTGCGGCGCTCACGAAGTTGGGATTGTCCGGCACGAACTCAAGCCGGATCGGAATCTGGTGGTCCAGATACCGGGCCGTCACGATGGTCTGACAGGCTCGCTCGGCACTGGCGACTCCATTTTCGCCCACCGAAACAAACAGTGACGACGAGTGGTAAACCACAAGCTTCGACACATCTCTTTCTGAGCCGTCGCTGAATGAAGCTGTCACGCCAAGCTGGACGGAAGTCTCGGGTGCGTAAAGCGTCGCGTGGTTCGGAGACGCAGCGAGGCTTGTCACGTGAGGCGAGTCCTTCGCGTCGCGCGGCATTCCGTCCGCAATCCAGTTCCGAAGGATACGGTATTCCAGAGAATTGGAGTCGAAGCGGCGTCCCCCCTGGTGCGGCATGGACATCGTTGGCTTCCGGAGCAGCAGGCTGGAATCCGGATCGACAATGCTGACTCGTCGGGACCCCAGTTGTCGGGTCAGCGTGACGTAGTCGGCGGTGGGATCCTGGCCCCGCAAGGACAGCTTCAGTCCACCTTTGCCGTTGGCGTTGCCGTGGCACGTGCCCATGTTGCAGCCAGCCCGCGACAAAACGGCCATCACGTCGTGACGGAAAGACGGTTGCTCCGCAGGCAGATCGCGGCTGTACGCAGCGCCGTCGTGACTCAGCGCTGCAACGCAGGCCAATACCGTAAAGTGGATCGTCGTGTGAGATTTCCGGTTCATTAGCGAACAAGGATCGAGGGACTGTTGGGCGAGCAGTCGAGTATAGTCGAACGTGTGCGGGAATCGTGACAGCATCCCATCGGTTCGCCGTTGGGAACGTGCTCGGTCACGCGCACTACGGACGGGGTCGCTCGGGTTCGTCTGCTCCGGCGGACGGCTGATCGCCTCGAAGTTCCCCGTCGATGTCACGACTGGCCTGCGACAGTCGTGGTGCCACAATTGCGATATCAGGAAGTGCGTGGCGCAGGTGCAGGTTGCCATCCTGTGCGCTCGTAAATGCGTCCGTGAAATCGCTCGTTCGATTGTGCCGAATTTGAACCTGACCTGTTGCGCGATTCATCAACGGCGGCCCACTGATCAGGTTGTTCGCCACCAGCAGGCCAGCATTGTCATGCACCAGCCGAATCAGTCGCTTCTGCCGGCTGGTCGGATCGTGAATCGTGTTATGGATAATCGCGCAGTCGGTTGTGTAGTCGGCCAGTATCCCGTTTTCCGGTGTGCGTGTGATGAAGTTGTTCCGCACAATGCACCGCCGACAATGCGTCTCAGTCTCCGCTCGTTTGGAGGAATTGCCCAGACAGATCCCACTGTCGCAATCAATAACAATGTTCTGCTCGATGATGCAGTCGCGTGAGTCGTGCCACAGGAAAATGGCTCCGCGAGCTTCACGTGTGCGACCCTGAATTCCAATGAAGACGTTGTCGCTGATCGTCCAGTTCGTGGCGTACATGATGTCCATGCCGCCGATGTAATTGCCCTGAAACCGCTCCGGCGTGTCGGCCGGATCGTCTGAGAATTGCTTGGGGCGGTCGTTGTAGAACAGGCAGTACTGAATTCGGCAATCTTTCGGTCGCAGCGCTTCGCGGTTCGCCGCCGGAACAGCGACACCTTTGATCCCGCGTTGCCAGATGTTGTGAATCACACAGTTATAGATTGTGACTCGCTGCACTCCGTGGTTGGAATTCAGTTTGAAGCCGTTCCACTTGATGTTCTGAATCGTCAGGTCGGCGATCGTCACACCTTCACATCCGCGAATTCCAACAAGTTCTCCATGGCGGCTGCGCGCCCCGTCGATGACGACACCATCACGCCGGCCGGTCTCGCTCCGCATCGTCACGTTGTCTGTCCGCAGCTCAAAATACCTCGGCATCATGTAGTGGCCATCCGCCAGCAGAATTGTCCCGCCAGGTTTGACAGTCTCTGCCGCACGAAAGAGCTGGTCGACGGTGGCGACCCGGATGATCTGCCCGGTGGGATTCTTGAGCGGTGGGGCCTGTGGAAACCAGGCCTGCGTCGGCACCGAGGATCGTTCAGCGGCCACAGCCGTGGCCGCAACAGCCGCAATGATCAGCGGAATGCACAGCGTCAGTCGATGAGACATAGGAATAACTATTCTTTGGCCAGCACTTGTTCG
>CAUZFZ010000248.1:0-10616 GCA_963579025.1 Planctomycetota bacterium | reverse complement strand
CATCAGAAAGCTGATGCGGACCGAAAACCAGGTCCGACTTGCGATGTCGCCAGTTTAGAATAATGTCTTTGCCACCTGAACCGGTTGGTTCCAGATCGAAGTCGTCGAAGTACGGAGCCACCTGACGAATCGTGGCGACGATTCGGCGATAAACGGTCTCTGTGTGCAACTTCAGTCGATAAAGAATGGCTGCCAGATTTGCAGCGTCCGGCATCAACCAGCGATCGTCACCAACATAACAATAATTCCGCACTCTGGCCGTCGCGGAGGTGTCGTGAAAATGGTAGACACGACAACGATTCAGCAGGTGTCGAAGAGTCTTTGCCGTTGGTTCGTCTTCAGCCGCTTTGTCTCCAAGTCTGGATTCCAGATGACCTGCTCCCAGTGAGAGGACTCGTGGCTGAGGATACCCGGGTTGATGGAAGGAAAGGCTCTCTTCGGCAAACACCAACGAATCGCCGGCTGCGTGGAACAGTCGAATCTGGTAGGTGTCCGCGCCATTATCGACTTCGAACTCAAGTTCCGCTTCCAACTGCGGTGTCACCTTAGGCCCGAAGTGGAGATTCCCTGTTGCGCGACCTGTCTCGGCAATATGTTGTTGCAATCTCCCTGCCATGAGTTCGTTCATCAGCTTGAAGAACGAAATCAGGTTGCTCTTACCGGCTCCGTTGGCACCGATCAGGACATTGAGCGGTCGCATTTCCAATGTCGTTGCTTTGATCGATCGAAAGCCGTTCAGTTTCACTCGAACGAGTTGTGGCATGTTGTGATTCCTGAATTCCTGCACGTCGAATGTAAATCATTCTAAACCGTATTGTCGCTACTTACTGCTGCGGTTCTCCGAAACGTGGTGCCAACATTCTCTCTTTGTCCATCGCGATTCGCACCCCTACACGCGAAAGACCTTCATCACCTCGTCGCCGAGGTGGTTGATGACTTTGACGGCGATCCGGCCGTTCTTGGGTTTGTCGAACGGGCGGGAGGTGTCGCTGTGGAGGGAGGCCCAGGCTTCTTCGTTGATCTCTGCTTTCAGCGTCGTCTTCAGAGCTTTGTAGGGGTCGTTGGCTCCGAGGAAGTAGGCGTGGCGGACGAAGAAGCTTTCTTCGTTGTAGTCCGTGTCGATGAACCAGCAGGCGATGCCGTCGGCTCCGTCGCTGCGGACTTCTCCGGTGTTCGGATGGAAGACGTCCACTCCGTTGATCTTCACCTGCAGCTGCTCACCCTCACCCCCGGCCCCTCTCCCTGAGGGCGAGGGGGGAACCGGCAGGATGTCGATGTCTGGTTCGCCGAAGACCACGAACAGGTTGGCGGTGTTGGTCTGCTTGAGGTCCTCGCCCATGTGCAGGTCGGCGTTCATGCGGGCTTTGAGGATCGGGAGTCGGCCGAGCTTTGTGAATTCCGAGGCGTGGGCTTCGTAGTTGAAGGCGCACGAGACCAGCACGTCGAAGCCGGCTTCACTGGCTTCCCGAGCGGCGGCGGCGAGGTCGGCTCGGCTGACCGTTCCGAATTCCGGGCCGACTAGGATACCGGCCCGTTTCTCGGTGCCGGTGTCGGCGTCGCCTTCGGTGTAGCGACCCTCGGCACAGACGAAGTGGCCGGGCCACGGGGCGACGGACGTGAACGTGATCCGGTCTTCCTTATGAGCCTGCTGAACTCCAGCCGTCTTCAGGTTCTCAAGGATCATCGTGACGAAGTCGCCATCCCCTTCTTTCACACTTCCCTCTTCACCCTTCACACTTCCCTGCGGGTCGATCAGTTCGTCGTCTGCATCGACGGCCAGCACGCGGTGGGGCGAGACAGTTTCGAATGTGAACGGACCGGCGACGCGAACCTTGCTGCTGTCCTGGTACGGTTTGTCATAGAGGAACTCGAAATCCGCTTTGGCCGCGATGGAAGCGTCGATCTCTTTCTGGCGGGCGATGCGTTGTTTCCACCACTCGGCGTGGAGTTTCTTTGCTTCTTCCGGCCAGGGATCGCGTGGCTCGTTGGGCAGAGTTTCTAGATCGAACGCATTGCCTGTCAATTCGTTAATCGCAGTGAGCGGCTGCTCAATCTGGCGTTTGAGTTGTTCGTAGATGCGATCTTCCTGGCTCTCCATGTCGAGCGAAACAAGAAAGTCCATCTTGAGTTTGAACTCATCCCTTAGTTTCATGACCTGTCCGTGAGCTGCAACAGCCGTTGCTCCCCAAATCTCACCGGCTTCGCGAGGGATCTCCCATTCCTGCCACGGCTCGTTGCCGTCTGCGCCCTCGACTCGGCCCATCGCCGCGTTGAGCTGTTCGCGCAGCGGTTTGAGTGTCTCCTGAAAACGCTCCCAGAGCACGTCAATCTCGGCATTGTTCGCGATGGATCTGAGAGTGATGTGCGGCACTCGGTCATACACGAATCCATGCCGGATGTTTCCATGTGCTGGAGCGGAACTCGCTTCTGAGCGAGACAATGAAGCTTCTTTCCGCTGCCCGTCAACAGAGTCAGCCAACAAGTAGTACGGATACCGTGCACCCATGATTCTCGCTCTAGCAAGAGCGAGAGCTACTCGTGACGTATCGATCGTAATCCACCTACGGCCCCACTGTTCTGCTACATATGCGGTGGTACCGGAACCACATGTGGGATCAAGAACGAGATCGCTTGGATCAGTGGCCATTGCAATGCAGCGAGCGACAACCTTGGCGTTAGTCTGAACGATGTAAATCTTGTCAGACGCAAACCCGGCGATTCCAGTATCTGGCCAAACGGCAGATAGTGGTGAAACACTGAAGTCGTCAATGTACCTTCGATAGTAGAGACCCCGAGTCGATTCGAGTCGATCTGCTCTCGTCAGTCGACCAAGCCCGGGCACACTGGCTTTCCAGTGTCTTGCACTACCGGGATGGAAGCTGTGTCCTCGGAACTCAAACTCAGTGGTCGTTCCATCCCGAACACCGGAACTAACAAGATTGTCGATTCGATACTGACGGGAACCGGCAGGCAAGGCACCGGCGTCGGACTTCTCGATCTTTGTCAAGGCACGGTAATCGTAGTCCGAAGTTCGGACTTTTGAATAAGGCCCCGACGCCTGCGCGGTGGCGTCTTTGACATTGTAGGGCTGGCGATACTTCACGCTCGGACGGCACTTTGCAAACCACAGGATGTAGTCGAATGGGTTTGAAAGAATTTCAGTGGCAGTGCCGCCAGACGTCGCAAAGACAATTTGGCCGCAGAAATTATCTTCGCCAAATATTTCTTCGAGGACGCCACGTACTCTGTGTAGATTCTCGTCTCCGATTTGTACGAATACCGAACCGGACGGTGAAAGTAGATCGCGCGCGACGGTCAGACGGTCTCGCAAATAGGTCATGTAAGAGTGAATCCCGTCCCGCCACGTATCTCGAAAGGCTTTGACCTGTTCGGGCTCGCGGGTGATGTGCGCGGCATTCCCGTCTCTCACTTCGCGGCTGGTCGTGGACCACTGGAAGTTCGAGTTGAATTTGATGCCGTAGGGCGGGTCGATGTAGATGCACTGCACCTGACCACGCAGGCCTTCGCGTTCGGCCAGTGAGGCCATGACCTGCAGGCTGTCGCCCAGAATCATGCGGTTCGTCCAGTTCGCGTCGTGCTGATAGAACTCGGCCGACCGCGCGTCCTCCGGCAACCCGTTGAAGTCGGCAAACAGATCGAGCTGCCGCAGCGGTTTCCCGGCTTCCTCGGCCTGCTTCGTCTGCTTCAGCAGGTCATCGACAAGCACCTTGGGATGCACCTTCTCCTGAATGTAGAGCGGTGGCGCATGGACGACTAAATCCGACCAGTCCTGCTCGTCCTTCCCCCGCCACACGAGTTGCGGATCCAGATCCCGGTTCCGCCGCTCATAAGCCACACGAATCGGACTCTTGTCCTCATCGCTCACCACTGCTTCCAGCTCAGCAGTGGGAATATTGGTCCGCGAGGCATCCCCATGAGTCAGAGTTTCCACCGACTTCTTCGCAGCGGCTTTCTTTTTTCTGGTTGCCTTCTTCTTCGCCATGGTTTGAATTGTGAAGGGTGAAGAGTGAAGGGTGAAAACTGGGCTGTTTCACTCTTCACAATTCACTCTTCACCCTTTTTTCGTTTTCTTGATGATCGTTGTCAGGATGGCGACGAGCTGGTTGGCTTCGTCGATCAGTTCATTCAGTTGTGATTCCGGCATGATTTCTGTCGTGACGAGGAGGCGGAGCCAGTAGTGAGTTTCCCGAGCTTCTTTGCAGGCGATCGAATACTTGCTCACGAAATCTGCCCGGCTTTGACTCGCCTGCCCTTCTTCCACATTCGCACCAACCGACGTACCGGATCGCAGCAGTTGATTCGCCAACGTGCGACTGACGCCCGGCGTGGAATCCAGCGTCTGGCACAGCCGGACGACACGCGTCGCGAATGCAAACGTCCTCTCCGGCAGGTCCTTTTTCACACTTCACCTTTCTCACTTCACTCTTCAACATCGAGCGCCTCGGGATTCTTCAGTGATTTCTTTTCTTCAGAAGCAAGACGTCGTTCGACTTTCTTCACATCCTCGGCGGCTGGCAGGTTCTCCGGCCGAATTCCCCGATTAACGAGGGTATTGCGTACCGCCCGGTTGTTACTGACATGCTCGCTGGAAATGGACTGCTCGGTCTTCAGGTTCTTTTCGCGAGCGTTGTGGATCGTGATCTCGGTCGCGAAGTCCTTCGCCTTCAGCACGATGGTCGGAGCAAAGTCTGCCAGCGGGCGACTGGCAGGAACTTTCCACTGCGACTTCATGGCCTTCGTGGATTTTCCGAAGAGTGCCTGATCGCCCTTGCTGCGGATCAGAGCGAAGTTGCGATCACTGCCCGTCTGCTGATAAATGACCGACGACAAGTCCTTTTCGTTGGCGGTCAGTTTCTGCCGGGCTGAGACGCGTTCGGCTTCCAGCAGCCGTTGCTCAATCAGCTCCGCTTTGCGGGTTTGCAGAGCAAAGTACGTCTGGGCAAACGCGATCGGTTCTTTCTTCGGATCGCCGTTCTGGGCAATCAGATAACACGCAAAGCGAGTCAGCATCAGATCGTCGATTTCCCGAGACGTCCCGGAACCGATGTCGACCATTTTCCCGACGTCAGCAAAATGGTCCAGAATCTCGTGGCCGGACACTTCGCAGGCTGTTTTCGCCTTCGAAACGACGTTCTGGAAGTTTTCCCATTTTGTGTAACCGAGCAGATGCTGCAGGTCCCGGGCGAGCCAGAATTCGACGCCGCCATCCGTCTGCTGTGCGTGCCCTTCGAACGTCTCGGTCAGAGCGACCACGGTTTCCTGCTTCATCGTTCGTCTCCATTCTCAGCTCAACCAGACAGTGCCCTGTGCGCCGTGCATTCAGCCCCCAATGTCGCGGTTACCCCTCCCGGACCGATGAGGCGAGGGACTTCCCGGCACTGGCAATCATTTCGTTGAATCGTTCTTCGACCTTCTGCTCGAAGTTCGCTTCGATCTCATAGACGTCGGTGAATTCCGCGAAGTCCCAGCGGCCGTAGTCGCCCAGGTAGTTCACTCCGGGAACCCAGCACGTCTCCATTGTCGACTTCTTCTCTTTGGCATCCTCGCGCCGATAGCCCTTGATCTCGATGATCAGATGCAGCAGGTCGTCGTCTCCGTGGCCATCATCAACCAGCACGATGAAATCGGGCCGGTACCGCTTCATTTCGGAGCCGTATCGATACGGCACTTCGAGTCCAAGGCTGTGGTTCTTCACGTAGGCCTTCACGCGAGGGTGTGCTTCCACGACCCGGCAGAACTCCCCTTCCCAGTCGCTGTCGAGAATGACCCAGTTGACGTGACTGCTCCGCGAATCCGTTTCCCAGCGGTCCGTCTTCGACGTGTTGAAATTCACGAAATTCGTCGACCCGACCGGGTTGTACGGATCGAGGATGGCCTTGATCGGGTTCTCTCCAACGAAGTGACGGGTGATGCCATCCGTAATCCGCTTGCACGCCATGTCAGCGATCATCTTGTACTTCAACTGCGCGGGATACGTGCCGCCTTTGCACTTCAGGCACTCGTCGATCCACTTGCGCGCGATTCGCTTTAACTGGCCGAACAGGTAGAGCCGTGGGCTTTCGCCCGGGTCTCTCCAGTGCGTCAGAACGAGATGCGATGTCAGTTCGTAGAGCACCTGCGACGGTCGGACATTTCCGGTGTGAACCAGATTCAGATCAACCAGCTCGCCAATGATTCCGGAATTCTGCGTTTCGGTCGCACCGATCAGATCCGGCGTCAGATCCAGTATCGAATCGTCGTTGAACTCGGCTTCCAGACGGTCTTCCGGCAGTTCGACGCGGTAGCCTTCCACTCGCGGGAATCGAATCTCCAGATCGTCCCGTTCCGGACGGACGGCTTTCACCTGAATCGTCTCCCGCGGCGGTTGCGGCGGGGCGACGACCGGTTTGGCATTGAAGTCGAACGGAATGCCGAGGACGTCAGCGTACTCTGTGTTGAACAGTCCTGATTCATTCAGATCGTAGGACTGGCGACGCAGGGCTCGGCCAATCACCTGCTCGCACAGGAGCTGAGTCCCGAACGCTCTGACGCCAAGAACGTGGGTGACCGTGTTTGCGTCCCAGCCCTCAGTCAGCATCGATACGGAAACAACACAGCGGATGGACTCACCGAGCCGTCCTTCTTTACCAACGGTGTTCATGACCTCGCGCAACAGGTCCTGATCGGTGATGTTTTCGGCCTGTTGCCGATCACCGGTTCGTTCAATGATTTCTCGACGGAAGCGGTCTATCTCATCCGCCGCCATTGCTCGGAAGTTCTTGTCGAGTGCATCGCCAGACTCCAGCTGCTCGCTGTCGATCAGCAGCGTGTTTGGCCGGGCCAGTGGATTGCCGTACTCATCTGTATTGCGAAACAGGTCAAATCGCCCTTCAACCAGAGAGCTGGAGCCATCATCGTTGTCGCGAACAAAGCCCGAAATGTAGTCGTACACCAGCTTGGAAGTGGAAGTGTTATTACAAACGACGATAAAGCAGGGTGGCACGCGGATGCCCGCTTCCTGCCACAGCTGGTGAGTCTTTTCGTAATGGCCATAAAGGGCTTCCAGTGCCGTAATAAGCTGCGGAGGAATACTGAGCGGATCCAGCGTCGCTCCTTTGCTGCGTCCCTTCTTCGGCATCGCTGTGCGAATGTGCTCCCAGAGGTTGCGAAACATCGGCATCTCATCGCGATTAATGAGATTGTCCGCAACGGGTACTCGCGGCAGTTTCACAATGCCGCACTCGATGGCGTCCATCAGGGAGAAGTCGCTGACCGTCCAGGGAAACAGCGTCCCTTCCGCGTAACCAGACCCGCGGAGAAAGAACGGTGTCGCTGACAGATCCATGACGCGGGCGATTCCGAGCTTCCGCTTGACCGCTTCGAGGCCAGTAATCCAGAGGCGGGCCGCCTCCGTGTTCTTCTTCGCCTCTTCCCGGTCGTCACCCTTCAGCTCACCTTCCAGCCCCTCGCCCGGCTTTTCACGGTAACAGTGGTGCGCTTCATCATTGATGACCATGACATTCTTCATGCCCATCAGGTCGGGCATGACGCGCTGCAGCATCTGGCCTTCCGTCTCGACCGTCTGAAGCTTCTCTTCACGCCAGCCCTCCAGAGCCGCTCGCGTCCCTTTTGAGATGTCAGTGCGCTCGCGCAGCTTAAACGCGTGGTAGTTGGTGATAACGATCTTGGCCCGGTCCAGGTCGGCCAGCATGTCATGAGGGACCAGTTCGCGGCTCTCGTAATAGCTGTCGGGATCGTTCGGCTTCAGAACTCGGAGGCGGTCCCGGATCGTCAGCCCCGGTGCGACGATCAGAAAGCCTCTGGTGAACTTTTTGCTGTTCGGTCTCCGCACGGCATTGATCGTCTGCCACGCAATCAGCATGGCCATGACGGTTGTCTTGCCGGCCCCCGTCGCGAGTTTCAGAGCCATCCGGACCAGCTCGGGATTCGCCTGCTCATTTGCCGCAAGGACATGGTCCAGGAACTTCCTGCCGGTCTTTCCCGCTTTCGGTGCGACTTCGGAAAGCCAGATTGCCGTCTCGGCGGCTTCAACCTGACAGAAGAATGGCCGAAAGCTGTTGAACTTGTGGTGTCGCCAATGCTGCAGCAGCCGGGCAGTTTCCGGCGTCACGTTCCAGTCATTTGGATTCGGAATGGCCCGCCACTGTTCGACGTGCTGGCGAATCTGATTGATGACCGAAGTCGGGTCGTACTGCTGCTCCTCGGTCGAAAGACCTTTGCCTTCATCGAAGACGAATTCCTTGTATTCGTCGGCCTTTTTCTTCTTCCGCTTCTTTGGCTTTGGGATGGGCGTAATGAACTCGGCCCGTCGCCGAGTCGGGATGATCTTCTGCGTCGGCTGCCCGGTCTCATCCAGCTCCCAATGCTGCATGGGATAGCTGTACGGAGAATTGAGAATCGGTTGATCGAAGAAGCGATTCTGCATGGGCGACTCGTCCTCGGCTGTCATTTCAAATGCAATCGCCCTCGGCGCCACGTAAAGCGACTCATCGATAACTGCCGTCACATCAATCTGGCGTCCCGATCGCGCTTCAGCAGGCTACTGTACATTCAGCACGAACGCGAGTTCGTAGCCGATCAGATTCCGAACAATATGATCACAGCCGGAAGAAACACAGGTCCCGAATCAAGGAAGAGACTACGCCGCTACTCGGGCAAACGTCTCCATTCGTCCGTCCCTTCGAGCAGCGGCGAGAACAAAACTCTCAAAGCGCCACATAGCGATACAAGGTCGTCCGCTTGATGCTCAGCGTCTTGAGGATGTCAGGGAGTTCGATCTCGCCCTGCTGATACTGCCCGTACATCAGCTTGGCAGCCTGCACACGCGGATCGTTCACTGAAATCGGACGTCGACCGCCCTTGCGGCCACGAGCACGGGCAGCAGCCAGCCCGGCCATCGTTCGTTCCTGAATAAGCGACCGCTCAAATTCCGCAAGTGCGGAGAAGACGTTGAAGATGAGCTTGCCCGACGCCGTTGTGGTGTCGATGGCACCGTCACACACCGAGCGAAAGCCGACTCCCCTGTCTCGTAATTCGTCGACGAGTGTGACGAGATGACGAACGGAACGCCCAAGACGGTCGAGACGCCACACGAGAAGAACGTCCCCGGTCTTGAGTTCATCGAGACAGGCAGAAAGTCCCGGGCGTTCGGACTTTGCACCGGACGCCCTGTCAGCAAAAATCAACTCGTCAGCAGCACCATGTTTTCGAAGAGCGTCGAGTTGAAGGTCAAGGTCTTGACCTTCGGTGCTGACTCTGGCATAGCCAACGATGCGGCCGGTGAATGTTCGAGTTTTCTCCGTCACGAATGAGAAAACGGTACATTGATTTCGCGAACGACAAAAACGGATTAGCTTGACGCAGATTCGGAACGGATTCGCGATCTGCCAGACTGTTCGCACAAACGACCGTTTGTCCGGTGGTACAACGAGACTTGCTGGAATATATGTAGAGTGTGTTTTGTTTCCATATGCAGGTCGGTCAGAAGTCTCTCGCGGCATGACCAGTACCAGCAATCTCCGAATCACTCGCTATTTTTATCGAGCAATTTGACTCCCACGTTCGAGAACACGAAGCTGGCTGGTGTCGGTCCTTCTCTACTCGAATTACAGAAACGGGATTGTGAAGTCAGTAGGCAAGCGCTTCTCTGGAGAATGCGACGGCAAACGAAGTTCAGGAATGGGAACGTTAGATCGCTCGAATGCCGAAGGGACTAGCACTTGGACATTGACGACGCGAGCGATGCGGATATTCCCATACTCCAAGAGATATATACCGAGCGGATTCTCTCGGAGGACCTTCTTTGGTCTATGCAAACAGATACGTCTGCTCGGCGAGAGTTTGCAGTCCGAGGCGGTTTCCTTTCCGACGATGGCCCCGACCTCGACTTCATCGCTCGATACCTTCATCCTGTAGGCACAATCAAAGTGGCAAGAGATGAGCAGACTGTCACGGGATTCTTTTCGATTATGACCGACCCCGAGCTCGTCGCCGAACAATGCCAACATGAGTATGGGGTGGATCGAAACGTGAACTACGCGAGTGAGTCGCGCCTTCCTTGTGAGTCTGAGGCGGGCTGTCTCGAATGGGGCGATGCCGCGCTTGCGATGAACATTCTCAACAGCCCAAACCGCATTGCACTGGCTGGCCTCTTGGCGGTGAGAGGGGCTCAACCGCCTTGGCTGCCATACAATCTTGCAAAGACTGCGTGCAACTCGCTGACTGGAGACTGGCTACTCGCTCAAATCTACGAGATCACCTCCGTCGACGGACAGTCTGTCGAGCCACCTGTGACCAATGAAGCATCCCTGGGGATCGCCAGGGCACTGCACGGTCAAGTCATTGGAAGGCTACTAAAGGAAGTGCGGCATGCAGATGGCATTACCGTTGGCGTCAGTGCGTTGATTCTCGCCGTGCCAACCTGCGTGTAGCCAGACGGGCATTCAATTCAAAACTTCCCGCGTGGCTCCATCCGGTATCAGCAGTTCCCGGGCTGCTGGAATTCGCGGGAAAACGAGCGATTCTGCGGATCGTGTTCGTAGATGAAGACCTGCTTGTGGGCAGACGTTTCTGGCGTCCGGGCAGGATTGGTGTTG
>CAUZFZ010000247.1:0-10843 GCA_963579025.1 Planctomycetota bacterium | reverse complement strand
CGAGACTTCTCGTTGCCGCAAATGTTTTCCTTTCTGCGTGACATGCAAGGCTTGTAATTCAACAACCCAAATCGCGCAAGTTAACATTGTGTGAATATTTTCCCGGACACTATTCGGCAGGGCCAGTGGCACACTCAACGAGCGCTGATTACCAGTGCCACCCCACCGGCTGGTATCGGGGGTGAGTTTGAGCTTTCCGCAGAAGATGAGGATTCGTGTGCGGTAGTTCTTCAAGCTGCGAAGCAGGAATCTCTTTGGTAGATTGTCGGCAGAACTTTTTCAGGAGTACCGCCATGCAAGCTTCCACGCGAGTCTTTATCTCGGCCACATCCGGCGACCTGGGTTCGGTGCGGCAACTGGTCAAAGAGGCTCTGCTGTCAATGGAGTGCCTGCCCATCGAGCAGACCAACTTCCCGCCGGACTACCGCACGGTCGAGGAGATGCTGCGTGAGAAGATCGCCGGTTGCCAAGCGGTGATCCACATCGTCGGCCGCCGCTACGGAGCCGATCCCGATCCGCAGCAACTCCCGGACGGAACTCCGCGCCGATCGTTCACGCAGCTCGAATACGACCTCGCCCGCCAGCTGGACAAGCAGGTCTACGTCTTCCTGTGCCCGGAAGATTTCCCCTTCGACGACTGTGACCCGGAACCGGAAGACCTGCAGCAACTCCAGCAGCAGCACCGGGAATCCGTCGTCGCCGACCCGCACCTGAGAAACGAGGTCACCTCGCGGGAAGACGTGAGTGTGCGAGTTCGAGAGATGCGGGTCGAACTCGACGAACTACGGAAACAGATGAAAAAGGGCACGCGATCCGTGCTGACCGGCATTGCCGCGCTGATCGTGGTCCTTGGCGGAGTGGCCTACGGCCTGACCCAGCTCGGCGGAGACGTTGAGGACGTTGGCCAGGACGTGACCGAAGTCGGAGAAAACGTCGACAAGGTCGGGCAGGATGTCGAACTGCTCGAATCATCGATTCAGACTGCATCGCAACAAACGATCGACGAAATCCGCAAGCTGTACGAAGACCCGGACGTCCTGACCGGCAAGTTGAAGAGTCACATTCGGCAGCGGGCTGACGAACAGATCGCGGAGGCCAGCGAGGAGAAGGCCGACTGGCAAGCGATCGAGAAGATTGAGAAGTCCCGCGACTCGGCCCTGGACCGCGTCGAAGACATGGTCGCCACCATCCGCAAGGGTCTGGCCGGAAAGCCAAACGAAGTCTTCGCTGAAGCGGCCCGCATCCTTGCAGCACAAGGCGTCGAGCAGGCCATCGCGTATCTGGAAGCCAAACAACCCGCGATCCTGGACCAGGTCGACCGCATCAACGACCGGCAAACCGAAGACGAAGCCCGTAAACGCGATCTCCTGCAGCCGCTGCTGCTGCAAGCAGACCTGCACGAATCCAGCCTCGACTACGACAAGGCCCTGCAGCTCTATGAAACCGTGGCGAAGAAAGCTCCGCAGTGGTCACGGGCTCGGCGGGAACTCGGCCGCCTGCTGAAAGACCTAGCCCAATTCGACAAGGCGGAACCGCAATTGCAAGCGGCTTTGGAACTGGCCGATGACGACGAGCAGCGAGCGTACGCGGCCAATGATCTGGGGCTTCTGTATCTCGATCAAGCCCGCTACGCGGAGGCCGAACCACTGCTGAAAGAGTTTCTCAAGTTCGCTGAGCAACAAGCGACCGAAGCCGAGCAGCGGGTGGCTGGGGTCGAGCAACGCGAGCCCCCAGCGAATGTAGAAGTGCTCTCGGACACCGCGCAAGCCGGGCGCTCAGTTCCTTCGACCCCAGCGTACCTTGGCGTCGCACTCAACAGCCTGGCGCTGTTGCTCCACGACACGAACCGTCTGGCCGAGGCCGAGCCGCTGATGCGCCGCGCGCTGGCCATCGACGAGCAGTCCTTCGGAGCCGAACACCCCAGCGTCGCCATCGACCTCAACAACCTGGCGCAGTTGCTCAAGGCCACGAACCGTCTGGCCGAGGCCGAGTCGCTGATGCGCCGCGCGCTGGCCATCCGGGAGCAGTCCTACGGACCCGAACACCCCCGCGTCGCCATCGCACTCAACAACCTGGCGGTGTTGCTCCAGGACACGGATCGTCTGGCGGAGGCCGAGCCGCTGATGCGCCGCGCGCTGGCCATCGACGAGCAGTCCTACGGAGCCGAACACCCCAAAGTCGCCCGCGACCTCAACAACCTGGCGCAGTTGCTCAATGCCACGAACCGTCTGGCCGAGGCCGAGCCGCTGATGCGCCGCGCGCTGGCCATCAACGAGCAGTCCTACGGACCCGAACACCCCAGCGTCGCCATCGACCTCAACAACCTGGCGCTGTTGCTCAATGCCACGAACCGTCTGGCGGAGGCCGAGCCGCTGATGCGCCGCGCGATGGCCATCGACGAGCAGTCCTACGGACCCGAACATCCCCGCGTCGCCGCGTGTCTGAGCAATCTGGCGGTGTTGCTCAATGCCACGGACCGTCTGGCCGAGGCCGAGCCGCTGATGCGCCGCGCGCTGGCCATCAACGAGCAGTCCTACGGACCTGAACACCCCCAAGTCGCCATCGGCCTCAACAACCTGGCGCAGTTGCTCAGGGCCACGAACCGTCTGGCCGAGGCCGAGCCGCTGATGCGCCGCGCGCTGGCCATCAACGAGCAGTCCTTCGGACCCGAACACCCCAGCGTCGCCATCGACCTCAACAACCTGGCGGTGTTGCTCAAGGCCACGAACCGTCTGGCCGAGGCCGAGCCGCTGATGCGCCGCACGCTGGCCATCGACGAGCAGTCCTACGGACCCGAACACCCCAACGTCGCCAACGGCCTCAACAACCTGGCGGTGTTGCTCCAGGACACGGATCGTCTGGCGGAGGCCGAGCCGCTGATTCGCCGCGCGCTGGCCATCGACGAGCAGTCCTACGGACCCGAACACCCCGACGTCGCACTCCGACTCAACAACCTGGCGGCGTTGCTCCAGGACACGAATCGTCTGGCAGAGGCCGAGCCGCTGAGTCGGCGAGCTCTGGAAATCTACGTTCTGTTTAGGCCGGCGACGGGGTTCGAACATCCACGCCTACGAGCGGCGTTGGGCAACTACTTCGGAATCCTGGTGGCTCTGGAGTTGTCGGAAGCAGAGATCATTCAGCAATTTCAGGCGGCCAAGGCAGTGGAAGGGCCGCTAGAGTCCGTGCTGCCCGAGGTGAAGCGATTACTGGGGCCGGCTCGGCCTGTCACAGACGTCCTAGCGGTACTCGACGCTCAATACCGGCAGGACAAACGCCCGGGCGTGTACTTCCTGGCATCCGACGAGCCGATCGCCCCCCACCTGGACCAGCTCCTCGGCCCCGCCAGATCGACCGAGGAAGTCCTGCAGGCGCTCGACAAGCAATACAAAGCAGAAGGCCGCCCCGCAGTTTGGTTCCTGCCACTCGACGAGCCGATCTCGCCGCACTTGGACGAGCTGCTGGGGCCAGTTGAGGCAGAAGAACCGGCCGATCCTTCAGTGGAGTCGACGACTGAGGCGAAGAAACGGGCTGCAAAGCCGATCTGATCTAAACCGAACTTGAAGCGTTCGCCTGGCCGTTCAGGCAGCGAGAGCCTTGATTTTGCGGGATTTCCGGGCGGGTGGCACGTCCCTGACGTCAGGAAGGGCGTGGCTGCGTCAGGCTGGCGTTCGAAGTGTTGCCGCATTCTCCACCCACCGAGAACTCCACGTCCTTCGCCCGGGCTCTGGGCGTGGTGGCAATCTTCGAACCGCGCAGGCACCAGCGTCGGTTCGGTTATTCAATGAGCATCGGTAAGGTCCGATCCATCTGGATCCGAACTAGCAACATTTCCGCGTACCAGCGTGCGCTGGACCATTCCCAGTCGGTGGCTCGATCAACCAGTCCACGACGAACCAGGTTGTTGTGGATGTATTCGATCATGGCGTGAATGGTCGCCAGTACCGTGGCCAAACCCCGATCCACACACCACCTTCGGGCAGTGTTTTACCCGAATTCAACTGCCGCGGGAGCGGATGGACCTGACGCGGACGGTCGGGGACTCGGGTACACTCAGGCTTGGCACAGGACAAATTACGAGTCTTCACCATTCTGTGTGCCCAACGAACTCGTATGTGCTGAGATCGGAGCCTTTCTTCGTCTTCCAATCCCAGCCTTTGCAGTCACTTACGCGGCCGATAGCCGGTATTTCTTCTCGTCGTTGGATTTCAACTTTGACAAGGATGACCTGCCACCAATCGAGCCTGACAGGGCGTGGGCCAAACTTCCCGACCTCTGCACCGGAGTCACGCTATTTGACATTCTCATTGCGAATTCCGACCGACACGACGAGAACCTTGTCGTCGATCAGGTCATGGACCCAAAAGCGATGCGCGTGTTCGATCATGACCAGGCATTATTCGGTGGAGGTCAGCCACTGAAAGGAGTCGAACGCCTGAATCAACTTACGAACCGTCTTGGAATATCAAATGGTGGGGTGACGGGGGGCAATCGGCATTGTCTGATCGACTACATCGCGACAACTGAGCATTTCGGCAAATGGCTGACTCGGATTGACTCTTTGCCCGACTGGTTCATTGACGATGTATTCGCCAGAGCCGGAAACTACAGGCTCAGTGCGGATGAACGGACGGCTGGATGCAACTTCATAAAGACGAGACGGAACTCTCTACGAGACATAATTCAGGCCCATTCCGGGGAGTTCACGGCCGTCACCGAATGGCCATCTGACGGGAGGCTGCTCTGATGATTCAAAAGTCTGAAACATCACTACCCAGATTTCTGATCGCGAAGTACGTGTCCGATCTTCGGCGCATGGAACCGCGCAACGTCGGCGTGATTGTGTGGGCCGATGGAGAGGTGACCGGAAAGTTTCTGGGTGACGGTGAACACGGTCCGATTCCAGACAATGTTCAGAGCAAGAACGCATACAGGCAGTGGCTCGAATACTGGAACCTGCAGATTTCCAAAGACCGCCTTTCGCGTCGGGACGGGTCAACCGTGGAACGGAGCGAGGCGGAATACGTCGATGTCCTCCAAGAGCGTTCAAAACCTCAGTACATGCTGGTGGATGGCGGGATCCTCATGGAATCCATATCGACGCCAGCAGAACTTGGCGAAGTCGCCGACGAACTGTTTTCGGAACTCGTTGCGACACCCGGCAGATCAGAGCACAAGTCCGGGGAAACTGATGAACGCAGGCATCTGTACCATGCCAGCAGGAAAGCCATGAAGAGTTCCGGGATCTCAGACCGCCAGGACTTCTGGAATGGATTCGACTGGTCCTGCAGAGTGGGTGAGACAACGCAGCCGTTCCATTTTGATTACGCGCTGCACGCCAGTGAACCAACGGCAGTCTTCCATCGAGTTCCGTTGACGCAACCGGACAAAACACATGGAACGGCGTTCCGGTTCGAATGCATGCAGAAAACAGGACTGCATCGAAACCAATGCGCGTCGCTCGTATACGTGACGGAAAGCGACTTGAACGACGACGACGTCAGGCAGTCATGGGAAATGATGGAGTCATTCGGAGTGGTCATTAACACCGTAGACCTCGACAGGGCCGCTGGCGAACTCCTGAAGCTCGCTGGTTGAGTACTGGGAAGAGAAGACGGGTCCGGTCTTTTTTATGACCGGACCCTCGTGTGTATTGTGTTGGGAGGCCACGCACGAAACGGCGGGGTGGCACTGGCAAGTAGTGCTGGTAGCGCGTGCCACTGGATCCGCCAGTGCCGGAACCGCTGATCAACCAAATGAGCAACGAACCACACAGGAAGCGAATCAGGCACATCGAAGGTCTGGGCCATGTTCACGAGCTGACTTTCTCCTGCTACAGGAGAAGGCCACTGCTGCACCCGGTCAGGCGGCAACTCTGTGAGAAAGCCGACCAGTGGAAATCGTCGATCGCCCGAGTCTATCTGAACGGAGAGATCGCCCCTGATCCGCCACGGCTGACTCGACCTGATCCCATGTGGCCTGAGACTTCCGGAGTTCAGGTGGAGCCTCGTTGAATGCACTGGCAGATCCAGTGGCACACGCAACAAACGCTGATTACCAGTGCCACGCAACGCCGCATCAATCTGCGCCCTGAACGTTGATTTGCTTCGGCACGCGCACGACGTTTCCGTCTTCGACGAGACCGCCACCAGTGAGTAGCACATCAATCCGAGACTCAATACGTGATCGCACTTGTTTGCTGGTCGAGCGGAAACCGAGCATCCGCGCGACTGCGATGATCGTCTCCTCCGGAGTCGCCGATATATGTGCTCCAACAAAGGAGACTATTGCTGAATCCAGTTCCAGCGGCGGGAGCATTTCAGCCTTGCGCAGCGTTTTCGACGTGGCGCACTCACGATTGCGAACCGAGAAAACAGTCTGCCCTAGGAGTGTGTAAAACCCATCGTTCTCAACCACCTGCCCGGCTTTGAGTGCGTAGGCGAGCGCTCGGTCTACGGCCTCTGTAATTCGATTGCCCGCCCGCTGAAGCCCCCATAGGGTCGTCGCCCGACGTGCAACTTCTTCGTAATGAATCGGGCCTTCTATGCACACGATTTGCGTCGTTGTTTTCGCGAGCTGTTTTGGGCTCAGCTTGTGGATCTCCGTCGAACTGTGCTGGACGCTGAATGCGGCCTCCTCGTATTCGATAGCTTCCAGAGGTCCGGTCGAGTCCTCTGAATCGTCCTCTCGTTCGATGGGCGCGGAGCTGTCAGGCGAAACAACACCTCCAACGTCGGGATGATCAACCGGATCGAGCTCTAAGTGAGGGACATCAACCGTGCTGAGCAGCTGCTGGTCTTTCAGTGCAGCCTGAAGCTTCCGCAGTTGCTCTTCGCGACTGTGGAACCAGTCAGTGCTCCAGATGCGATAGAGAGTCCAGCCGTGGTCTTCAAGAACGGCCTGTCTCAGCCGGTCACGATCACGTGCCCACCGGGCGGAGTGGTAAGTGGCTCCATCACACTCTATTCCGATCAGATATCGGCCGGGCGTGTTTGGGTCGACCACTGCCAAGTCAATGAAGAAGCCAGCCACACCAACCTGCAAATCCACCTCGTATCCAAATCCACGGATCGATTCCGCCACCTGCTCCTCAAACTCAGAGTCGGCTTCTCGATCAGTTGGGGTTGCGACGCCGAGGATTCCGGTTTCCGCGTAATGCAGGAACGACTTCAGGGCTTTGGCACCCTGGGAATTCGTCCTGCGCAAGTCGATGTCTTCACTCCGGATTGAGCTGAACGCCACGCAGCGTTGTTTAGCTCGCGAAATTAGAACATTGAGTCGCCGCTCGCCGCCTTTCGACGACAACGGCCCGAATGACATCGTGAGATATCCGCTCTCATCCGGACCGTAACCCACCGAAATTAAGATCACGTCACGCTCATCGCCCTGAATGTTTTCCAAGTTCTTGACGAACCATGGTTCTTCACTTCTCGTCGAGAAGAACTGCTCGGTCTCGGGATGGGCACGACGGAGCAATTCCAGCTCATCGAGAATCGCATCGCGCTGGGCAACGGAGAACGCCCCCACGCCGATTGACATATGGCTGTGTCGTTGCGCGTGGACGATCATTGCCTGCGCGACAAGCTGTGCCTCGCGGCAATTCGTCCGCGTCTTCCCGCGATCGTAAACACCGTCGGCAACAAACCGGAATTCCAGGCCGCGACCGGACCCGTTTCGGTCTGGACTCGGCACTACGAACAGGCCGTCGTCGTAGAACTCGTGATTCGATACCGCGATCAGTGAATGATGTCGACTTCGATAGTGCCAACGAAGCATTCGCTGCGGATAGCTCCGGGCGAGACAGAGGTCAAGAATGCTCTCAACGTCTCCTGCCGCCATTTCATCTGAATCGCCGTCGTCTGCGTCGTCTCCGCCGGTGACGCGATCGAAGAAGGCGGTCGGAGGAAGCTGACGGTTATCGCCTACGATGGTGGCTTGACGGCATCGTAGCATCGCTCCAAGTGCCTCGACCGGACGGACCTGACTCGCCTCATCAATCACCATTAGGTCGAAGTCAAGTACACCCGGTTCAAGGAACTGAGCTACGGAGATCGGGCTCATCATGAAAACAGGTTTGATCGCCTGCACGGCATGCCCAGCATCAGCCAACAACCGACGCAGTGATTTATGTCGACGTTTCTTTCGAACTTCACTGGCAATAATTCCGACTTCGCCGTGGCTGCCTCGTGCTGGCAAACCGTCGTAATGCACGGCCGCGACTTCATTACGTGCGAGCCGAATCCGTTCTTCATCAAGTTTGCGAAATTCGTCCACTCGCCGCGTGTGGCTGATTCCATCAAAGTCCGCAATTGCGTCTCGTTGAGTGAGAATCTCTCGCAGGGCGGCTTCGCAGTACACAAACTCGATTCGGTCTACGCTCGATTCGTCAAGCTCCCCACGTTCGACCTGCGGCAGCAATGCGTCCAACTGCATGTCGTGCAAATGTGTTACTCGTCTCTGGAAGACAACCCAACGCCCGAGTTCCGGGAGTGCCTGTTGCCATTTGAGCAGTATCGCGAGCAACGTCACGAGTGAGATGTCACCTGTAACTGCCTGTTTGAAAGCCAATTCGGGTTCGACTCGGAGTGTATCAATAAGCTGCTTCAGAGCGTTCCATGTGTCCTGAAAAATGGCGCGTAGTTCTCGATATAAGGTGTCGGTTGTTTGGGTTTCCGACCAGCGTCCAATGATCTTGCGAAACGTCTTTGGGACTTTGGAACGACGACAGTCTGCTTCCCAATCGACGATCGCCGACAACATGTCCCAATTGGAGTCCCGTCCATACCACAAGTTTCCAAAACCTTTTCGCCCTATACTTCCAAGTTGGCCGTTGGCGCCGATCTCCGCTTGGCACGCCTGTGCCTGCATGAGTTGATCGAGGTGCTGCAGTTGCAGGTCCAGTTCTTTCGGCACGGGCTGTTCCAGAATCCCCCGCAGCGTGTGATTCGCCCGTCGCCAACTTTTGTTAAACCAACGAAGAATCGATTTGCCACTCGCGGCAAGGTCAATGCGTGTCTGAGCGACTTCTGCATTCCATGCCACCGGTGCTACCACGCCATTCAACAGCACCTTTAATTGCTGGAGGTCCCGGCCGCGTGCAATAGCCTGTTCAATTCCGGCCCGATCCGATTCCCACACCGGATCGGCGAATGCCCCCCTGTCCATTTCCGGGACGCTCTGGAGTTTTGCTGCGAACCGGGCAAGTTTGGCCACAGACTCAAACGACTCCGAGTCTGAATCTCGCTTTATGTGCAGCGAACCAGCGAGATCAGAAGCGTGGCCGAGAACCAGAGCCACGTTATTGCGGATGGACTCCAACGTATGTTCCAACGACCGCATGTCAGTTGGGAGCAACGGTTCTGTCCGTCGAATCCCCCACCAGGCCGAGTCGCAAGGTACACCCAGCTCGGCGAGATGTTCAGAGAGGTCCCTCAGCAGCTCCTGTTTCTGCCGAACCGACGTCGGTGTCCAACTGGAAATATCAGGCATCTCACAGTCAAACGGAGTGACTCCGTTTGACTGGAGCCGGTTCAACGTTCCAATCAACTCATACGGAGTTCGGCCTGACGATTCCATTGGCGTGTGCAATTGCTGCACGTACCGGTTCAAGCTGTCGCGAGCCATCGCCAGTTTGTCAGCCTGCTGGTCGATGTCGGCGTCAGCAGGCTTTCCGAGGCTGATTGTTCGGTCCAACTCATCAAGCACGGCCCGGCGATTGGCCTTCCTGCTATGCAGTTCGAGACAGATGTCGCCGAGACCAACACGGTCCAGTCGTGATTTCACGACTTCGAGTGCCGCAAGTTTCTCAGATACAAACAGAACAGTTCGACGGTCTCGGACGGCGGACGCGATGACGTTTGCGATCGACTGGGACTTTCCGGTGCCTGGCGGTCCCTGAATGACCAGATTGCGACCGACGCGGACTTCCTCGATTGCTGCTGCCTGAGAACTGTCCGCGTCGAGAATGTGACAGAGCGTTCGCACATCCAGATGCTGGCCAATGGGTTCGTCGGAGCCGATCAGTGGTGGCTCGAATACAACCGGTTCACCAAGCAATCCGCCGACTAATGGATGATCGGCCGGCCCCTTCCCTTCAGGCCAGACATCTGGTTCCAGATCGCGAAACATCAAAAACTTCGCGAACGAAAAAAACCAGAGCGTCATTCGATCGGGATGCACTCTCCAGCGTTCTTGATCAGCGATGATTGGTTCAACCGCCGCGAAGTAGTCAGCCGGAATCAAGTCATCAAGATTCGGTAAATCCGGAAGCTGCAGCCCGAACTCGGTTAAGAGTTTTGCCTGAAGTGACAGGTTTGTCGTGACGTCTTCGTCAAGGAATCCGACGCGGAATTTCGCATTGACGGTCCGTCTGTTGAGTTCGACAGGAATCAGCAGCAGCGGTGCATAACGGACCTTGTCAGACTTTGGCGACTCGTACCATTCGAGGAATCCGAGCGCCAGAAACAGGCTGTTAACTCCCTGTTCCTCGTACATGGAATTGGCGTCGTAGAATAGACGCAGCAGTTTCGTTTGCAGCTTGTCGTCATCGAGTGCAGTTTGCAGGTTCAAGTCTGTGTGACGATCCGCCGTTTCATCGGAATCGGACTCGTTTTCGTCCGGTTGAAACAGAAGCAGCTCACGTTCATCCTTGGTCGAGTCAGCGTCGGCGTTCTGGAAGTGCAGGAAACTCATCTGACGACGTTCCTGCACCAGTAGCCTGAGGGTGTGATCTCTCTGAGGCGACAACACGTGGGAGTTGTGAGTTGGAGTTCTTCGGCTTTTGCCGTGAGTTGAAGTGGTCTTGGAGAAAGCGGCGTCCTTTGCGATCCTGATTTCTGAACGGGAA
>CAUZFZ010000246.1:0-10845 GCA_963579025.1 Planctomycetota bacterium | reverse complement strand
CCGCCATTGTCTATCCTCCATGAATGAAAACGTAGTTCCTTCCTCATGGAGAACATGTAACAACAGCCTATAGAATGCGCAAGCCCCTATCTGCCCCAGGTTATCCAGAGTGCGCGCTGGCCCTGCGATCGAAGCCATTGCAACACCGGCCGCTCAAAAACGCGCATTCATTGTCGCAATACCGGCCATGGCTCTCACGTCAAACGGTTACAGGTGGGACGCCTCTGTTAGCGTTGTTGAACCAGCACAGAGTCAATTCATTCGACATGGTCTGTCTGTTGAGGCGAACAGGACGATCTATCTGGCATTCGTCTACGATGGATCGACGGTACAGCTCTACTCCGACGGAAAGCCCGCCACGTCGCCGCTGGTACGTCGAGACACGGGAGCATCCACTGATGTGCCTGTCACTTCGGTCGACGGTCAACCGAAGTCCTCATGGTTCAAGACCAGCTACATCGGCAGGCTGAATCCCACTCCAAATCGCTCCGAATTCTTCGATGGACTGATCCACGAAGTCCGCATTTCGAACGTGGCTCGTAAGTCATCCGAATTGCAGCCACGACAACGATTCGAAGCAGACGACAAGACGATTGCGCTGTATCACTTCGACGAAGGCAGCGGCACGGTCCTGCGCGACTCGTCCGGCAATGGAAACCACGGAAAAATCGAAGCGGCAGACTGGGTCGATGTGGCTAGTGCCGTGCAGCCAACTCCAGTCGGCTCACCCGTTGATACAAACGAAGTCGGTGTCATCGCGCGCGACGGACTGGACTGGATTCCCGGCCTGCTTGATTCGCCGGCAAGCCCGACGGGGGTAAGGCGATGGCAACTGGATACGACTTGCCCACGGGCGACATGCCACGACATCACCTGGAGTCCCCGGGGTGACATGATCGCCGTGGCTGTCGGTTCCGCAATCCACATTCGCGACGCGGAAAGCCTCGAGCTTCGCCACATTCTGCTGGGACACAATTATCCCGTGACGTCCGTGTCGTGGCACCGGGACGGCACGCGGCTGGTGTCACTGGCCGTAATCCAGAAGGACGAGCATCTGGTCTGGGACCTTGACGAACGCCAGGTGCAGGTACATACGCATCCTCCATTTGGCAGACACATCGCGGTTTCGCCGAAAGCCGACATCCTCGCGATGGCGGGCTGGGCCGGTCGCCTGATTCTGTTCGACCTGGCTGGAAATGAAGTCTTCCGCACAGGGATGGCGGCGAATAGCAGAAGCTCTATGGCCTGCGCCTGGTCCCCAGATGGGAACCGGGTTGCCCTGTGGCGCTCGGACGGGATCTACATCTTTGATGCGGACGAGCGATCGCAGCAGCCGGTGTCCGTCCTGACCTCACCCGTAACACAGGGGATCAAGCCAGACAGCGCCAGCCACATGGCGTGGATTGGTCTCGACCGGATTGCCATCAATACCCTTTACGGCGGACCGCCTGCCATCATCGACATCACAACGGACACGGCGCATATCGTTCCCGTAAAGGACGAATTTCGCCCCAGGCACGTCGGCGTAACGGCCAGCGGTCGCGTTCTGTTCGCGGGGTCACTGGGCTACCACGAGGGCGTCTGTCTCTCCGTCGATTCGCAACTCGCGGAACCGACAACCATAGACGTTGCGTCATCGCCTGCCATTTGTGTTGCCACGAGCCCTGACAAGAGCCGATTCGTCATCGGCTCGACCGAGGGCACGGTTTCTATTTACGGCAACGATGGAACGTTCCATGTGAGCACGCGCCCGGATGCAAATGCAAGGCAGTATGAGGTGAAATGGAATGCGTCTTCATCCCGCCTCCTGCTACTCGTCGCCAGCTTCAAGGGAAGTCGTTCTGAATATTTCACGTGGCATGAAGTCTGGTCGCCGACAGGAGAAAGATCTTCTGAACGAATCGGCTTCCCCGCTGTCCGGGGAAATGCCTGGAAGGCTGACGGCTCTGAATTTGCCGTCCTGCAGAAGGACCAGGACATTCACATCTATGACCAGAACGGGCAGTTGATCCGCAATGTCGGCCTGCCTCCCAAACCATCTGGTTACCCGTTGACCTTGGATTGGCATCCGACTCGAGACGCATTTGCCGTCGGAAACACCAACGGATCGCTCATGGTCTTTGACAACGGCCAGGTCACCGAACTCGGAACGGACGTCAGTCCACGACTCATGGCGTTCAGTCGGGACGGACAAAACATTGTGACTGCGGCTTTGGACGGCACAGTGACTCGCTGGTTGCTTGATGGCACGCAGGAATCTGTTGGACGTGTCAGCCGGGCACCAGCGTCGATGGTCGAAGGCGACGATTCCTCCTGGGTGATCGCAGACAACAATTCTTCTGTCATCCTGACGCCGGATGGCCGAATCGAGAAGCTACCCTCAATCGGCGTCGCCTTTCAAGCGGTCGGATGGACGAAAGAGGGAACAATCATCGGCGCGGGTCTTGTCGGCATGCAGTTTCCCAGATTCGTCGAGATGTCACGCAACGGTGAGGTCCTGCGCCAACGGCGTCTGCACAGCGAAGGTGTGAGATCGCTGTCGATCGGACGAAAGAACAACCTGATGGTCACGAGTGGTGGATATGACGCCAGATGGAATGCCGTGATGTTGCCTCAGGCGATCTTGTCTGGAAAGTCGTTCGATTCGGTGCCGATGACTATCTGACGGTCGACGCAAACGGCCAGTTTCTGCACGGCGCCAGGGAGCTATTGGAGAATTTCCAATGTCTGGTTGAACGCGAGGACGGGACAGTGAGCGCCATGTCGCTGAAAGCCTTTCGAAGCGAATTCTCGCGACAACAAGAGATAAGGCCATGTCATGAATCCGTCGGTCGAGTCGCCGTAGATATGCACCTGGTGTCTGCGATACCCGACATCCCCGGCGGGTGCACCAGTTTGAGCCGATGCTCGAATACGACACGACACCGAACCTGTTCCACGAGCCCTGCTGGCAGAACCACTTGGTGTCCTTGATCAGGTCAAAGCAAATGGCGGTTGTATTCGTCCGCCGCAGGGGCCGGGGATCGGCGTCGAACTCAATGACGACTTCGTCCAGAAGTATCGGGTTGCATAGGCGACGTCCGTCTATTTGCACGGCAAGACGGACGCGAATTCTTCACGTTCGACCGAATCTCCGAACAGGACCTCGGCGCAGGATTCGAGGTCAAAGTGAAACATCGCTCTTGTGGCGCGATCGATATCGATCTCGGCGATCACAAGCTCTTCACGTTTCACCTCCGACTGCGCCGTGATTTGTCCGTCCGGAGCGACGATCAGGGAGCGGGAGTTCTGGTGATCCAGGCAGGCATTGCAGGATGCGAACCAGACTGTGTTTTCCGCGGCACGCGTGACGATCATGGCGTGGTGAATTGGAATCTTCCAATCGTTAGGGCGAGTCGTATTGTTCTGCGGATGAAAGACAAGCTGCGCCCCCTGCTGAACACACTCGCGAGTCGATTCGGCAAATCGGAATCCCTCGAAGCAGATCACCACTCCGACGGTGACACCGAACAATTCATAAGTCTCAAAAGAATCACCGGCTGTATACGCGACCGCGTCGAGCGGTGTCAGCCGCGTCTTGTGATGCGTGCCCAGGATTGTGCCCTGTTCCGAAATGACGATCGTTGAATTATACGGCTTGCCGGAATCCGGATCACTTTCCAATGGGATCTCTGTGCCCAGGATGCAGGCGATTCCCAACCGGCCGCAGGATGCGGCAATCTCATTGTGCAGGGCGTTTAATTTCGCCACGGGAACTGGAGCGTCCGCGGCGGTAATGTCGGCGCGGTAACCAACGGTCTGTGTTTCCGGAAAGCAGACAATCTGGACTCCGCTATGCGCTGCCTGCTCAAGAAACCGGAAAACAGTTTCTGCATTGGCGTTGAAATCGTCCGTCTGCCGTGTTTGTGCAAGACCGATCTTCAGCGTGGCCATTTGAAACGTCCTCCAAAACTCTGTGATGCGGGGATCATGCAGAGAAGCCCCACAATTTTGCGGCATTTCGTCCGAGGATCTTCTCGCGATCGTCTCGCGTGAAGAACGGAATCCGATTGCGAATCAGATCAATCTCCTTGTCCAGTGTCGGCCGCATGTAGGCAACACGAGCCGCGCCAGGGTACCCCGTCCCAAAGAGTAGCCGGTCTGGACCAAAGGCTTCGTAAACTCGCTTGACGTACGGATAAGCGTCGGAAAACGGATACTTGCCCGACTTCGAGACTGAACTGAGTTCCGAGACCTTTACCCAGACGTTGGGATACTTCGCCATGGCGAGGAGTAACTGAAAGTCCGGTTCCGGGTCCTTGACGCCCAGATCCACCTGACTGAAGTGGTCAATAATAACTCGCATCTTCGGATGGGCGCGGACCATTGTCTCGAGCCTGGGTAGCTGTTTCGCAGCGATAAAGAAGTTGAATACGGCCCCAAGTTCCTCGGCCTTACTCCACAGGCGATGCGTTTCCCGAGCGTTGATCCAACCATCTCCACCATGCATGCCGTCCTGATAATAGATGGCGCTGAATCGCATTCCGTGAAGTCCGTGTTCCTTTATCCAGAACTCCATCTTCTTCACCACGCCGGGATCGGTCGGGTCAATGAGACCGTGCGCCTTGAGACGTTTGGGGTGTTGCTTGACGCAATCAGATACGTAGTTGTTGTCCCACCCGTGGTAAATGACCTGAACCAATACGGAGTGAGTGCAGCCGTGCCGGTCCATGTCCTCGATCAGCATTTCAACCGTTGCCGGGTGTGGGGCTTTCTCGAAGTTCCTGACGTATGGGTGAGCGAAGGGATAGCGCACCGGATCGTCAGCCCACACGTGCATGTGAGTGTCGATGACCGGGCTCTTGCCGCCTTGCGCGGCCTGGGTGTCACCACTCAGGCTGATTGCCATGGACAGAGGGCTGATGGCTGCCGTCGCCGATTGCATGAACACTCGGCGGTTGACATTTGGCTGCATTACGGTCGACTTCAATTCGCGATGATCTTGCATTTTGTTCTCGTCAGTTCACGGGACGATTAATACCACGCGTAATCCAAGTCGGTCTTGCGTCGCGGTCGGGTCGGACAAGGCTCACGGTTCTTTTATCGGAGTGCGGATCAGGAAGTCGAACAGCTCGCCGTAGCGGTTGCCGTCGAGTGTGATGTCAAAGGGGACGATGCTGACTCCCGGCGGAGTGGCGCTGCGATCTACATTGAGTGTGATTCGATAGCTTTGGCGACTCTTGCGTTCAATGCTGCCTTCCAGCACGTTCGGCTCGGCGCTAACGCCTGGAGGCAGCTTCAACTCGACTCGGTGTTTTTGTGCTGAATCGCGGAAATTGCGGACAGTCACGGCTACGTGCTGTTCGTCATGTTCACTGAAGTCGACGCGATAGGGGTATGCGGAAACCCAGTAGGGATCGAACAAATACTCGTAGTCGCTGTCCGGCAGCAGGTCGCGATACATCGCAATGATCCTTTTGGACCATTCATGGTAGCGGCTCAGAAAAGCCGCGGGATCATTCATGACATACGAATGGCTGCCCATCACGATGTCGGGCTTCAGGTTTTTCAGATAGCGGCTGCCGTACAGATAGCCTTCCTCAAAGATCGCACTGTTGCGGGCAACGACCGCTTCATGACCGTCCTGCCTCACGTCCGCCGGATTGCCGAACAGGTTGTCTCCTGTAAAGGCAATACGTTTGCCGTCCAACTCCAGCCACAAACAACAGCCGAATTCCGTCTGTCCCGGCATCCAGTCCACGTGAATCGTGTAGCCTTCCCACTGAACGGTTTCTCCGTCACGAAATGACTTTTCGATCTTCATGCCGTCGAACCCGTCACCGTAGGCAGACACAAGTGCCGCGTAGTCGTACCGTCGTGGGTGCTCGCATTTGTCTGCAATCCGGTCCAGTGTCCACGCTTTGGCACCATAGGTTTGCTTGAGAGTCGGGCCCAGCAGGAAATGATCGCCATGCATGTGCGAGATCCAGAACGCGTCAATCTCTTTCAGTCCCAAATGTGCCCGCATCCCGACAATGATTTCTTCCAGCATAGACTGTGGAAACAACCCGCAATCGAGAATCAGACCTTTGCCAGCATCGGACACAATGATGGCGAAGTTCTTCCCCTTGGTCTTGTGGCTGAGTTTGTAGAGATGCGGTGTTACCTGACTGATCAGTGGAACTGCTGTCGGCTTGGAAATCGAATCCCGTTCCTGTTCGGTGGATTCAAATACTGGATAGCCGCGGACATAGCTTTGGCGAAACGTCGCGAGCTTTGCACGATATTCGTCGAGTTGTGTTTGCGGGTTTCGGATCGTTGGCCCGTGTGATGGCAGAGCCAGATCAAGCTTCTGTTCGATTAGCTGGTCGACCGATGCGATAAGTGTGTCGATGCCTTTGGCAAACCCGTAATCCCATTCGGTGTCGAACCATGTTGTCATTCTGGCGCCGTCGTGCATCACGCCACCGGTGAAGGCAATCGCCTGGCCGTCTCGACGGATGATGTAGCTCATGCTTCCTGGCGAGTGCCCCGGTGTGTCCAGGCAAAGAAAGTCGATGCCGTGCCAGGTAAAGACGGCGCCAGCGGCCAGGCTTCTACTGAGCGGAATCGGGTGTTGCGGCGGTCGGACGTAGCTCGCTCCGTAGACCGAGAACTTGTCGCCCAGCTTTGGGAACCACTTGCGAAACTCGGTCGGTTGTTCGAGCAATTCACGCTCTGCCTCGGGAGCAGCGACTTTCGTCTGACTTCGGTCAATGCGACCAATTCCCTGCAGTTGCTCGCGATGATGGTGCGTCAGCAACACCCATTCGACTTGCTGTACTCCGATGTCCTTCAAATGGTCGACGACGCTGCCATCGCCGAAGTCGATCAGCACTGCAGAGTCACCGTCCCGCAGGACATACACGTTGCATGTGTCAGTCCAGACGAACAAATCAGGATGGATGGCTGCATCGGGCTGACGAAACCCGGACGTCGCCGCGGGTTTTTCCTGCGCCGTCAGACTGGTATCGGGACACAGAGCAGCCAGACAGACCAGGGCGAGAACCTGCCGTGATCGTTGGGAAATAGAGCTCATCGCGTACTCCGGCAGATATTGTAGGTCTGGGTGTTCTTCACGCGTTTCGCAAGAGCGGTGCAAAGTGGTCTTACCGATGAAAGTCACTCCTCCGCTGGCAATACCGGATCCGCGACCGAGAGGACATGATCGGCTGGGGCCGTCGGCGCAGAGATATCGGAGCGGTTGCTGAGGTTGTCACTGGTAACGAGCACGCTGAAGGTCGTACCCGACGGGCTTGAGTCGGTCAGCTCGATCCGGCCTGCGGAAGTTCGTTCCAGGACGTGGCGGCACACAAACAGCCCAAGCCCGGTACCAGTGTCCTTGGTCGTAAAGTAAGGCTCGAACAGTGCCACGCGATCCTCGTCCTTGATGCCATGACCGGTGTCGCGGATTGCAATGCGAATCCAGCCGGACTCAAGACTTGTTGAAATCTCGATTGTGCCTCCTTCAGGCGTCGCATCCATCGCGTTGAGGATCAGGTTTAGAAATACCTGCACAAACTGGTCATGCACGAGCCGCAATGTCGGTAGCCCGCGCGCGTAGCGAGTGATGATGCGTTTGCCTTTGCGGCGTTTGTAGTACTTGGCAATGCTAAGAGCTTCCTCAACGATCCCGTGCACGTCACACAGAGTCGGGTCGGTGTTGGCCGGTCGGCTGAAGTCGACCAGCTCGCGCAGAGTGCCCTGAATTCGACGCAGTTGATCGCCGATCAGCTGATACCGTTCCTGAGTTTCTGTGTCGGTCTCCTTCTTCCGTCTGAGCAGTTGCACGAGCGAGCTGATTGCCGCCAGTGGGTTGCCAACCTCATGCGCGATTCCCGCGGCGAGCAGTCCGAATGCCGCCTGCTTTTCGTGCTGAACCAGCATGGCCTGCGATTCCCGCAGTTCACCCGTGCGTTCAACAATCCGCTGTTCAAGTTGCTCGTTGGCCTGCTGAAGTTGTTCACCTGCCAGACGCAACAGGCTCGTCAGATGCGTACTGGCCCATGTGACCCAGCCCATCGAGACGACTGTGATGATCCAGGGCAACACGGTCGCCGTCGGTTGAGCAAACAGCAGTGTCGAATAACTGACCGCATGCAACAGAAACGTTGTGTGTGTCACTGTCTGTGAATAGCGAGTCGCGCAGGCAACCAGCGACAGGTAGTAGTAAAAGCGGAACGCGCTGTCCTGCCCGCGGTCGTAATAACACAGAACGCCAATAAAGATCGCCTCAAGAAATGAAACGCCCAGCGGCCAACCGCTCAGAAAGACACGGCCGCGCGCACTCCACACCGTGTCGATGGCGACGTAGATCACTCCGATTCCCAGAATCGCGTTCAGCAGCGGCACGTTGCGTTGAGACTCGCCCGACGTCAGGTCGTCGCCGACAAGATTCACCAGGGCGAATCCGACGATGACTCCAAACCAGCGAATTCGCAGTTCGATCGCCTCAGCAGCGAGATCGAATCGCGACGTGTTGTAAGTGTCGATCTGCGTGGGCATGGGGTTCATTCAATCTCGATCCAACGCTTTGTGTTTCAGCGGGTCGCCGGACGTTCCGTGCGTCGGAACGACCGCGCATTGGTCGTATCAGGCAGGCTGCTGCTTTGCCACTGTGTCACGCGTCCGCCTAAACTGACCACCCGCGCCGAACAGGGTGTGCCTGAACGGAGTGCGTTCTTTCCCAGCCCCATCTCCCTCCAGTCTTCCCCGAGGATTCCCATGCGGACTGTTTTGCTGAGTCTCGTCGTGTTGTCCGGTTCCGTATCCGCTGAAGAGGGCTTCTGGAATCAATTTCGCGGTCCTCATGAAGATGGCACGTCCGAAGCGACCGGTCTGCCAGTGACGTTCGGCGAAGATTCGCCCGAAATCGCCTGGAAGACAGCGGTCACTGGACGCGCCTGGTCGTCTCCCGTGATCTGGGGTAACCAGGTCTGGGTGACCAATGCGCCGAAAATTCAGAATCCCCCGGGTGCGACGAATCAGAAGTCGTTTTCCGAAGGTGCGCCGCCGCTGAAGACGCCAATTCGACTTTCAGCCGTGTGCCTCGATCTGGAGAGCGGTCGAGTTCTGCATGACATCACCGTCTTTGAGGTTTACCAGCCGCAGTACACGCACCCGACAAACGGTTACGCGTCGCCGACACCGTGGATTGAAGAGGGACGCATCTACGTCCACTTTGGAGTCTACGGGACTGCCTGCCTCGATACGCAGTCGGGGAAAAAACTCTGGGAGAACACAGAGCTGGAATGTCATCACTGGCGCGGCCCGGGTGCGTCACCGGTTGTGCATGGCGACCTGATTTATCTGTGCTTCGACGGATACGACAAACAGTTCGTGTCTGCCTTGAACCGAAACACGGGCAAGATTGTGTGGACGCGGAACCGCGACATTGATTACGGCACCGACAATGGTGACCGCAAGAAGGCCTATTGCACTCCGCGCATTGTTCGAGCAGCCGGGCGCGATCTGCTGGTCAGTCCGTTTGCGATGGCGACGATCGCCTATGACGCACAATCCGGCGACTCAGTATGGACCGTGCGTCACGGAGGCATGAACGCTTCGGCCCGTCCGCTGGTCGGTCATGGTCTGGTCTACATCTGCGCGGGATCGGGGGACAAATCACTGATCGCAGTTCGTCCGGATGGACGCGGGGACGTCACGGACACGCATATTGAATGGAGCCTCGGCCGGATGACTCCGAAACGCCCTTCGCAACTGCTGGTCGGTCGCAACTACTACATGATCCAGGACGAGGGCGTGTTCTCGTGTGTCGACGCGTTGTCCGGGGAGATCGTGTGGACGAAACGAGTTCCCGGCATGTACTGGGCGTCACCCGTGTATGCGGACGGTCACATCTACTGCAGTTCGCAGGACGGCAGCATTGCCGTCATCAAAGCCAGTCGTGACTTCGAACTGGTGGCCGAAAACAAGCTCGATGCGGGCATTACGGCGTCACCTGCGATTGCCGGCAACTCGCTGATCGTGCGTACGGAATCGCACATCTACCGGATCAGGAGCGCGAAGTAATCGACGTACAAACCGGTCTCGTGCGTTTACAGTTCTTCGCGTAGGCGATCCTGCACGATGTCGATCATTAGCGGATGCAGTCCCAGCGGCGGACAGAGTGTGAAGTTCTGCGTTGGATATCGCTCGCGGAGTTCATCGCGGAACCGTTGCAGATCACGCATCACGTGTGAGCCGGCGCTCAGGAAGTAGGGCATCATCAGGATGTTGTCGGCTCCCGCTTTAACGCACTCGGCTGCGCCGGCCGGGATCGATGGGTCGGCGAGCTCCAGATAGCTTGCGATGACGATGTCGTATTCGCTTGTCTCTACAAGTCGTTGTGCGACTTCGAGCAGATCGTGATTGGCCTCCGCTCGCCGGCTGCCGTGTGCGATGAGAAGTACGGCCGTAACCATGTGAGAATTCCAGCGGCTAGAACATTTTCAGAATTGGTCTTCAGGTGTGAGCCGTGACGCGTAAGCAGCCGGGCTCGGCGCCCTGCCCGAGGCCTTACGGCCAGCGGCTCACGCATGCAAATTGAGGGACAACTCTGGTGGCATTGGGCTCTTGAAGTTGCACACTTTTTGCCCCCTCTCCCCGAAACATTGGCGCGGTCGACTGTCTTTTGCAGCAGAGCCCTGCATCGCCAATGTTTTGGGGGAGAGGGCCGGGGAGAGGGGGCTTTCACTCAGCTGCGATAGACCAATGAAAGTGGACACCGGAAATAGAATTTAGACGGCGAGTTTAGTGCGGTGTTCTTCTTCGAATTCGTCAGGTGTTCTGTAACCGAGAGTCTGGTGAATTCTCTTTGAGTTGTAG
>CAUZFZ010000245.1:0-10998 GCA_963579025.1 Planctomycetota bacterium | reverse complement strand
AACAGGCACGCGACCCGATGAGTCAGCTCAAAGCCAGTCGCACCAGCCCCATCGTCCGAGCAAAACCCTCCTCACTCCGCTCTGAGCCCCAAAATCCCCGAGGAGACAGACCGTCCGGGAATTGCTGTCGAACTGTCATCGCCAACAGAGACGCCGGCCTGGTCCGCCGCGAGTTCATCGGGGCCGGGAACGGCCTGGTCACCTCCGGAAGCAGCAGCCTGGCAGCCTTCGGGCGACAGCGAACAGGCCGTCAGTTGGAGCAAAAGCGAACTGTTCCGGGACCGGGACGATCAGTTTCCCGAACCCGAGCATATCCCGCGCGTATCTCCCGGCGAGTTGGCATCGGCCGACACCAGCGATTATGCATTCGGTGCGGCAACTCCGGCATTGGCCGCGCTGATGCCCGTATCGGACGTGGAACGGACTTACGACGAATTGGCCCAGGCGGGCTACCATCAGCCGCATGCCATGCAGAATCTGCAGGCCATTCGTTTCCTGCTCGTGTTCGTCTCGCTGGTCATGCTTGGTTGTCTGCTGCTTGTGGTGCCCGCACAAGCCGAACCGTGGGTTCTCGGGGCGATGCTGATTGTCCCTGCCTCGCTCTGGGCCGTCCCACGAATTCTGATTCAGAACAAGGCCACCGAACGCCGCAGCCAGTTGGAACGGGCGGTGCCCGACATGCTGGACATGCTCAACATGTGTGTCAGCCAGGGCCTGACGATCCCGGATTCGTTGAAGCGTATCGCTGGGGACCTGAAGCCCGTCTATCCCGTCCTGGCCGGCGAGCTGGCGATCGTCGTCCAGCAGGCCGAGGTCGGAAACCTGCGCATCGCGCTGGAGAATTTTGCTCGGCGGGTCGATGTGCCGGAGGTCGATTCCTTCACCAACCTGATGACGCAATCCGATCGTATGGGAACAAGTGCCTCGAACGCATTGACCGAATACAGCTCGACAATGCGGGAAAGCCTTCGTCAACGAACGGACGAGAAGGCAAACAGTGCTGCGTTCAAGCTGATGTTCCCGACCGTGCTGTTCATGATGCCCGCGGTGTTCATGTTCCTGATGGGACCGGCAATTCTCGAACTGCAGGAATTCTTCGACGGCGGCGGACTGCAGCAGATTCGGGAAGGGACGGGCACGGCGACCGACGTACTTCAGTAGAACGACTACACCGCGACTGGCCCGTAACCACGAGCGGCCCTCAACCGCGCGTGGCCTGAAGAGACTCGCTCGAAACCGTGTTCACCAGACCACGGTTACGTAGCCGGCTCAGTCGGCGCCACTGGGATTTCGCAGATCGCCCACTGGCCGAAGTTCTCTTCGACTTCAATCCTCATCATCGAAACTGCGGGTCCGTATCCGGACTGCACCGTCGGCCGAAGTCGCCCGCCGATCCAGCGCGCGATCAACTCCGCCGTCGTGTTTTCGACAGGCAGAATGACGCAGTCCTCGCGAGGAAAGACCCAGCGACGGTCTTCGAAACTCGCCTCGACCTCACGCTCCGATTCGGTCACACGAATCAACGGGTGGTTCGCTGGCAGCAGCACGCGATGGTCGAGTTCATTGACGATGCTTTGCATCGCGTCCCGCAGCGCAATGAAATCGAACACGTAGTGATTCTCGTCCAGCGGACCGGTCAGCTCGACTGCGGTCCGCCAGTTGTGACCATGCAGACGCTCGCAGACGTTGCCATTGAACGTGATGAAATGCGCGGCGCTGAAGACCAGGTGATCTTTCGTGACACGCACGCGCCAGGTTTCGCTGGACATGTTCTACTCCCGGAGAAAGTGCTCGGGAGCGGAGGGTCAAGTTTCGGCTGCGCTCGGTCAAGCGACAGGTTCGTATGCCCCATTCCTCAATTCATCAACGGGTCACTGTCGAACAGTTCCACAATCTTCTCGACTTCAGCCAGACGTGACCTGGCAGCGGCCAGGGAACGACTCGCGCGAGCCCGCTCGAAACAGACAATCGCACGGCGACAGCAACGCGCGGCCAGGCTCCATCGATTTGCTGAACTGAAGACTTCTACCAGGTTCATCATGTCTGTTCCGGCTCCGCGGTCGTCACCGGTCTGCCGATGAGCGTGCCAGGCGCGGCCCAGGTAACGGATGGCTCGAGATCGGTCTCCCTGTAAAGAAGCCAGCACTCCCAGATTGGCACAGTCGGCGGCAATGCCGCTCTGATTCTGCCGCGACTCCTCAACCTGTAACGATCTTTGCAGCAGGTCTCCCGCGAGTGCGTAGTCTTCCTGAGCGATTGCGTCCGTTGCCCGCGCGGTCAAATCGGCGGGATCGACTTCGCCCGTGCCTTCCAGCCCTTCCTGCATCGATTGATGCTGCAAGGCCGCGGCCCGTTCCGGGCGTCCTGTTTCACGCAGTGCCGCTGCCAGGTTGTGCGAAGCCACTTCGATCAGCTTCGAGTCGCTGACTCGCCGGCCCATCTCCAGCAGCAGTTCATACTCAGTCACCGCGTGGTCGGTTCGCTCGACCCGCAGCAGGAAGTCGGCCAGAGCTAATCGAGACTCGGGACCGGAGTCGCACAGCGTTGCAGCTCGGTAAGCCATCTCGGCCGCGTCAATTTCACCCGTGGAATCAAGCTGGCGTGCGGATTCCATCAGTTGCAGGGTGACCGTTGCGGACGCAGACGTACTCTGAGCCAGAGCAGGAGCGGAATAAGTCACGGGGCAATTCCTTCTCAAACTGAAACACGAATATGGAAACGAGTTTCAGCGAGTGGGCGCCCGAAGCGTCGGGCGATTCCCCAATCCGGTCACGGCAGACCGGAAAGAAAGAAACAGAAAGCATGGCCACACTCCGGTGACCACGCTTTCCACCTGACCCAACGATGAATCGATGGGTGAGGGAGAGAGAAGAGAGACTTAACCAAGTTACCCAGACTTCCTGTCCTGTCAATCCCGCACAGGAAAAAATCCAAAGGATGCTCGTCCTGACCGGATTCATCGGGCTCCCCGAAAGCGAGTGCTATCGCTCCCCAAAATTGCCCAGCTTGGTAGTTCCCGCCGAGATTGGCGGTAGCATGGGAACTCGGTTGTGACTGTATGCAACGGCATCTATTCCCTGTGCCACGTTGGTTCAATTCGCGATGATCCTTACCAGCTCGCTCCCAACCGGGGTTGAAACCCCGGGCTATTTGCCTTTGCCCCTGCCGGGGCAGAAAAACCGTGCAACATCAAAACGCGGCCGACACAACGACTGTGAGGGCAGCGGCACATGAACACCAATTTGCTTATTTCGCACGCGATCTGATTCGTGTGTCCGAACGAGGCGGGAATCTGGTTTCCCCGTATGGAGTCCGTCGTTTCAAGTGTGACGCACCGCAAGTGCTCTGAAAGGCCTTAGCAACAAAGTATTGAAGTTGCACACTTCAGTCCCGAAGGGACGTGGGCAAATAGCCCGGGGTTTCAACCTCGGGAAAATCAGCCATTTCTGAACCACAGCCCCGGAGGGGCGACGGCAATTCCGTGTCGGTCTCTGCCGTCGCCCCTCCGGGGCTCATTGAAGCTCTCACCGCTTGTTTCCCGGGGTTGAAACCCCGGGCTACTCGCCGTTGCCCCTCCGGGGCAGCAAAACTGTGCAACTTCAAAACAACAAAGCTGGCAGGCTTCGCTCGACCTGAGACACCCTTCAACTAAAACCTGAAACCACGCATCAGACCACACCGACGTCGCTTCGCATGGATGTGAGAGCTTGCTTGCGCTGGCTGTGTCACGTGGGTCCTGTAGAGGTGATGAAATGCGACAATTGTTCAAGTCCCTGTCTCGCTGGAACCGATCGCACACGGTTTGTCATTCGCGAGATCCGAGGGACGCGGGAGGCATGGGAATCGGCGAATGGTTCTCGCGCTGGCGGCGTCGACATCGCGGTTCCAGAAACTCGACACAGCATCGACCGCCGAACCAGTCGACAGAACGGCTCGAACAACGCTGCCTCCTGACTCAGGCAGCGAATCCCATCTCGGCTGCCGCGTGGTTTCAGACCGTGCAGTCGGCGGACCCGCTGGAACTCACCGGCTCGGTTCAGGGAGTCACCGGGGCGACGGTTTTTTTGAATGGTGATGCGATCGTCGGTCGCTGGATCGTCCAGCTTTCGAACGAAGCGCTGACGAGTGTGGGCAGTCCGGCCGAAGCCGAGTCGGTCATTGACGGGTACGGAGCAGACTTCGCTGTTCTGCACGGACTCGGCCTGCCCGGTCAAATCCTTGTGCAGGCCAGTCGCGACACGCTCGATCTGGCGGCCAGTGCACTGCACACGAATCCGCTCGTGTCAGCCTTCGAGCCGGATGCATTCATTCTTGGACCGCAGGAAGATCCTCAACTGATCCCGCTGGATTCCAGCTATGACGAACTCGCCGGCCTGAATAATCGTGGCCAGACGGGCGGGACTTCAGACGCCGATATTGATGCACCTGAGGCCTGGCACGTCGTGGATGCGAGGCTGGAACCAGGTGACGAGACTCAGGTGGGTAGCTTTGATGTCGTGGTCGGCGTGATCGATTCGGGGATCGATTACACGCACCCCGACCTGGCTCGCAACATCTGGATCAACCCGGGCGAGATCCCTGAAAACATCCGCGTCGCGCTGTTCGACACCGATGACGACGGACTGATCACGTTCGTCGATCTGAACGCCAGAGACAGCAACGGAGAGTTGATCCACTCGGTGGACGTCGTGCTGGACCGCAACGCCAACGGATTCATCGACGCGGGCGATCTGCTGGATGAGGACTCGCCGTGGATCGACGACGTCGACGGAGACGGCAACGGCTTCATCGACGATCTGACGGGCTGGGATTTCTCGGAAGCGACCGTTAACGCCAGCGGGACCATTATCTCTCCCGGCGACAACACTCCGCTGGACGAAAACCGGCACGGCACGCACGTCTCCGGCATTCTGGGAGCGGTCGGCAATAACAACTTCGGTATCTCCGGAGTTTCCTGGACGGTATCGATCCTGCCGTTGCGGTTCCTTGATCGATTCAACCGCGGTGCGACGTCGAATGCGATTCTGGCGGTCAACTACGCCACGATGATGAAGAACGAGTACGTCGACACGTTCTCCGATCCGACGGTCGAAGACGGTTCACGCGGGGCGAACATCCGCATCACGAACAACAGTTGGGGCGGCACCACCAGCACGAGTGGCGGCCCTGTGCTGCGTGAGGCCGTCAATCAGCAGGGCGTCGCCGATATTCTGTTCGTCGCAGCGGCCGGAAACGGCAACGCGCTCGGTCAGGGCGACGACATTGACCAGGAGCCGTTCTTTCCGGCGAGTTACGAATTCGATCATGTGATCACTGTCGCGGCCGTGGACTACCGCGATGAACTGGTGCGGTTCAGCAACTTCGGTGTGCAGTCCGTCGATCTGGCAGCACCTGGCCTCGGAATCCTGAGCACCGTGCCCGGCGGGCAGTTCCGACGTCTGAATGGAACGAGCATGGCGGCACCGCATGTCGCCGGCACTGCGGCGCTGATCGCCGCTCTGTCACCGGATGCCACGGCCACCGAAATACGCACGGCCATACTGGACAGTGTCGACACCGTGCCGACTCTCCTGAACCGCGTCGCGACAGGGGGTCGATTGAACGCTTTCGGCGCTGTCACGATCGACAGGATTCGCCCACGTGCTGAACTGGCGGTCGACGACATCACCGACGCGGACCAGGACAAGCAGACTCAGGTGTTCACGGTCACTTATACCGACAACGTCGCAGTGGACGTGTCCAGCTTCGGTGGCGCCAACGTCCAGGTCGTCCGAGCGGAGACCGGCGAATCATTCCCCGCGACGTTGCAGCCCGACGAAAATGATGAAGACGGACCATTGCGCTCCGCCACCTACTCGATCACGCCACCCGGTGGCTTCTGGGATGCAACCGACAATGGAACGTACGTGATTTCGCTGCTGGACGGTCAGGTCCTCGATACCAGTGGCATCTTTGCCGCGGCACAGGTTCTGGGCTCGTTCCGTGCCGAACTGACGCGCGAGGGACAGTTCAACGTCAACAGTACGGTGGATTCGATCGATCAGACGCCTGGGGACGGACAGTTCGTTGATGCCCTGGGACGCCGGACACTGCGGGCGGCGGTGATGGAATCGAATGCGGATCCGGCTGATAACACCATCGTGCTGACCGCCGGTGACTACACGCTCACGATTCCCGGGACCGACGAGGACCAGGCAGCCGCGGGTGATCTGGATGTCGAAGGCACGCTGACCATCATCGGGGCTGCCGACGGACGAACGGTCATCGACGCGGGCGAACTGGATCGCGTGTTCGACGTGCGACCTGGAGCGGAACTGATTCTTCAGAACGTGACAATCACCGGCGGCGTGGCGCCCAGCGGTGAGTCAGGCGGCGGCATTCGCAATGTCGGAACGCTGACAATTGACCGCACCACTTTGAACGACAATGAGTCCACTGCGGACGGCGGCGCGATCGCGAACCTGGGAGACGCGACGGCGTCACTGACCAATGTGACGCTCTCGGGCAACCGCGCTGCACGCGGCGCAGGTGTTTTCAATGAGGGCACACTGACGCTGCTGAATACGACGATCACTCAAAACACCGCAACGGTTACGGCCGGCGGTGTGTTCAACGAATCGGGCGCGATCAACGTGCAGAACACGCTGATCGCAGCAAACACGCTCAGTCCCGCGAACCCGAGTGCGACCAGTCGTGACCTGGCGGGAGCGTTCACGTCCGCTGGTAACAACGTGATTGGCGATCCGTCCGGTTCAACCGGCATCACGCGCGATGTGGCCGGAAACCTGGTCGGCACGGGGGCTCAGCCGCTCAACCCGCAGCTCGGTCCGTTGTCCGAAAACGACGGGACGAACTTCTCGCACGATCTGTTGCCAGGCAGCCCGGCCCTGAACTCGGGGAACAACAATGCCGCACCCCCGACCGATCAGCGTGGCCTGCTGCGACGTCCGGACGGCATCGGGACGGTTGATATTGGCGCGGTCGAGCAGGTCTTTGCGTCGATTAGTGGCATCAAGTTTCACGATCTGGATGCCGACGGAATCCAGGACCTGGAAGATACCAACGGCAACGGTCAACTGGATGATGGCGAAGACCTGAACGAAAACGGCGTGCTCGATCAGGAACCTGGACTGGCCGGATTCCGTATCTATCTCGATCTGAATGAAAACGGAGTGCGTGATGGCAACGAACCGGTGGCTGTGACGGGCGAAGACGGCCGTTACGAGTTCACTCGCCTGCTGCCCGACGACTACACCATCCTGGAATCGCCGGCCGCCGGATTCGATCAGACGACGCCGCTTGAGCTGGAGTTCACAGACTTCAGTCTGACAGCCGGCGGCCGTCCGTCCGCCGTTACTTCCGGAGACTTCAACGGCGACGGACGCACAGACCTCGCCGTCGCGAACCGGCTGAGCAACGACGTGCTGGTCTACTTCAACAACGGACGCGCGTCGTTCGAGACTCCACTGCAGATCGTGCTGCCGAACAACGCAGCGCCCGTCGCACTGGTGGCTGGCGATTACACGGGTGACGGCCTGATCGATCTGGCCGTGGCCAGTCAGGTCACCAACGACCTGCGTCTGCTGCGCAACATCGACGGGACGGGTTTTGCGCTGGATACGCCACTGAGCCTCTCCGCGGCTCCGACGTCTCTGGCATCAGGACGAGTCGAAGGCATCAACGATCCCGACACCGACCTGGTGGTGACGTTTACCAGCGCCAACACCGCGACGGTGTTACTCAACGACGGAAACGGCGTGTTTACTGCTTCATCCACACTCGCTGTGGGTGACGAGCCCCAGTCAGCCGCACTGGCAGACTTCGACGGTGACGGCAAACAGGATCTGGTAACAGCCAGCCGCGACGGTCTGACTTTCTTCGCCCAGACCGATTCCGCGACCTTCGTAGCCAGCAACCCAATCAACTCCGGCGGACTGGGGCCACAGTCAGTCATCGCGGCCGACTTCGATCTGGATGGCGACGTAGACGTCGTCGTGACAAACACCGATTCGTCGGCCGGCAGTTCACTGGCCGTGCATCTGAACCGTGGTACGGGCACCCTCGCAAACCGCGATCGATTCATCGCCCCGGTCACCTTCGCCGGTGGAGTCTCCCCAACGGCAATACAGGCGGCCGACCTGGACGGCGACGGAGCCCTCGACCTGGCAATCCTCAACGAGAGCAGCAATACACTGACACTGTTACTGAACTCGACAGAGACTTCCGCTGGAACGATTGAGGGCGCGTCGCACGGTGGCGCCCTTACGCTCGTGGTGAACAGCACCGCGGACAAAGTGGACTTAAACCCGGGAGACGGGGTTGTCGATACCGGCACACCTGGTGAAGTCACGCTTCGCGCGGCGATCATGGAAGCCAATGCGCACACAAGCGATGACACGATCCAGTTGCCGGCCGGCACCTACACTTTGACTTTAGGGGGAGCGAATGAAGACTTTGCGGCCACCGGCGACCTCGATGTCACCGACAATCTGACGATCGTCGGCGCCGGGGCAGGTCAGACGATCATCGATGCCAACCAGCTTGATCGTGTTTTTCACATCCTCGCAAGCGTGGTGAGTCTCGAAGATCTGACGATCACGGGCGGCTCAGTCACAGGATCGGACCCGGAGGGCCATGCCGGTGGTGTCTGGAACGATGCCGGTACGCTGACCATCACACGAAGCGTGGTCACCGGCAATACCGCCCAGCAAGGAGCCGGCGGAATCAGTAACGGACAGGCCGATTCGCCCTTTACCGGAACCTTGAACATTGTCGACAGCACCATCTCGAACAACACCGGGCTGGATGGCGGCGGTATCTCAAACGTCGGCCAGTTGATTATCACCAACAGCACGATCTCTGGAAACACAGCCCTCAACGATGGGGGCGGTATCAGTCAGCCGTCAGCCGGACCTGCGGTGATCACGGTCGTCAACAGCACGATCACCGATAACTCTGCGGCAAACAACGGCGCCGGAATCATGCTTTCCGGAGGCGACGTCGTCAGGCTCAAGAACACGATCGTCGCCGGCAACAGTAACAACCATGACATTCAGGGGTCGATCCAGACACTTGGCAACAACCTGATCGGAGGCATCAGGGACGGACTCGGCACGAACTTCGTCAATGGCGTCAACGGTGATCAGGTCGGCACCGAGTCCAGTCCGATCGACGCCATGCTCGGTCGATTGCGAGACAACGGTGGACCGACGCCGACTCACACGCTCTTGTCCGACAGTCCCGCCATCGATGCAGGCTCCGAAATCAGTGCTCCCGTCACTGATCAACGCGGACAGTCCCGTCCCCTGGATGGCGACAACAACGCCTTGGCAACGACCGATATCGGCGCCGTCGAAGTCGAGTTCAATATCGCTCCCGTCCTGGCTGATGTGGATCTGTTTCGATGTTCAGCAAACCTTTGTCACTCCAGCGGCGAACGCAGGCGTCCTCGTATCCGAGTTGATGCGAGGCGTATCGGATGGCAACACGTTCGCACATCAAGGGATCGCCATCACGGCCACGGACGAAGCGTTGGGGACCGTGCAATACAGCATCGACGGCGGCGTGAATTGGACAAACGTCGGCATAGTTTCGGAATCGTCAGCGTTATTGCTTGAAGCCAATTCCAAGACACGACTTCGTTTTCAGCTCACCATCAGTGCCCCAACTCCCGTGAACGACGCGGTCACCTTTCGAGCCTGGGACCAGACATCCGGTCTGGCAGAAACGAGGGTAGACACGATCAGCAACGGTGGCTCGACGTCGTTCAGTGCAGCAACCGATACCGTCGCGTTCCTGTTCACATCGACGTTCTGGGATGGCGGTGGCGACGGCACTTCCTGGGACGACGCTGCCAACTGGAGCAGCAACACATTGCCCGCCGCCGGCTCCATCGTGCTGGTCGATCTACCAGGCGATCCGACGATCGTGCATTCTCAGGGGAGCACGGAATTCTCACGTCTGCTCATGCGTGAGGACTTCACACTATCAGGCGGAACGCTGACCGTATCTTCGACCCTACTATTCGATGAGTCATTTCAACTAAGTGGCGGAACGCTCAATGGTGGTACGGTCAGCTCGGCTGATTCTTCTCGTCTGGTGGTGGACGGATCCAGTAGGTCCACGCTGGACGGTGTGACGCTGGACGCGGACCTGGCCGTGCTATCGGAGTTCAGCCAAAGACCGCAGGTCACGGTACTCAACGGGTTAACACTGAACGGCACGGCGACACTGACATCGAGCAATAGCGGCGTAGATCTGCTGTTCTCAGGCGGCAATCAGCTATTGGACGGGACAGGCAGTGTCGTGTTTGACGGCCCGAGTATTTCTAATGTGTCCCCGACCGATGGAGGCCAATTGACGATTGGCTCTGGGATTACCATTCGAGGAGGCACTGGGAATATTGGCAATTCGTCCCTGCCCTTGATCAATCTGGGCACGATCATTGTCGACACGGCGAACACCTTCATCACCGTGACCGGCAGCAGCGTCACCAACACCGGTGGCATGCAGGCAGCTGGCGGAGGGACACTGGATGTTGCGAATCTGGTGGACAACGCGGGTGGCATCGTGGCGACGGATTCGACAGTGACCTTGAGTGGCGACTGGTCCAACAACGGGACCATTGCAGTGACGGATTCGACACTGAATCTGGGTGGCACGTTTGCGATCCCCGACATCGGCACGATTGACCGCACCCGTGGCACGCTGTCTATCACGGGGGAATTGGATAACACCGGCACGACACTTGCGCTGGAGACTGTGAGTGGCGACTGGAAGTTACAGTCTGGGCGGATCAATGGTGGTACGGTCAGCTCGGCTGATTCTTCTCGTCTGGTGGTGGACGGATCCAGTAGGTCCACGCTGGACGATGTGACGCTGGACGCGGACCTGGCCGTGCTATCGGAGTTCAGCCAAAGACCGCAGGTCACGGTACTCAACGGGTTAACACTGAACGGCACGGCGACACTGACATCGAGCAATAGCGGCGTAGATCTG
>CAUZFZ010000244.1:0-11081 GCA_963579025.1 Planctomycetota bacterium | reverse complement strand
GAGCAAGGTCTGTTCAGTCTGAGAGAGGCCCATTTCCGTTTCGCTCAATCCCGCGCAGGACCCGACTGACCGGAGAGCCGTATGCGGGAAAACCGCACGTACGGTTCGGAGGGAGGGGGAGCCGAAATCAATCGGTCCTCCCTACCCCTATCATTAGCCGGCCTGACCGGTACTACTGGATTCAGTCAGACGGTCGAAATCAGCAAGAGGGACAGTCATCAATGGCGAAGCACGCTCCGGGATTTCTGGCAATTGTCGATGACGCGAAGACCCGCATTAAGGAGTGCTCTGTGCATGACGTGCGGGCATGGCTCGATGCGGGTGAGTCGTTTCACCTCATCGATGTACGGGAAGAGAGCGAATGGGCTGCCGGCCATCTGCCGAACGCCGTGCACCTGGGCAAAGGCGTCATCGAGCGGGACGTCGAGTCTGCGATCTCCGACCACTCCGCGAAGCTGGTGCTGTATTGCGGTGGCGGATACCGCTCCGCTCTGGCAGCCGACAACCTGCAGCGCATGGGTTATGGCCGTGTGATCTCAATGGACGGCGGCGTTCGCGGCTGGAAAGAGGCCGGACTTGAGATCGTGACCGACGAGTGACCCGCACGTTTCCGCTCGACCCGACATCGATCAGTTCCAGAAACCGTACGTCCCGTTCGGCAAGCCTCCGGGCGACGAGGCTAACCTCATAACTCTTTGCAACTTGTTGCTGAGGTAGCCGCGTACCAGGCGAACGGTTGCCCGCGATAATGTCCGCTCCTCAGATGTCTCCGACTTCAAATCGTGTTGACGTCGTGCGGGCTCGTCGATCCGGAGCGTAGTACTCCCAGACCTGAGCACCGGGCACGGCGACTCGGACTGGCATCGTGGCTCGCAGCCGATACTGGATCTGGAGTTTCTGATTCGGCTTGAGGCTGATCAGGTAGAGGATCGCCTGTCGTTGCGTTCGGTCGTATCGCTCGATCACGCCGTCCTGTTTCAGCCTTTCAAGATCATCAGCCACGATCTCGAAGCCGCCGGGCACCGGCAGGTCGAGCATGACCATCGGCGCGATGTCGTCTGTGCGGTTGGCAATTGTCGCCGTTGCACTGATTTGATCGTCAACCTGAACAGTCTCACGGTCGTAAGTGAGCTCGATCGCGAAAGGCGACTCCTCGTCTCGCGTCTCTTCAACGTCGGGGACATGGTATCGAAGTCGGACCTGGTAGCCGGTACCCGTGTCCGATGATTCGGTCAGTCGAAGTTGATAGTCAGTATCGGCCAACAGGCGATAGTCGCGGCGCTGGATGACGTCGAACTGCTCGGGCGTGATCTCGATCGATTCCGCTTGCCCGTCCATGCTGACGACAAGACTTCGTTCGACCGATTCCGACTCCACATCAGCCGCGGACACCAGTGCTTTCAGAGCCAATACCGTCGATTGCGTCGCGCCCCACGTTCCATGACTGGTCCGTTTCGAAACCAGCCAGTCGATCGCGCCGCGAGTAGTTCCGGCAGCCTGGTCGAGTTCGATCAGAACAAGTGCCGCGAGCGCGGTGGTTTCAACATTTCCCCCGTCCCCCGTCCCATGGAACAGCGTGCGACCGGTGCGTTTCCAGTAGTACTGTCGAGTTCGTTCGGTTTCTGGATCAATGACCGGTATGGCCATGCCTGCCAGTCGTTCCGCGTATTGTCCAAGAACGGGATTGTCGGGATCAATCGCGGCAATCGCCCAGGTCACCATGGCAAGGACGTACGGATCTTCAATCACATCGGGTTCATAAGACAGCAGCCCGTCGAGCGTCGGGCGTGCGACGGCGGCATTCACGTTCGCCCCAGCGAAGACTGCGCGAGCGATGAAGGCCGAGTGGCATAGTCCGTGATGTTTCTGAGATTGATACCACTGGTTGTAGACACCGCCCAGACTCCACGATCCATCCTGCTCCCGCTTACGAAGAAGCCAGCTGCGAGTTCGATCGATCATCCGCTGGTCGACCTCATGCACCTGAGCCATATCTTCAAATTCCATTAACCCGTAGGCCGTCAGCGTGGCCTCGCCGGGATCATCGCCGTAGAGCGAGAATCCACCTGAAGACACTTCGAATCCGATCAGCCGCTGGTACCCGACATGAATGTACTGTCGAGCCTTCGCCTCAAGCTCTGGAATGCTCTGTCCGCTGCGGCGGAGATAGTCGAGCACCAGCACGTTCGGGTAGGTCGTCGAAGATGTCTGTTCAAAGCAGCCGTGGGGCATCTGAAACAGACCGTCGAGTCCTTCGACCAGTTGACTGAAACTGGATGGATAAAACTTGACGGTCGCCAGGCCGCTTCCCGGAATCGCATTCGCTGGAACAGCAATCGGAATATCGGTCGGTTGATCGAGTGTGCCATTAACAACATCCTCGACCATCCGACCTCCTGGCACGACTTCGATCATGCGACGGATTCCGTCGGCGACGTCGCCGGATCGTGCCGTGATTTCCAGCGGATGGCGGCCCACTCGGGTCAGTTCAAGATCGACATGCAGCGATCGAACTTCGTTCTGCTCGAGGTTCAAGGTCAGCGTTTCGACCTGATTACCGAGTCGCTCAAACCAGTCGGCAGCTTTCACATCCAGCGTGACGGTCTGAGGAACGTCCAGGTAGTTGTAAACGACCAGGGGGACTCCAACGCGATCATTGAGTGTTAACGTCGCCGGAACGTCGACATCAACGAAAAACGGCTGGAAGACCTTCAATGCCGACTCAGCGCCTCCCAGTTGTCCTTCGGTGGAAACTACACTGCTGGTGATTCTCCATGTTGTAATGGAATCGGCCAAAGGGTCGATTTCGAGTGTTGCCACACCGTTGTCATCTGTGATCAGCTCCGGCCGCCACACGAGTGTCTCCGGGAACCACTCGCGGACTCGCAGCGGAGCTTCGCTCGCCGGACGTTTCTGCGGTTCTTCATTCGGCGCGGCTGCTGCTGGGGCCGCGTCCCCAGATCCTGCCGCACCCGTCGGTGGCGGCGCGCCGTCCATCGTGTCGGTCCCACCAGCCGCTCCCCAGTTCGCTTCTGAGTCGGTCACTACCACTTCACCCGCAGATCTGCTGAGGGTCACGCCAAGCAGCGAGGCCATGAACAGAGTCGCCCCCGCAACACTGGCGCCGACAAAAATGACGGACGGCCATTTGGGAAGCCACACAACGGTTGTTACCCATGCCGCCAGGCCGAAAAGTAAACCCAGACAGACCCAGGTCACGGTGAGGTTGTACAGCCACTCACTTCGATACGCTGCAACTTCGTAGACCCGGCCCGGAAGCGTTCGGCCTGCCAGCGAGTGAATAAACGATGACGTTGAGCCAATCGCGCCGGGCGTGAACTCGTTACTGGTGTCGATTTCGTCAAACGCCGGTGAATCTCGCCCGGTGAATGCCTCCGGAATAGCACTTTTGCTATCGGTGACTTTACTGGCTCGGGCGAACAGTGCCGTCTCGAAGTCGTCCCCCGGTCCGTTGAACGGAGACCAGGGATAGAACGTGGCGATTGGCTCCAGATTCTTCTGTTCGACGAGGAAGAACGCCTCCTCCATGCCAGGGTGTCGACCGGTCAGGCTGTAAACGGCTTCATCGACCATCGACACACTCACCGCGCCCGGCACGGGTTTTCCGTTGGAGTCGGTAATGGCAAACTGCACCTTCGCACTTGAGCCCGGTTGATACTCTTCCTGGTCAAGTGATGTGGCGATCTGTAGTTGCTGAGGCTGACCGATGTACAACAATCGGGACTTGCGTATTGGCAGGCCCTGTCGTTCAAACCGGTAAGCGATCAATTCGAGTGTTCCGAATACGTACGGTGGAATGTCGACAACCAGTTGCCCTTTGCTGTCTGCCATCTCAATCGTTTCAGTCAGCAGGGTCTGACCGTCTTTCAGCAGGTCGACGAATACGGGTTCGACGCCGTGTCCCAATGCGGTCAACGTGAGCGAGTCGCCTCCTGCATACACAGCCTTGTCCGTGCGGATCAGGAAGTCGTGCTGCCCGGCAAGACTGTCGAGCAGGATCCGGCGGCGACCGCGTAATCCGTCGGCATCAGTGGCGAAGACGTTGATGCCAACGCGATCCTCACCGGGCACAATAGAGTACGTTGCCATTCCAAGTTCGTCGGTCTTCAATTCAGATTCTCCGCGTCCTGAAACGGACATCTTTACCTGAGCCGGTCGCCCGTCTGCGTAGCGGGCAAGAATGAAGATCCTGTTCGGAACGCCGCGTACAACAGTCTTCGATTCCGAAAAAACATCCAGCCGAATGGGGAACGTTGTTACCTGACGCGAGACGAGTGTTGAGTGTTTCTGGCCCGCGCCATCAGTGATGGTGGCAACGAGTTCGAAACTGGCGACCGCGGGGTTCCCTTCAGAACCAGTATGCCAGGGTCGACCGAAGAGTATGTCTGGAATATCGAATTCGAATTCAACATTGCCCTGCTCATCCAGTTCGCCCTGCGTCTTGTGAATCGTGAAGCGTTCTGTATCAACCGACTGGACCTGAATGTCGAACTGGCCCTTGTGTACGGGTTGACCGAAGAAGTAACTCGCCTGCAGCGACCCCCGAACAGTCTGGCCAGGCGCGTAGAAGCTGCGGTCCAGATCGATACCCGTCTTGAACTTCGGCAGGACATACTTCTCGACCTTGATACTGTGAGAACTGCGAATACCTTCCAGGTCGCAGACGATCTCGTAGCGGCCAGGATCGATCTCTGTGATCAGTTGACAGTCGGCCGACGCGATCCCGAATTTGCTGGTCTTGTCCTCCTGCCGAAAGATGATGTTGCCTTTCGGATTCATCACCGAGAATGTCACCGGACTGTCAGCGACTGGTTTCAGGTCGGGACGCCGTAGAGCCAGCGATCGAAGATGGACCATCTGCCCAGGTTGGTAGATTGGCTTGTCGGACGAGAGCATCAGCTTCCACGATCGGATCAGTTCGATCGGTGCAACCAGCCGCTCGATCGCCCCGCCGGTATCGGCTTCAACCTCCAGCTCGTAATCACCCGGTTCCCATTCCGGCATGTCCAGCACTGGACTACCAGTTCCCTGCGCATTCGTAGTGAAAGTGGCCAGTTCAACGCGGTGGTTTGACGACGAGTCGTACAGAGCCAGACTCACCGGAATGTCCGCGGCCGGTTGGCCTTTGTCGAATGCTCGCACCCGGATGGAAGCGGCTGCACCGCTGAGCAATCGTTCCTGGCCGAGGATCCGCAAGTCGAAGGTTGGCGGCTTGATGGAGTAGAACCACAGATGGGTGGCTCCCAGCACGATGGCGGCAACAGCGAATACCGACAAAGCTCTAACGGTGAATCGCATCCGACGTGTGCGTGAGGTATCTGGATTCATCGCAGTCTCCTCGACCTTACGTAGAGTTTTCTGGATAAGTGCTTCCGACGCTTCCAGAGGCGGAACTCCGGTCAGAAACGTCTGTCGCTCACGAGCTTGCTTGAGTGCCACCCGGCAGATCTCACACTGCTCAATATGCCGTTCAATGCGTCCATGATCCTCGGGTGCAAGAACTCCGAGGACATAGTCGTCGACCCAATCGAGCACGTGGCCCGAAGAGCCCGGCACTTCCGGATGGCTGGCGTCAGGAGTCGGCATCGGTCGCATCCGCCTCACGAGGTTTCATTGAATGTTCGGTCCGACGATTCATGCGAGGTTCCAGATACCGCCGCAGGCTGGCGAGTCCATGGTGCATATGTGGACGCGCTGTGGATTCCGAACACCCGACCGCCCTGGCGATCTCGGCAAACGACAGACCGTTCCAGATCCGCATCACAACAACCATTCGCTGCTTCGGAGTCAGATGGGTCAACGCGTGCTCAACCAGTACCGATGTCTCCGCCGCAATCGCATCGTCCAGCGGCGAGAGATCTCGTACATCCGGAATCAAGTCGTCCTCGATCGAGACATTCACAGGCTGAACTTTGCGAAACTCCGTTCGACATCGGTTGCGAGCAATTGCGAACAGCCAGGGCCGGAAACTCTGCCCGTCTTCGGGTTTCTTAGCAGCTCGAAACGTCCGCCGATGCTGCCAGACAGCCACAAACACCTCCTGAAACATGTCCTCGGCAACATCGCGATTCACCAGCATTCGTTGCAGGAACGTCAGCAGCGGACTGGCATATCGGCGCACGAGCGGCTCAAGACAGTCACGGTTGCCAGCCGCAACAGCCTGCATCAATCCATCGTCGGTATTCAGCTCAGTTTCCATTCGCAACCGCTGTTGGATTCACGTTGCGGAGGTGAATAGTCGTCCCGCTCCCGTTTCGTTGAGACGATTCCCGAAGAACTCGAAAGTTTCCAGGATCTTTCGCAACCAATCTCAATCGTGGACGGATCACTCACCTGGTATAACGGCATGGGGCAGGCGACGACTGGAGTCGCACTCCGGAGCGGGAAACTGAAGGCGTCCGAGACACTGATTCCTGCGGGATCAATCGACGTATAGGAACTCGTCGAGATTGAAAAGTACGAGGCAGAAATCGGCCAGACGATCTGAGAACTCGCCGTGAGGATCATCCAGGAACTCTCGTCCTGCCTCCATTTCCTTGCGGCCTGGAAAGCGGGACAATGCCAGTCGGTAGGCCCGTTCGACGATCAGTGTGCTGCTTCGGTTTGTTACCTCGGTCATTAGTCGATTTGCCAACGCTTGAGCCTGCCGGTCCAGCAGAGGACTGTTCAACAACATTAAGGCCTGGCCTGCATGTGAGCTTTCCGTTCGTTGACCGCAGGAGACCGTCGTGTCCGGAGCATCAAAACTCTCTAAGAACGGTGGGCGGTTGTTGCGCTTGACGAACAGGTAGATTGTACGTTGGTGGTGACGCGAGACATCAGGATCCGCTTGCCAGGTGCCTTTGTATTGCAACCTCGCGATTTCGGGCGGTAACGGCAAACGCACACCCGGTCCGCCCATTGACTGATTCAGGTTGCCTGGCACGGTGAGTACGGTATCTCGGATGACTTCCGCTTCCAGCCGACGGCGATTGGCACGCCAGAGCAGCTTGTTGTCGGGATCCGCCGGGTTTCGCGATACAGAACTTTGCCGATAAGTCGCAGAGAGAACCATAAGACGGTGCAGATGCTTCACGCTCCAGTCCGCGCGGGCGAATTCCACCGTCAGCCAGTCAAGCAGCTCCGGGTGAGAGGCCGTGCCTCCCATTGCTCCAAAGTCGTTTGGTGTGGAGACGATGCCACTCCCGAAATGATGCTGCCACAGCCGATTGACGAACACGCGCGCGGTCAGGGGATGGTCGGAACGCGTCAGCCATTCGGCCAGTGCTGCACGGCGACCTGGTGACTCACCACCAGTTCCAATCGCTGTAGGTCGGCGGCGAAACGTCAAACCTGAGGACTGACGAGATGAATTGAAGATGTGCGGAACTGCTGGCTCAACTTTGTTGAGACGTTGATGAGGTTCGCCGCGGTCCAGAACGAATGTCTCAGGAACTTCCTGGTTACCATCCCGGACGGCCATGATCGACGGCACTGTTTTCTGCTTAGTGGAATCGGATTCCGCACTCACAGGTACGAGTGGTATATCGATGGCTTGCGTCGCGGCGAAGAACGCCTGCATCTGGTAGTAATCTTCCTGCTTGATTGGATCGAACTCGTGGTCGTGACAACGAGCGCATCCGAATGTCAGCCCCAGGAATGCTGAGCCCACGCCGTCCACAATTTCTGTCAGGACTTCCTGTCGGTTCTTTGCTTCATCCTGCATGCCTGCATTCAGACGCAGTGGCCCGAGCCGATGCAGCCCCAGCGCGGCCAGTGCATCGCGGTCGCCGGGGTACAGTTCATCGGCAGCGATTTGTTCTCGTACGAATCGGTCGAATGGCTTATCGGAATTCAACGCTTCGATGACCCAGTCTCGGTATCGCCATGCGTGTGGACGCGGGTCGTCGTATTCAAAGCCATCGCTGTCCGCATAACGCACGACATCCAGCCAGTGCTGAGCCCACCGCTGACCATAGTCCGGTGAAGCCAATAGCTGATCGACAAGCCTCTCGTAAGAACCGGGCAAGTCGTCTGCCAGAAACGCATCCATTTGCTCGGGCGTCGGCGGAAGGCCGATCAAATCAAAGTAGATGCGACGAGCCTGGACCTGTCGGTCGGCCTGCGGTGATGGCTCAAGACCTGCCTGTTCGAGTTGCGCGAGCACGAACGCATCGACAGGCGTCCGTATCCACTCCCGGTATTGGACGATTGGCACGTCGGGTCGCACGGGAGGCCGAAAAGCCCATTCACGATCATCGTCTGTCGACACAGGTTCATCGGCACAGGCCGCCGCCGGAATCAAGGAGGCGCACCACGCCAGCGTAAGAAGAAATCGAAAGCAATTCTGTGAAGCCATCGTGGAGAAAGTACCCTGGGGTGGTTCCATTTCTACTTCGCATAGCATACTCACTGTCTGCTCTATTGAGACAGGCCGCCAATGACCGTGAAAAGAACAGCTCTCTGCCCCGGACAAATTCCCACGTGGAACCGTCGTGAGTTTCTCACGCGCGGTGGGTTGGGGTTTGGCTCACTGGCTTTGGCCTCGCTGTTGAACGGTGATGCAGCCGCAGTCGATTCTCCTGTGAATCCTCTGGCGCCGCGTCGGCCGCACTTTCCGCCGCAGGCCACGTCCGTGATCTTTCTGTTTATGGCCGGAGGACCAAGCCAGGTCGACACGTTCGATCCAAAATCTTTGCTGCGGAAATTGCACGGCCAGCCGACTCCCGCCAGTTTTGGTCAGGTGCGAACTCAACGCGTGACCGAGCAGGCGTTACTGCTGGGCTCGCAGCGGTCATTCCGTCGGCATGGCGAATCCGGCCTGGTGATGTCGAACCTGTTCCCGCATCTGGCCGAGTGTGCTGACACGATCTCTGTTGTCCGCTCCATGCACGCCGACAGCATCGTGCACTCGGCTGCGCTCTATCAGATGAACAGCGGACGCACTCTGATGGGACATCCTTCACTGGGATCGTGGTTAACCTATGGCCTGGGCAGCGAAAGCGAGAACCTGCCGTCGTACGTCGTGATGCTGGATCCCGACGGTGGCCTGGTGGGCGGACCGCCGTGCTGGGGAGCTGGTTATTTCACTCCGGAGTACCAGGGCACACTGTTGCGAGCCACTGGACCGCCGATCCTGAATCTCAAGCCGACCGGACGCACGCTGACGAGGCAAAAGCGGGCCTTTGATCTGCTGCAGAAGTTGAACCGCCTCAATCGCGATGACCACGATCCGGTTCTGGAAGCGCGAGCCGCAACCTATGAACTGGCGTTTCGCATGCAGAGCCACGCCCCAGAGGCCGTGGACCTGTCGAGCGAAACGCAGGAGACACAATCGCTGTATGGGATTGACAGTCAACAGACGGCCGAGTTTGGCCGACGGTGTTTGCTGGCTCGGCGGCTTGTTGAACGAGGCGTGCGATTCGTTCAACTTTATATGGGCGGCGGCCCGGGAAATCTGACGTGGGACGGTCACAGTGACATTGAGGAAAACCATCGACGCATGGCGGGCCAATCCGATCAGCCGGTCGCCGGCTTGCTAAAGGACCTGCAGCGACGGGGTCTGCTGGAACGGACTCTTGTCATCTGGGGCGGTGAGTTTGGGCGGACGCCGATGTCTCAAGGCAAAACGGGTCGCGATCACAGCCCGTTCGGGTTTTCCATGTGGCTGGCCGGTGGTGGAATTCAAGGCGGACGCACTGTCGGTGCCACCGACGAAATCGGCCTGAGGGCGATTGAGCGTCCTTGCCACGTTCGCGATCTGCACGCGACCATTCTCCAGCAGCTGGGGCTGGATCAGGATGTGCTGACTGTCCTGCACAATGGTCGCGAGGAACGCCTGACCGACATTGGTGGTAAGGCCATACACGAGTTGCTTTAGGGCGGCTCGCGCGTGCTGGTATTCAACCACGAGGGGAATCAACTGGATCTCAGTTTTCAGATGTACGCGGTTCGATCAAACCAGCTCCGTGATCTTCTCCTGGTCGTCGAGAAGATATCTCGGCCGACCGGAGTGATCCGGAAAGGTGACGGATGGAGCCAGCATTTCGCTCGGCAAAGAGCGAGTGGGGTTCAGCGGTGCCATAACCGGGGTCGGCTCCATTGGAGCGATGATTGGCAAGCGAGAGCTCCAGGCACACGTGAACTTCGGGGGGCTCTCCGCGTCGGTGTCCATTAGCGAAGGAAGGATTCGAGGAACGTTGGGGCCGATCGGCTACTCGACAGACAGCCCGCAGATAGCTCCAGTCAATAAGTGGAATCTTGATCCGAATGCGGGAGCCAACAAGATCTCCAACACTGCCTCACACTTGGGCAATCAGGTGAAGAAGCTCTTCTCCTTCTGATGCTCCAGGGTGGCACGGCAGGGTGCTCAACGAGCGTCGTAGCGTCGCCCAGACAATCCCGTAGGGTTGTCTGGGTGCCGAAGGCACAAGAGCACAATGCCGCCCAATGCGTGAAGGCCGAGAACCGGGTGATTCCTCTTGTGGCGTAGCCATTTAGACAACTCTGAGCGAGTTGTCTAAGCGCCCGGTCCGGGAGTTACAAATCATTGTGAGTCGAACCCAATCCCGTTTCTCTGAAGCTCGTTGTTCAAAACGGGCAAGTCCCAGCGTCGTATGCCGCTGTGTCCCCGTTCGAGAGTGAAGACCACCAGATCATCGGTTGCGGTCATCCATGACACCGCTTTGCGGGTCGGCAGATCGAGGAGTTTTTCGTTCGCTTCGGAATTCAAGTCCCACAGTGAGGTTGTTCCATCACGCCCGGCGATCAACAGGAACTGTCCACCGCCGGTGAACGCAAGACCGGTCACTTCGTCTGCCTGGGTCGGAAAGGACGGCAGCGTTGCAGCGGAATCGATGGCTCGCATCTCGACGGTCCCGTCTGACCGGCCGATCGCGACGATGCCGGATGCATCCGACACCGCAAGGGCGGACACGCGGACTGAGCCGCCAGGTCCAATGTTGTAATTCCACGTGTGCGCCACTTTGCGAGGGGCGTGATCCCAAAACGTGGGTGTTGGGGAATCGGGAAAATATCGAGACTCCCTTCCGGTTGATGGTTGAAGTCGGACCGGGAAAGGA
>CAUZFZ010000243.1:0-11134 GCA_963579025.1 Planctomycetota bacterium | reverse complement strand
GCCCATACGGCAACACCAATTCTGCCCAGACGCCAGAGACGCCTGCCCACGAGCAGGTCTTCATCTACGAACACGATCCGCAGAATCGCTCGTTTTCCCGCGAATTCCAGCAGCCCGGGAACTGCTGCTTGAGAAACCGCCCGTTGACCGCGTACTTCGCTTTGCGAAGCTGGAACTTCTCTTTCATCAGGCACTCGGTCAGTAGGCGTCGCAGCAGTTCGCTGCCGTCACCATCCGGATTGACGACCGAGCCCACTGTGACGACTTTGTCGTGCCGTTCCCGCTCGAAGAACTCGCTGATAGCCCCGGCCAGCCGCTGCATGCCGTCGGCCACTTCTTTCGGGGCTCCCTGCTGAGCTTCTGCTGATACAGGCGGTCCGAGAACCAGCAGCAGGCCCAGAACCACGCAGGATTTCGGGAATTGCCATATTGTCACGTTCAGTCTCCTGAGTCGCGCTTCGTCAATCGAAGATGTGAGTTGAATTGGTTGCTTCGCAGCCAGAACACGTCAGCGGATCAGCAGTGGCAGGCCGATGCCCAGTTCGCGGGCCGTGCTGCCGAACACCTTCTCCCATTGTTTTCGGGTCAGTGGCTCGCCCACAGTCAACGCGTCGAGTTCCAGGCGTCGTAGCGTTGTGCTGAATTTGATTGCCGTCGCGAGTTCACCAGCCGTCGCCTTGATTCTGTGGGCCGTTGCGTCGTCCTGCTTTTCCGGCAGGCCCAATTCTCGGGCCACATCTGTCAGTTCCACTGGCCGATCGTATCGCTTGGAAGCTGCAGTGATCGGCTCGACGAATTCTGTGATCTTTCGACCGTCGTCGTCGCCTGTTCTTAGAAACGGGCCGATCGCTTCCTCCAGAGCGTTCAGGAATTGCGTCTGGTCGCGTCTGAAGTGCTGGTCCATGATTTTCTTTTCGGGGAACAGCCGCAGGACTTTTTCGGCGAGGTCACCAACCCGGCTTTCCCACTGAGGTCGCACGGTGTCGGTAAACGGGATCAGCCCGTTCCGATGGCATCCCATACAACTGATTCCGTTCACGACAGCATTCGAACCGCTGAATCGGTTGGCGTCGCTGACGATCGAAAGCGGCCCTTCGTTGATACGCGTCCCGTCGGCCAGAGCCAGCATATAAGCCTGCAGCCGGTTGGGCAGACTGAAGACGATCTCTCCACCATCATGTTCGAAGGCGCCGAAGTTTTCACTGTTCGGAAACCTGGGACCGAGAGGATATCGGAAGAAGTTCTGACGGTCCGAATCGCCCGCGCTGTCGTAGCTCGGCCAGTACCAGCCGTACTTCGAGTCGTGGCGTTCGACCATGCGGTTGTGATCTGACACGCCGGACTTCTTTCCGCTGAATGCTGCCCGCCACAGCCGGTCTTCCTGATAATTCTCCCACAGATTGACGCCGACCAGTTTCTCAAGGTCCGACTGCTGCTTAGGGATTCCAACGTAATCCGGCAGTGTGACCAGTTCGTGATACAGCGGTGGCCGGGCCGCATGATAGATGAACCAGTCTGCTCGCAGATAAGGAAGATCGCAGTACGTGAGTTCGTATAGCTCGCCGGCTTCCGGGCCGTTCAATCGCAATCCGTAGGGATAAGCTTTCAGCAGCGTGAACCACTGCTGACTGTTCTTCCAGCCGTAGTCCCGCAGATCGATCCGCAGGACCAGCCCGTCGTCGTCGACGACCTGCGGTGGAGCCACTCGCGGCTGACTGGACAGACTGTTGATGAGTTTCGACAGACCGGCACGTACAATCCGCAGGTGTTCGTCACTGACATCCGGGTTGTTCCACAGATGAACCAGTGAAAAGTAGCGAACGTACTGCTGCCGCGAGCTGGGTTGTTTTCGCAGGTCCGTCAGGATGATGGAAAGTAGAGTCCGCTCACCGACGAATACCCGCCGCGGACGATCGGCCAGAGGAAATGTGGCGCCCGATTCGATCCATCTCCGGAACTCGGCCAGTTCCTTTTCCGTCGGCAGCGGCTGATCGTCCGGAGGCATCCCTCCACCGTCCGCCCGTTGCCAGATCCGCGATTCGTCCGGATCCTTGGGCACCAGAAACGGATCCTCATTGCTGTCCGCAGGTGTGACCAGAGTGACGCGATCGGCCAGGTCCAGTCCGGGATACTTGTAGTCTTCGCCGTGGCACCGGATGCAGTACTTCCGCATGAACCGGATTCCCGCGGAAACACCGTCTTTTGCAGCAACGTCCGCTCCGCAGGCGGTGACGACCGCAACGACGGCGAGAGTACTCATGAGATTGGATTGCATCACTACGAGACTCCCACGCAAAGCAGTCCTTCTGAATCTGTTGGCCTGTAGGTGAACATGCGGCTGTCGGCATCACAAATGGACTTCCGGACCGAATCTTCCGGTGAATTGCTCAGAGTCTGTTCCATTTTGAAACCCTTCCGGCACGATCAACTGTTTACAGAGAGTGAACCCTCGCCACTCCGGCAGACGCCTTACCTGGCGGCACTGCGGACCGCTCGCATGCCCAGAACGCTCCAGCGGAAGGACGCTGGATTCCTCTCCCGATCCGCCGAACGGCAGGAGCTGGCAGCGGTGAGCCACTTGCCGCCCCGGTAGACTTTGATTCCCGTGGACGGCCCCTGCGGATCGGTCGCTGGAGACCATTTGTAGTAATTCAGGTCGTAATAGTCGCTGCACCACTCCCACACATTCCCGTGCATGTCATACAGACCCCACGGATTCGGACGCTTCAGCCCTACGCGATGCGCTTGATTCGCATCGTCGTCGACATTGCCGCCCCACCAGGCGTAATCACTCAGAGACGCAGCATCGTCGCCGAAGCTGTAGGCGGTCTCGGTTCCGGCACGGCACGCATACTCCCACTCCGCTTCCGTCGGCAGCCGGTACGTTACACCTTCTTTGGCGCTCAGCTTCTGACAGAACTCCATTGCCTCACTCCAGCTCACGTAGTTCGCTGCGTAATCCGGACCTTCCGTGACGTAAGGCTGCCCCTTCCACGGCTTCGTCCCCATTACCAACTCCCATTGCCCCTGTGTCACCTCAGTCGTCTGCAGGTAGAACCCCTGGCTGATCCGCACCCGGTGCTGGGTCTCGCCCTCGACACGACCTTTCTCGGAGACGGGCGATCCCATCAGAAATTCACCCGCCGGAATCAGCTTCAGTTTCATGCCAACACTGTTCGTGATCACATCGTCCAGGTTCAAGGGGCGTCGCGGCTGGGCTGGGGGCGGGGGCGGGGGGGGGCACGGAGACGATGTGTCCGATATAGGAACCGGTGAAACTTCACGCGGGATGTCACCTGTACGCGGCGTTGCAGTCGCAAGTCTGGCCAGTGTGACCAGCCCGCGGGATTCGCCACGGCGTTCCGGCGTCTGAGCACGGCTCAGGTTCACGCGCACGAACCGTTGCGTCTGCTTGACCGAGAACTGTTCCAGTTCGGCCAGAGACACCTCTCCGTCGCGATCGAAGTCCGCCTTCCCTCCGAGTCCCTCGATCACAAAGTTGAGGAAGACTCCGTGTCCGATGTCCGGATGCTCGTACGACTTCTCACCCGCGGAGCAACTGAAGAACGCCGTCAGACTTCCGGGCAGCTCAACCCTCTGCGGCACGCCGGACGCGTCCAGTTCGATCTCGGCATTCGCTGAACGGCTCAGGCGCGACATCGGATCGTTCCGGCACGCGTCCATCAGCAGAAGCTTTGTGCGAGCCTGGCAGTCGGATTCCAGTTGCGCGTAGACATCGTCCATCGAAATCAACGTCGATCGATCCGAGACGCGCGCATCGGCGGGGCAGTAGTACGATTCGTCCTTATCCTTGAATTGCAGCCCATGCCCTGAAAACGCCAGCAGCAGGGTATCGTCCGGTTTCAGCTCCCGAATCAGCAGCGACAATTGTTCCTGAATATTTTGCCGCGTCGGCAGCATTCGCGTCCGTGTCGCACCGACCGTCTGAGTCATCAGCAGGATGTTGCCTTCTTCATAACCAACCGTCTTCAGCGTCTCGGCCAGCTCGGTGACGTCATTCTCCGTGAACTGCAGCGACGTCAGCTCTGCGGGGTCGTACTGACGCACAGCCACCAGAAATGCATACAGGTCACCCTGCCCGACAACGTCCCTTTGCCCTTCGTCACCAGAGCCCCGCTCACCAGTCCAACCATTCCCGTTCGCGGGCTCTGCATTCTCTACGGATTCGCCACACCCGCACACGAAGACCAGAGCGGTCACTGATACGATTGTTGAGATTGCCAGTCTGAACATATTTCCGTCCGGCACATCAAGTCATGGTCGAAGCCACTGCGGACCGCACTTGATCAATAGTTTGTCACAATTTGTTCGAGATTGCAGTGTACCGCCAGGAACGCACTCCACGAGTCAGTTCAGCCGCAAAATTGGCCACGGCAGTCCATGACCAGAAACGGCAGTCCCCACGAGAGATGCAGACCCGTTTGTCGTCGGATTCCAGATTCGTTCACGGCTCCGAGACAAACATCCTCCCGAACAAACGCAAGGCGCAGCACTCAAACGATCAAAGTCGATCGCTGAGTCTCTGACGTGATCCCCTCCGGACCGGGTTTTGCGGCCGTTACGAGTGCTGTGTTTGAAAACACGGACTTGAACCGTAGCCCGATTTCTCCGAAATCGGGACCAGCCGACATCGCAGCCTGCCGGCACATCGACCGCCGCTCAGTCGTGCCAGGTCCAGGGCAGCGGATTTCGGAGAAATCCGCCTACCGTTCCGCTCGGGACCAGTACACAGCCTCGGCAGGCGTCAGCCTAGCCTCGCGGATCGATCATCGTCCGCAGAATGCGCACGGACTCGTCCGCGCCGACTTCGGGTTTGAGTGCCGTCGTCGCGATCCCCGACACGACTCTCGTGATGTTGTGATCCACTTTGCCGGGCACGGACCAGACGGCACCGGTGGGGGCGGTCATGTAGTTGGAAAACGTGTGATGCCCGGTCCCGGGCCGCTCACCGATAATGTGCAGGATCGCGCGGTGGCCGGACAGTTTCGAAAACAGCGTTTCACCAATCCGATAGCCACAACGCACTCGGCCCGATGTCACGACGATGTGTTCCGGAGCCACCTGCAATCCCAGTTCCGTCAGCCGCTCACGCAGGCGTTTTAGAAACGGCGCAAGGTGGCCGTCGTCCATAATGGCGTGTGCGTTCAATCCGTCTGACACGACGATCTGCACATCAAAGCGGCCAGCGTGCCGCGAGCGAATCGACTTCAGACTGGCAATTGACGCCTTTGCCGGCTGCTCGCCGGACTCGGGGTGCAGGATGTAGTCCAGGCGATCCTCGGAACGTGTCGCGAGTGGCTGGGCGTTCGGAATCAGATCAACGAATCCGTCCTCCAGTTCTGCCCAGATGCTCTCCCGCGCGTCGTCGTAGATGCGACGCACGTCCGCCTTCAAAGCCGGTTGCAGCTCCCACGTCTGAGCGCCATGTCCTTCGGCAATGAACAGCCCTCGCTGGCGCACGGCCTGCATCTGCTGGCGGCCCTGTGCGAGAATCTCCCGCTCGGGCCGTTGATTGCCCCTCTGGCGTTCGTACTGCAGGAAGACCCACAGCGGGTCGCCAAAGTGCTCTGTTGGATCACCCTGATTGTCGATCACGCCGAGTCGCTTGAAGAAGCTCCACATACTGTCGTTGACGCGGTACCCGAACTTCTCGCGCAAACGGACGTGATCCTGATACCCGGTGGTCAGATACCCCAGCATCGGGTCGATCTTCGTGGGCAGCGCCATCAGGTACGCGGGATTCGCCGGCAGGATCTGATCCAGGCACCAGTCCAGGTCATCCAGTGAGACGTCCATGTGCAACGTCGAGCACACATCAAGCCCCAGACACAGCCCGTGCAGCTTGCCCATGACGATGTCTTCGAGACAACAGCGAACAAGCTGCTCGCGCGTCCGGAAGACCTCGGGACCAATGAAGCCGGCGACGTCGTTCAGATGTACCCACGGAGCCGACTTGTGTCCCGCCAGTCGCTGCGAGTCGGCGACGGTTCGTGTGAGCGCCCGGGCGAAGCCGTACTTGCGAGACTCGTGCAGCACCATGTCGAAACCGTGACTGTGCCCGTTGGTGAAATCCGCTCCCTGGCCAGTCTCGAAGTACAGTCCATACTGACCGGTTCGTTGAGCTGCGTACGCCTGCATTTTTTCGATGCTGATGTCGAACGTCGCGTTCGCCGAGTCAGTCCCCGCGATGCTCTGAAACCACAGGGCCGTACTGCCGGGAAAGCGTTCTTCAACTTCCGCCTGCACATCGATATGAGACAGCACGCAATGCGGCATGATGCCATCAATGCCAAACGTCGTGAGAAGGTCCTTCAACGTCGTTTCGATGGCCGCCACTGACGCCGGGTCACTGGAAACCGGATTCGTTCCCAGCAGCGCGTCGCCCACTGCGTATGACCAGCCATCGAACACCTGCCAGCGGATGTCGTCAACGTTGTCGGTAGGCGAGTTCGGTTGGATTCGGGCGCCGAGGTATCCCTTCGTCCCGATCTTACTGCCGGGCAGCGGATTGAAGATCTTCTGGCCGACGGTGGTGAGTTCGTGATTGCTCATCAGCTTGACGACGCAGCCGATGACCTCGCTGGACAGTCCCGGCATGACAGACTTGATTGCCATTTCGTTCTGTGTCAGCAGGACCTGTTTAAGTTCCCCAAAGGTTTGATCGTGCAGCGACTCTTGTCTAACTGAGTCAACGCTTCCCGTGAGCAATGCGGAAAGTTCATCCCGGATAAGCGGATGGTCGTCGATGCTGCTGATCCGCGTGTTCGACAGCAGCAATCGAGCATTACGGCGCGATGCTTCATCCGCCGCCGCGACCGCGACCGTTGCGTCTCCTTCCTTGAACTCGTTGGCCGCTCCAAGGATTTGCGCGTACAGCTTCGCATCGAATCGGCCGCGGACACGCGTCACAAACTCGACAACATCTTCGCCATCACGCGGCGCCGGAATCGACGGAGCACTCGTTGTGTCAAAGGCGAACGTCGATCCTGTTCCGAGAAAGCCAAGATTGCTCGCGGCGGCAGTTCCCGCAAGCAGGCGAGTGAACGTTCTTCTGGAAATCACGGCACTGTTCCTCCGTTCTGAGAACGGCAACAGCTTACCGGGAACTGGTCCACCACGAGAAATCAATTCAATTCTTCGACGGCGTCAGAGTTCGGGCGATCCAGATTCAACGTCCAGATGGAGAACAGGCGACGGGCAATCGACCTGGGTTATTCAGTAACTTTCAATCGTTCGATCAATGATCGTCCAGCAATGCAGTCAGCGAAGTGAGTTCCGCGAACTGGCCATCCAGTTGATCAAAGTCTTCGGCACTCGGAAGTCGTCGCTCGCCTGGTGTGATCGAGTCATCCATCAGGCCACCGCCTTCCCGATGTTGCAGGCCAAGGATGTGACCAAACTCGTGGGCGATAACCGTCAACAGATCGATACGTCGCGAAGCGATCGATTGACTCTGGGAACTGGCGTGGCTGGATTCCAGTCGATTCCGGAATTCCGGATCGACGAGCCAGCCGACGCCTGCTGCGTCGATGTCAATGAGTATCCGATCACCGTCCGCGAGCCCCACGATTCCCGATGGCAGGTCGGACGTGGTCACCTCTACCGCCTGCAGTAACGCGACACCGGACTCATTCAGACCGGCTATGGCGAACAGATCAATCGCCTGGTCGGTAACGGAGCGAAGCGTCTGTGCATTCAGCGGGACGGAATCGACAGTTTCACGCGGCGCTGCCAGCAGCGACGCGGGGGCCAGCAGCAGGGCATCGACCGGTCGCCAGGCAGCGGGGAAGTTGCCGGGATATGACTGCGGAGCCGTCTGATCCCGAGAACTGCCGAAGTTCTGAGCGAACAGTGCTACATCGGCGAAACTGACAATGCCGCTGCGATCGAAATCACGACTGTATGCGTTGTTATTCGTTGCTGTACTGGCACCGAACACCTCGACGAATCGAGCCACGTCACCGAAGCCGATCGAGCCGTTGTCGTCCAGGTCATACATGACTGGCCAGACTTCAGGGACCTGGGCAAACAGCCTGGTATCGTCCGTGCCGGCCGTCGTGGTCGTGTTCACCGATGAGGTCAGGAAACGCGTGTCGAGCGTCGGCAGGATGTAACGCCCGGCCTGATCATTCGCGACGTCCTGTGCCGAAGTGGGATTGAATGCCACGCGGCCCAGCAACAGAAACTGGTCGCGTCCGGCATCGACAGTGACCGTGCCGGCATTCAGTTCAACCAGTCCGTCCGCGTTGTCGATGTTGCTCATGGGCGATTCGGTGAACGCCGGCCCCGCCGTGGCACTGACCGCACTGAAAACGTCGTTATCGAAGCGCAGGTCGAGATCGAAATTCACAAAGGCCGACGTCTCATCGGCCGGAGTGCTGCCCCAGACCTCAATGAAGAAGTCGTCCCATTCATCGAGGAAGTCAACGTCGTCCGGCAGAGTGCTGACCTGACCATTGGCGTCCGTCGACGTTGCTGCCGAAACAACTCGCAGATCGATGCTGACAGACGTCCCTATGATGACTGTGTCGTCTGAGGATGGGTTGACGATCGTATCCGAGCCGCCGTCCCCCTGAATCCGATTCGTTCCCCTGCCGCCGGAGAGCTGATCATTCCCGTCGCCGCCTTCGAGAAAGTCATCACCGTCTCCGCCATTCAGAGCGTCATTGCGTGTACTGCCGACAAGTGTGTCGCCCCCACCCTCACCATTGACTGTCAAGCTCACTGCGGCGCCAAGGGTTTCATCGAACCCAGCCAGCGTCACCCTGTCTGCTCCGTTACCGGCGTTGATTGTCAGTGAATTCGTTGGATTAGAAAAAATGACAGTCTCGCTGGACGAAACACTACTGAGCCGGGACATGCCGTTATCGCCCGTGTCGTCGTCGGACAGCGTGATGTCGTCGTCCGTTCCGGCGAACGTAAAGGTTCGCTGCGCTGCTGCGAGACTGTCGATGATTGGCTCAAGGCCCAGAAAGTTGAGTGTACGGTTGTCGGTAGTGATGCTCCCGTCGGTCAGATTCAAAAAGTTGTAGTCGACCCGGTTGGGTGGACCGGCTGGACTTGGGAGGAGAATCAACTGATCGCCGTTCGGCGAGTTCTCTTCTCCCCCAGTACCGCCGTCGAAAGTGATTGTCCCGTCGAAATCTGGAAGTGGGAGTTTCACCGTGAGTTCGTCACCGCCTTCCAGTCCAAACACTTCGATGTCCGCAACAAAGTCGCCAGCGACGCTATCAATCTGCACCCGTTGAACGCCAACCTCACCGAGTATCGTCAGCTTGTCTGTTGGCGAGCGGAAACTGATCGGCCTCAAGACGGTGTCGTTCTGTACAGATTCGGGGCCGTCAAGAATCTCCAGTTGTGAGAATTCCTGCCCATCTTCATTGATGCGGGCATCTGATTCCGGTCCGAGACTTGCTTCCCGAACGCGCGCCTGCAATTCATCAACGATGTTGAAACCCAGGAATGGATCAGTCGCAGTTCCTCCCCCAGTCGGGTACGAGACCTCTCGACCGTCAATCGATAGGCGGCCTAATTCGGGGACGTACGAAACAGTGTCCACGATCGCTCCGGTGAATCGCACATCTCCGCCATCCCCTTGAAATGTCAGTCCATCGACCGGAATTGCCTGACCGTTCGACAGGTCGACCACCGTCTGACTCGAGGATTGGGAGAGGACCGTGAGTGTGCCGACGGCAGCGAACGGCACGCGGAGCAACTCATCGCCGTCGTCTTCACTCACGACAAGATCGTCACCATCACGCGTGATCGTGTTAGCATCCGCAGCCAGAAATACATCGAGTTCCTGCAGTTGAAGATCGACAAGATGGTCCTCAACCTCGCCATCCAGTGCTCCGCCGACCGGCGACAGACCACCCGTGGTACTGATTCGAAGTCTCAGGCCGGCTACGCCTCGCGTAATGTCCGGCGGCACCGAAATCTGAATGTCGTTACTGCCGGCCATCAGCGTGATGGACTGACCCGCTGCCGCCTGGTTGATGTGTTCCGACTGACTGAAAACTCCGTCACCGTTGTAGTCGATCCATCCATCCAGGAGCCCTCCCGCAGGAGCATCGATAATCAGTGTTTCCGTCGTCCCGGCGACCAGAGTTGGCGAATTGCCAAATGTGGCGGGAATCGGATCACCTCCACCCTCGGAAATGACAAGCAACCCGTCCTCATCGTCGGAAGTGTCGGCGTCGTCACCATTGGCAAACTGCGAGGGTACACCGTCGAATTCGGTGTCGCGCAAAGCACCTAGCGTTGGCCCGGCGGTTGGGTGCCGCGGCCCGTTGTCTGCGAGCAATGTCTGACCGACGGTCAGCGCGTCTCCGAAATCCAGAAGCGGAATTATGATCTCGATCTCGCCGCCGTCGCCGCCTTGATAAGTGATCGTCGCGGGAATGCCAGAACCGAGGAAATTGTTGATTGTAGCGCCTTCCGGCAGTCCAACGAATGTTCCGTCTACTTGCCCTACACCACCATTATCCGCGTCCTCGGTGGTGACGATCACAAACCTCTCACCGCCTCGGGGTACGTAACCGTTCACGGGCCGGAATTCGGCGATGACGTCACCAACAATTACGAATTCTCCCGGAACACGGATCTGGTCATGCCCGTTGACTCTGGCCCCTGCCGTCGTGCCCCCAATATCAAACTGAATCGCCGCAGGACTACCCGACTGTTGATCACCGACTCTGTGCTCGCCGAACGCGGTAAAGACTCTGTAAAAGCCGGACACTCCAGGCAGGCCTCCCACTTCCACGGTGCATTCATCGGGGCCGCTGCAGTAATTGACTGTCGCGTTGTCGGGCAGCGTCCAGTCTGCTGCATCGTTGGTAATAACGTTGGCTACAACACTTATACTCTGTGTGGAAGAGTTGATGTCACCGATGGCTACTGCGCCATCTGAATCGCTGAAAGTCAGGTTGTCGACATTGTCAAACGTTGCCAGGGTTTCATTGCTCACAATCAGACAGGTGTCAGTTGGGAATGGCACTGCCGGGGAGTTTGCAGAGATCAGCGCAGCAGCGAACCTCGCAGGCATGGCTGCGCTTGTTTTTGTGATGCGCGCCGGTGAGAAGTCAAACAGGGGAGTGGCTGGCCTTCATGGTTC
>CAUZFZ010000242.1:0-11393 GCA_963579025.1 Planctomycetota bacterium | reverse complement strand
GGTTCTCGCGTCTTTGCACTACCGATTGCGTAGTGCAGCAACGCGAGAACCCCTGAGATAAACTCAGGGGCGGGAAACTCTCATCTGCCCCACGCCTTACTGACAGGAACATCTGCGCGCTGCAGACCGTTCGCAATCAGTTCGATGCCGCTGATGAGTGTGCGTCCCTGGCGGGCGGTCAGACTCAGGCGAAACACATTGTCGATTTCGACGTCCATGAACTCACGCACCAGGCCGCGGAGTTTTCCACCAGCCTCTGCTGCAATGTCCATGTCTCGCACGGCATCCCGACCCTGCACAGCCACGGACTGGACGCGTTCACCCGGCTGGGAGTTTCCTGTCTCGGCAAAGAACAGTCGCACGGTGTAGAGACCGGGTTTCACATTCTTCAATGTGAATTCATCGAGGCCTTCAGCGGACGAGGCAAGAATCCACGGCCATCCATGACCGCCCTTTACGAAGAGGCTGTGGCGGTAGAGATACGTCGCCGACTCGGGAGTCGCGACCGAGTCAAGTTTCGGTGATGGGCCGCCAATCGACGGGTAATCCAGCCAGAGTGTCCCGTCGCGAGTCGTGCGGTCGCCGGGTGCTCCGAAATTGATTCCGATTCGCTGAATCGCCTCCGCCTTACTGTCGCCCCACGATGCCCATTGCTCGTGACGTTCGGGCATCGTCACGAGTGACAGACCGACCGGCAGCGGGTAACTGCACGTGCAGCCTTCATAGTAATACGGCACGTTCAGTAGGCCGTTCGCCGGAATGACGCTGTTGGTGCAGCCGCTGCGTGGGCCACTGATGAAGACCGTGCCGCTCTCCAGTGTTTTGTCGTAGAACGCCGCCGTTCCGCTCCGCATTGTATAGAAGTCGCCATAGTCGACGCCGCCGTCGCAGCCGTACGTCTTGGGAAAGGCTCGCACTTCTTCCTTGCCCGTGAGCGGATTCACTCGACGGCCCGGCCGCGGCTGCTCCGGACTCCAGTCGTTCTTCTGATACGGAGGTCGGTATTGCGACTGTTCCCGCTGCTCAGGATCCAGAGGTTTTTGTGATGCCCTGACGGCAGTCTCTTCGTCCGGACCGAAAACGCGGCCAGTGTAAACATCCGACAACTCCGCTTCGTTGAGCGGATAGTCCCGGCCGCCGAGGCCCTTGATCATCGGAACATGCCAGTTCTTTGAATAGGACACCATCACGCCATCGACAAACTCGGGTTGTGGTGACCGTTTGAAATGGCCGAGCGTGTCGTCGAACCACAGAACTCCGAGCGGAAAACGGACCCGTTGGTCGCGGCTCTCTTTCCAGCCACCACGGTAATTCGACGAACCCGGCAGCGCTCCCGTACGACGAACGACCGTCGCACCATCTTCGACACTTACCTGGAGACCGGTGTCACCGGCATGTTCGAGTTGCGGTTCCATCCGTTGCCATTGCTGACCAGTCAGCGTCATCCTCGCTTCGCCACCAAACGGTCTTAGCGACTCGATCAGTTGTGAGAGTCCGCTCTCAGGTTCATCTTTGTTATCAACAGACGAAAAAGCCGCGACGAATCGATCTGTGTCTTCGGTGGTGATGATGGTCGCGAAGAATTGAGGCAATCCGCTGCTGTTGAGGTCTGCCTGCAGAATCGACACGTCTGTGCCGTAGATACCGTCAGCGTCGAATTCGGCCCGCAATTGCTCGACCAGTTCGCCGTCCGATTCAACCGCGACAACACGTCGCCGCTGATTCTCCACAAGAGACCGAACCAGTTGACCATCCTTCAGTCCGATAACCAGGGCGTAACCTCGGTGGTTTTCTGACAGGTCGTCGTCTGTAGCAGCTTCGTTCTTCTGGCCATGAACATGTGGTGCGTCATCGACTTTGCTTGAGTTGTCAAAGCAGTACAGCACTCCTTCGCGCGTTCCAACAAGCAGGCGACCATCAGCGACCAGCATTGAATACACTGAACCCTCAACCCCGGGGTATTTGTCGTCAAATTTCAGTTCGCGATTCGCAGTTCGAATTGCGCGTCTGATTCCTGAGTCACCGTCTCCTTTGTGCATTCCGCCCTCGTGCTTCTCACTGTTGACGACGTCGTCGAACGTCAGGCGACCTCTTCGAATGTCACGCGAGGTCTTTGGGTCGAGTACTGCAAACCAGCCGCCAGGAAATCGTCCCTGCGACGGGAGCTTGAACTCGATCATCTCACCCGTCTGTCGATCAAGCCTCGCGGGATAGGCGGTCGAGCAGGGGACCACCAGCTCGTCTCCGTTGACGACCAGGTATCCTTGCGGGGCGAGTCCACCGATTGCTTCCGTCCCGTGTGGATGTTGCCCGTAGCGATATCCAAGTCGGTCGTTCAACCAGACAACGTCTCCAGAGGCCGCGTCGAGGCAATAAACAAATACGCCTTCCATCGGCCACACACCCGCCGCGAAGTAGACCCGGTCATCAGCCACGACCGGTCCGCCTCGAACGGGCCACACAGAGATCATTCGCTGGTTGCCGAGCAGTTTCCTCTGGCTCGGCACAGCGCGGAACTTACGGATCAGATCGCCGGAATCACGACTTACGCAGTACAGGTAACCATCGTCAGATCCGAAGAACACTCGATCCCGCCACACCACGGGAGCGAACCGCACGGGGCCACCCGTGAAAATCCGCCAGCGTTGTTCGCCTGTGAGTGCATCGAATGCGGTGACACTGTCGTTACGCGACGACCCGATGATGACGAGCCCACCAGACGCGATCGGTTCGTAGCCAGCGTCGAATTGCAGTCGCTCACTGCGATACGCAGGCTTTAAAGGCGGCAGATGTCGCACCCATCGCAACGACAGGTCGTCGGAGAGTTCATCAGAAGACACGCCAGTTCGGCCGGCATCAGCACGCCACATCGGCCAGTCGCTGGCGACGTCCGCTGCCGCGGCCGGATACAAACACGCTGCGAAAAGCAGGACCGCAAGTGCAGCCACGAACGAAGAATGGCGACCGGTAATCATTGCGTTTGCTCCTCGCACACGGATCGATGTCAGAGTGTGCGAGGGAGTCTAGCGGACACGGGACGGCACCGCTGTTGTCCACGCAGTTCGTCGTCATTCCGGCGCTGACGCCCCCCTCGGCGGGTGCAGCTCATAGATGGCGACTTTCTCTGCGGCGCGCGCGGCATCCGGGTACTTCAGGCGCGCCAGTCGGGTCGCCTCACCCTGAGCGCTGTCATCGGGGCGGTATCGCTCATGCAGGCGCGCATGCTTCTTCGAGAGTTCGAGTTCACCCAGCAACTGGTAGATCTGCAGCAACAGATAATGGGCAGTCAGATTTTCGCTGTCGACTTTCAAAGTCTTGTGCAGCTCATGAACAGCCGCACGTAGAAAGCCATCACGCAGCTTTCGTCGCTCTTCATATCGTTTGCGGGCGTCTGCTTCTTCGGGGACTTCCGAGGGAATGCGAATCTGTACGGAACGATCGAAGAGCACGGATGCCAGTTGGTTTCGAACCATGTAGTCCAGACTGAAATCGAACTTACGGCGCACAGTCTCGGCCGTCCGCATATCCAGAGTCGCACGCAGATTCTCTTCCGCTTCCTTCAGGCGATTCTGTTGACGGTTCAGAACACCACTCAACCATGACAGTGTCCAAGGTGGCGCCGGCGGATCGTCGAATTCCGCCGCCCGCGCTGTCGCTTCGACGGCAGCATCGACGTCCCCTTCCGCATTCAATGCACGCGCCAGATTCAGCGGCCCGTCGTAGCGACCCAGGCGTTCAACCTGCCGGAATGCGTGCTGAGCCGAAGCCAGTTCTGATTTACCCTTCAGGAATGATCCGATCCCGTAATCGTTCCAACGTTGCCATTCCGGAATGTCGTCTCGCGGGCTGTTGGTCACCGTGACATCCACACCTTCCACTGGAAACGTCACACGATCGACAGCCAGTGTCGTGATGGGCAACGGATTTCCATATGGTTTTCCAGGCTCATAGCCACGAATGGGCCTGTCACCGGGTTGAGATTTTCCGATCACGAATTCTTCGACGAACTCACGATCGAATTTGCGGTAGTGCAGCTTCACTTCAACTGTGACCGGGGCGTCGAGTTCTTCCGGAAGTACGAGCCCGTAGTGGACAGTCTGTCCGGCACCGGGTGGAATCTGGTGATTGTAGAGCGGAGTAAAAATGTCCTGAGGATTGCGGCGGTTGATACGATTTCCGTCCCGATCCAGCAGAAAGACATTGACTCGATGCGCTGCAGGATCAACGTCGCCGCGTTGGTCGATGTCACCGCTGTGTCCCAACACTCGACCACCGCTGACAGCCTTGACCTCCAGCCAGACTTCGTTCGAGTCGACAGTTCCCTGAGTGAACAGGTGCCCGAGTTTCACAGTCCTGATGACCGTTTCCAGCAGATATGACCCGCCGGGAGCGAGCGTCGGTACTGTCGGTCGCAGCGGTGCGGTCAGTTCGCCATCAATCACCTCAGCGTTTTCGCGGATACCAAAGATGTCGACACGCATCGTTCCCGCAAGGAACTCCTGTTGTCGGCGAATTGCTTCCTCGTCGCCGTTCCACCAGGGCACGGCCGTATTGGCTCCCGGAAACAAGTGGTCGTGGATCTTGAGTTCCCCGGACTCATCCAGGACTCGTGCGCCGAAGTCGGACGAAGCCAGCGCTGGCATATGGCAGCCATTGCAGTTTTCCTGTGCGACCGGTGGATAATAGAAACTGCGGGCACCGTGTCCGGACACGCCGCTCAGAAGGTAAGGGTCGTAGTGGTTCTGGCCACGCAGGAATTCTTTGTAGTGATTCAGTTCGAAGGGCAGGCTGACCTTGTGGCACGTCGAACAGAACTCGGCCGTTTTGTGAAATGGTTTCAGGAATGTCTTCTTGTGGAACCCCGGTTTGGCTTTGATGAGCTGTTCGTTGACCCACTGCAACATCGAGCTGTCGCTGAACGCGAACGGGTAATGCAGTGGCTCTTCGATGGTGTAGTCGGCGTTGCCTCGAGTGCTGTTGACGTTGGTAATCGCATGACAAACGGTGCAGGTGATTCCAGCATCGGCAGTCGGATCATTGACGACATCGAAGTCTGGTTGATCAAACGCGCCACTGAAGAATGGTGCGGGATCGTGGCAGCCGGCGCACCAGCGTGAAGCCTGCACGTTTCCGTCGCGCTTCAAAGTCACATCGCGAGTTTCGCGAATCGAGACGAGATACGCGGGATTGCTGAAGGAACTGTTGTGGTGCGCGCTCTGCTTCCAGTCCTTGTGAATGTCGGGATGACACTTCAGGCAGTACTGATCATTCATCAGCGATTTTGAAGGAATGAAGTTGCCGGAGGCCGTGCGCGCCAGTGACGGTTTGAAGTAATTGTCGCCATCTTCAGGTCCGGCCACGTTCCAGTTGCGCGGATCGGATGAATGCAGCCCGGCCATGGCAGCGATCGCGACGAGGACGACGATTGCGTAGGTGAGACCCACTTTCCATTTGATCTTCGGACCGACCAGTCTGTGCAGCCAGTACAGCCAGGCTCCGGCCAGCGGCAAGCCAACATGCAGCCAGTACACAATGCTGCGAGCCGACGGGTGTCGCAGGTCGATGACACCTTCAACCCGAACCAGGAGCAGCCCGGTGAGCAGCACGCCGCATGCAGCAGTGAACAGCGCATAGCCGACGCGGATGGCTCGCCGGTTGCGCCGGCCAAAGGAGTTCCGCATGTGGATCACGCCGAACACGAGAAATGGTGCCAGCAGGATCAGCCCGAGTACAAGATGACCGAGGAACATCAGAAAATAGAAGTAGTTCTGATACGTGGCGCCGGTCAGCCATTCCAGTGCCGTGATACTGGCCAGATACCCGGAGTTCGCTCCCAGCAGTGCCAGCAGTGCGAAAACAACGTAAAGGAGTTTGCGGAGCCTGGGTCCGATCGCGCGACGCACCTTGTGTGTCGTGCCGCTACTGCTAAGCGGTGGAGATGGGCTGGGAGCCGGCTGGCCGTCATTGCCTGAAGGTGTTGGGGATTCGGACACGCGTACTGCCGATGAAGTGAGCTGAAATGGGCCGTCTTCGCTCATCCTAACCGAGCGTCAACGGATGGCGGTACGTCGGACTGGCTCAGAAATGCTTCAGTCTGAGACTGTTTGTCACAACCGACACGCTGCTGACGGCCATGGCGGCCGCAGCGAACATGGGGGGTAGCAGGAAACCCGTGAACGGATACAGAACGCCCGCCGCCAGGGGAATGCCGACAGAATTGAACACCAGCGCAAAGAACAGATTCTGTCGGATCGTGCGGAGTGTTCTCCGCGCCAAGCGGACGGCTTCAACAACCAGCCGCAGGTCACCGCGGGCGAGTGTTACATCGGCCGCCTCCATCGCGATGTCGGTGCCGGTGCCCAGGGCGATTCCCACGTCGGACTGAGCGAGTGCAGGCGAATCGTTGATGCCGTCGCCTGCCATCGCGACCACGTGACTGCCGGATTGCAACTGGCGGATGACCGCTGCTTTTTCGTGTGGCAGAACCTCCGCATGGACGTCGTTGATTCCCGCTGCCTGTGCGATCGACCGCGCGACCGGCTCGGCATCGCCCGAAATCATGACGCAAATCAGGTTCAGTGACTTAAGTTCGGAGATCGCGTTTTGAGCTTCGGCGCGCAGTTCATCGGCCAGTTCGAACCGTCCCCGTACCTGCGAGTTCACCGCCACAAAGACGAGCGTCTGGCCGACTGTCGCGTTCGCCGCAAACTCATCGACTGCAATCCCGCGACGCCGCAGAAACGTGGCACTTCCCACACACACGTTCCGCTCCTCGACCGTGCCCGTGGCTCCCAGTCCTGCGACCGATTCGAAGTTTGTGACTTCAGGAATATCGAGGGCGCGATTGCGAGCAGCATCCACGATCGTGTCGGCCAGCGGATGTTCCGACCGGCTCTCAACCGCAGCGGCAAGTCGGATCAATTCGTTCTCTGGGAATTCTTCCGCGCAGACGATTCCGGTGACGGCCGGCTGACCACGTGTCAGCGTGCCGGTTTTGTCGAACGCGATCGTGTCCGTGCGGGCCAGAGCTTCAAGTGCCTCACCGGATCGAATCAGGATCGACTTTTCGGCTCCGCGACCCACAGCGACCATGATCGCCGTCGGTGTGGCCAGGCCGAGCGCACACGGGCAGGCAATCACCAGCACGGCGACAGCCGCCAGGAAGGCCTGTTCGAACGTGCCCAGCAGAGCCCACGCGACAAAGGTCGTGACGCTGATCAGCAGAATGACAGGCACGAACCAGGCACTGACTGTGTCGGCCATGCGGGCGATAGGCGCTTTGGATGTCTGTGCGTCGCGCACAAGGTCAACGATCTGGCGCAACAGTGTTGCATCACCCACTCGTTCCGCGCGAAATGAAAAACTGCCTGACTGGTTCGTTGTGGCCCCGATCACAGCATCACCAGTCTGTCGCAGGACGGGGATCGACTCGCCGGTCATGGACGATTCGTCGATTGTCGACTGCCCGGTCACGATGACTCCATCGACCGGAATCCGCTCACCCGGCCGAACCATAATGACGTCACCAACCTGCAACGCATCAATCGGGAGTTCCACAACAATTTCCGCCCGCTGGACGTGCGCCGTGGTGGGCTGCAGATCGAGCAGGTGGTCGATGGCACTCGATGTTCGCCGCCGGGCACGCTCTTCCAGCAGGCGGCCGAACAGAACAAAGACAGTAATCATGACCGCCGATTCGAAATACACCGGCGGTGACGAGGCCCACACTGATGCCGGCAATAGAACTCCGGCCGTGCTGACGCCGAATGCGATGCCCGTTCCAATGGCGATCAGCGTGTTCATGTCGGCAGTGCCGTGACGCGTGGCCTGCCATGCGCCGACAAAGAAGCCGCGACCACCCCAGATAACCACCGGTGCCGACAGCACCAGAAGCAGCCAGTCGACTCCTGGGAAGGCTGCTCCGGACATGCTCAACACCAGCACGACCAAAGCCGGCGGAATCAGAATCAGAAACGAACGCCATTCACTCGCCGAAGTCTGTTCGCTCTCGCCTGAGGAGTGCTCATGATCAGCCGTCGCTTCGAACTGGTAGCCAAGCGACTCGATTGCCTGGCGGCATCGTTCCTGAATGACATCGACGGAGTTTTGATCCGCGATACGGATGCGGGCTTCATGAGTCGCCAGGTTGACTGCTGAACTGACCGTGCCATCAACCGCGTCCAGAGCCTGTTCCACACGGCTCACGCATCCGGCACAGTGCATGCCGTGGACAAGAAATCGCAATGGTGGAGCAGCGTGTGTCATTTGGACTGAGGCTTTGTGTTTTTCGGGGCCGGTCCGGGCTCGTCGAAAATCACAGGACGACGTGGGGGCGCTGATTGGGGTATCCCGGCGGAGCGGCCAGGCGGAAGTGTCGGGCGCGGTGCGACGACGATCAGCGTCTCGGGCCGGTAGAGCTTGCGGTAGAATTCAGGGACCGGCTTGCCATCGGCAGACAGTAGCACAGTCTGCTTCCGCTGCTTCTCGATCTCGGATTCCGGAATGAGTTTTCCCGCAGCATCGTAGACGCGAAAGAATCCGGCCTTGTAGACGCGAGTGACAGCGACGGCCACCGGCCGCGCGACCACGTACGCCTCGTCGCGATACTGTGTGACCGTCTTGCCATCGACCTTGGCCAGAACAGGCACCTTACGCGTCCGCCTTTCCGTAACCGTCCGGGTTTCCAGCAGTCGCAACTGCAATACCTGCGGGCCGAACGTTGCGATTCCCACCATCGGCGGCGGCGAGGTCGGCAACTCCTCCTCGGCGGACAACACGGGAACGGTGAGGCAACAGACAAGCAGCAGAGTCATTCGCGCGGGCATGAGTCTCTCCCGACTGGGAACGATCAGGGAAGAATATGAGAATGTGAAAGCGACGATGCATCGTCGCACTCCAGAAGTGGCGCTGTCGAATCACGCGTGGCCGACGACGCGGGCTCGCGTCTGCAGGAAGCTCGACAAGGCTACGTCCAGCCGCATGTCTGTTCGTACGAATGTGTATTGCATGCCGAGGTCTCGTGAGCGACGCCGCATTTCGGCAAGGAACGCTTCGAACTCGCGCTGATAGGCTTTGCGGAGTGAACGCGGTTCCGTCATCGACTCGATCGGGTGTTCGAGGTCCTTGAACAGCGTGGACTCTTCGAACGGGAAATCCTGCTCGGCCGGGTCGACGATGTGCAGCAGGCTGACGTCATGTCGGCGGTGACGGAAATGTTTGAGGCCCAGCAGCAGTGATTCGGGGTCGTCGAACAGGTCGCTCAACACAATTACCAGTCCGCGACGTCGCACGCGTTCGGCCAGATCGTGCAGCACCGGACCAAGAGATGTCTCTCCTCCGGGGGTGAGCTGCCCGGCGGTGTGCAGTAACTGCCGCAGATGCGACGGCTGACTTGAGGGGCGAATGAAGTCGTCGACTCCGTTGCTGAAAGTGACCAGTCCCGCGGCGTCCTGTTGCTGAATGACCAGATAGGCCAGCGCCGCCGCAATGTGTTTTGCATAATCCAGCTTCGACATTGCGGCGTCTGATGACTGGTAACTCATCGAGTCGCTCGAATCGATCAGGAACCAGCAGGCAAAGTTGGTCTCTTCTTCGAACTGCTTGAGGTAATAGCGGTCGCTCTTGCCGTAGACCTTCCAGTCGACGTGTCGCAGGTCGTCGCCGGGTACGTATTCGCGATGCTCGGCGAATTCGACTGAGAAGCCGTGATAGGGGCTGCGATGCAGCCCGGACACAAAGCCCTCAACAATCAGCCGGGCCTTCAGGTCAAGTCCGCTGATCCGAGCCAGGACTTCAGGGTCGAGATATTTCTGATAATCGTCCACGACGTCAATTCTGGCAGATCAGACTGATTCGACAACGCATCGCATCTCGGCCACCTGACTCCGGGTCGGACGTATCTGCCGTAGCGGGAATTGCGAAATGCAAACTGGCAATTTGCATTTCGAAATTTGCAGTTTCCCATCGATGGCAGGCTCTGGCATTTCGGCGCATTGTGGCGGCGATACACTGCCTCGCACGATCGACGCCGAATACACTCGACTGGTGGCTACTCGACGCGTCGCGGTGGGACGCCACCAACACAGTGAAATGCGAAATTTGCGCCCGGCGGACGGAAAACTGACATGACAACAGTCCTTGTGGTTGATGACTCTCTCGTGGATCGCCGACTGATAATCGGTGTTCTTCAGCGGTCGCTGGACTGCTCGATCGTCGAAGCTGACAGCGGCGAAGCGGCATTGCACCAGCTTGAGTCGCTCGAACCCGACATCGTTCTCGCCGACCTGCAGATGTCGGGCATCAACGGTCTGCAACTGGTCGAACGTATCCGCGAAGACTGGCCCGAGTTGCCGGTCATCCTGATGACCGCGAAAGGCAGCGAAGACATCGCGGCGCAGGCACTCAAAGTCGGGGCGGCGAGCTATGTTCCCAAGAAGCGTCTCAATGAGGACCTGGTGCTGACAGTCCAGCGGATCGTCTCGGCAGCCCAGCAGGAACGGACCCATTCACGACTGATGCATAACCTGTCCAGCGGCGAGCTGAACTTTGAACTCCGGAACGACGTGGCCCTCATTCCGCCGCTGGTCCGGACGATTCAGGAGATGCTCCGCAGCCTGCCACTACATGACGAATCCGAGCGGCTGCGTGTCGGAGTTGCCGTCGAAGAAGCCGTCAGGAATGCGATCTATCATGGCAACCTGGAGCTGGGGTCAACGCTGGAAGAGGGCCGCCCCCGGGATGAACTCGTCGCCGAGCGATTGTGGACGCCGCCGTACTGCAACCGCTGCGTCACCGTGAGCGTCTGCATCTCACACGAACAGGCCGCATTCGCCATCCGGGACCAGGGACCGGGCTTCGACTCGGCCGCGTTCGAAGGCGACGAATTCGACAGTGACGCTCCGCGAGGTCGCGGCATACGACTGATGCAGACCTTCATGGATTCGGTCGAATTCAGCGACGATGGCCGCGAAGTGCTGTTGCGGAAGTACCGCTACACCGAAGGCGACATTGACGACGCGTCTGTCGAATAGTGCCGTTACAGTAGAGCCGCCGATCTTCAATCGGCCCGAGCGTGCGTTTCCGACGCGAACACGCGACGGGAGCCGAGCCACCCACAGGGCAACGCCGTTAAGGATTCTCGTTCCCGGGCTCTGCCCTGGAACGCACTGACTGTGAGGCTCCGCCTCACGCCCGTCCCTGCGAGGCGGAGCCTCGAAAGCGGTGCGTTCCAGGGCAGAGCCCGGGAACGAGGCTCTGGTTCGGCAACGTCATCCGCCAAATGCTTTCGTCATTGGGCGAGCGGTAGATAAGTTTTTACCTGTCGTAGCGAATTTCAGTAGTTCCGAGCTTGGAGTTTCGGGTGGCTGGGGTGGGGGGGGCGCGCGCCCCCCCCC
>CAUZFZ010000241.1:0-11470 GCA_963579025.1 Planctomycetota bacterium | reverse complement strand
GGGTCGAACGAAGTGAGCCCCCAGTCCGACAACGCTGGGGGCTCGCTTCGCTCGACCCCAGCCACCCAACCCTAAGTTTCCACCATGACAAAGCACTAGCGTTGTAACAGGATGGCGCTGGCATGATTCGCTCGACGACCGCCGCTGTGTTTCACGGACCAGGAAAGCCCATCGAGCTGACCGAAGTTGCGATACCGCCACCGGAACCTGGCGAGCTGATTGTCGAGGTCACTTTATGCACGATCTGCGGCAGCGACCTGCACACGTTCAGCGGACGCAGAAGTTGCGAGTGCCCGACAATCCTGGGACACGAGATCATCGGGCGGGTACTTGAGCTAAAAGGCTCCATCAAAGACATGTCCGGGCGGGACCTGCATCCGGGCGATCGTGTGACCTGGTCAATCGCGGCCAGTTGTGGAGACTGCTTCTACTGCTCCAACTCGATCCCGCAGAAGTGTGAGCAGCTCGCCAAGTACGGTCATGAGGCACTCGCGACGCAGGGACCAGTCGGTGGACTGGCGAAACATTGTCGGATCATGGCCGGCACGGCTGTCTGCAGAATTCCGGACTCGCTGGAAGACACGGCGGCGTGTCCGGCCAATTGTTGTACAGCAACCGCCGCGGCCGCGTTGCGCACGGCCGGACCAGTCAATCAGTCTTCGATAGCGATCATGGGCGCTGGTTCGCTCGGGCTGACAACCGCCGCAATGGCCTTGCAGCAGCAGGCGACGACTGTGTTTCTCGCCGATGTCGACGATGCGCGGCTTCAGCGGGCAGAGTCTCTGGCCGGTTGCGTGCCCGTCTGTGTGGGGAATGACACCGAACAACTTCGGCAGGCCGTTTCTGGTCAGACGCACGGCCGAGGCGTCGACGTCGTATTCGAAATGACGGGTTCAACCACCGCCGCTGAGACTGGACTGGACGTGCTGCGGATCGGAGGTCGTTTGGTCCTTGTCGGTGCCGTGTTTCCAGACCGCGCAATGGACCTGACAGCCGAAACCATCGTGCGGCGACTTCTCAGGATTGAGGGCGTCCACAATTACCAGCCGCAGGACCTGCGTGCAGCGATTGAATTCCTCGAGTCCGTGCCGGCAGAGTCACCTGTCAGAAATCTGGTCGATCGCACGTTCTCACTCGATGCCGTCAACGAGGCGTTTCAGTTCGCCCTCGAAAACCGCCCACTCCGCGTGGCGGTGCGTCCTTAAGAATTTGCAGGGACTGCATTTTCAATTAAGGACCTGCACGACAATAACTTTCCGCATGTCCCCTCTCCCCGACGGGGAGAGGGCAGGGAGAGGGGCAAACAAAAACGGCAAGTTATTGATGTGCAGGTCCCAAGCGTCGTGCTGGCTGACTGTCCCGCAATCGACGAATCTCGGCGACGAATTCTCCCCACATGCAGTTCCTCGATCGGCGTTGACAGACTCAGGCCCCGAAATCTGCTCCGGAGGCACGCGCTGCCAGAAGAAAGTTCCGCCAAACGTCGGCTCTCCGGGCACGCCGGCCCAAGGCACGTCCTGGCCCTTGTGGCCGAAGTTCGCAAGCGCGTCGAATCTGCTCCGGTGTTGTCGACCGGGGACGCGCGGGTCTGCTGACGGGAACAGGTCGGAAGCCCCAAAAACGCGCGCCGCGAGGCGGCTGTTCGCTTTCGCGGTCTCGCTGCTCCGCGACGCTCAACGCGCTCCCGCTCACTGCCGCCTCGCGGACTGGCCTCACCTGACCTGACCTGAGGGGGAACTGAGGCAGCGGAAGCCGAGGCCGCTCCACCGGTTCCCCGGGAGGAGGCCGTTGCGGCACGCAGCACGCGCGAACCGCGCGCCGAAGAACCAACCGCCACCACGAACAACCCGGCTCGCGTTCTCGTTGTCGGTCGTGTGCAGCGGATCGACGACCGACTCTGCTGAGTACTTCCGGCGGGAATGATCCGCGCACCACTCCCACACATTGCCCAGCATGTCGTGTAGGCCCCAGGCGTTCGACTGCTTCTCTCCCACGTCATGCGTGGAACCTTCGCTGTTTCCGGAGTGCCAGGCGACGTTGTCGAGTTCGCCGTATCGCGTGTCCGGATTCCCGGCGCGACAGGCATATTCCCATTCCGCTTCCGTCGAGAGCCGCAGTTCAAGCTCCGAAACCTGGTCGTTAAGCCGGTCCATGAACTCCTGAATGTCTCGCCAGCTCACCTGCTCGACGGGGCGTTTCGCGCCTGTGAAGTGACTGGGCGTCTTCGCCGTGACAGCCTCCCACAGGGCCTGCGTACACGGCGTGTCGAACATCCAGAACCCATGACTGATCGTCACCCAGTGCGACGGCTGTTCATCGTCGAAACTTTCCTTGTCGTCATCGGGGGAGCCCATCTGGAACTGGCCGGGAGGGATCCAGCGGAACCGCTGTACCACATCATGGATGTTGAGCGAGCACCACGGACCGAGTCGATCCGAACCCCAGGCAGCAGCCCAGGCCGGCGGGCGGGCGGAGGCGAGAGGATGGTCGCGGATGGTTTGCGTCTGAATTCCAGCAGCCATTCGAAATCACGATAAAAGAAGGAGACCGGCGGGCGTTCGTCCGGGTTTCTACCCGATTTGCGCTGCTGCGCAACACTACCAGCGCACCGGCTCCCGATTACTGTTTGCCGCTCGCATTCGGGCGGACCGGCCACCGATCTGTTCATTGGGCATCATCCGATGCTCCCCTGAGCTGAGGCAGCGGAAGCCGAGGTTGTTCCACCGGTTCTCCGGGTGGTTGCCGTTGCGGTACGCAGCACGCGCGTTCTGCGCGTCGTTGTTCCAACTGCCACCACGAACAACCCGGTTCGCGTTTTCGATCAGGTGACCGGAAAAGACATTACCAGTCGGAGGATTCCGAGCCAACTCTACGTCGGGACATCTGCGCTGCGAGCCACCCCTGCGCGTCGGCGGGAGTCGTCATCCCCAGCAGGGCATCCACGGCAGATTGCAACTCACCCACAGAGACGAGCCCCAGCCGATACCGTTTCTCCCAACAGTCCAGCCCGGAAACGAACCTCTGCCGACGGCTCCGGGCCAGCTGAATCGTCCCGGCATGGATACGGAAACCGCAGAACGTCACACCCAGTGAGCTGCGGTTCATCTGGATCGGCTCGTGGAGTTCGAGCGACAGTTGCGTCTGCACGAAGTCCGTTGCAAGGGAGGCCAGGCGGGACGCGTGCTGGCGGGTGTCACACCAGACCAGGAAGTCGTCCATGTAGCGAACGTACCCACGCGATCCCGTATCTGAGAGGATGGCGCGATCGAGTCCGTTCAGATAGAAGTTGGCAAAGTTCTGTGAGGACAGAGCACCAATGGGGAGCCCGCGTCCGGGCTGATCGGTGTGGAAATCAATCAACTGGTCGATGAGTCGCAGTGTGGCATCACCACGAATGCGTCGTCGAAGCAACTGTTTGATGATGTCGTGTCTGACGCTGGCGAAGTACTGGCGCACGTCCATTTTGACGTACCAGTCGAACCGTCGGACATGCTGTTGCGCACGACAGACAGCCGCAGCCGTCCCTTTGCCGCAGCGACAGGCGTACGTGTCGTCGATCAGCGTTCGTTCGAGCACAGGTCCGACGAGTGACATCAGAGCATGATGCAGGACACGTTCGCGGAACCGGGGCGCTCGAATGACACGTGGCTTCGGGTCGCGAATGTGAAATACGTGAGGTGGCTGCAGTTCGAGCCGCTCCTCAAGGATTTCGTCCCGCAGTTCGTGCAATCGATCCAACAGCGACGTCATGAACGCGGCCACTTCAGGTCGTTTTCCTTTTCCCCTGGCCGCCCTCCACGCGGCCGACGTGAGATTGTGGAGGTCTGCCACCTGTTCGAGTTCGATGCGCGTCCGTTTCACGACGACGCTTCCCGGTCATCGACCTTCTCTGCAGATGCCCGGTTCAACTCATTGAGGAAACGCTCACCGTACTTCTGGATGCGCGACGGGCCGATGCCGTTGATTTGCTTCAGATCGGTGGCCGTTTCCGCACGACGGCGGACGATTTCAGCCAGCTGTTCGTTTGTAAAAAGCGCGTAGGGCGGCACGCCTTCCTGCTCGGCAATCTCCTTGCGCAGAGTCCGGAGCGTTGCGAAGACGGTGAAATCTTCATCCGAAAGCACTTCCCTGTAGTCGACCCGGTTTCGCGGTGGCGTCTCCGTTTTGGCGTGACCGCTCTCAGTCGTCACGCACACGGTCCACGCGCTGTTCGGGCCATCCTGCACAAACTCACGATGAATCTCGGCGACGCGGTGGGAACTCAGGAACTGGTTCAGATCGGCAACTGGTGCGTCGCAGTGGTGGACTGGAATGGTAAAGACCTGAATCTGCATGGTTCATTCTTTCCGGAAAAGCCCGCGCAGGTTTTGCACGAGCGATTTTTTTCGCGCGCCGCTCGGCGGCTGTTCGCTTTCGCGGTCTCGCTGCTCCGCGACGCTCAACGCGCTCCCGCTCACTGCCGCCTCGCGGACCGGCCTGACCTGACCTGAGGGGGAACTGAGGCAGCGGAAGCCGAGGCAGCACCACCGGTACTCCGGGGGGTAGCCGAAGCGGTACGCAGCACGCGCGTACTGCGCGGCGAGGAGCCAACTGCCACCACGAACAACCCGGTCCGCGCTTTCGTTGTCGGTAACGTGCAGCGGATCGACGACCGACTCTACTGAGTACGCGCGGCGGGAATGATCCGCGCACCACTCCCACACATTGCCCAGCATGTCGTGGAACCCCCAGGCGTTCGACTGCTTCTCTCCCACATCGTGCGTGGAACCTTCGCTGTTTCCCGAGTGCCACGCCACGTCGTCGAGTTCGCCGTGTCGCGCGTCCGGATTCCCGGCGCGACAGGCATATTCCCATTCGGCATCCGTTGGGAGCCGCAATTCCATTCCCGGCACCAGGCCGTTGAGACGCTCGATGAAGTTCTGGCTGTGCGGCCAGCTGACATTCTCAACCGGTCTCTTCGCTCCTTTGAAGTCACTCGGATTCCCTCCCGTGACGGCTTCCCACAGGGCCTGCGTACAGGGCGTGTCGAACATCCAGAAGCCGCGACTGATCGTGACCGGGTGCTGTGGCCCTTCCGTCTCAAGGCGGCCCTGCTCGTCACCGGGCGAGCCCATCAGGAACTCTCCGGGGGGAATCCAGCGGAGCCGTTGTGTGGCGTCGTTTACGGTCAGGTCAGCCCAGATGCCGTGGCGGTCCTGTCCGGATTCAGTGGCCCACTCCGGGGCGTCCGCCAGCGCGAACACCACACGTTCCAGATCAGATTCCAGAGTCAGCCACTGTGTGGATTGAATGGGGACGGTCAGTGACTGCGTCCCGGGCTGCCAGTTGAGTCGCTCGACGTGTTCCGGCTGGTGGCGGAGCGTGGACGAAGTCCTCCGCGCGCGGCTCGGCGGCGGTTCGCTTTCGCGGTCTCGCTGCTCCGCAACGCTCAACGCGCTCCCGCTCACAGCCGCCTCGCGGGCCGGCCTGACCTGACTTGAGGGGGAACTGAGGCAGCGGAAGCCGAGGTCGTCCCACCGGCCCCCCGGGCGGCTGCCGTAGCGGTACGCAGCACGCGCGTACTGCGCGGCGCTGCGCCAACTGCCACCACGAACAACCCGGCTCGCGCTCTCTGCGTCGGTGACGTGCCGTGGATCGGCGACCGATTCGGTTGAGTACTCGCGGTACGCGTGGTCGATACACCGCTCCCACACGTTGCCCAGCATGTCGTGCAGGCCCCAGGCGTTCGGCTGCTTCTGCGCCACGTCATGCGTGGAGCCATCGCTGTTGCCGGGATGCCATGCCACGTCGTCGAGTTCGCCATAGCGTGCGTCCGGATTTCCCGCGCGGCAGGCGTATTCCCACTCCGCTTCGGTGGGCAGCCGCAGTTCCAGTCCCGGAAGAAGCTGATTGAGCTGCTCGATGAACTCGTGAGTCTGGCTCCAGTCCACCTGTTCGACAGGCTTCTGCGGTCCGTCGAACTCGCCGGGATTCTCGCCCGTCACGGCTTCCCACAGAGCCTGCGTGCAGGGCGTGTCGAACATCCAGAAGCCGTGAGTGATCGTCACCGGCTGCTGCGGCCCCTCATCCGAATCACGTCCCGCTTCGTCCTGCGGGGAACCCATCAGAAAGTTGCCGGCGGGAATCCAGCGGAGCCGCTGCTGCACGTCGCCGATGCGGAACGTACACCACGCTCCGGCGGCATCCGTGCCCCAGTCAATGGCCCATGCGGGGGCATTTCCGGACGCCCAGAAGGCCAGACGTGGATCGGGGGTCTGAACCTGCAGCCCGGGCGGCGGTTCGGCTGAGATCCGCAGGGCACCGTTTCGCGTGCGCAGGGATCCGATCAGGCTGCCCGTGGCGGGGTGTGGACTTTCCCGGTTGTCGCGGTACGGCGCGAGCCGTCCGGTCTTGGCCTGCGACGAACCGGGCGGCTTGCGCCGCTCCGCTATCATGGGCCCGGTTTCTGCGGTCGATGTGAGTAGCAGCGCTGCGCCCCGCTGCCGAATGTCGAGCGTGGTCTGCTGGACTTTGGGGGGTGTCCTGACCCGTGCTGGCTGGAAGCCGGGTGACACGTCGGTTTCATCCTCGTCGGTGACGGCCGCGTGAATCGCGTGCAGAGCCTCACCGATGGCCTGATCGCGCCACAGGTCAGCCGGGATCCGCTGCAGCACGCCGCGCGCCCAGGTCACAAACGACGGCCAGTCGCCGGTGCCGCGCGGCCCGTCCCACACGCGTTCGCCCATCTGCCGCAGCATGTGCAGCGCATCTTCCACGTCGCCCACGAACCAGTGGCGGGCCTGATCGTCCATGCCGAGGATTTCCTCGAACCAGATGGCTTCATGCAGCCGCCCGCGCCAGTCGCGGATGAGAGTCAGGACTTCGCGTCGGAGCGTGGCGTCGGGCAGCGCGTCGAACTTCGCCCGCAGAGCCAACTGCTGGTCGGGGTCGAACGACGCGGCCACGCTGTGCCGGCTGCTGATCGCCTCATGCTGCCAGACGCGCGCTTCCAGACCGGGATTCCCGAATCCGCCGGCCAGCACATGGCGACGCACCTGCCGCAACAGGCCCGGCTCCAGCCGCACGGCGGGAGACACCAGCGTCATCAGTCGGTCAAGCGTGTCGGCACTGCCGGCGTTGGCGTGTCCGTCTTCCCACGGGACGGTGTGCCACACAGACGCCACAGCGCGGGGGACTTCCTCCGGCCGGCAGGGAATCAGAGCCATCGCCCGGTTACCGGCGCGGCGGCAGTCGCGGCCCAGACGAAGCCAGACATCCTGAACGGCATCCGCATCGTCCTCATCGACCAACAGCGATCCCAGGTCGCCCAGCACCAGCAGCGACGTTGTCGCGGGGGGATGCTGCCATCCGTGGCGTAAGCTGCCAGCTGGCGAGACACCGCGTTGATTCTCCGGCCAGAGCATCTGCGGGACGTCATGTTCGTCCCGGATGCGTGAGATGGTCAGCGCGTACGGCGGATAGATCCTCTTCAGAATGCGGCACACCAGATCCTGATCGCTCCAGCAGGGAGTCAGCCGGCGTGATCGGTCCTGAATGACATGCAGCGAAGAGCCCCACACGCGGAACGGTTTGAGCGGAATCCGGTCGAGCAGTTCGCAGCGACTGACCCGGTCGACCAGTTCGGGGATGTCGACCGTCTGGCCGATGGTGCGATAGCCGGCCGCTTTCCGGAGTCGCGTCAGCAATTGCCGCTGCGTGGCGAGCGGCTCGATGACGGGAACAGTGGCCGGTCGCGCACGCCACGGCTGGTCACCCGGCTGTCGTGTGCCCGTGCCCGTCTGCGGCGTGTCCTCGTCCTCGATCTCGACGCGTTCGAAATGGACCAGCTGCCAGTAGCAGGGCGGCAGCGGATCAAACTGCGTCCACAGTCCGTCACTGACTGCTGGTCTGGACGACCTGCCTCGATCGGACTGCCGTTCAACCGGCGGCGATGATTCTTCAGGTTCCGGAGGGAGTTCAATGCGTTCAAAGTCCAGCAGTGCAGCAGTCGCCGACAGGAGAGGCTCGCTCCCCAGCCTGAGCGAAGCCACCAGATCAGCTCGGCCAGCAATCGAATTTCCCATCAGCGCAGTTCCGCGTGTTTGCGATAGGCGAATGTGCGAACGGTATCGACGACGGCTTCCTGTCCCGCCAGGTCGCTGCCCTTCCACTCGATGACGGCCCGCATCAAATCCAGGAACTCGGCCTGCCCCGGCAGCGGCAGCAACTGACTGGCGCTGGCGGCTTCGCGATCATCCGCCAGTAGACCGGCCGCCTTGCTCAGGACCTGGTCGGAAGTCCGCTGGCCGAAGTGAGCCTTTCCGCGCTGGCACAGGTGCGCGACCAGTGCTTCACGATCCGCCGGCAGATTCAGATGCAGGACCATGCAGCGGCGGACGAACGCGTCCGGCAGAACGCGGTCCTCATTGGTGGTGACGACGATCAGCGGCGCAACTCCCTGCGCGGGAATCGTGACATGCGCCGATCGTCCCTGCGGTCGAAACGACTGCGCGCCCAGTGCTTCCAGCAGCCCGTTCGGCAGATCGCTTTCGGCTTTGTCGATCTCGTCGATCAGCACCACCCAGCCGTGCTTTGACCGAGCTGCGTTCTGTCCGACGGTCAGCATGTTGTCTTCGTCGGTGCAGCAGCGTTCCGCGTCATCAGCGTGGCAGGCCCACCATAATGGACCGGGCCGCACGAAGTTGCTGACAGCCAGCTTCTCGCGCAGCTCCTTCTCGTCCTGTGTGATCTGCGACAGGATCTGCGCTTCGGCCAGTCGCATGACGGCATCAAATCGCCACAGCAGATCACGGGCTTCCGTGCGCGAATTCACAACAAACGGGACAAACGCCCGCTGCAGATGCTCGGCTGCTGCCTCGGCCAGTTGCGTCTTCCCGACCCCCGGCTCCCCGCGCACAAGCAAAGGACGCCCGGAAGCCAGCGCCGAATTCACCGCATCGACACTGTCCTGATCGAACTCGTGAACACGGTCGAGCAAGGAAACGATGAATGGGGCCGTTTTTTCAATCAGTTGCATACGGATGCGTTTCTACCCTGGGGCTTTTTCATAGGCGCGCAGCAGCAGTTGCCGGAAGGATGACTGGATCTGAAACTCCTCGTCGATCCCATCCCCATCGTTATCCGGCGAAACATCGACCTTCTCGACGAACACCAGTCGAGGAGGCCCGGACGCCGGGTTGACTCTGTTCGAGACATCTTCCAGGACATTCCGTCTGGCGCGGCGCTCGTTTTCATTCTGCGGCAGTCGAACGATGCAGTACGTCGTGCGGTCGCCCCATTCGTCTCTGCGCGTGTCCAGTTCCGCCTTCAGTGTCATCAAATCCGCGTCGCTGAATTCCGCCTGGCCAGCACCGCTCCCCAACACATTGAGCAGTTGGCACAGGTCGTTGAAGACATTCTGAAACGCGCCGTCGGGACCTTCGTTCGGCGGCAGGTCGTCGGAAAAGTCGAATCCGACAGGCCCCTGCAGTTCGGCTTTCCCGCCGGAGACATGCTCCGCAGGAAACCTGGCAGGAGCACAGTCGAATCCTGCCATGATGATTTCCGCCAGCGTGGATGTCTTTGTCCGCCCTTCAACAAGCCAGAAGCGGGTCGAACCAGCGGTGACGTGGTGCAGTGAGTCAACCGTCTCCTGTGCATAGTTGAGGGGAAGAATGACCTCTGCCATGCGGGCCAGCGCTGACGCATGTTCGCGCAGTGTGATTTGTGATAATCGACGTAGAGCCCCCAGCAATCCGGGAATCTCAGGGCAGTTCAGAATCGCCTCCGCAACCGACTCAGGTCGCATGTCATCGACTTCACACTCGGTCAGTTTCTGCAGTTCCGATCCGACGTCGGCGATTCGTTCTTTCAGGGACTTCAGTTCCCGGACCAGTGACAGGCGCGCAGCTTTAAGATGTTCCCTCCGGGTATGCCGGATGTGTTCAAAGCGAATGGCGTCCGCAAAGCCATCGACTTGAAACAGACAGGGGATGGGCACGACGCGCAGCGTCGGCAGCTTCTCACCTGGAACGTAGTCGGTCACGACAGCCAGCAGTCGCTGTCTTCCGCTGGCTTCAAAGATGCCGCTGCCGGAGACGCCGCCCCACAGTTCGGCTTCTGCCTTGCCGGTCTCACGTTCCGGGCCACTGTGGCAACTCAGTTCCTTACCGTCATCACGCGCGGTCACCTTCGGGAAATGAGGCCCGCTGTAATCATGCAATCCGCTGGCCATGCGAGTCTGTGCGACGGCCGAGTAGCCCTGAGCCTGCCAGGCAACCGGAGCCGAGGAACGGTGTCGCAGCAATGTGAGTCCACCGGGACGCAGGTGCTCGGGCAGTGCGCACTTCAAAATCGCTACGTCAACGGGCGGAGCAGCGTCTTCGCCATTCCAGAGAATTTCGATCGGGGACGTTGTCGGCAGAGGCGCGTCACTGCCGGGAAACAGCAGCGAGATCGCATCTGGATCGTCGACTCGGTCAGCGATCACATGAGCGGCGGTGATGATGCGGTCATCGGCGATGGGATAGCCCGTGCCGCGGACCTGCTTGCCATCGTCCCGCCTGACAAGGATTTTGCAGACCAGTAGCGGATCCATAGACCAGTCTCCGACGCGCTGGAGCGCCCGTGGTTACTCAGTGCCGGAGATGGGAACAGGCTTCGGGTTCTCGCCGTTGTCGTCCGCTGCAACCGGCCGCAGGTTCAACCGGATCGTCTGTGTCGTTTCATCACCGAGCGAGCCTTTGGCATCCGCGTTGTAGACCCAGAACTTCACTCCACCGCCGACTTCGCCTTTCCGGGTCACAACTACTTTCAGTTCAATTTCGGCGGCATCGACCAGAAGCTTGAGGTTCGAGTCGGCGCCGTCAGCCTGGGCATCGAGCAACTCGGAACGCAGCGTTTTCAGCATCTCAGACAGACCAATCGGCTTCGCTTCGCCGGACATGACGAATCTCCAATGGATTGTTGCTCATGAGCGCTAACCATCAGCGCTACTGAGAGTGCAATTGCCACCTGCACAGACAACAGACGACACGCGACTATATTTGCACTGAAACTGATCGTAAACACTGCGCGCTCATCCCGTCGGGAACGCAGCACAACAACGACCGATGCCGCGCCAGCTATCCGCTGGCAGACGCCAATCAAAGACTCCGAAGTGCCGACAATCACATCGCTGGTTGCTCGCGGAGGTGATCGCGTCCGCCGCGTCTGAACTGCAACTCAGGCTTAGGGCGGCCCGAGTTGAGCGTGGCTGTCGTTTTTCGGGACACCCTCGCCGTCCAGACAACTGGTCGTTTGACGGCACGCCGACGCCGTCGACGTGCGTGATGGCCACTGACGCATTCGGCATGCCCTTAAACAACAGGTCTCGTGCGGACAGCACGCTCGTCACCAGACTCATGGTGCCATGTTCGTTCTGAACCTGAATCAGTCGCAGCACCAGCGGAGGCTGGTGGCGACGCGCGGCAGCGTCCGGCCAGACGCACAC
>CAUZFZ010000240.1:0-11583 GCA_963579025.1 Planctomycetota bacterium | reverse complement strand
GCAAAGGACGCCGCTTTCTCCAAGACCACTTCAACTCACGGCAAAAGCCGAAGAACTCCAACTCACAACTCCCACGTGTTGTCGCCTCAGAGAGATCACACCCTCTTGAGCTTGCGATAAGCGACCGGTGACAGGACGTCTTCAAAGACGTCGAACAGCGAGTGTTGTCGAGGATCCTTCAGATGCTGCACATCACGCTCCTTCGCATCAGGCGACGGAACCATAGCGCCAGCCCGCGATGCGGACCAGGCCAAAACTGCCCCGTTTACCTCACTTTCCTTAGACTTTTGTCGCTCGTGTCTCCAGGAAGAACAAGGACAAGGACAGGCGTTGTAATGTCGCTCAGATTTTCTTGCGGCGGCGTTCGGGCGACACGCGGACTCCCGTCGCTTCGGCCATCGCATCGCATCGCGGAGTGGGAGACCGGGTTCAGTTACGGCGGATTCTTTGAGAACGGGCAGCTGGTGTCGGGAGGGGACAGTTTGTCCGAATCGGCGTTCATGCGGATCACGACGGGCGCGCCGGACGAGACTCGACGGCTTTCGGGGGGTTCGTCCATCGCCACCTTGCTGGCGATCACGGCGGTCCGATTTCAGCGGTCGTACCCGTTCAGGTGGCTGAGCTGTTTCGTTTCCCGAGGTCTGCTCACGCTTGCAACGTCGCGGGTCAAGAACATACACCGCTGAGACACAATCCACTCGGCCTGTTCGCCCTGACAGAGGAATCTCAGCAATGCCCCCACAACAGTCCCAGGACTCGACTCAGTTCGACCGCCGTCACCTCCTTCAGGGAGCGGTCGGCAGCGCCGCCCTGACAGCACTTGCGGGCAGCCAGGCACTTGCCGCAGATGGGAAACCAGCCGTCGTGAAAGGCAATATCAAACAGTCGATCGTGTTCTGGTGCTTCAACATTGCCGGAGACAAGTGGGACATCGACAAAACGTGTCAGGTCGCCAAATCACTGGGCTGTGTGTCCGTTGAAATCTGTGGCCCCGAAACATGGCCGACACTGAAGAAGCACGGTCTGACGTGTGCCATCGCTCCGAACGGAATGCCGGGGGCTCCCTTCATTAAGGGCCTGAATAACACGGCCTATCACGAAGAGGTCATCTCCCGCACAAAGACCGAGATCGACAACTGTGCGGATGCCGGCTTCCCCAGCGTCATCGCCTTCAATGGATACAAGTGGCGAGACGCGGAAGATCCGTCCAGCGGAGAAATCTCGCTTGAAGAGGGCGCGGATAACTGCGTCGCCGGTCTGAAGAAGCTCGCCGCACACGCTGAAAAGAAAGGCGTCAACGTGTGTCTCGAACATCTCAATACGCGCGACGACACTCATCCCATGAAGGGACACCCGGGTTATCAGGGCGACGATCTGGACTATGTCGCATCGATCATCCGTCGCGTGGATTCACCGCGAGTCAAACTGCTGTTCGACATCTATCACGTGCAGGTCATGAACGGTGACGTCATTCGCCGCCTGGGCGAAGTCAAGGACATCCTCGGTCATGTCCACACCGCGGGCTGCCCCGGCCGCGGCGAACTGGATGCCACTCAGGAAATCCAGTTTGCGCCGATCATGAAGAAGCTGCTTGACCTGGACTACGACGGCTATGTCGGCCAGGAGTTCATTCCCACGCGAGACCCACTGGCCGGCCTGCAGGAAGCCGTCAGCCAGTGCGACGTCTGACACCAACTGTGTTGACCAAGGCGTTAGACCTGCGAATGTGAACCAGCTCATGCATAAGAACCGCGGACACGTATTCGACAGGCAGACCACGCTGGTGAGTCTTTTTCTCCTGCCGTTCCTGCTGGTGAACGCGCTGCCTGCCCAAGTTGCTGACACGACAGCAGATGACCGTCCGAAAGTCACCAACCCGGCCGCGGATTCGACCAAGTCGGGTGCGTCGAACGCACAGGGTGCCGACAACACGCAAGCGTCACCGCAGACCGGCGAATCGGGCGACTCAAACCCGGTCAGGGAAAGCGAGCTTGTCCGGGATGCCCGACGAGCAATCGACCAGGGCGTGCAGTTCCTGAAATCAAAGCAGCAGGATGATGGTTCCTGGGCTTACACGGCCAATAACACCCATCTGCTTCAGGGCAGCACGGCCCTGGCGACCCTGGCGTTACTTAAAGCTGGAGTGTCAGTTGAAGATCCTGTTGTCACGTCGGCCCTCAAGTTTCTCAGATCGCAGGAGACTGACTACATCTACGCATTGAGTCTGAAGACACTCGTGTGGCTATCGACCGGTGGTGAGGACGTGCGTGTCCGTTCCAATATTGCCCGGCTAGTGGAAGCCCAGGTCAAGAAGGGACTGTCGGCAGGATCATGGGGATATCGTGTCGTCGATGGCGCCGGTGCACGAGGTGACAATTCCAACATGTGGTTTGCGGTCAACGCTCTGGCCACGGCCAAGGAGACGGAATTCGAAGTCGATCCCGAAGTCTGGACGCGACTGATCCGCTATTTGCGAGAGAGTCAGCACAGGGATGGCGGATGGAACTATGTCCCAAAGTCGTCCGCCGCACCCACTGGCAGCATGACATGTGCGGGACTGGGTTCGTTGATGCGAGCGATGGAACTGGCCGACGTTGATGACGAGGCAACCGTCAAGGCGAGTCAGAAAGCGCTGGACTGGCTGGGACGTTATTTCTCGGTCGCGACCAATGCTGGCGGCGGTTCCAGCTGGCATCTCTATTCGTTGATGGCCATGAAGTACGCCGCTCAGCAACAGAAACAGCGATTCATTGGCGAACACGACTGGTATCGCGAAGGCGTCGTGTTTCTGTCGAGGCAGCAGAATCAACGAGATGGAAGCTGGCGTTGGAGGAATGTCGGCCCCAATTCTCCGGGCATATCCACCTCGATGGCGCTGTTGTTCCTCTGTCCTTTGGACAAGTCGGCACTCTCCGATGAGGTGCCAAAGGAGTCCGATGAAGCGAATCGCAAATCAGCTCCGACTCCTCAGCGAGTGACCGTTGCCGGCAAGGTCATCGCAACGAAGAAGTCGACGAGTGGTCGGGAACTTGTGGAATTTTCGATCGGGAGCGACGACGGCGTGCTTCCCAACGCGACGATGCGCGTGTTTCGCCTCGGCAAACCAGCACAGCCCATCGCAGTCATCCGAGTGGCACTCGTCACTCCCGAGCGATGTGTCGGATTCGTCGTTGAACGCGAGAAGAACGCCGTCGTCGGCGTCGCGGACATCGTGCGGCTGGTGGTCTCGCCTCGAGAGCCGGGCAAGCAGAAGTCGTCACCGGCTTCGGTTAACGGCGCTGTGCTCGCCACGAAGAAGCGAGGTCGAGGTCGCGAGTATGTGGAGATCTCGGTGGGAAGCGACGACGGACTGCGTGTCGGAACGCCGATGCATGTGTTTCGTGAAGTCGACAGGCGAAACGTGTACGTGGGACAGATTCGCATCGAACTGGTCACGCCGGACCGATCGGTCGGTGTGGTGGGCATGCGAGCCAAAGGTCAGGTGATTGGCATCGACGATCAAGTGTCGACAAAGCTCGATGTGGACGCGGCAGCGTCTCTTCTGGACGGCGACTCATTGCTCGATGCCCTGGATGGCACGATCGCACCTGGCGACGGCGGTCAGAAATAGAGTCCGCGTTTCCTGCACTGGCCGGGAGCTGCGACCACCATCAACGACCCACTCAAGCCGGTGGCAGTCAGGTATCGTTCTGTCGTATCTGCCGAGCGAAGGCTGAAAAGACGACGAGGGCTTCCACGACTTCAAAGGCCAGCCCGATACCAAGGACTGGAGGCACCCACTCTGCAAGAGTGATTGTCCAGGGTTCACTTTGCGCCATTCGATGAAGCCTCTCGCCAATCGGCGTGCGTGGCTCGACGGCTTCCCGTGCAGCCGCAATCAGCACGGCAACTATCAGAATCGTGGCCAGAAACCACAGCAGGTATGCCGGTAGCGTGATGTCCTTGAAACCGTACAGCCGAACCGTCACCGGTTCCGAAACATGCTGCGGGTTCGGCTCGTCGCGAGTGAGTTCCTCAGGCATCATGGACACGCTGTCGCAGGGAGTGACAGGAAGCATTCTTCTTCATGTTAATGCGGCGGTTTCGTCGCCGGACTTCCTGACCTCAAGCTTCTGATTGTACGCATCGAACATGCGATGCCCTAAACTACCGTCTGCATGTTACCGCGCGCAAGACCGTCGCGCGATCAAAACAAAACCAGGATGTTTTACTCAGGGATCACGATGCCACAATCAGGAATCAGCGGACTCGTTCTGACCGCCTGCTTTGCAGCGACACTTACCGCCGGGCCGGGTTTCGCGGCCGAGCAGAAGTTCGCCAGTCCCGTAGTGACACAGAAAACCGACGGACACTCGATACCAATCGAGATGGACATTCAAGGCGCAAAAGTCCTCTTCCTTGAAGTCACGGATGGCGGCGATGGCAGCTCTTACGATTGGGCCGACTGGATCGAGCCGCGGCTGATTGGACCAAAGGGCGAGCTCAAGCTGACCGAACTGAAGTGGAGGAAACTCGAAGGCAAAGCCATCGTCGGAAAGAATAACGGCGGTGGACCGCTGAAAGTGAACGGGAAACTGATTGTATTCGGTATCGGCACGCATGCACGTTCCAGGATTTTCTACGACTTGCCCGAAGGATACGTAACATTCAAAGCACGCGGCGGGTTGGACGATGGGGGCACAGGTCAGCCGGGTAGCCGGACCAGCGTGCAGTTTCGCGTTTACACATCGACCGATGCGCATTTCGAAGAGCCACTTAATCTGACAGTGCCCGAGGGATTCGCTGTTGAACGAATCTTCTCCGGCGCTGTCGCCGACATCGGATCATGGGTCGCACTGGGAGTTGATGCCAAAGGCCGGTTGATCACTGCGGATCGCCAGGGGCCGCTGTATCGAATCACTCTGCCGGCCAGCGGCAGCACCGATGCCGCTCCGAAAGTCGAAAAGCTGCCCGTTGAAGTGGGCGGCGCGAACGGATTTCTGCAGGCGTTCGGCAGCTTCTACGTCGTCGGCAAAGGTCGTGGAGAATGGAACGGGAAGTCCGGCCTGTTCCGACTGACCGACACAACCAGCGACGATCAATACGACAAGGTCGAGTTGCTGATTCCCCTTGCCGTCGGCAGTGATCACCACGCGCACGCCGTGATCCTGAACCCCGACAAGACGCGACTGATGATCCTGTGCGGCAACAGCACCGATCCGCCGCCGGACCTGGCGACTCGACACATTCGGCACCAGTCGGAAGATCACCTCTTACCGAGGGGAACGTATTACGGTCATAACACCGGCCGGAAAGCGCCGGGCGGTTTTGTAATTACCTGCCTTCCCGACGGCACTGACAGGAAGTTTCTGTGTGCTGGTTTCCGCAACCCATACGACATTGCACTCAACGCCGACGGCGAACTGTTTACTTTCGATGCGGATATGGAATACGACATCGGCGGGCCGTGGTATCGTCCGACTCGCGTGAATCACTGCGTTAGTGGTGGTGAATACGGTTGGCGCTGGGGAGCCGGCAAATGGCCAAACTGGTTCCCGGATACTGTCGCAACCACGGTGGATATCGGACGCGGTAGCCCGACCGGCGTGGTCTTCGGCTATGGAACAAAGTTCCCGGCGAAGTATCAGCGGGCCTTGTTCCTGTGCGATTGGACGTATGGTCGGATCGTCACGGTTCAGTTGCAGGAATCCGGTGCGACATACACGGGAAGTTTCGAGGAGTTTCTATCCGGACCTGGCAACCCGGTCAGCGACATCGTGATCCATCCCGATGGAGCGATGTACTTCGTGACGGGCGGGCGCCGCAATCCGACGTCGGTGTATCGAGTGACATACGCAGGCAAGGATTCGACTGCTCCAGTCGACCACACTCCGAAGGACACTCCGGCGGCTCGGCTGCGCGCACTTCGCCGTACGCTGGAAGCAAAACACGGTAAGACTTCCAGCGACGCAGCGGATGTTGCGTGGGAACACCTATCGCACACCGACCGCCGAATTCGCTACGCCGCCCGCACAATCCTCGAACATCAGCCGACGAAGTCGTGGCAGGACAAAGCTCTGGCTGAAGATGACACTCTGGCGTCGATCGAAACGATGGTCGCGCTCGCACGCACTGGCGACGCAGAATTAGGAGACGAAATCCTGAAACGACTAAACCGGCTTGATTTCGCGGCACTCAAGCTGGAACAGCAACTTGACCTGCTGAGAGCCTACGGACTGGTCTTTATCCGCATGGGAGCCCCTGACGCGGCAACCGCCGATCATCTGACGAAGACATTGTCTCCCAGTTACCCATCTGATCTCAGAAGTCTGGACCACGAATTGTGCCAGATGCTGCTGTACCTGAATGCTCCCGGTGCGGTCTCCAGAACCGTTGGACTGTTAGGCGCGGCGGACACACAGTCAGAGCAGATGTTCTACTCGTATCATTTGCGAACGATCAAAGATGGCTGGTCGAATGAAGACCTGAAAGCGTATTTCGAATGGCTCTATTACGCGCGGACTCATCAATCCGATTACATCGGAGGCGGCCACTTTGCCAATTTCCTGAAGTCCCTGGACACCGAATCCACCAAACGATTGTCGCCCGAGCAGGCGAAACTCGTCGCGCCAATTCGCGAGAAGAGAGTGATTGAGGAATTGCCATTCGACCTGGGTCCCAGAAAGCTGGTCCGCAAATGGACCGTCGAGGATCTGCAGGCTTACTTGCCGTCAGCGGACACCGGTCGGTCATTCCTCCGCGGCCGGAACCTTTACAGCGCCATGTGCACGAAATGTCATTTGCTGAACGGCAAAGGCGGGCCGATTGGACCGGACCTCACATCGACGGGAAAGAAACTGAAACATGTCGCCTTGCTGACGGAAATCATCGAACCGTCAAAGGTCGTCTCAGAACAGCATGCCTCAGTCATTCTGCTTCTGAACAATGGCAAGGTTCTCACAGGACGCGAAGTTGGTGGCGACAAGGATGTCATCCTGCTGGCAACGAACGCTGAGAAGCCCACGGAGGTGACCAAAGTGAATCGAGCGGATGTTGAAGCCCGTAAGGTATCAAAAGTTTCGATGATGCCGTTGGGGATGCTCAACACGCTGACAGCCGAAGAGATTCTTGATCTGATGATGTACATCTCCAGCGCAGGCAACCCCGGGCACCGCGCGTTTCAGCAGTGATTACTTTTGGATCACGGCGCATCGCCAATTCGGCCAGATCTACCCGGTTCGTTACATCTCTTCAGGCCGAGAATCAGGCAATAGGGAGACCAATGATGAAATGGCAGGAATGGCTCGACGAATGGAGCATGACCGGACTGAAGATCAACGCGGGCTTTCTGGAGCTGGAGTGGGAACCGAAAGATGCCGACCGTGACGCAGCCTGGGAGCTGTATATCGAGTTGCTGACTCGCATAACGACGCAGCCACTGCCTCCGGACCACGGTGTCGAAAAGACGGCACTCGACAGCGTCTTCAGCCTGTTCGGTCTCACACGCGACATCATCAAACGACACGGCCGAGGCTGCACCGAGTTCACGAAACTGGCCATCGTGGTCTTGAACCAGATCGTCCGTCCCTTCACGGCCGACTGGCATCGCCGCTCAGTCGAAGGAGCGTTCAAGGACCTCGCTCTGTGTCAGATGTTCCGCCAGGAACTCACGGCCCTGCAAACCCAACTCACTCACTACACCCGGATGCTCGGAGACATGGCGGGAGTCGAAGACTGGACCAGACTCGAAGCGACCGAATGAGGTTCTGGTTCATCCGGTGGATGATGGCGGGCGACCCCATGAATCCCAGGGTAACTCGGACTCGTAGCCGTTCATCGAGCTGGCTGGATGACGCGGATCACCTTCCCGGCACTGTCACACGTCAGCTCTGCCTGCTCAAGAATTTCGTCGTCGGAGATGGTCATGACCGTGACTCCCTGGGTTCTAGTTTCGGACACATTCCCAAAGCGGCGAAGCCGCAACCAAACAAAGGCTCACGCAAAGGCGCCAAGCCAACAATTCCCCTCTTTGCGACTTTGCGTGAGATTCAAAAACGCGCGCACGGCGTGCATGTCTCACGACTGAAGAATCTAAGCTCCCGCGGATGCGGACGAACGCTCTGAGATCTCAGCTGACAACTCTGAGTCCATAAACGTCAACTGGAGACGAATCGAGCCGTAATCATCGCATCCATCTTGATCCTGGCAGGACGGGCGATTAGACGCGCAGTATGAAAAAAGAACGTCCCGTCCCAGTCGGCGTCACTGCACGCACTGTTGACCCTGACCGGCCAACTCTGTCGCTCATGCGTGTCACACTCGTGGCAACCGTGGGTTTCTGCGTCTGGCTTGTGGTGTCAATCTGCGCGCCCGAGTTGCCGTTGAAAGCCGGCAACGACTCGCAACCGGCGGCGAATGCGCCGATTGTCGCGCCTGATGACGCCACGCCAGTGGCGATCCCCGCCGTCATTAGCGACTACGCCAGACAGGCGCGACTGGACATGACTGGCACGTCGGCCTGGCACGACAGCCGAAACATTCTGGAACTGTCCATGTACGGGAAGCGTCGAGGCGTCCCCGTTAACAAAGGCGTCACAGTTCTGATTGAGTACGGCGTTAAGCGATTCTGGCTCGTGGATCGCTTTCCCGCACCGGCGAAGATCACCGTTGTCGGGCCGTTTTCCGGCGATGCGATCTCCACGCTGAAGGTCGGTCAGGCGATCCGTCAGGGGCTCGTACACGGCAACTACTCTACATACATCCAGACGATCAGCACGTTGTTGCTCTGCGACGACTCACGGCTGGTTCGTCTGGGGCTGGAGTGCGTTCCGCCAGCGGTTGGCGGTGAGGTTGAGAATGTCGGCACGTTCCTGCACTTCATTGAACACGCTCTTCCACGTCGCCGGGCTGCGTTTGTCCACATGGGCTTCAAGAAGGAAACCGACACCGCACTTGCCAGTATGCAACAGGCCCGCGTTCGGATTGCGGCAGTCACCAGAGAGCAGGAGCCGCCTCAATACAGTCCCGGCTACGACCCCGCCATTACTCAACGGAATCAGATTCGCGGGCTGCCCGATGCCGCCTGGGGTCAGGCGGTCAACGGCCTTCAGGCAGGCGTCAGCGCACCTGAGAAAATCAGATTGAATGAGGTCGTGACCTTCTATCTGGTCGTGCGGAATATCAGTCAGAAGACGATTCGAGTTTCATTGCCCGAGCGTCCGATTCTGGTGAATGTTCAGCCCGACGGATCAAGCATCAGTTACTCGATGGCTCGTGCGGGTGGCCGTTTGCGTGCCTGGGAATTGCAGCCCGGGCAACAGACAAACATCCCTTCGCCACCGTTTCAGGCTCTGGTCCCCGGCGATGTCGGGATCAAGTATGCGCTCACAAGGCTTCAACCCGGTATGCACTGGCTGAATGTCAGGACGGGCGCGGGTGGAGACCGGTGGGTTACGGATGCCGACGGGAAGCGACGCAGAGTCGTGCCTTCGAAAGATGAATGGACCGGTTGGCTCAAGGCCGCAAAACGATCAGTCGAGATTACTGCGGAGAAGGCGCCCTTCACGATCGGGCCATTGAAGGAACTTCCACCCGGTCATGGCCTGGAACATGTCGTGGGTACACCGGCGTCACTGAACCGGTCTCGTACGCAGTGGATCGAGCGGCCGGAAGAACAAAGCGAACCATTGGATGCACTGTCGATTGCGCTCAACGGGGAAAGAGACGAGCACTGGCTGATCGAATCTGAAACGTACAATAGACCAATCTACTGGGGACCCGTTTCCGCGAAGCGACTGAAAGACCTGAAGCTGATTGAGGCCGTACGGCAACGCAGTCGTGAGCACATCGAGAATGCAACGTATGCCTATGACGCCGAAGACCGAATCGAGGCACTCGTTCGCTGCGCGGAACCGTTGCCAGCCGTCGGATTGCAGCTCGTTTCCGAGTTAAAGGTACCAGAATCAGAAGGTCGCATTCCCTCTGATGATCTTGTCCGCACGATTCGCGACCGGCGTGTTGAACTTGAAGCAATGGGACTGGCGGCTCCGTTGCAGGAGGCGCTGACAATTCTCACTGCAAATGACCCACCGCTTCCCGACGATTCTCAATTCAGAGTCATCTCTCACCTGGACCTGCCGGCTGGTCTGTCGAAAGACGCGTGGGGACCGGTCAACGCTGGATTGCGCGCGGCAGCCCTGATGCCGGAAGTGATCCCAGCCGGTGCGACCGTTAACTCGCGGCTGTTCGTGCGCAATGTCAGCGACCAGGACGTGCGGCTGACAGTGAGTGAACGCGCTGGCTACGACTACGCGACTGCAGTCGATACACAGGGAAACAAGCTTCAGTCGATCCGACCGTGGGTCTATCCGACGTTCTTCGGCAGCGGAATCGGGCCGGAACTCAACCCGGGACAGAGCACTCGGAGCCCACCGGTCGCAACATTGTCACTGGTCCTGCTCAAGCCGGGAGCTGTCCTGGAACTCACGACGAAAACGGCGTTGAGCTTTCATGCGCCAGATAGTCCTGCCGTGTCGCTTTCCCCGGTCGACGACAAGCAAGCCGTCACGCAGATCAAATCGAAACCAACGACAGCCTTGATTACCTGGCATCTTCATGCGGCCAACGGAGCAATTCACTCCAAAGACCTCAAGCGGCGACTCTGGCCAGCGAAAGGGGGCTGGAGCGGGATTCTCACGACTGCGCCTGTCGCAGTGAAGCTGGGACCGTGACCTGGATGATGTCCGCGCGTTGGCCCGTCATTACTGAGTCAGCGCGTGGAAGACGATGTTGATGCCCATGGGAAAAGTGAGCTTCTCTGAAAACTCCCGCGCGTACCAGGCATCCGCGTCCTGCCGTTCCCGTTGACCGGTTTCGACCACAGCACTTTGGAAAGAGCGTTGTCTTGATGCACTCACAGCCGTTGGCGGCATGCCTTGGCCTGCTGGAATTCCGATGTCGGAGATAGCCGCGTATCACGAAGCCGGTCACGCCCTGGTCGCGATTCATGTCGGAGCCCGTGTCCGCTCTGTCACGATCGATCCGGACTGGGATGATGGACCTGCCCGGCACGCGGACATTCAAGTGGAATAGCCGCTCGACCAGTTCACCGACCATGAGTTTCACCAGAAATCGGTTCTGGTCGCGCTGGCCGGCCCGGTTGCAGAGATGATCCACACCGGCGAACCGTACCATCCCGGTCTTGTGGCCGAGTGGGCGGCAGACTGGCAAGTTGCCTGGGAGGCTGCGGCAAACCTGATTCCGGAGAAACGCAAGCGGCTTGCATATCTGGAACAGGCCACGGTGGATCTTTATCGAATCCTTGACGGGGAAGCCGACTGGGCTGCGCTGGCTGCGATTGTCGACAATCTTCTGGCGCACGAAACGCTGGAAGGCGAGGAAGTCGATGACATCGTGCGTCAGTGGCTCGGATAAAACAGAGCTCGGTCGACTGCGAGTCCGTTCGTGATTCAGCGCTGAGTGGAAATGTGCGTTCGATCGATTCGGAGCAGCAATTCCCGGACGGTCTGTCTCCTCGGGGATTTTGGGGCTCAGAGCGGAGTGAGGAGGGTTTTGCTCGGACGATGGGGCTGGTGCGACTGGCTT
>CAUZFZ010000239.1:0-11797 GCA_963579025.1 Planctomycetota bacterium | reverse complement strand
GGAGTTGGCTCCGTACAAATTGCCGTGTTTGGCGAAGAAGACATTTGCGCCGGCAAGCCAGTCACGGACGAGGTGCGCCTTCAGCGGGTAGTGACACAACTTCAGAACACGGACGATACGTCGGGGGCACCGGGGAAATGAAGATTCAACTGATCACCGCGGTCGCCGCGCCGGGGCGTTGCCGAGAAAATAGACCTGACTCTTTTGGTCCTTCCCGGCAATGGCGTCGAGATCGACGACATTCACGTCTGGACGGAAAAACCGTAGGGCCGGTTCCCACCGGCCGATCACCGAGTAGAATCCGACGGAAGCAAGGGAGCGAACTATGAAAGCCAGCGTCGCCGGACACGTCGAACTACTCGGATTGCAGCAAAAGGACTCGCTTGTCCCGCTGTTCGAAGCCATCACGAATGCGCTGCAGTCGATCGACGAGGCGAGGCGTCTCGACACGGCTACTGAACCCCACAAGGTAGTGATCGAGATCGAGCGGACGAATGCCGATGTGCAGAAGAAACTCGACGGAACCCTCGAAACCGTAGGACCAATTTCCGGTTTCATTATTCGTGATACTGGAATCGGCTTCACCAAAGACAATTACACGTCGTTTGGTGAAGCGGGCAGTCGTCACAAACAAAGCATCGGTGGAAAAGGACTTGGACGATTCTCGTATCTAGCGGTGTTTGACCATGCAGAGGTCGAGAGCACATACCATCAGGATGGGGATACGAAGCGAAGGCGATTCGATTTTGCCCACACTGAGACGGGATTTCGAAATCACACCGATCGGACGGTCTCCGATTCGCGTCCACGTGAGACATCCGTCGCGTTGAAGGCGATGCATCCACACTTTCAGAAGGCGTGCCCGGCAAAGTTGGAGCAGATCGCGAGAAAGTGCTGTACGCACTTCTTCAAATCTCTTGTCGGCAATGATGTCCCGGAAGTCTTTCTTGAGGATCCTGTGGAAGACACATCGATCAGTCTGAATCGACGTATCCGGGATGAATTAGTGCTAAAGTCGAAGAATGAGGAGTTCGAAGTCTCGGGTCACACCCTGACCATCACGCATTCTTTTGTGTCGCAAAAGGCGCTGTCGGCACATTCCCTGATGTTCTGCGCCCGCGGTCGAGCGGTCGATGACGTGACGCTGAAGCTCGACCGAACCGTGACTTTTCAATCCGGCCCGTTTACCGCCGACGATGGCACGCCGTTCTTCTACTGCGGATCAATTTCAGGACCGATTCTGGATGACAGAGTCAACAACTCTCGCACACGACTTGAGCTTCCTGAGCGGTGCGACGAAGACATGTTTGAATCATTGTCGATGTCTGGAATCCGTGAAGCCGCGACGAAACTGATTCGTAAAAGCCTCCGAAAATACACGAAGGAACCGCGTGACGAACACTTCGAACGAATTCGAAGGCTTTGTGAGAATCACCCGGCTTACAGAATCCTCTTGCGGCATGCGAAACGTGATCTGAAGCAGATTCAGCCGGCATTGACCGATGAAAAGCTCGAACTTGAGATTATCCAACTTTACAACCGTCACCGACTGCAAACCCGTGAAAGATTCGAATCGCTGCGGAAGAAAACTCAGCGGGGCGTCAGAAACTTTGAAAAGTTCCGGAAAGAGTATCGCGTCTTTCTCGATCAACACAACGAATTGGCGGTCGCGGAACTGGCGCAGTACATGCTTGACCGTAAGGCAGCACTCGATGCGCTGGATAACTACATGCGCGTCGATGAGGACGGCAAGTTTCCGGTAGAGGAGGCAATTCACGAAGTCATATTTCCGCTGTCATCAACATCTGACGACCTCAGCTATGAGGAGACGAATCTATGGATCGTTGATGAACGACTTGCGTTTCACTCGTATCTCGCCTCGGACAAACGGATATCAAGCCACAACAGCGTCGAGTCGTCGTCGGGGCTTGAACCAGATCTTGCCGTTTACTTCGACTCCGCATTTGCACTCTCTGAAAACGGATCGTCTGGCGAACTCTCAAGTGTCGTAATCGTCGAGTTCAAACGGCCCGAACGAGACAACTACGAACCGGGCTACAAGAAGAATCCATTTGATCAAGTTGAAGAGTACGTTCGACAGATTCGAGCCGGGAAGGCAGCGGATCGCGATGGGAGAACAATTGAAATCCGCAACGACATTCCGTTCTTCGCTTACGTGATCGCCGACCTGCGTCCAACGCTTGAGCCGATTGCTGAATCACGAAATGCTTTCACGACTCATGACGGAAAAGGGATGATCTACTACCACGCCAAGCTCAATCTATTCGTGCAGGTCATTTCGTATTCCAAGTTGCTTGGTGATGCGAAACTGCGGAACAAGATCTTCTTCGAGAAACTCGGGATCGACGTCAAATGACATCCGGACCCGTTCCTACCGGCCGATCATTCATCGGTATCACGCGGCCGGTGGGAACCGGCCCTACTCGCCGACGGTGTCCTTGATGTCGTCGAAGTTCAATGGGGCCTGGCGGTCGCCGCAGCCCCAGTGGTCGGGGTAGACGCCGGTTCGGACCCAGCGATGGAAACTCGACCCTGGCCAGTCTTCCGGGCAGAGGACGTGGCCGTGTTTGACCGGGTTCCAGTGGATGTAGTCGAAGTGGCGTTCGAAATCATCTTCGTCCCTGATCGTGTGCTCCCAGAACTTCGGCTGCCAGACTCCGCGGCGACCGTCGTTCTTTCGGCCTTGTGTGATGGCGACTTCAGTCCCGCTGGATTCGAGCCAACGCTGGGTGAACTGCGTCTTGATCCACTGCCAACGGCCGGAGTAGTTGGTGTCGCCTTCGGGCATGCACCAGATTGTGTGGAGGTGCTCGGGAAGAAGTACGATCGCGCGAAGGTCGAACGAGTGAGTCGATTGACATTCGCGGATGACGTTGCCGAGGATTGTTCGGGCGTCTTCCGAGTTGAAGATTGGCCGGCGCTGGTCGGTGACCAGCGTAAAGAAGAATGTCCCGCCCGGAACGTGTGCTCGTCTCCAGTTTGGCATGTTTGCAAGGATACGGTTGGAGTGGCGATGATTCGAGCGTAGGGCCGGTTCGTACCGGCCGGTCATTCGATTTCGATGCCTCGGCCGGTGGGAACCGGCCCTACGAGTTCCATCTCATAAATCGCTCTTGGAAACCAACTACGGGGCCAGGTTTCTTTTGCATCATCCCCTGACTTGCCGGTGGAATTGAAGGAAGGAACCGTAAGCCGATGCGCCGAGACGTCACCATGATACAGCTTCGAATTGTGACCGCCGTCTGCGCATTCAGTCTTTCCACCGCGCAGGTGAACGCCGAGGACCAGTTTCTCGTTGATGAAGGAAAGGCTTACGCTGAAATTATCATCTCTGAATCTCCGGCGCGGTTGGCGGCGGCTGAGCTGCAAACCTACGTTGCAAAGATCTCCGGCGCGCGGCTTCCAATTAGAGTCGAGCCTTCCGTTGATGTTCCGGTTCAGACTCTACGTAGGCGAGAGCCCGCACGCGGCGAAAGTCGGCGTCACCACTGATCGTCTCGAACACGGTTCTTACCGCATCGCTTCCGGTGAGAAGTGGCTCGCGCTGATTGGCGACGACTCCGATTTCACGCCGAAGGAGTCGTGGGAAGAAGACGTTGGCGCCGGCAAGCCGATGTCGGATGAGGTGAGGCTTAAGATTGACGTTACCCGCTTATGAAAGGAACCATGAAATGGCGGACACCTCGTCTGAAGAATCAAATTCAACTCAATCAATAACGAGCTTACCCACAATGAATCGTTTCACCTTTTTCTATTCGCTCGCCATTGCTGCCGTGATGCTGCCTTTCACGGGTTCCCTGGTCTTTGCCGATCCGCTGACTTTGATCAAAGAAGGCCAGCCTCGCGCCGAAATCATCATCGCCGAAAAGCCACCTCGTATGGTGAATTTGGCCGCATTTGAATTGCAGCGTTATCTGCACAAGATCACCACAGCGCGCTTGCCCATTGTGCATGAGCCTACCGACGGAACTCCGGTTCAAATCTACGTCGGCCGCAGCGAACATACCGACAAACTGGGCGTCAATGCCGAAGGACTCCGGTACGGCGCCTACCGCATCGCCTCGGGCGAAAACTGGCTGACGTTGATCGGGCATGACTTCGATTACACGCCGCCGAATCCCTATCCCTCAAAACGCAGTAAAGAACTCGAGGCCAGGGCCAGGGCCGAGTGGGACAAAATCACAGCCGAACACACCGACGCTGCTTGGGGTTTCCCTTACCGTACCTTATACAAATCCGCTTGGAACAAGAGAGATCAACTTCAGGTCATGTTCGAAGGTTATGGCGAGGACAACAGCGAGCTGTGGCAAAAGAGCGACCACGCGCAAACCGGAGGTGGATTCTGGATGCAGGACGAAGGCGGTTCCCTCAACGCGGTTTACGATTTGCTCCGATCTCTGGGCGTGCGCTGGTTTATGCCGGGCGAAGTGGGCGAGGTCGTGCCCCGGATGGATACGGTAAGCATCGACAATCTCGAACGCGATACAACGATTCGGCCTGATTATCCGCTGCGTTATCCTAATTGGTACAACTACTCAGGCTTTTCCTGGCACGATGTCATTTGGGGCCGGCGAATCGGCATCAATTCCAGCTACCACGTGCTCGGCAACCTCGGTTATGCCCACGGTCATGTTCTCGTGCACCGGCGCGACACCATGAAAGAGGCTCACCCCGATTTTTACGCACTGGTCGGCGGCAAGCGCGACACATCGCATCGCGGTTACGGCACCGCCTGTTTCACATCCGAAGGGCTCGAGCAAGAGACGATCAAATTCGCGCGGTTCCTGTTCGATCACTACGACGAATCGCATGTTTCGCTCTGGCCGACCGACGGTTTCAAACGCTGCCAATGCGACAAGTGCGCGGGACAGTCGCCTTCCGACCTTGTCTGGGGCTTCATCGATCGCGTTGGTCGTGCTCTCTACAAAACGCACCCCGACCGGCTAATCTCGGGCGGGGCCTACACCAGCTACGTTGAGCCGCCGGGAAATGTCGAGAAATTCACACCCAACGTCGGCGTCTTCCTTTCCAACCGCGGCCGACCCCGGTTCATGAACGACAAGCATTGGGAAACCTTCACCGCTCAGGTCAACGCCTGGCGCGAAAAACTCCACCCCGGGCGCCTGCTGCGCGTGGAGAACAACCGATACAGCCTCTGGGGTCCGGAGGACGAGCCCGAACCCTTTCCCATCTTCCAGACTCACGCCATGGCCCGCGAGATGCGAGCCCTCAAAGGCGTGTCGCTGGGCGTCTGCAATGAGGTCAGCCAGCGGCGTGCGAAATGGTATCACCCCGCCCTGAATCACATGAACCTCTACGTGCTCTCCCGCCTCTACTGGAACGCGGATCAGGACGTCGATGCCCTGCTCGATGATTACTACGAAAACTTCTTCGGCCCCGCCGCAACCGAAATGAAGGCCGCGATCGAATTCGCTGAACGCGCCTATACGGAGGCTCCGATTGTCGCCGGTGTGAAGGCGACGAGCGCGGCTAACGTTTCCCTCGAAGACCGGCTGAAGCTGATCGAAATGCTCGCCAAAGCGCGCGATACCGCCGGTGATTCGGTCTACCGCCAACGTATCGCGATGATGTTGGATGAGCTGCCCAAACCGGACGGTCTTCGCCAGACCATTGCGCGGCTGGCCGAAATGGGCGATCCCCGGAAAGACGCACCGACCGTCTCCGGTCGCCCGACCGACTGGACGAAGTTCGTGCGCAGTTACGCGCTGGTCAACATTGAGACCGGCAAAGCCGTGGGAACCAAGACGCGTTTCAAAGTTCGCTGGAACGATGAGGGCGCGGTCATTTTCGAGATCAAGTGCGACGAGCCTGACATGGAGAACCTGTACGTGACTGACGACGTGTGGACCGGGGACAGTGTCGCGGTCCAGCTCGAAACCCAGGGCCACGCGTATTACCAGATCGAAGTCAATCCGGACGGGAACATCTTCGACGCCGATCGCCACGGCCGCATGAATCAGCGCTGGGAATCGAACGCCACGGTGAAGACTGATCGCGGCGACGATTTCTGGAGCGTCGTCGTTCGCATCCCCGTCGTCGATGCCGAAGAAGGAGCCGCCGACCCGAATCACCACGTCGTCGGTGCGAAGCCCGGCATGGACAACCCCTGGTATATCAACGTCGGCCGCACTCGTGTGCGTTCGTCAGGAAAAACATCCTGGTCTTTTCCGCACACCGGCAAGCGCAGCTATCACGTGCCCGAACGCTTCGCGAAGATGGTAATAGAATAGAAACTGGTTGAAATAATGAAGCAACTCACTCCCATGAAAACCCTGAAACTTCGCCTGAGCGCACTTCTTTTCGCGACAGCAGCTGCAGTCGTGCTTGCAGACCTCAGCGCCGCCGAAGAACCGGCCGACCCTGACATTGCTCTCAAACCCGCGCACGTCATCGTCAACCCGTGGCGCTTTCACATCCCGCCGACGAAACGTCAGGGCGTCCCCGGAATCGAGCGCACCGCGAAGGGCCGATTGTGGGCCGTTTACGGTCGGGACGTCGAGAGCACCCGAAACTATCAGGTGCTGACCCGCAGCGACGACGATGGCAAGTCATGGTCGGACGCGCAGCTCATGATTCTACCCAGCCGGGGCGTGCGCGCGATGTCGGCGTCGATCTGGATCGATCCACAGGGGCGACTGTGGGTTTTTTGGGGGCAAGCATTTGGAGCTCAGGACGGACGTTATGGTATCTTTGCTATTATGAGCGATGATCCCGATGCGGATGAATCTCAGTGGTCCGCTCCGCGTCGCTTGGGCGACGGCATCATGCTCAACAAGCCGACGGTGCTCTCCGATGGCGACTGGCTGCTGACCTCGTCAGTATGGAAAACGGATAACAGCATTAAGGTCTACGCGTCGAACGACCAGGGTGAAAGCTTTACACTTCGCGGCACCGCCAACATCGCCGATCCAAAAAAACGCGGCCCGGACGAGCCGATGATCGTCGAACGCAAAGACGGATCACTGTGGATGCTGGTACGGATGCAGGGTCTGGCCGAAACCATTTCCACCGACCGGGGCAAGACATGGGCGCCCGTGCAACGCAGTTCAATCAAGCACTGCACTTCACGCTTTTTCGTTCGCCGTTTGATGTCAGGCAGTCTGCTCCTGGTAAAGCATGGCCCGCTCGACAAACGCGTCGGACGCCAGCAACTCACGGCCTACGCGTCGAATGATGACGGCAATTCCTGGACTGGAGGCTTAATGATCGACGAACGTGAGGACGTCACCTACCCCGATGGCGTGCAGGCTGACGATGGCAGAATTCACATCATCTACGATCACCAGCGCACTCCCCTCGGCGAAGTGTTGATGGCGACTTTTACCGAGGAGGATGTCCGCGCCGGCGAGCCCGTCAGTGACAAAATTCGGCTCCGTGGAAAAGTGGCTCGCCTGCCCATCGAGCAAGCTGATGCCCGGGTGGACAGCCAACCGCTGGCTGCACAGGGCGAATTCGCTGGCGAAGTCATTGCCGATTCGGTCCTCCTGCAAACCCGCCTCACCGCTAACGCCGGTCTCGACACGAATGGCGATATTCCCGGCGCGCCCGGTGTGGCGTGCTTTGAATACGCGACCGATGCCGGGTTCAATTCCGCCAAACGAACCGCGTGGATTTCCGCCAAAGCGAATGAGGATTTCATCATTCGGGCCAAGCTGACCGGACTGAAATCCGGCACGGCCTACTTCTACCGCGCGCTCATCGGACGCGATCAGGAATCGTTTCGCACTGGGCCGACTCGGCAGTTCAGCACCCTGCCCGGCTCGCAGGTAAATCGCGACGTCCGCTTTTGCGTCGGCAGCTGCATGATCTACGAACGTTTCATGGACGGAACCTCCGCCAACAAAGTGCCGATCGCGACCACCGACGAGGATCGTCGCCTCGGCTATCCCGCCTTTGCCGCGATGAACGAGTTGAAGCCGGATTTCTTTGTCGGCACGGGCGACATCGTCTACTACGATTGGCCTCGTACGAAGAACCGGCCAGCAGCTACGGCGCTTCCGGACCTTCGTAAAAAATGGCACGAACAATTTCGCTTCCCTCGCCTCGTCGACTTTTTTGGTCGCACACCCGCTTTCTGGTCCAAGGACGACCACGATTTTCGTTTTGACGACGCCGATCTCACCGGGGCCAAACTCCCGGCCGCTGACACCGGCATTGACCTCTTCCGCGAGCAGCTTCCGATCGCCCCCGCTGGCGATCGCGATACGCCGACCTGCCACAAGCCACACCCGGTTGTCGATGGCACGGTCCGCGGTCTGACTCTCAACAATTGTGAGCGGCTCTGGCTTCAGGCCAGCTGGGCTGCGGCGACTGCACGGTGAGTTTCGTTGATAGAACAGTTCCCGGAGCTGTTAGTTGAACCTTCATTGGTGGCGGCGGACAAATCATAGATGCCGATCGCTCCGCCGTCGGGGTACGTGGACTTTCCCGTCGAATGCGCGACGGCGATCTGGCGTCCATCAGGGTGCAGATCAAAGAAGTTGGCGGGCCCGGAAAGTTGAATCTTGGCCAATGGTTCATTGTCAGCAGCGACTGGTTTTCCGGGCATCAGCTTCTGTTCCGTTGGATTCCAGAACCATAGTTCTCCGGACTTGATGTCCCCTCCCGCGGCAATCAAGAAGCCGTTGGAATGAAACGTGACTCGATGGAAGATCGCCTTGAAGGTGCTGACGAGTTTTTCAGTCTGCTTGCCCGTGTGATTGTCGAACAGCAGCACGGTCGCCTGTCCGGCGTACTTGTGCCGCCCGCAACAGGCAAGGGTTGATCCGTCTGGAGAGAAGGCGACGTCGCGCACTCCGCCCCACTCGACATTCTCTCCTCGCCGATACGCGGAGAGGTCGCTGGCGTCCAGACTGGCCTTCTCGCGTTGACCTTCCAGTTCCCAGATTCTGACGGTCGGAGTCTGGCTGTGACGATCAGCACTGGCCAGATGCCGGCCATCGGGATGAAACACGACACCGTAAACCTGATCTTCGTGGCCGGATAACTCCGCGACTGGCTGGCCGGAATCGGCCGACCACAAGCGAACTTTGCCGTCTCTGCCACCGGTCGCCACAAGCGACTCGTCTGGACTGACCGCGACCGAACGCACTGTTCCCTGATGAGCCTCGATCGTCCATTTGATTTCCGGAGGACCATTCGCGAGTGACCAGCAGATCACGCGGCCGGAATAGTCCGCGGTGCACAGCGAGTCCTTCCAGGATACCAACGCACAAACCCACGTCTCGTGAGCATCCAATGCCGTCTTCTTACCCGTTGCGATTTCCCAGCAGTGCACTGACCGATCACGGCCGCCGGCAAAGACAAACTGGCCAGTTCGATCGAACGCACACGCCAGCAGTGGTGCGTCGTGCGAGAACTCTTTGACAAGGTGCGTCTTCTCGGGCTCAATTGTCACGCCAGCAACTCCTTGATCGCGGATGCTGCAGGAGTTCCAATCTGATTCTCTCCTCCGCCGATGTCGTAGTGACCGGTGGGATCGAGGCCGAGAGCCGTCAGCCAGGTATGAAACAGATGGCCCAGATCGACTTCGCCATCAACCACACTGGTGCCGTCCTCATTGGTTTTCCCATACACGACGCCCTGCTCGATTCCGCAACCGGCCATTGCCATTGACCAGGCATTTCCCCAGTGGTCGCGACCGGCCCGGTTGTTAATTCGAGGCGTGCGTCCCATCTCGCCGGTTACCACAATCAATGTGTCTTCCAGTAAACCTCGATCGGCGAAGTCATTGATCAGTGTGGCGAACGTTCCGTCAAACTCACTGCACCGCTGCTGGTGCCAGTGAAAATTCTCTTCGTGAGCGTCCCAGTCATGATGGACGACCTTGACGCAGTTGATGCCACTTTCGAGCAACCGTCGAGCCAGCAGACAGTGCCGTCCGAAGTCGTGGTCGCCATATCGTTCCCGGTCGGCAGCCGGCTCCTTGTTCAGATCGAAAATGTCGCGGCGTTTCATCAACACGGCCGCCTGGTCGAACGAGTTGCCGTAGGCCTGGATTGATCGAGCCGAACGGCCGCTCAGAAATCGTTCGTCCGACCGACGCCGAATGGCATCGCGAGCAGATTCAGTTGATTCGCTGATCGCAGCGGGTCGAACGAGATTGGCCGGCGGCTGTCCGTTGATGATCTTGACTGCTTCGTACTTCGGACCCAGGAACCCAGCGTCGCCGATGTCCGTAAACGCTTTAGGTCCATCACGTCGCAGCGACACGTAACCGGGCAGCACATCACCAGGCTGCTCCAGTAGACGTGCTGCAGCAGAACCAAGCACGGGATAACCGGGGACTCTCCGTCCCGACTGCAGCGCGTAGTGACCAAGAAAATGGTCAGCAATTCGCGTATTGACGCTGCGGACAACTGCCAGCCGATGCATGATGCCGGCCGTGTGCGGCAACAATTCGCCAATGTGAACACCCGGCAGCGATGTCGAGATCGCTCGAAACGGACCACCGGTCTTTGTTCCCGGTTTCGGATCCCACGTCTCAAACTGGCTCGCGCCTCCGGATTGAAACAGTATCAGAAGTCGTTTGCGACGAGCGTGCAATTCCTCGGACAGAAGTGGCTGCCCAAGCACGCCGGCTCCCAGTGCACCAATTGTCCCGGCAAGTATCGAACGGCGTGAGACGACGTGCTCGGACTGGTTGCAGGCTGTAAGTCGTTTCATCGAGAAAGACCTCTTCAGTGATTAAGTCGAAACTCGGCCGACATCAACTTGCCAGAGACCAGTTGACGGATTGCCTCGACACGCATCTCGGCAGGTACGTCATGCAGGTGATCGCGAACTTCAGCAATCTCCTTTTCGTCGGGCCGACGCGAGAAGATGCTCAGGAACATCACCTCGGCTAAGTCGTCGGACGATTGTTCTTTCACCAGTCCGTCGATCAACGTTCCCGCATCCGGCTTGAGTGCTACCGGCAGCGTATCGCTGTTGAGTAGAAACAAAGCCTGATCGACTGTCGGAGAAAATGCACCTTCTGGATTTCCTGGCATGACTGCGAATACAGCGGCGACCGAGTTCACGTCGCGCCCAAACCGATCGTAAGCCTCTTTGTTCCATTTCCATGTCCGGCGCAGAATGTCGTAATATTTCGGGTCTTCTGACTTCAGTCGCTGATCCGCTTCCTTGAGATGCACTGACAGACGTCCGCTGGCCTGCAACAGACTCCAGGCGAGCTGCTCGGGCGAGAGCGCACGCAGCGGCGCGACTGCAAAGCGGTTCGGCGAAATCGTGGTCGCGTTTTCGGGCAGAAGGCTGGACCGCTGGTACGTCCGAGTGAGTGCCAGTTCGCGGAGCAGGGCCTTGATGTTGTAGTCCAGCGATTCGAATCGCTGTGCCAGCAGACTGAGCAGCTCTGGATGCGACGGCGGATTCTTTGCATGTCGCAGATCCAATGGTTCGACCAGGCCGCGACCCAGCATCTGAGCCCAGAGTCGATTGACGATATTCAACGAGAATCCAGCGGTTTCGCGACGTGGCAACTGCTGACCAAGCTGCAGCCGACGACTGTAACCCGGAACAGAACGAACTCCGCTGGCAGGAGCGACCTTGTATTGTTGTTCTTTTTCCAGGTCCGGATCGGGAATCATCACGCCGCCAGGAAGTCGTGGGTTTGTCTCGCCTTTTGAACCCGTGAAGACCGACGTGAATGTCACATTGCCTTCGGCTTTCTCCGCCAGCAGGGTCTGCTTTGTGTCCTTGTCGTGAAATAAAGAGAGTCGGCTGACAAACGCGTAAATGCCAAAGTAGTCCGCCT
>CAUZFZ010000238.1:0-11827 GCA_963579025.1 Planctomycetota bacterium | reverse complement strand
GGGCTGCCCCGGACATGGGACAGGAAATGAAGTCCCCCCGCGACATCCAGCCGCCAACGCGGCAAACTCACACTCAACAACAACTTACGTCAGCATAACCACCGCCACGTAAAGGGATCACGCCCATCAGGGGTCATGCATTCCTGGGCGTCCGCTCCCGGACATTGAGTGCAGGAACTTGAGACACCCAACAATCCGGGACAAACCCACGGCAAAGCCAGATGGACCCCATTTGCTCGGTCAAGGTCGTGTCGGTCGTTTTCCGGGACACTCGGCGTCGATTGACGCGATCGTTTGCCGATTGCGACCTTCGCATAGATCGTCGTGGTTCCGAGCCGGGCGTGTCCAGGAAGTTTCTGGATGAATCGGACGCTGGAAACCAGGCCGACGCCAATCCACACGGGAGCGAAGGCCGCTGGCTGAGGTGAACATTCGCAAGACTGCCATCAATCTCGGAAAACAAGCACAAGCCACGACAGACCATAGAGAAAGATGGTCACAACGGCGGCGACTATCCAACAGACAATCTTGCTGAGCCCCATTGAGAATGCGAGATACCCAGCCCCGGCACCCAGAGCGGCGCACGCGGCAAACCACAGGACCAAAGTCAGACTGAAAAACGTGCCGAGAACCCAACACATGAATGTCACGAATGGACCGCGGTTCTGTCGTTGGTGCTCCTGTTCTCCAATATCATCACGCGGAGCACTGCATCGATTGCAGTGTGTACCGTTTATCGGCAGCGGTGCGTCGCACTGTTTGCAGCGTTTCAATTGTACTTTCCTTGACTTCACCCACGGTGGGGACCTTCATTCCTGGAGACGGGATGTTGATTCAGTCGGCCGCAGCCAGACATCGGGCCGCTCGGTCATGAACCAGCGGGTTGATCCTCCGGATTCGATCCCCTGAGCCGTGATCGGGCGCGTCCGTGGTTCTGATCAATCTGCAAACACTTCCTGAGCGCATCGAGCGCATCCCCGACCTGTCCCCGCACACGATGGCATTCGGCAAGGTAGAACCATCCGTTGGACAGTTCAGGATCAAGTCGCAACGCCTGTTGCAGCTGCGCGCGGGCCTCAAGGATGCGGTTTTCGCGAAACGCGGCGATCCCACCTGTCAATGTCGCTAACGCCCGGTGCTTGCTGGACAGCTCGGTTTCACCACGGGTGAGGTAACCCTGGCTGAGACCGTCGTGGACGGATTCAACATGCATCAATTGAGCAGCACGTTTGAGCAGAAGAAAGGACGCATCGTCTTGATCGAGCCATCGGTGGCCATATGCAAGTTGCGCCAGTCGCTCGGGCGTGGTTCCATCACGCTGCATCAATTCATTCAGAAGGTCGACGGCCTGCTGGGCATTTCCGATTCGAATTTCCGCTTCGACAAGCATTTCCGCGAGTTCGGTTCGCCATCCCGTCGACAGCAGCTCTCGCAAACACGTCACGGCTTGCTGAGGTTGCTCAGCCGCCAGGCTGCTACATTTTCTGAGTTGTCGATTCAACCCGATTGCCCCAAACTCAAACTGCAATTCCGCGATGATCGAGTCCGACCGCAAGCGGTCCGATGCACGTTCAACATGCGTCCTGTCCTCGAATGCTCCAGCGGTGTCGCCCGTCTGTTCGCGCGATCGAGCCCGCAGTTGATAGAACGTGCTCTCGTTGGGATAGCGGGAAACCAGTTCGTCCAGGATCTGGATTGCTTCGCTGTCGCGATCTTCATGAACCAGGATCCGGATGAGTTGATGACGAGCCGGCAGATAGTCGCCCGCTTTACGAAATGCTGATTCCGCATTTTCCGCGTCCTCCTGCCGCAGCAGATTTCGGCCAATTCCGTACCAGCAACGCGCTCGGGCCTCGTTAACGGATGCGTGGTTGTCGGCCAGCAGAAGTGCCTGTTGGAATCTCTCGATTGCTTGCGACGTTTCGCCCAGTTGATTGAGTGCCACACCCCACCAGTAGAGTGCCTCGAATGACGCCACGTCGTCGCGCGCGGCCTGTTCGCAACAGTATTCTCCATGTGGAAAACAGCCGGCAGCAAGGTACGCTTTACCCAGAGTCAGCCAATTGTCGGCAGTACCGCTGTCGCGTACGGTCTGTTCGAGCGAGCGAATCCCGTCGGCTGTTGCCGGATGGAAGTGAGCGAGAGCCGATCGCGACGGTACCGGATCACGCAGCCACACAACAACGACGAGGGCTGCGCCCAGGGTCTCGATCGCAACACATGCCTGCAGCAGCCTTGTGAGCATCTTCATTCCTGCTCTCCCGATCGCCAGGAGATGACGCGGCCATCCCGGTCAGTGTGTTTCAGCATCTTTTTCATCACACCGGCCACGATGTCGTCGCGGCCGTCGCCGTCCAGGTCCCCGCAGGCGACGGTGGTCAAATGAGTCGGTCGGTGGGCAATCTGCCACACATCGAATTGCTGCGAACCATCGTTCTCCAGCCAGACGATGCATGGATTCCCCGGTTTCTGCCATTCATTGACCATGCTGACCAGAACCACGTCGCGGTCACCGTCACCATCAATGTCGCCAGCAGCAGCGGCGTAAGCGCCGCCGAAATTGGCAATCCTGTGCGGCTCGAATTTCCAGTCCCCTTTGTTCTCGAACCAGATACATCCGTGATAAGGCTGCGGGTAAGAAAACTCATATTCCAGATTGTCACCCATCGGCCAGATCAAATCCGGATCACCGTCACCGTCGAGGTCGTCCTGAACGAGCCCGGCGCTGCCGATGTCGAAATTGTCCGTGACGTAAAGGCGGCGCGAATGGAAAGCGCCGCCGCCTTTGTTTTCGAACGCCCAAATCTCTTCTTCCTCCTGCGACACAACGGCCGCAATATCAAGGTCGCCATCGCCGTCGAAGTCGGCAAGTGGAACGTGAATCGTGCCTGGAGCATGCAGCAGGACGTGATCGCGAAATGCTCCGCCGCCGCGGTTTTCCAGCCACATAATCTGTCCGATGCTGTACCCGAACACAGCGACCGCGATGTCAAAGTCGTGGTCGCCATCGAGGTCCCCGACACGAACGTCCGTAACACGACGCACGTCATCAAGAATCACATGCGAAACGAATCCATCGGCAGTCTGCTCGAGCCAGACGACGCGGCCCGAGTAACGATCCGTTCCGAACAGGTCACCCAGAATCGCGACAACCACGTCCTGGTCTCCGTCCTGATCGAGGTCCGCGACGGTCGCATGTGCCGGAACCAGCAGATCGTTTCCCAGCACATGTTCTTCCCAATCCCCCCGCGGATGCTGGCGATACCAGATCACCTGGCTGCGCAGAGCGTCACAAACAACCACGTCAAGAAGTCCGTCCTGATCAAGATCAACCATCTGCACGTTGGTGATTTGCGCATTCCATGCTGGTTCCGGACCGATCGACTGTTGCTCAAACTGCCGATTCGATTCGGGAAACGACGTTCCGCCGGAATGCAGCGGAAGCGGAGATTTCAGCGAACGCACCAGCGGCTTTGAAAAGTATGTGAGCGGCGGAATCGCCACGGCAAGCAACAACAGAGTGATCAGAGCCCGCCTCGGCTTAGCCGTCTCGATGCGTCGATCCTGCTCCCGGGGCTTAACTGGTTCACCCGTCACGAATCACTCTCTCTTTCAGGAACAATTTCCAGTGGTGTTCTATTGCCAGACTGAGTCATCAGAATATGAGGTTTAGCCCACTATTATCCCGTCGGCGTTCGAACGGACGCTAACAAGCGATGAAATGCTCCACGCCGATTCATTCTTCACTGCCACCTTCTTCGGAATTCAAAAACCAGGCCCATCAAGCTGGTACGCGCGTTCGGCTCCCTCGATCACGAGGTAGTCGGCGTCCGCTTCCAGATCGGCGTAGGAGGCGAGCTTCCCTGACGGCCACGCGATGTCAATCCGCTTCACGCTCGCGGAGTCCGAAAGGCCGAAAACCAATCGTCGCTCGTTGCTGGCCTGATAGCCGTCACCGGCAGTCAGTTGACGCATGATGGTGCGGTCCTGTGTGTGGACAACGACCGTCGTCCCGATGGCGTCCCTCGATGATTCAACGCCGCGCAATCGAACGGCTACGAATTGGCTTGGCTGTTCCGTCGTGTTGGTCAACAAAGCGGCGGGTTGATCGAGATGTGAAATCACTGCGTCTTCCAGGCCGTCACGGTTCCAGTCGACTCGAGCCAACCCGCGGCCCAGTAGTTTACGGCTGAAATACGGCCCCAACTGATTCGCCGGCTGCTCGATGAACCGGCCGTTCCCGCTATTCACGAAGCACTGTGCGGGCATCCGGTAGGGCCGACCGTATCGACGATAGTCATCGATGTGACCGTTCGCGACTAACAGATCGAGATGACCGTCGAGATCGGCATCGAGGAACTGCGTCCCGAACCCCAGCAGGTTACACCCGGGTTCCGCAAGCCCCACCCGTTGCGTGACGTCGTCAAACGTCATGTCTCCCAGGGACTGGTACAGAGTGTTGGATTCACGCAGGAAATTCGTGACGAACAAATCCAGACTGCCGTCATCATTCGCATCACCAGCAGCGATCCCCATGCAGCCTTCGGCCTTGCCGTCACCGTTGACGGCCACTCCGACCATCAGCCCGCTTTCCACAAATCGCGGGATTCCACTTTCGGACGTACCGTCATTAACAAACAGGAAATTTCCAACCGTGTCGTTGGCCACAAACAGACTGAGGCGGCCGTCGCCTCCCCAATCGGCAGCAACAACGCCCAACCCTTTTCCATTCGGAACCTGAACGCCGCACTCTTCGGTGACGTTGGAGAATCGTCCGTTACCCATGTTCAGGAACAACTGATCCTGTGCGGCCGGAAAGTGAAATGGCAAGCAAATCCGCGGGCGACCGTCTTCATGCTGACAGACGCGTTCAAACACAGATTCGCCGGTCAGGTAATTGACCGAATAAAGATCGGGCAGCGAATCTCCGTTAAGGTCCGCCAGGACACAACTCGTTGACCAGCGCGGATCGTCGACTCCTGCTTCGTTCGTAACGTCTTCAAACACCCCGTCGCCGTTGTTTCGATACAGCCGATTCCGTCCGATATTCGCAACGTAGAGGTCCGGAAAACCGTCGTTGTCGAAATCGCCGACGGTGATCCCCGTGCTGAAGCGACTCTCGAAAATGCCTGCCAACATGGTCACGTCGTCAAAACTGCCGGTGCCGGAATTCCGGAACAACTGGTCGACGTGCTCGGAGCGCTCGTCGCGCCTGGCCCATTGGCATCCCTGTGTGAAGTACAGGTCAGGCCAGCCATCCATGTCGTAGTCCAGGACGCCACATCCGCCGCCATTGAATTCGTACATGCGCTGCCCTTCGCCGGCTGTCGAAGGGCTGTTGTAGTACTGGAAGTGAATCCCGGCCGAACGTGAGTCGTCGCGAAAGGACACCACTTTGTCGGACCCATCCGGAGACGGGGGGCCGTCTTGCGACTTTGAATTCCACTGCGGCAATGGAAGATGCGACAAGTCAATCGCCAGTGATCGATTGCTGCGACAAACCACCGTGAGTGGTGCTGACTGCAACGATTCACGCAGCGCGGTGGCTCGTTGCATGGCCCACCCAGCAGCGGGGAACCGGTCATTTGCGATGATGCACCATCCCCATGCTTCCCACAGTCGCTCGACGCGTTCCAGACCGATGACAAGCTGCCTGATGGGCTGACTGGTGGAATGCTCTGTCGAAACAACAAGGTCGCGCTGCTCACGTAGCGTTTGCAGTTGCTGCAAACGTTCCTGCAGTAACTTCGCACGCGGCTCATCGCCCGACTGAATCAGATATTGATACAACTGGTACATAGCGGTTCGATCAGTCGGGCTCTGCTGCGAGGCCTCCCAGAAACACCGCACGGCTGCGAGAGATTGACCGTTGCGTTCGGCCAGTTTTCCGCGAACAACCCACAAACGTGGATCGCTGATCGAACACGTTTGTTCTTCGGCCAGCAGTGATTGCACACGTACGAATTGACTCGTTTCCCACAGCAACATCGCCAGAGCAATGCGCGATTCGGGAATCGGCGGTTTCGACCGGACCGATTCGGTCAGGAGTTCAATGGCTTCTTCGGTCTGTCCAGAATTCCTCGCGTGCCAGGCCAGACCGATGAGGACCGCCGGATGTTTGGGTGTGACTCGGCTATAGCGATTCAGCTCACTGAGATTGAACAGCGCCGAGCCCGGCGAATCCAATAATCCAAGCAGGTCCTCGTGGAAGACGCCTTGCCGGAAAAGTCGCAACACGAACGGAACGGCTTCCTGTTGCCGTGCCTGGATACCCAGCAGGCTGACCAGTTGAAACAACCCGTTCGGGTTTTCGGGCTCATGACTCAGCGCGGCACGAAAACTCGCTTCGGCTCTGGCGGTGTCAGCGACATGATGTAACTCAATCCGCCCACACCGAAACCGAGCGTGAATGGCGCTGGCTGACGGCCCAACCGGAACTTGACGATAATACGCCAGCGCCCGGTCGTACTCTTCCAGCGAGAAACACGCGTCGCCTGCCAGGACCAGCGCCGCAACCGACCCCGCGTCGCGTGCCAGGACAACCTCGGACATGTCGAGCGACTCCTGCCAGTCACCCATATCGAAGTGCCGCTGGCTTTCCTGAAGGAGCGTTTCGACGCTGGGACGCAGAAGGAGGTACATCCCGAGCGAGACTGTCGACAGGAACGCCATTGCTGCCAGGAATCGGCGGCGTGAAAGGTGCCGACTTCGGCTGTTTTCAGCCGCCTCGCTCATTGCGATTCAGGCCTCAAGAGTGCGTGGACATGGTCAACTGCAGCGCCACGTGGATTCTCATCGCAAATCCACTTGAAACAACTCACCGGCCCCCTCGATCGCAATCCAATGCGTGTTCACAGGCAGTTGGGTGAATTCCTCACGACGCCCGGATGGCCAGCGCACGGTCAGGTTCTGGACGACTTTGTCGACACCGAGTCCAAAAACCAGACTCCGTTCGTTTGAGGCGTGAAAACCGTCACCGGCCATTAACTGACGCGTGATCGTACGGTCCTTCAGCTGTACCTGAACTATCGATCCGATTGCGTCGCGGCTCGATTGAACACCTCGCAAACGCAGTGTCACAAACCCGCCGTGTTCCTGCACGGTGTTTGTGAGCAGGGCAACCGGCGCGTCCAGGTGAGATACAACGGCATCTTCGCGTCCGTCACCATTCCAATCGAGCCGCGCCAGCGCACGCCCGAGAAAGCGGCTTTCAAAGTAACGGCCGAGTGTCGACGAATCGACTTCACGAAATCGTCCCTTCCCGATGTTGGCCATGAACTGTGGCTGCATCTGGTATTCCGTCCGGCCGTCTTCGCTGAAGTCATCGATATGTCCGTTCGCGATCAGAAGGTCGAGCCAGCCGTCCAGGTTCGCATCCAGAAACTGAGTCCCGAAACCAAGCTTCGACAGGCTCGGTTGCCGCAGGCCGTTCTTCATTGCCACCTCTTGAAATGCCCCGCTTGAGAGTTGGTAGTATGAGTTTGCCTCTCCGTGAAAGTTGGTGACGAACAATTCGGCTTCTCCGTCGCCATCAGCGTCTCCCGCAGCCACGCCCATGCACGCCTGCACGCGGCCAGCGGCGTTCATGGCGAGGCCCGTGATTAACGCCTGTTCGCGAAACCGGGGTGGACCGTCCGGATTGACCGTCTGGTTCACGAAGTAAGAATTCATCACGGTGTCATTTGCGATGAATACGTGCGGACGATTGGAACCATCGAATGATGCGACAGCGATGCCCAGGCCCTTACCGTCAGCAACCGTGATGCCGGAACTTTCGGTGACGTCCTGAAAACTCCCGTCACCCGCGTTCCAGAAAAGGCGGTCATCGGCAGCGTCGAAATGCTGCGGCAGGCACGTTGCCTGACCGTGCTCGCCACAAGTCCGAGTAAACACATCGGTCCCTGAGAGATAGTTGACGAGATACAGCTCCGGGTGTCCGTCCCCGGTCAGGTCCGAGATGGCACAACTGGTCGTCCAGTCGTCACGGGTGAATCCCACGTCGACACTGACATCGGAGAATGTTCCGTCTCCGTTGTTTCGATAGAGACGGTTTCGACCGATGTTGGCCACCAGCAGGTCGGGGAAACCATCAGAATCAAAGTCGCCCGCGGAAACTCCCTGACTGAATCGATTTTCACGAATCCCGCACGACTCGGTGACGTCGACGAATCGCTGATCTCCCTGATTGACGTACAGGCGGTCGAGGTGCTCAAAACGCGTTTCATCAACCGGCCAGTGACACCCTTGAGTGAAGTACAGATCAGGCTGCAGGTCGCAGTTGACATCCAGCACTGCAACACCGCCGCCGATGACTTCGTACATGTACTTCATCCCGTTCTGAACAGCCCTCGATCCGTTGAAGTACTGAAACGTGATATCAGCCGCAGCCGCCTGATCGTCAAACGAGAATCTTCGAAGTGAATCGTTCAGAACTACATCTGGCACTGAGTCAGCTTCAGGAGCCGAAATAGATGGCAGGGGGAACAACCGATAGTCGAGATTCACCGTCGGGTTGAACTTCGCTTCCGTTCGCTTCAACGCGAGTTTTGCTAATCGCGGCCTCATTCGCCCGACTGCCTCTTTCGCCCAGGCCGGTTGTTGAGGATGCAACATCGCCAGCGCCGACCATCCATACGCTTCCCACGTATTGCCCAGCTTTTCCGCAAGCGCGGCGACACGTTGCATCGCCATCAGGTCGTCGTCGGCGTCAACGATCTTCGCGGTGTTTAGAAACTCCTGCAGTATTCGGGATCTCTGCAGGAACGGGGATGCATCCTCGTCACGCCGCATCGCAGTGAGGATCTGGCCGGCCTGGTACAGTGCGTCCGGCTGGTTCGCGTCTCTTTCGATCGCCTCGCAAAAACAACGCAATGCAACTTCCGGAGTGGAGTGAATCAGCGCCCATTTGCCACGCAACACCCAGGTCGTGGGGTGCGCGTTCGCAGCCGCAGGCAGACTTCGACTCCACGCCTGAAATTCCCGCTCGTTGCCTGACTCGTGGTAAAGTTCACCCAGTCGAACGTGGGCCTGAAACAGCTCGGGCACGGTGCGAATGCAGGATTGCAGCATTGTCGCCGCAGTTTGATACTCTTCCTCTTCGACGGCCAGACGCGCCGCTGCAAGCAGGACCAGCGGGTCATCCGGAGACACCTGTCGCAAACGAGCGACGTCGAGAGAGACCTCCATCGAATTCTCTGCGAGTGCCATCGAAAAGAGGTCGACGCGCCGCTGTTTGTCCGCGCGGATCATTGCCAACCGGTGAGGGATCTGGCGCCACCACTGGCCGGACAACCCGTAGACGACAGCCAGCCCCTGGTGCGCCTCTATGGATTCTGGATCGTCTCGAAGGGCACGACGGTAAGACTGTTCGGCTTCCGCAGGCTGCCCCAGTGACATCAACTGAATGCGTCCGCGGCGCCAGCCTGCCTCGCAGGAAAACGGCCGATGTCCATCCGGAACCTTTGCAAAAGCTCTTGCAGCCGCTGCACTGCGCCCAATCGCTTCCAGACACTTACCGTCAAGGAGCAGGGCCGCAACGTTCCGGGAATCCCGTTTCAGGACCAGCGCGGCCTGCCGGCGCGCCGCTGCGAAATCACTCTCTTCAAATGCTGCCTGAGCCCGAGTCAGGTGATCGGCAGTCGTGAAGTGTGTCGCTCGATTCCACCAGAGAACTGCCACGACGACGCCACCGATCAGAGCACCACCCAGCCGTAGAATCACTAATGACCGTCTACGTCTTTGAGCTGCATATCGCTCGGCTCGCGTCTGGTGGTCGTCTTGAGCGGACATCACATGCGGTTGGCTTGCCTGAACATGGAGCGCCGGGGTGGCAAAGCCACCAACACCAATCGACGGATCACCACGACGCGACTATCAACGATCTCTTTCAATGAGTCGTCGACAGGACCAGCCCGTCGCCGACACCTGCCTCCAACCACCAATGGTATACGACTACGGTGTTACTTCGTCACCGGATGCCTGACTGGGGCCATCTTCAGACAATTTGAAGTCGAGTGAATTCGGTCCCTCAACGACGGTCGCAACAAGCCCTGACGTGCTGCCGTCCTTGTATCCATCCGGAATAACATCAACGACACTGGCCAGCTCACCAGAGGCCTGGTCGTCCGGTTGGGGCGGTGGTGGCGGCTGAACAGCAACCAGATATTCGCCTGCTGGGACAGATTCCGAGAACTTGAATGTACCGTTTACGATCGCTCCACCGACTGAGTTACCCGTTTCCGCGTCGTAGAAAGAGATTCCCCCGCCAGCTAATGGCTCTCCATTCAACGTAACAGTGCCTTCGACTTCTCCGGTGGGACCCTCCTGGTTGTTGCCAGAGCCACAACCCGTTGTCAGTAGAGACAACACAAGTGCCGTGAGGCCAAACCGCCAGGACTTCAAACTCGGTCTCATCCCATAATCCCATCGTCTATGTGGGGAAACTGTCAGAAAAAAACGGCCGGACCTGAACAGTACGGTCCAGCCGGTGTGTGCAACTCATTCGTTGAAGAGATCAGAAGTTACCGACCACATCCCCATCATTCATTGACCCAAGCCTGTTGAAAGTCGTGAAGTTAATGCTGTCCGACAGAAAACGGACACTACCATCTGCCAGGCCGACGTGAATCCCGCCGGTGTGGAACGAATTGACGATCGTGTTGAAGTCCCACGTGTTGTCCGCTCCAGGAATAGAACTTGCGCTCACAGGCTTATTTCTGCCATTGCCTAAGTTGATTTTGTACCGGATGCACGTAGTGCCGGCTCCCCAGTGGGGGCGTCCGACGCGGTCAGTCGCCTGGGGTCCGGCATAGCCCGACCAGCCGCCGTAGTAATTGTTCGTTAAGTTTTTGTCCGTGCCGCTGACATTCACGCGGGCAGACTGCTCAGCCACAATAATCGTATTTGAGCTGCCGTCAGTAATATCGGCCATCCTCGAATTCCGATTGACACCCATAATACCATTGCCGCGAACGATTCCCCCGTAGTCACAGGTCACGTTACCGAAGCTGCCCACTCCCATCGCGCCGGACACTCCAACATAGTGATGGCCCTGTCCCAGTTGGGGGTTGTTGATGACAGAAGAGTCATTCGGCACCAGCGTGCTGGATGGGCAAACAAATGTCGTCATCGTGAGCCCTGCGAACACTTCGGCCCCACCTGCATAACGCGCGTAATTGGTGCTGCCACCGAAGCTGTAGGCGCCGGCCCAATCGATCCTCGAATAGACAGGTGCCTGATCCATATACGGCAGAATCATCACGCGCCAATTGCCACCGCAACACCAGGAGGCGCCTCTGCCTGGTCCATTTCGAGACTGCCCCTGCGGAAACGTATTTGACGTGCTGTGATAGTTGTGCAGTGCCAGTGCGACCTGCTTGAGATTGTTCTTGCACTGAGAACGTCGAGCAGCCTCCCGAGCCTGCTGCACGGCCGGCAGCAGCAATGCGATCAGAATCGCTATGATCGCAATGACGACCAGCAGTTCGATCAGAGTAAATGCTCTGGACCAGCGCCTGCGCGTGAGAACCTTGATCCGACTCATGAGACCTGCCTCTCAAAGAGGAATGAAACGAATAGTGCTCAACCCTGAAAAGAACGGTCCAACAAGCTAGCCCAATTAAGTCAAAATGTCAAAATCCCTAGACAAATCCGCTGCAATTGTCGTAAATCAGCCAGCCACACAATGGCGGCAGGGAGCAGAAGGTCAACCGTTCAACAGCAGTTCCCGGGCTGCTGGAATTCGCGGGAAAACGAGCGATTCTGAGGATCGTGTTCGTAGATGAAGACCTGCTTGTGGGCAGACGTTTCTGGCGTCCGGGCAGGATTG
>CAUZFZ010000237.1:0-12004 GCA_963579025.1 Planctomycetota bacterium | reverse complement strand
GGAGCGCCACCTACGGGGCAACTCTGAGGGCCGCCTATCCCGCCGGACTGCGACCTTACGGAGAAAACAGCTCCCACGCTGCAAAAACCGCCGCATAATCCGCGCCCCACAGAGACTGGACCCTCCGCACTTCACCGCCGAATGTGAAGGATTCTGCCCGCGTGCGCAACGACATCGACCGTTTCATCCTCGCTCGTCTGGAGGCCCAGAGACTGACGCTATCGCCCGACGCAAAGCCGGAGCAACTCGTGCGACGCGCGTTCTTCGATCTCATCGGGCTTCCGCCATCACCGAGCGAAATTGACGAGTTCCTTAACGACGAGAATTCCAGACGATTCGAGCGGCTTGTTGATCGGCTACTGGCGTCGCAGCACTTTGGTGAGCGCTGGGGTCGTCACTGGCTGGACGTTGCCGGCTACGTCGATGTCTTCGGTAGCGATAACGATGCAGCCATCATCAAGACTCTGCCCGGCAAATGGCACTATCGCGATTACGTCATCCGCTCGTTCAATGCAGACAAACCGTTCGATCAGTTTCTCATCGAGCAACTTGCGGGCGATGAGCTGTTCGACTGGCGCAACGCCGAGACGTTCACATCCGAGATTCTCGATTCGCTGATCGCCACGACGTTTCTACTCAGCGCCAACGACGACACGAACGCCCCGGAACTCAATACGCCGGACATTCGCCACCATGTCCTGCAGCGCACGGCAGAGAACGTCGCCAACAGTCTGCTGGCGACCACAGTGCAGTGTTGCCGCTGTCACGACCACAAGTACGAAGCACTCTCGCAGGTTGACTACTATCAATTTCAGTCGATCTTTGCTCGTGTGTTTAACGTTCGTGACTGGGTCGTGTCCGACAAACGGACACGACCCGGTGTCTCCAATACCGAACGGACAGCCATCGACCGCCACAATGCGACCATCGAAGGTCGACTCAAACCGTTGCAGCAGCGTCTCAAGCAGCTTAAGTCTGCGAAGTCCGAGTCCGAACAGACGGAACGACAATCCGTTGATGCTCAGATTGCTGAACTGACCGCGAGGAAGAAGTCATACCAAACGATCGCTCTTGCCATCGAAACCCAGACGCCGGCAAAGACACACGTTTTGCGACGGGGCGACTATCTACGGCCTGGTCTTGAGGTTGAACCCGAGCTGTTCGAAATCTTACGCACACCAGACGAACGTCCCGCTGCTTCGACATCGAGTGCTGCTGCGCAGGTCGAGACGCCCACAACATCCGGCCGACGATTGAAACTGGCGCGGTTGTTGACAGATTCGAAATCGCTTGCCGGGAATCACGTGGCTCGCGTCTTCGTGAATCGCCTGTGGCAGCAACTATTCGGCAGAGGTCTTGTGGAGACGAGTGACAACTTTGGCGTATCCGGTTCGACGCCATCGCACCCGACACTGCTGGACTGGCTCACGTTACGGTTCATAGAAAACGGTTGGCGCGTCAAACCGCTGATCCGGTACATGATGCTGTCGAGTGTTTACCGTCAAACTGCGAAGTTGCCAGACGCCGCGACTGAGGGCACGGATCCTGAGAATCGGTTGCTGTGGCGCATGACCCTGCGCCGTCTCGACTCCGAACAACTGCGCGACGCGATACTAACGGTCAGCGGCCAACTGGATCGCAGCCTCGGTGGACCTCCCATTCCGCTTGATCCACGACCAGACGGCATGGTTGTTGTTAAGACCAGTGCCTTGCCTCCGGGCACGTCGGCCAATCGCCGCAGCGTCTACATCCTTGCTCGACGCAACTACCACATGACGTTCCTGCGCGTGTTCGATCAGCCAATTGTGGCCCGCAACTGTGCGGCCCGACAGTCTTCCGCTGTCGTCACGCAATCGCTGGCTCTACTGCATGATGAGTTCGTCATCGAGCAATCGGCCGCGCTGGCCGCGCGTGTTATCCGCGAATCGCCGAGCAACACCACATCGAGCCAGGTCCAAACCGCATGGCGCATCACCTGCGGTCGTTATCCAGATTCGGAGGAACTCGATTTGTGCCTGTCGCTGCTGGACCGTCACACAAAGCGGTTCGCCGGTAGCACGACAACAGGAAATGACCTGCGGCTACGGGCACTCACGCAATTGTGCCACATGCTGCTTAACACCAATGAGTTCTTATACGTGCCTTAATCTCCGACGCATCCCTGTCGCGAATCGAACTATGCCCATTTCCCGACGACAGATGCTGCAAACGAGCGCTCTTGGGTTCGGCGCGCTGGCGCTGTCAGCAATCGAACAAAAAGCGCAAGCAGCCGATGGTCGCTCCGCTCAGGATGTGAAGCCGAGCCATTTTTCGCCGCGAGCAAAGTCCGTTGTGTTCCTCATGCAAAACGGAGGACCTGGGCAGATGGACCTGTTCGATCCAAAGCCCGATCTCGCGAAATACAATGGTAAGGTCCATCCCGAAAAAGTTGAGATGTTTCAGAAAGGGAGTGAGGCCAACCGATTACTGGCGACCCCATTGAAGTTCCGGCATTACGGAAAGTGCGGTATGGAAATGGCTCGGATCATTCCCCATATCGGTTCGGTCGCGGATGACGTGTGCCTGATTCGCTCCGCGTGGAATTACCACAACAACCACACGGAATCACTCGTGTCGATCAATACGGGCAAGATCTTTCAGGGACGTCCGGCACTCGGGAGCTGGGTCAGTTACGCCCTGGGCACGGAGAATCAGAACCTGCCCGGATACATCGTGCTGCGGGATCCGGATGGCTACAACACCAGCGGCACGCTGCTCTGGCAGAACGGCTTCATGCCGGCGCTGTATCGAGGAACTGAAGTCAGCACGCGGGGGACCCCGGTGCTCAACCTGCAGCCATCGAAAGGGATTCCGGTCGATGTGCGGCGCGACAATCTCGATCTGCTGGCCAGACTGAATCGACGTCATCAGCGTGACTACTCGTACGATTCCTCACTGGAAGCCCGGATTCAGAATTACGAACTGGCGGCACGCATGCAGTTGGCCGCGTCTGACACCCTGGACATTTCGAGTGAAACTCCCGCGACGCGCACGATGTACGGTCTCGACAACCAACTGACCGCAGGGTACGGGCTCCGATGTTTGATGGCGCGGCGGCTGATCGAGTCGGGCGTGCGGTTCGTCCAGGTGTTTCCACCAGTTAAGCCGATGAATCAGCCATGGGATTCACACAGTAACGTGAAAACTCAGAATGAGCAGATTTGCGCCCGCTGCGATCAGGGATCAGGTGCGCTGATTCGCGACCTCAAGCAACGCGGCCTGCTGGACGACACGATTGTGATCTGGACTGGTGAGTTTGGTCGGCTGCCGGTTTCACAGAACGGCAAAGGTCGAGACCACAACCGCAACGCGTTCAGTCTGATCGTTGCCGGTGGCGGTTTCAAAGCCGGTCACATCCACGGAGCGACCGATGAAGTGGGCTATCGCGCCGTCGACAAGCGTGTCAGTGTCGCCGATCTGCATGCGACCGTTCTGCATCAACTCGGCTTTGACCATAATCGGCTGGCCTATCTGTATCACGGTCGACCGGAAACGCTCACGGACGCGGTCGTCTCGAACGCACGGGTCGTGACGGACGTGCTGAGTTAGTGGAACATTACCGCCGTTTCATTTCTTCTTTTTCTAGCCGGGCTTCTTCTTTCTATTTCGTCCCTGGTGATTTCTGGCGTCCAGTTCCGTCTCAATGCCCTTATCCCCCTGCGCAGTCATCCATTCGTCCAGCGCCTTTCGGAGCCGCGTAACGTCTTCTGCGTGTTCTCGCTGTCCGTAGAGATTGTTTTGCTCCAGCGGGTCGCGACTGACGTCGTAGAGTTCCCACTCTGGTCGCATCTGGTACCTCTGCGTGACACGTTTGGCTCGTTCGTCGCCTGCGCTGGCTGCTGCCAGCATGGATTGAAACGTGACGTGTTGCGTACACGCGTTCGTGAACTTCGTTTCGTGTGAAGGATTCCAGATCAGTCGAAAGTCCTTATCTCGTACTGTGCGGATTGGGAAGCAGTCATTGCCGTTGATAATCCCGCGTGTGGTCATGAGACCGTAAACGTAGTCTTTGTGGTGATCTGTCTGACCTTGCAATACCGACAGGAAGCTTCTGCCGTCGAGGATCGGTGCGGGTTTTCCACCAGCAGCATCAACAAAGGTCGGCGTGATGTCACTGTATTCGACCATGGCGTGGCTGACGCTGCCGGACGCGACCTTGCCAGGCCAGCGGACAACCATCGCCGAGTGCAGGCCCATGTCGTAGCACGTCCACTTGGCGAAGGGGAACGCGTTCCCCTGTTCGGAAACCACCATCACCATCGTGTCGTCGCGCAAATCGTGTTTGTCTAGCAGCGACAGGATCTGGCCGACCTGGTCGTCAAAGTAGGTGATCTCTGCGAGGTATCGGCTGAAGTTCTCCCGCACGACGGGAGTGTCTGCGAGATAGGGTGGGAGCTTCACGTCTTCTGGCGGGTAGCGTGACGCGTCGCCTTTGTTCCACGGCGTGTGCGGCTCATTGGAACACGCAAACAGGCAGAAGGGATTGCTTACGCTTTCGGCAAGCAGCTTTTCGATCGCGCCCATGTCCGGGTTGTTCTTCCGCCCGGAATACTCAAATGGAAATACTTCACGGGGCGAGATGTGCGTCTTCCCTGAAAGTGCGACGCGATAACCGAGTGGCTTCAGGTAGTGGACGATGCTCTGCGTCCCGTCTTTGGCAAATGTGTGATTGGGGTAGGCTCCCGTCTTGACGGGGTATTGTCCGGTGTAAATGTTGTGCCGCGTTGGCGAGCACATGGGCGCCGCCTGAAAGCAATTCTGGAACTTCATGCCCTCTTTGGCCAACCGGTCCGTGTTGGGCGTGTGGGCCTGCCCGCCGTACGTCGCCATGTCATGGAACGTGCAGTCGTCCGCGATAATGAAAACGAAGTTTGGCTTGTCAGCCGCGTGAATGACTCCAGCGGTCATCGAAACGGCAAGCAGCATCGCAAGTCTCATAGCTCCGTTGTCCTCGTCAGGTGAATAGATCGAATTCGCGGATCAGCCGTCCAAATCTGCCGAGCGACGTTTGTATCGTCGAAACTGGCACGTGACGAGGATTTGACAGGCAGGTCTTCACATTGTTGACCAGACTCGGCGACTGGCTGCTCGCATGACGGAATCGGAACGAACTACAGTGAAACCTCGTCGAATCGCGAGTCCTTGCCAGACAGGTCGCCATGAAGTCTCTCCATGCCCTTCAGATTGTTCTGCTCCTGACGATGTCGAGTGTGGCAGAGGCCGATGAAACATCGACGCAGCCGGCAGAAGGACTGCGGAGGAACGTCCCTGCATCGTTTGCGCTGAAGGGCGCACGCGTCGTTACCGAGGCTGGCCGTGCCATCGATGGTGCGGTGATTCTTGTCCGCAAGGGCAGGATTCAGAGCGTCGGCAAGGATGTCGACATTCCCGATGACGTGCAGGCCATCGATCTGACAGGGCAAACGATTTACCCGGGACTCATTGACGCCTACACAGAGCAAAGCGTCTCGACAGACGCCGCCCAGGCCGGCGCTCCCTACTGGAATTCGCAGGTTCGCCCCCAGTTGCGTGTGGCCGGTCAGTATCGCCGTGATCTCAAGGCCAATGCTGCGGCGCGGAAGATGGGAGTCACCGCACAACTCGTTGCCCCTGCCGGAGGGGTTCTCAAGGGAGCGGGCTCGGTTGTACTGACATCTGATGTTGAACAGTCACAGGTTGTCGTGCGAGCGGATGTCACACAGCATATCAGGCTGACCGTCGATCGAGGTCGCGACACGTACCCGAAGTCGCCGATGGGCGCAGTTGCTCTGGCTCGGCAGGCGTTTTACGACGCGGACTGGTATCGCCAGGCCCACCGCGCCGCCGCGAATGACTCCACGCTGTCGAGGCCAGTGCGAAACGACGCGCTGCAGGCACTCAACGATGCCCGCGATCAGAACACACCGTTCGTTGTTGACACTTCGAACGAACTGTTCTTCCTGCGTGCCGATCGCTTCGCACGCGAGTTCGGCCTGAACCTGATCGTTCGTGGGAGTGGGAATGAATACCGGAGGCTTGAGGAGATTCGTGCCACCGGCCGTCCTGTGATAGTGCCCGTCAATTTCCCGAAGCCTCCCAATGTCGGCACGTACGAATCCGCGCTGGACGTGACACTTGAGTCACTCATGCACTGGGATCACGCACCTCAGAATGCGGCGAAGCTTGAAAAAGCTGGGATTCGGTTTGCTTTGTGCTCACAGGGGATGTCAGACCATTCGAAGTTTCTGGAACACGTCCGCAAAGCTGTCTCGCGGGGACTCAGTGAGGACGGCGCGCTGCGGGCACTCACAACAGTACCAGCCGAATTGTTTGGGGTCGGCAGCGATCTGGGCAAGATTGAACCCGGCAAGCTGGCAAACTTCGTCGTAACCGACGGTCCACTGTTCGAATCCGGCACGAATATCACGGAAACATGGATCGTCGGCGAACGTTTCGAACACGACGTACCGCCGGCGCGAACAGTTGCCGGTCACTGGCAGTTTGATATCGGAGCATCGAAGCGGCGCAAAAAGTCGGACTTGGGATGGCAGCTCGTTTTGACCGTTGACGGAAAGAAACTGTCTGGGACTCTGAAACGGGCTAAGAGTGACGATGTACCACTCGATCAAGTCGTTCTGAATGGAGCTCGATTGAGCGGCACTCTGGACGCATCGGGATTCGGCCGTGAGGGAATCGTCCGTTTTACCGTCGTCATTCAGGCCGAGTCGAATCGCGGTCAGGGGCACATTACGTGGGCCGATGGGACACGTACGACTCTGACATTGACTCGCGCACCAATACCGGAGTCGTCGAACAAGGAAGACAGCAAAGACAAACCAGACGAAACCGATGATGGCGATCATTCGACCGAAGCTGTGGAGCCAGAACTGCAACCAGCATCGTTTCCGGTCAACTTTCCACTGGGGGGATTCGGTGTCGATGGCCCGGCCGCGGTCACAAGTCTGATCGTGTTCAAAGACGCGACCGTGTGGACATGCGGCCCGGACGGTTTGTTGGAGACTGCATCAGTCCTGGTCAAGGATGGCGTCATCATTGACGTCGGAAATGACGTGCACATTCCCAAAGGAGCACTGGTCGTTGATGCGAAGGGCATGCACCTGACGCCGGGCATCATTGATTGCCATTCGCACATGGCGACGGACGGTGGCATCAATGAAAGCGGTCAGGCAGTCACAGCGGAAGTCCGCATCGGTGATTTCGTCGACTGCGATGACATCAACATTTACCGGCAGTTGGCGGGTGGCGTGACAACGTCCAACATTCTGCACGGTTCTGCCAATCCGATCGGCGGACAGAACCAGGTCATCAAGCTGCGGTGGGGTGCGATCGACAGTGAGATGAAATTTGCGGAGGCTCCCCAGGGAATCAAATTCGCTCTGGGCGAGAACGTCAAACAGAGTAACTGGGGTGACGAACACACGACGCGGTACCCACAGACACGGATGGGCGTCGAGCAGATGTTTATTGACGAGTTCCGTGCCGCTCAGGAATACACCGACCACTGGAGTCGGTGGAAGCGGGACCACAGAGGTCTGCCCCCGCGACGTGATCTGGAACTTGAGGCTGTCGCGGAGATTCTGCAGCAGACCCGGTGGATTCACTGCCACAGTTACCGGCAAGACGAAATTCTCGCGCTGATTCGGGTCCTTGATCACTTCCACATCAGGATCGGAACGTTTCAGCACATCCTTGAGGGTTACAAAGTCGCCGACGCGATGGCGAAACACGGAGCAATGGGATCAGCGTTCTCCGACTGGTGGGCTTATAAGTTCGAGGTGTACGACTCGATTCCGTATGGCGGTGCTCTAATGCACAACGCTGGTGTGGTGGTTTCCTTCAATTCGGATGATCGCGAACTCGCCCGGCATCTGAATCATGAAGCGGCCAAGGCTGTGAAGTACGGAAATGTCCCGCCGGTCGAAGCTCTTAAGTTTGTCACGTTGAATCCGGCCCGGCAGTTGCGCATCGATCAATACGTCGGTTCGATTGAACGTGGCAAACATGCCGACCTGGTTCTCTGGTCCGGATCCCCGCTGTCGACGATGTCCCGCTGCGAACAGACATGGATCGACGGACGAAAGTACTTCGACCGACCTGAGGACATTCAGCGGCGCATGCAGAATCGAAAGATGCGAGCCGCCTTGATTCAGAAGATTCTCGACTCCGGCGAGTCGATGCGTAAACCGGGAGAAGGTGACGGCGATCCGGCCAGTTTATGGCCTCGCGAAGACCTGTTCTGTCATGGGCATGATCACGATCATTTGCACACGCATCGTGATGAGCACAGGCATGGTGATTAGTCGGGACGGAGTCCCAACCTGCGATCAGACATCACGGCTACACCGGTTCAATACAGGCAATTCCATGAAACTCACTATCACACCGCTCTTACTATTGCTGAGTATTTCACCATTTGCAGCAGGATCGGATGTGATTCCCGGTGCCTCTCAGACGGCGCCGATTGCTCTGATTGGTGGCACCGTTCATCCCGTGTCGAGTGCTTCGTTCGAAGACGGTGTGGTGGTGTTTGACAAGGGGCGCATCATTGCCGTGGGTAAGGCGAATGATGTGGCGATTCCCGATGACGCTGTGTGTATCGAGATCGAAGGGCAGCATGTCTATCCCGGTCTGTTCGAGGCACATTCGCATCTTGGCCTGGTTGAAATTGCTGCAGTCCGAGCCACTCGAGATTCGCGCGAGACCGGTTCGTTCAATCCGAATGTTCGGGCGCATGTCTCGGTGAATCCAGACAGCGAACTGATCCCGGTGACGCGCAGCAATGGTGTTCTGCTGGCGCTAACATCGCCGCAGGGTGGTGTCATCTCGGGCCAGGCCGCGGTCATGCAACTCGATGGCTGGACGTACGAAGACATGACACTCAAACCAGACGCTGGACTCGTCGTGTACTGGCCCGGAGTCCCGGACGGATTGAAGAGCGAAAAGGAAATTAAGACGGATCGCGTACAGGAGATCCGTGACCTGTTCGCCTCCGCGAGGGCTTACCGCAAAGCGCGTCAGGCAGATGATACTCAGCGAACGGACTTGAAGCTGGAGGCAATGCTTCCCGTCATTGATGGCAAACTGCCGATGCTCGTGTGGGCGGATGGGTTGTCGACGATTCAATCGGCCGTTGCGTTTGCCGTTGAGCAGAACGTACGCATCATCATTCTTGGTGGATACGACGCCGACCTGTGTGCTGAGCTACTCAATGAGCACTCGGTTCCCGTGATCGTCTCGGCCGTGTACCGCCTGCCACGGCGTCGTGATGCCGCATTTGACGAGGCGTACACACTCCCGGAACGACTGAGGAAATCGCGTGTGAAGTTCTGCATCTCAGGTACGGCCGCGTCCCGTTCGTCGAATGCCCGCAATCTGCCGTATCACGCCGGCACTGCTGTGGCTTACGGCTTGCCTCACGACGAAGCTCTGAAAGCCATCACGCTGTATCCCGCAGAGATTCTTGGCGTCGCTGACCGAGTCGGGTCACTGCAACCAGGTAAGGACGCCACACTGATGGTCACAACGGGCGACCCGCTCGAAACGATCAGCAACGTCGTGTCTGCCTGGATCCAGGGACGCGGCGTCGACCTCGACAGTCGGCACAAACGGCTGTATCGCAAGTACCGCGAGAAGTACCGGCAACTGGATACAGAGTAGGTGTCGAGCGACCTTCTGCCGCACTGGTGGGTCCCTGAATCCAGCGGTCGCGGCTCGCCGATGACTGGTATCCACGCATCGCTGGGCGTCTCAGTAGTCGATCAAATCTCGCAGGAACCATACTCCGATCCCCAGCGCGACAAACAATGCTCCGACCAGATTCAAATTGCCAACCGTGGATTCGTGGTTGTCGTATGAAGATACCAGTCGCGCATTCCATGACATCAGAGCGAGCCCCCCAAACAGTCCGATCAGCAGCAGGTATCGAATCACCTGAAAAAGGCGGTCTAAATAGGGTGAGAAGTCAAAACTCTTGTTTTGCTCCGACAAATGGACACTCTGGTCGTCTCCGACACTCTCATTCAGTTCGGAATCGAACCTGTCGAGATCACGGTCAACGTCCTCGATCAGTGATGCCATGTCCCGACTGATGGATTGGGTGACGGCCTTGGCATGGGATTCCTGCGACTGACTCTGTCGCTCGATCTCAAGGCGGTGTCGGTTACGCAGTTTCGTTACCAGCTTTTGGTGCGTGAGATCGTCGGGAGTCAGCTCGACCAGCCGTTCTGCTTTTTCGAGTAACAGTTCTGTCGAGAATTTCAGCAGGCCGGAAGCGATCTCCTGTTTGAGCCGCTCAACTTCTGCCTCGGCACGAATTTCGGAATGGCGGCCTGCATGCGTGAGCAGCCGCTCCTGAAGACGCTGGTAGAACGCGTCGTCCGGGTCACGTCGGAGCAGTTCCTGTACTTTCGGGAGCAACCCGTCGTAGCGGGATTCGAAGAGTGCCTGCTCAACCTCCGCACGGAGCGGATCGCGAGGTACGGGGGTGACATCCGCGACGGGGCTTTCAGGCGACGATCCTTCCGCTTCGGAATTCAGAATCGAAACGATGTCATCGTCATCGAAACCAGCGTCGTCGCGGGGCGGCTTTTTTTCTCGATAGCCTGAAAGAGTTCGGTCGTAGCGGGCTCGTGTTTCCGGTGAGAGCAGGACATCACAGGCGATCGCAACTTCCTGAAAAAGAATCTCCACTTCTTCGTGGCAGGCGGAGTTCTGCCATTGCAGAAGCTTTGCATTCTGTCGAATGGTCGCGTCGCGAATCTGTTCCTCGTCCTCGCAGAAAGGTTCTATTCCCAATAAATCGTAGTAGTTGGGAGAGGTAACATCGTCCGGCAGTCCGAGGATTTGGCTGTAGAGCCTTGCACCTTTCATGCGATCTCGCTCTTTACCAGTTCAAGTAACCAGGTTGACTCAGCATCTGCCGACGCGTCAGACGAAATTGGTGCCACACCACATGCATCTGGGAGCCGACGCCCGCACCACGCGACCACACGAGGGGCAATCGATTTTCTCGGCAGCTTGCCTCTCCCCAATTCCGTAGACGGACACGTGGCCGACCTGGCGGTGATCCGTGACTGCATTGTGAAATCCACACGCGACACATGACAGCCGTCCTCCAGTCAGACCGGAACCACACTCGCGACAACTGAGTGTCTTGCGTTTGAGCGGATCCCGCAGGCAGGTTGGACACGTCATTTGCCCGGGAAACACAACGGTGCCACACGACGGACAATAGTGCGGGCCGCCTCCCGTCGCCTTGCGTGTCTTACTGGGCGCAAGCGGTTCGGACTCAACGGGAATTGGAGACTTGGGTTCTACCACTTCCTCTTTGATTAGAGTCTCCTGCCGCGGCGCTGTCGTTGGACCAGGCTCTTCACCCTGGTCGCTACCGAATTCCAGATGCGATTTTCCGAATTCCTGCTCGTCTTCCGTTACAGCCGCCAGTCGAGCCATACCGAATTTGATTGCGGGCCGGCTGAGCACGAAAGCGCCAAACAGAAACAGCACCAGTGCAACGCGTTTTCCGCTCTCTCGTTCCGTGTCGTATGACGCGTGGCCAAACCTGGAATACTCAACTCGGAAGTGAAACTGACGACCGCACTGTTCACAGCGATCGCCCACCGTTGAGTTAATCGCAATGAGAGCGTCGCAGTGCGAACAGCGAACGTTGTTGCTGCCTAAGTCTCCGAATGAGGTGGCCTGAATGACTCCAACTGATTGCGGAAAGGCCATTGTTCCAACGACGGCGATCGCAGGCAGAATCACTTCGCGGTAGGGAAACTCCATTGGGATCGGGCTGTTCGCTCGGATCTGGATTACAGCGATCCAGACAAAAACAGACGCAAGCAGCCAGCCCCTCCGGGCAACGCCGTTAAGGATTCTGGCGTTGTAAAAATCGGGGTATCGCTGAAATGGATGATTATGAAAAAAGCCAGACTCCCGCATGTGGTGTGCGGACTGAAGACAG
>CAUZFZ010000236.1:0-12026 GCA_963579025.1 Planctomycetota bacterium | reverse complement strand
GGCAACGCCGTTAAGAATTTTCAGAGCCTCGTTCCCGGGCTCTGCCCTGGAACGCACGGCTTTCGAGGCTCCGCCTCGCAGTGACGGGCGTGAGGCGGAGCCTCACAGTCAGTGCGTTCCAAGGCAGAGCCTTGGAACGAGAATCCTTAACGGCGTTGCCGGCAGGGGCTCATAAGTTTGTGGCCGTTTTCCCGGGGCTGAAGGCCCCGGGCTATTTGCCGCCGTCCCTTCGGGACTGAAAAAACGCAACACCAAAAGGCAGACTCAGGCCTGAACGCTCATGCCTGGTCTGGCCTTGTGCGGAGAAGCGCTGCGGAGACCAGATACCACACACCGAGCGTCACGAGGTGGTACAGCGTGTGTTGAATTGAACCGGCCAGAGTGCCGAGTTGTTCCGGGGTCACTGCCCCGAACATCTGGTTCGCGATCGCGAACGGAGCACCCAGCACAAGCCCGATATTGCCAGCCGTGGCGTCCGCGTTCACCGTGAAGAGGCTGACGGCATATAGCGCGGCAGTGAGGGCCACAGCTCGCCAGCTCGGATGACGAAGCATGTCGCGGAAGCTGCGCCGCGGCTTGTCGGATTCGATTTCCTGCTCCGCAGTCAGCAGCCCCATCGACAACTTCCCGTGTTTGAGCATCAGGGCCAGTGGGAACAGGAACCCCATGGCGGGACGCGGATCGTCGGACTGCATCACGTCGTTAATCGTGTCTTCGTGCGTGGCAAACATCTCCTTGAGGTATGCCTTCACATCGTGTGGATTCGCAGCGTTGCGGATCGTGTCCCAGAACGGCTTCAGGCGTATGTCGTCCAGCGGCGAGTTGCCCAGGGCTTTGAGTTCGTCGCGCACTATCCGCACACGGTCGAGAGCTCGTTCGTCGTGGGCAATCTCTTCCAGTGTGGCCAGTAGACCGACGACGGGTGCTTCGGTCCGAGTTGAGTAATCGACTTCCGGTTTCTGCTCGATCTTCTGTCCCGATGCGATCTGAAATACCAGCCAGGGAAAATCGACGTTCGCGGCAATCGCCTGAGTGAGGCCTCCAAAGAAACGCGGATTGACCTCGATCAGATACGCCGTACCGTCTTTCCCCTTACGGAAGTCGAGCTGTGCCATGCCGTGCCAGTTACGCGCCGACAGCAGTTTCCGGGCCGCTTCCTCGGCGTCAGGCATCGAAACGGTTTCACGGAGGACTCCGGCTCCCGTGCCGCGGGGGAATGAGCGGACGTTGCGGTAGACCATTGTCGCGACGCATTCCCCGGAATCGAACAGCGTTGCCAGGCAGTAGTCGTCGCCGTCTATGAACTCCTGCACCAGGGGATATTCACTGGGCTGCAGACCATAGCCGTCCACGAATTCGCGAAACGTGCCCGTGAGTTCTTCCGGCGTGTTGCACTTCTTCAGCCCCACACCCGAGGCGCCTTCGCGAACTTTCAGAAAGACAGGAAACTCGATCTCAGGGATGGCTCGGAACAGCGCGTCCTGACTGGTGAACTGCCGCGTGCCGGGAATCGTAATGCCCATCTCGGCTGCGACTTCGGCCAGGCTGCCCTTGTCGTGCAGCGTTGCCATGTTCTCGTAACTGGTCAGTGGCACACGGATATGCGGCTCGAAACGTTCGCGGTGTTTCGCGATCAGCCACGTTTCCTTGTGGACCGGCAGCAGCACATAGGGCTCATCCGGATCGTCGGGCTTCAGCTCCTGCACCTTCTCGACCATGTAGTCGATAAAGCCATCGGGATCATTCGTCACCGACGGATACTGAAAGTGGCCTGTGCAGTAACGCGAGAAGAAGCAGGGAGCAAACGGAGCCTCTTCGCCGCAGTAAACATCCACTCCGTTGCGGCCCAGACTGCGCACAACAGCCAGCGAATGCCACCCACGCGAATATGTCACGATTGCCCGCGCCATACGAATCACCTCCGGTTGAGTCGAACACAGTCGTCTGCCACGACTCGGCGAGAATGTTACACCGGCACCGTCCGACGACTTGTGGTCGGGTGCCGCAAAGCCGGACGAAATCGGCGTATAACCCGGTCGCATTGCGCAGTCTGCCAGGTTACCCGAAAATCGCCAGTCGTTTCCGTCGTTTCATTGATGCGGTCAATCAGCCAATTGACCCGGGTCCGCTCAGACGGTAACCATTGCCACCGTCGCGGAGGCCGATCCGAATAGAATCACGTCACGCCTGCGCGTTCAGATTTCCGGAAGAGGATTCATTCGACGGACCTCTCGGGACTCAGTTTGACAAAACGGAGCATTGTTCGATGCCGCTGAAGGTCTCTGATCCCACCGCAGAGCCGACCTTGAATCTGACTCCCATGATCGACATCGTCTTTCTGTTGATCATTTTCTTCATGGTCGGGACGCAGTTCGCCAAACAGGAGCGGCGATTTGACGTCCAGTTACCGACTGTTGCGAACGCTCAACCGCTGACCAGCCGGCCGGACGACATCGTGATCAACGTCATCCAGCGCGACACCGTTGTCATCGACGGCGAGGAACTGACGCTTCAGCAGCTCGAAACGCGGCTCAAGGAAGCAAAGCAGAATTACGGCGAGCAGTCGGTCGTGGTCCGCGGATCCGGGCCCGATCCGTACCAGCTTGTCATCGACGCGCTGGCCACGTGCGACCGGGCTCAGATCAGCCATATTTCTCTTGCCACAACGCTCAGCGACGAAGTCTCCACCGAAGTCCCATGAGGCACACGGCATCCGCCTGGTGTCGTGCGTCCAGTCCCTTAGCTCTCAGCCGTAAAATGACTTTAGCCGCCATCCAGTTCGTCGAATGGCTGGCCTCGATGTGCGACACCAGCACACCAAACATCGAGGTGGCGCTGAAGGTCTCGCTGTTGGCTGGGTTGCTGATAGCGTCGATTCACTTCGTGACCATGATATTCACGCGGTGGGGCGACAGTGACCCGACCAGCAAAGCGTTCATGTTCTCGATGCTGCTGCACCTGTCTCTGGCATTCGGAACAGTCGCCGGTACCGTTCCGGAATCAGTCGTTGCAGAAGTCGAGGAGCCGCCGGTCGAGATTCGCGAGCTGATTCTCGAAGGCGAAGAGAAGATTGAACTTGATCAAAGCGGCAACACGCGCATTCGAGAAGATTTGCTCGAGACAGACCTTTTGAAGCTTGCACGGATCGAACGGGCCGGACTGGACCTGGTTCCTCTGGAAGCCCCCGATCGCCGCGACGAACCGGTCACACAGCCAGACATCGAACTGCCCGATATCCTGCACACGCCCGATGCTCTGGTTGCAAGACCGAATGCGAGGAACTACGGCCAGATCGGGCCACAGATCGAATCCGCTGCTCCACAGAAAGTGACAGAATCAACCGCTGAGGCGAGGCCGGAAGTCAACATCCCAACGCCCTCGCCGATCCGCCGTCGTGTGAAAGAAAGCGGGTTGCTCGACACCAGCGTCGACCGCCGTGCCAGTCGTGGCACGATTGACCAGGTCGCCCCCGATTTTGCTCCGGACCGAACGGTTGCGTCTCTCGACTTACGCGAGGACCCGGCCGCATTTCTGAAACAGGCCCCTTCCGACTCGATCAGACGACGCAGCGGCCCGTCGCCCACCGAGATCGCTGATGCGGAGGCCGGTTCCAACGCCGTGGCCCGGACAGACGACACGTCGTCCGGTGCCCTTGGTCCGCGAAAGTTCAGCCGCCGCCTGACTCGCACACCAAAGATGGAAGAGTTTGGTGGGGCCGAGAGATTCCGTCCGGATCGAAGACCGTTTACGCCCGATCCTGTTCCCGACGTTGTCGTTGCTGTCCGAACGGGCCCGACGTCACTGTTGCCGATAGACGGCCCGCAGCCGAATGTGATCCGCCCGAATCTCGATCCAATCAACTCATCGGCCACGACGAAGATTCCGCCCACCTATCGATTACGCAGTCTGGCCCGGCGCACGGAGAATGCCCGGAAATATGGAGGCACGGAAAAGTCCGAGCGTGCTGTCGAATCGAGTCTGGAATGGCTCGCGATGCATCAGAGTCCCGAGGGGTACTGGGACGCGGACGGTTTTTCATCCATGTGCCCGGTTGGTGAGAAGTGTGCCGGCCGCTCCGGGCGGGTCGAGATCGACACTGAAGGCATCAATCGCAGGTTTGCCGGCCTGCACGCTGATCCCGGCGTCACGGGACTGACAGTTCTGGCATTTCTGGGAGCCGGTTACACCCATGAGGAAGGTCAGTATGCCGATCACGTGGACCGCGCACTGAGCTGGCTCATTCGACAGCAGGAACCCACCGGTTTTATGGGCGGTAATGCCACTCGATACGCTCGCACCTACTGCCACGCGATTGCGACGTATGCGATGGCCGAGGCGCTGGGCATGCAAAGCGATCGTTCGACACTGGATCGACTGCGACGTCCTCTGGAGCGTGCCGTCGGGTACATCGTGTCGACTCAAAACGAGAAGGACGGCGGCTGGCGATATCTGCCAGGACAACAAAGCGACATGAGCATCTTCGGATGGCAGTTGATGGCACTGAAGAGTGCCGACATCGCTGGCATCCCGATGCCGCCCCGCACGCGAAGACTCATGATTCGGTTTCTGAAGGATCGGAGTCTTGGTGATCGCAATGGGTTGGCCGCTTACCGCCTGCTTGACCCGAAGTATCCCCCACTGCCTCCCTCGCCATCGATGACCGCGGAGAGCCTGTTCTGCAAGCAGATGCTGGGACTCCTGCGTGACAACCCGCAAAGCCTGGAAGCGGTGGAGTACCTTCGAGCCCGACCACCGCAACGACGTTCGGAGGACCTGTACTACTGGTACTACGGCACGCTGGCCATGTACCAGTATGGTGGGCAGGAATGGAACGAATGGAATGCGGCCCTGAGTGAGACTCTGGTCGCGGACCAGCGGACGACCGGGCACGCTGCGGGAAGCTGGGACCCGCACGCCCCGTGGGGTGCCTATGGCGGTCGCGTTTTCTCGACGGCCCTCAGCACGCTGTGTCTGGAGGTGTATTACCGCTTCCTGCCGCTGTATCAGATCGGTGACGATTCGATCGATACCGGCGTCTCCGCCGAATAATCAACCAAGCAGGCAGACGTGCGACGATGCTGAGCCGCGTGGTCGCATCTCGACAGTTTCCGGCCGTGGTCGCGGTGTATCCCTGGTGCTGAACTGCCCGGTTGGTCTGCTCTGACCTGTCCGCTCGCTCTGTCTGCAACTACACAGGGCGGGTCACCTGTTCCGCCAATCTCGCTCGTGTGCCCGGGCCCGCACGCAGTTGGCTGCAGAACGCGACCTATCTTTGCGTGAATCGGCTGAGCGTCAAATTCGGAACAGGCAGCAAAGTCACCGCATTTTCCTCAAGTTACCGGATCGTCACATCCGACGATTTGGAGACGGGGCCGAATCGTGTCCGTGGGATCGCGTTGTCGCTGTACCGACTGCAGAAAGTCACCGGCATGTCGTTGAATTACTGGTTGAGAAACATCTGCACTCGTCTGAATTCACCGGGCCGAGTCCCTCGCAGGAGATCACAGACGAGGACGCAGCAACCTGCGGAACTGCTGGAATCCCGCACGCTCCTGACCATTGTGTTTGATTCAGGCACGGGCGTGATCCAGGTCACGGGAGATGCCGACGACAATACAGCATCCGCGGTCGACGTGGATGTTTCGACGATACGCGTCGATCTTGATGCGGCCACGCAGACATTCACGCGAAGCCAGGTCACGCGCATCGTCTTCAATGGAAACGACGGCGACGATGTATTCACGAACTCGACGAGTGTTCCATTAGCTGCCAACGGACAGAACGGTGCTGACACACTCACCGGCGGAACGGGCAATGACACACTGTCAGGCAACGGAGACAACGACGTTTTGACCGGGAATGAGGGCAACGATGTCCTCAACGGCGGCAGCGGACGGGATCGGCTGGAAGGCGGCGTCGGTAACGACCTGGAACGTGGCCAGGGCACGGCAGGCGATTCGATCATCGCGGGTCTTGGAGATGACACGATCGATGGTGGTGGCGCCGGTGACCGACTGATCGCAGCCGGCAACGTGAATATGACGCTCACCAACACGGCTTTGACTGGCGGATTCGGCACGGACTCAATCACGAATATCGACCGAGCAACACTCCGCGGCGGCACGGGCAACAACGTGCTGGATGCCTCAGGTTTCTCTGGCTTTGCGGCCGTCATTGGATTCGCGGGCAACGACGAGATTCATGTAGGACAGGGTGGCAGCCGCGCGTTTGGTGGATCGGGTCGGGACACGATGTTCGGAGGCAACGGCGCCGACAAGCTGAGGGCTCAAGGTGGGAGCGGCGACCGCATCTTCACCAGTCCTGGCAACGACACGCTCGACGGTGGCAGCGGGACGGATCGGCTGGTGGTTTCGGCCAATGTTAACCTGACGTTCGGTACGGGCACACTGACAGGTCTGGGATCGGATTTGCTGATCGGTCTGGAGAACGCTGACATCACCGGTGGCGCTGGTGACAACCTCATCGACGCGAGTGGCTTCGCGGGAAATACCACGATTCGCGGTGGCGCGGGTAACGACACGATCCGCGGTGGCCTGGCGGTCGACTCGATCATTGGCGGAGACGGCGATGACGTCGTATCGGGCGGCGCCGGAAACGACATCCTCAACGGTAACGACGGGACCGACGTCGTGGGGGACACGGCCGACGTCAATTTTACGCTCACCAACACTCAACTCACCGGCAACGGAACTGACAACTTCGTCCAATTTGAGGCAGCGGAAATCACTGGTGGGGCGAGTGCCAACACGATCAATGCGACCGCGTATACCGGACCGGTGACTCTCAACGGTGCGGGTGGCGCCGATGCCCTCACGGGAGGGACGGCGAACGACGTCCTCGATGGTGGCGACGGCAACGACACGCTGACTGGCGGAGCAGGAACGGACATCTTTCGGGCCAGCGTTGCGGGCGGAAGCAATATGCTGAATCCAGGTAATCTCACCACGCCAACTCAAACAGACACCTTCACGCAGATCGAATCGGCCAGCCTGATTGGCAGCGCGGGCAGCGATACAATCAATGCGTCGAGTTACACAGACCCGGTGACGATTCGCGGAGGCGACGGTAACGACACGCTGCTTGGTGGCAAGAATTCCGATCTGCTTGACGGGGGTGGTGGCGATGACCGCCTGACCGGACAGGCGGGGGGAGACACACTCGAGGGTGCGTCCGGCAACGACCTGCTGCTTGGTTCGGCCGGGAACGACCACCTGATCGGCGGCGACGGCAATGATGACCTGCAGGGCCAGGGCGGCGGACAGGATTCTCTGACTGGCGGTGCGGGCAATGACACCCTGGACGGCGGCAGCGGTACCACGGACACCGTCGTGGAAGAAGGCGACGTCAGTTTCACATTGACGACGTCTGCGTTGACGGGAAATGGCTCAGATACGCTTGTCGGTGTGGAACGTGCTCAGCTCACGGGCGGAAACGGCGCCAACGCAATCAATGCGGCAGGCTTCACGGGCAACACGACCCTGACCGGCGGACTCGGCAGCGACACAATCACGGGAGGTTCCGGGACCGACACGCTGATGGAAGTGGGGACTGGTACGTTGACTTTGACAGCGGGAAGCCTGACGACCGGTTCCGGTAACAACACCTTCTCGGCCGTTGAGAACATCGAGATCGACGCAGACGACGGCAACAACCTGATTGACGCCAGCGGCTTCACATCGGGCGTCACGATTCGAGCCGCAGGCGGGAACGACACAATCATCGGGTCACCCTTTGCCGATCGCATTGAAGGCGACGACGGCGACGACGTTTTCACCGGTGGAGCCGGGAACGACAGCATGTTCGGCGCCGATGGAATCGATCTGATCATCGAAACCGGCGACGTCGACTTCGTCCTGAAGAACGGTTCTCTGACCGGCGTGGGCAGCGACTTCATCAACCTGTTCGAGCTGGCTCAGCTGACTGGCGGAGCGGGCAACAACTCGATCGACGCCGACGAATTCAGCGGTGCCGTGACGCTTGTTGGTGGTGCCGGGAATGACTTCCTCCGCGGCACGAATCTCGCCGATTCGATCGACGGCGGCGATGGCAACGATGACATCCGTGGTCTGCAGGGCAACGACATTCTGCTGGCGGGAGCGGGTCTCGACACCGTGCGTGGTCATGAAGGCGACGACTCGATCGACGGCGGCGCCGGTGCCGACAACCTGCTGGGCGACGGCGGTGACACGTTCGCAGGTGCTGAAGGCAACGACACTCTGATCGGCGGAGATGGCGAAGACACGCTGCGAGGCGATGGCGGCAACGACGTACTGTCTGGCGGAGCCGACAACGATACGGCATTCGGCGGCGACGGCACTGATCTGATTCTGGGAGGCCTGGGCAATGACGAGCTAAACGGCGACGCTGGCGTTGACACAATTCACGGTGAAGAAGGGGACGATGTCCTCAGCGGTGGTGCCGCCGCAGACATGATCACAGGGGCCGACGGCAACGACACGCTTAACGGCGACGCGGGGAACGACACTCTTCAAGGCCAGGCGGGCAATGATCAACTCAATGGTGGTACGGATAACGACCGCCTTGTGGGAGATGTTGGCAACGACACACTGATCGGCAACGCGGGCAACGACATGATTCTCGCGGGTGCCGGCGACGACTCCGGAACCGGCGATGAGGGTAATGACACGCTGATCGGCGACGATGGTCTGGACACTCTGCGCGGTGGAGACGGTGACGATTCCATCACGGGCGGCAACGACGCCGACCGACTGGAAGGTGGCGCCGGGACGGACGAAATCAATGGCGACGCCGGCGACGACGATCTCCGCGGCGATGACGGTAACGACACAGTGCGAGGTGGAACTGGAAACGACACGCTGCGAGGCGGCGGACAGTCGGACTTCCTGAACGGCAACGGTGGCAACGACCAGTTGCTCGGCGATGACGGCGATACGTTCACTGGCACGGATGGCAACGACACGCTGTTCGGTGAAGGCGGCGCGGACATTCTGCGTGGGGACGATGGCAATGATTCGCTGCATGGTGGAGGCGGGAACGACACACTGCGCGGCGGTGTCGGCAACGACACTGTCCTCGGCCTGGCCGGTGACGATGATCTGGACGGAAATGAAGGCGACGATCTGATCGAGGGAGATGCCGAAGGTGCGACTGGCGGAAACGACCTGCTGGAAGGCGGTGACGGCAACGACATGCTGCTCGGCCGTGACGGCGATGACACTCTGAGAGGCGAAGCTGGTAACGACGGAGCGGTGGGCGGTGCAGGGAACGACTCGATTGTGGGCGGCGATGGAAATGACTTCGGATCCGGAGGCGCTGGAACGGACACACTCGTTGGAGGTGCCGGTCTCGACACGCTGGCCGGTGGAGACGGAAACGACTCGATTCTGGGGCAGGACGATAATGACCTGCTGTCCGGAGACGCTGGTCAGGACACGTTGCGTGGCGGAACGGGCGATGACCAGCTTGGCGGTGGAGACGACGCGGACGAACTTCGCGGCGACGAGGACAACGACACTCTGGACGGTGGCAGTGGTGATGATTCACTGTTCGCTGGAACGGGGAACGACAATGTCACCGGCGGTGACGGTGTCGACACAATCCGTGGCGAAGAGGGCAACGATACGCTGGCCGGCGACGCCGGGAACGACGACATCAACGGCCAGGAAGGTGATGACTCGCTAACCGGTGGCGAAGGCAACGATGTCATCGACGGTCGCGCTGGCAACGACACGATTTCCGGCGGCGCTGGCGACGATTCACTGCGTGGCGTCGAGGGCAACGATCTCATTAACGGCGACGCCGGAGCCGACACGCTCGACGGACTGACCGGCAACGACACGCTCAACGGTGGCGATGGCAATGACATCCTGCTCGGACGTGGCAACGAGGATGTGCTGGACGGCGGTGCCGGCCGCGATGTCCTGAGTGGAGGCCTCGGAGCCGACGTGGTTAACGGTGGCGCGGACGACGATATCGTGATCGGCACGACATTCAGCTACGAGGGCGATATCGCAACACTCGATGCCATTCTTGCGGCGTGGGCCTCGGCCGATTCGTACGCAACGCGAATCGCCGGCCTGGAAGACCCGACATTCCTGGGCTTCCTCGACTCTGCCGATCAGATTACCGGCAGCAATTCGGTCTACGATGACTACCGCACGGACACGCTGACTGGCGGCGGCGGCGAAGACTGGTTTATTGCTCCCGGTGAACCCGGACTGGCCAGCGAAGACTCGGTCACTGATCAGGCCGGCGGAGAACAGGTCAACGCGTCCACGTTCGGAACCGACGCGGCCAGCTTCGCTCCGACCGCCATCGCCAAACCTGACTATCTGCAGTCGATTGCAGATCCGAACTTCGGCTCCGACATCACACGCGTGACGGGTGATCCGGGAACACAATTCACAACAAACGTCATCGAGGTCGGTGATACTCCAGTCATTACTCAGCAGGACATTTACTGGGGCGGGACGATCCGCAACCGGTATCTGACAGACTCGTCCTGGAACGTCGACGGCACGCTGATTCAGATTCGCAGTTACGACCCGGCCGTGCCGTATCAACTCCTGCTGGATGGCGATGCGGCAAATACGGCGACGTATCTGAAACCACTCGCCATTGTGAGAACACCATCAACAGCGCTGCGGTGGAGTCAGGATCCCGCGCGGCCGAATCTGCAGTATGCGTTCCCCGTCGAGGGTGCCGTCGGCAACGAAAACGAAGACGATGAAACGGTCATGGTCGAGACACCAGTCGGTGCCGATGACGACCTGATCATTGAGTACAACGTCCTGACCGGCCAGGTCACACGAACGATCGAACTCCCGTTCAACAAACTCACAACGTCCAAGACGGCGATCGCCTTTGTGGGCGGCAGGCAGTACATCGCCCTGATGGGCCGGGATAAGGTGGATCCGTCGGCTGGCATCAATCTCTACATTGTGGACATGGACGCCGGGCAGGGTGAATCGCTCGTGGTCGCGCAGTTCTCTCTCACTGATCCCAGCAACGGATTGGGCGCCGACGCCGATACCGTGAACCCACTGTCATTGCGATACGCTCCCAACGGCGGCCAGGTGATGGTGGCCTACGGACTGAGCAGCGGCGAACGTGCCTGGCGTCTGCTGGATGTTGATCTGAATGCGGGCAGCGTCGCTCCGCATGTGCAGCCCAGTCTGGTCGAGAAAGTCTTTTTCGCACCCGGCGATCGCAGCCAGGGTTTCTTTGCAGCGAACTGGGGACACCCGGTCTTCGCACTTGGGCAGAACGGCAGTGACGTCTACATCGTGGGCGGAGCGGGCAACTTCTCCAGCCGGACCATTTCCGAAGTGCAGACGTTCAACAGCAATGCCAGCGACGTCGGGACAGTGCTTTCCTACAACGTCCAGACGAAGGCCTATCGTTCGCTGAACGACTCGACGGCCTCGACGCTCGGAATCGAGCACGCCGCCGCGACGAACTTCTCGAACCCCGGTTACATCTTCGCCACGTTCCTGCAGGAGAACGGTCAGACGGGCGACCACGCCGGGGAAATCGTGGCCTTCAACCTGGAAGACCCGGAAAGCGTCAACGGTGCCGTGTCCATCGCGCATCATCGCACGAATGCAGCCAACGACTGCTACCACTGTCAGCCACATCCAGTACTCTCGCCAGACGGCACACAAATGCTCTTCGGCAGCACCTGGGGCGAAGACCAAAGCATCGTCAGCTCATTCGTCGTCGACCTCGATTTGCCGGCACTCTGACACGTGGTCAGCGTGATTTCGTGAACGCGAATGTTCGGCCAAGGAACGACGCGGCGAACTGGTCGAAGGCCATCTCGCGCGCCGGCTCTCGAAAATTTCCGGTCCGTCCGGACGACGCCCGTTAATCGGGTTTCGTTTTTCCGGCGTCTGGCCGGATTGGACATTCAGGATCCGTTTCTGGGCATTACAACCGAAAGTCGGCTGCGGATGTCGAAAGATGCGCAGTTGCGACGCGGACTGACGCTCGATCGCATGGACCGGCGGCGCACTCTGCTTCAG
>CAUZFZ010000235.1:0-12068 GCA_963579025.1 Planctomycetota bacterium | reverse complement strand
TTTCCGTTCAGAAATCAGGATCGCAAAGGACGCCGCTTTCTCCAAGACCACTTCAACTCACGGCAAAAGCCGAAGAACTCCAACTCACAACTCCCACGTGTTGTCGCCTCAGAGAGATCACACCCCCCGTAACGGCCTCGCAATCCAAGATTCACTGCCGTGATTTTTGCACAGCGCGCATCGATGTCCGTTCCGACCAGCTCAACATGCGGATTCACATTCGATGCTTCCAGCAGCATCCGACCGGTCCCGCAGCAGCAATCATTTACGAGCACAGGGCCTCCATCTGTCGGTCGGACGTCGGGATCGACAGACATTTCGGCAAGCAACCGTGCGACAGATTCCGGCGAGAGGTACTGGCCCGCTTCCCCGTATGAAATGCTCGACTGAAATAGATCGCCGAGGATGTCGGCATCGCGTTTTTCCATCGCATCGACGAGCAGCGCCATCATCTCCGGCATCAGATCGATTCCGCGACGCCCCCGAGTGCCATCCTTGTGGCGTTCGACCATTGCGAGGTACTCATCTTCCATCGTCTCGGCCGCGAGCGAGCAGACGACTGCACTAAGCCAGTCTTCAAAGGCCTGGCCGCGACTGATGCCGGATCGCTGACTGATCTGCTCCAGCTTCGTGAAAAGCGGCTGAGTTTCCGGGTAGAAGAATGATTCTTTGGCCACGCTCACAGCGTGCCGTAAGACGCACTGAAGCGCAACGCCTCACTCAACTGTGATACGCTGCTGTAATGAAGCTACAGCTCACTCCAGAAATGTCAGCGGCGTTGCACGCCAATCAAGGTGATGTCCTGGTAATTGACCCCGACACGGACCGTGTCTACGTGCTGGTGGACGATGAGACGTACATAAAGGCCCTGCGTGCCCTGCGAAAGCAGGAAGACCGGCAGGCCATACAGTCCGGGATCGACGACCTGGAATCTGGCAGAATGGAGACTGCCGAAGTCGCTCATCGCCACGGTCGAGAGCACTTGCTGTCCACGTTCTTGCAGTGAACCGTGGTCACTGAATCCCCAGCGATGCCTTCAGACACTCATCCACGTCCCGCATGGTCCCATCAGGGAGTGTTCCAATGTGGCGACGGACAAAGCTGCGGTCGACGGTCACAATGTTCTCGCAGAGCACTGCCGAGTCGAATAGAAGCCCAGCCTGTTGACCCGCTGCAGAATTCGCCGTGATCAGCAGTTGTGTCGGCTCACTGGAGGAATACTGCGTCCGGCTGCTGAACATGACGACGATCGTATCGTCGAGTCGTCGGTTGTTCTGGTCGTTCTGCACGACGAGACACGGGCGCACTTTCGAGCCCGTACGGTCGCTGTACGGGTAGTCCACAAGCACGACGTCGTCACGGGAAACATTCATGAGGCAGTCGGGTGGTGAGCGTCATAATCGTCGTACGCATCCATCTCCGGATCGTCCCAGCCGGCTCGCTCACCGTTGCGGCGAAGCACCTCACGTTGCTCGCTGTGGCTGAAGCGATCCTGATCGAACAGGGCTCGGAACTTCTCAAACTGCTCGTCGGTGATGATGACGTATCGCGACTTATCGTCAGCACCGACAACGTATAGCGGACTCCCCTGCTGTCGAATGGCATCGTCCAGATCGTGTGTGAGTTTTGGCGTCATGCACACATCGTACCACAGGTTCACCGTAGCAGCCCAGAGGTTGTCGGTCTCACTGCCGACTCGCAGGGTTATTCAACACCTCCGAAGCTGAACCGCCGACTGATCCCCGAAGTGCACCGCATGCGGATCATTCGCGGATCACCCTGTCCGGCGAGTGGAACTCGACACGGACGGCTTCGCGAAGCGAAGAACGCCACCTCGACAGGTGACGCCACTCGCGGGGCGGAGCCCGCGAGGCCAAGACATCCGACACGGGGACAGCTCGTGCCTCCCTGATCGCCCGGCTCCTGTCTTGGCCTCGCGACCACGGGTTTCGCTCGTGGCGTCACGCACTCTGCCCGTACGGGAACGGCTGCAGAGCGGGACGAGACCCCGCGTCGACTGACGCGGGTACTCCGACGCCTCCACTCCTCCCACGCCGCTGTCCCCGTGTCGGGGTTTCGCGCCATCCGAGACGGCGCAAACCGGCGATGACTCCCCTACTCCCGACGACAATGAAACTCCGCCGAGAAGGGCCTTGGAAGGCCAGTACATGGACGTCACCGATCCGCTGCGAGTGACTCGCGGATCACAGTCCACTCCTCGAAGGAAAGGGACTCGGGCTGCTTGCCCCGGAAGCGTCCACCGCCAGTGCCGCAATGCCACGCCAATCGGACGCGGCACCGCTTTGCGAGTTCGTGGACGACCTGTCGCGATCCAGTCTCGCCCTCCTCGTCACAGTCGAGCATGACCGTCGCCAGTCGCCCTGCAATCTGGTTCGCCCACTTCGCTACCTTGTCTGACTGCGGTTCCGTAATCATGTTGCTGCAGATCGCGACGGACGGGACGCCGAGTTCATCGAGACGGGTGACATCATTTGGCCCTTCGACAACGAGTACTCCCAGTTCGCGGACGGCGTCGCGGTAACCGGGTTCTTCGAGTCGACTGGCCTGCTGGCCAAACAGCTCCAGACCGCGACGGAAGAGTTTCTGACTCACGAATCGGTACTTCGCCGGGCGGTCTTTCTCCGGCTTGCCGGCGCGAATCCACTTGTCGTACTTCTCTTCGAAACGCGGGTCGCGGCCGAACCATGAGAGCACGTCGCCACGCTCGGAGAGCATCGGGTACATGATCCTGCCGCGAAACAGTCCCTTCACGCTCTGGGGCAGGTAGCCGACTTTCCACTTCTCCATGAGTTCTGGCGTAAACCACGGCCGACTTCGAAAGTACGCCGCTGCTGCGGGACTCATTTCGGCCACGTCGGTGACGAACTGATCATCGAGATGTTCCTGTGCCTGAGCCCGCTCATTGTCTGAAAGTCGCAGCGGGACATTGGGTTGCAGATCCCTTGCTACATCAGCACCTGGTTCCGCCGGTGCGTACGCCGGCGAGGACTGTTGGGGGGGCCTCGCCGGCGACGGTGGAACCGGTGATGATTCTCCATTCGCGATCGACTGCAGGTCCGTCGCCATCTCCTTGAAATCACTTCCCTTGAGGCGACCGCCAGTCGGAAGTCGTCCGTGCTTCATGGCGAACATCAGCGTCAAAAGATTGCCGCGAACGCCACACTGGTACTGGTGGCATGTCAGCGGATTTGCAGCCTGCGTCAGACTGACGGCAATCGCTCGGGGATTGTCAGTGCGGTCGGAGCAGTTGAACGGGCAAGCCAGACGGAGTTCCCGATCTGACGACGACTCCGGAAGGGGAAACCCGTAATAAGCCGCAGCCTGCTGAGGCGTCACTTGCGGCAGCAGCGAGTCGACATCGATGTAGGAAGGGTGTTTACGAGATGGCATCATCAAGCAGCAACTGTGTCACCTAAAATGCTAACACAGTCAGTACGACGAACAAAGAACGTCGTTACCCAGCGAGGAATCCGCTGGCCAATCTTCCTGTGCAGGCAGGCGATCCACATCGACAGTGGTCTAAGCAAAACGACTCCGGCCAACCATAGTCGACTGTGATTTCTTCTCCATGACAAATATCACAATTAGACTCGAGCCAAAGGACTGTGCTTCCCATCGCATAATTGAATTCCTGAAAGTACTGACTGTTAGGTTCACAGGAGTGATTCATGCGTCTGAAGGGCATAGAGAGTTCCAACTTACTGCCGTCCATGAGTTCGACGCACGAAGTGGAGTCGTAGTCAGTTGCGACGTATATCTGTCCCGTCATCTCACCAATTATCTGGCCCTCGTTGACATCTTCTGGTGTAAAGAGGCCCTCACCATGAATATGTGATGAACTACATGAAACATCCACGGCAGGGAGTGGATACTCGATGCTGTTGATGAGTCGCGAGTGAATGTGCAACAGTTTTCTAAGTTCTCGCAGTAAACCCGGACTCGGTGCCGCGCGAAGCGAAAAAACGCGGGTAAGGTCGGCCTCAGAGACACCAGACCAGTCTGCAATACGCGACCGCGTAACGCCAAACTCCTTGAGGATCGACGGGATCCGCTCAATTGGTGCCTTCAAGATGTCATCGATGTCAACTCGCGTCGGCTTCGAGGCAGCCAGCTGTTCGCCGCTGGGCAAAGTTGCGGTGACCCGACGAGACTCGACGCGAATCGCGTTTTGCACGAGGTGCCGGACATTAATCGAACGTTCCGAAAGCAACCCACTACGCTTCTGCTCAAGCGCTATCCGGAGAAACTCGTCTTTAGCACGGTCACATACGCTTTCAGCGTACGCTCCCGAACTCCGGATGCGTCGGGCGATTTCGTTGGATATCGCGACGTATTTCCTTTCGACCAGCTTCCATTCGCTCTCCGTCAAGATGCTCTTTCGCCCTGACAGCATTAGAGTCTCCTCACGTCCGAATTCTCCGCGCTGAGCCCGACACCATCACAGACCGGGCACACGTCTCGTTCTCGCGCATAGGGATTGACTCCACTGCCCTCACAGTAGCGACAAGGGGCAGAGGTGACTCCAGTCACACGAATCTGTCCAACGCCTACGCACCGGGGGGCATCTACACCGATTGAGGGCACTCTTGCCCGTTCCATAACATACTGGACAGTCCAGCACGGTTGAAGCGGCGTGCTTCGTTTCGCGACCTACGTACCCGCAGGCTAACATGAACGTTTGCCGGATAAACCGAGCCGCATGGACAACGCAATTCACTTGCTCCGCAAATCTTCTGAATATATTCACAAGTGATCTCCTGAGTGCAACTGTGCTTTTGAGCCAGTTTTCGAGAAGGCGTCAGAAACGGCCTTCAATCTACTCATGTAATGAGACGCTGGAAAATTGACCTAAAAATGATCGTCGACACCGAATTCTCGAGTTTTGGGGATGGAACTACATTCCGGCACTTGATTCTTGCGACAATCGCAATGCACCCCACACCCATCGGCTGTGGTACCATGCCGCCAACCCGATGCCCGAAAGCCACCACGTTCTCCTCACCGATCGCGACTATGCCGTGTTTTCGGTATTGCTCATGTCCCCTTTCACCGCCGCTCAGTTGTTGAAGCTGAGTCGTACGTTCGCCACACCGTTCACAGGTGAGCGTCTTCTAAAACGTCGACTACAGCGACTGGGCGAGGCAGGATTCATCCAGCAGCATCGCTATGGCACGGCGCAACGCGGTGAACCGCCCGCCTATTATCAGCTCACCCGCCGTGGCTTCAGTTCGGTGTGCGGCCCTGACGCGGTCCTGCCGACCAGACGGTTCCTGCAACCGGTCGGATGGTCGGCGCAGAAACACACACGATGTCTCGCCGACTTTATCGCCCACCTGCACATCGCAGCGGCTCATCGAGGCATCGCCGTCCGCGACTTTCGGGCGGAGAACACAGTCCGCCTGACTGTCGGCCCTGCGACGCTTGTCCCCGACGCGACCTTTGAACTGGAATTCCCATCCGGGCGACGTCTGCAGTATTGCGTCGAGATGGACTGCTCGACGGAGCGTATTCGTAGTGCGTTCGATTCGGTCGACAGCATTGAACGCAAGGTCCGACTCTATAGAGAAGTTGCCCAGTGGACTGGGCAGCGATTCCGCGTGTTGTTTGTGACGACTGGAAGGATCGAGCGACTGCAGCACATGGTCGAAGCCGCGGCAGCGTTCGAATCCGATCCGCACTTTGCACGGGTCTACGCATGCCGACTCGCGGACTTCACGGCGACGGACGACGCGCTCTTCGTCCCGTGCTTCGCGTCGGCGTATCACGCACGGATCGGGCTCCTGCAGTCGACAGCTCGCTACGAGACCGCTTTCGCCAGAGGACGCGGAATACTAAAGACGTCAGGACATGTTGTGACGCCATAGCGATGAAACGACGTACGACGCACAATCGCAGTCCGTTCGGCGGAAGACTCGACCGGAACGGGCGCAATTGTCCGCATCGAGAATGGTCGCGTCGGCTGCCCGTCAATCAGGAGTCGGGCGTAGGCACTGTATTTGGGAAGATTCATCAGATCGCGTGGCGTCATGTCGCCACCAAACTGGTTCGCAATGGTCTCGGCATCATCCGCTCCCAGATTGAACGAGAGAATCGTGCCGACGTTTCCAAAGACCGCGGACAGCGTCGTCTCTTCAATCTGGTCCAGATACTGATTCGCCAGCGTCAGAGACAGCCGGTACTTTCGGGCTTCACTGAGAATCGTAGCGAAGGAGTCAGTGGCGAAGTTCTGGAACTCGTCGACGTAGGCGAAGAAATCACGACGTTCGGATTCCGGGACGTCAGCGCGCCCCATCGCGGCAAGCTGCAGGCACGTGACCACCAGTGAACCGAGCAGGGATGAGCCGTCATCCCCCACTCTTCCCTTCGACAGGTTTACGATCAGGATTCGCCCCTCGTCCATGACCTCTCGCAAATCGAGTTTCGACTCAGGTGCCGCAAGGATCGCTCTGAGGATCGGGTTCGCGACGAACTGTCCGACTTTGTTCAGCACAGGTGCAGTTGCCTCCGACCGATACCGGTCATTCCACGATTGAAACTCGCCCCGGAAGAACTCCGCGACGACCGGATCCGAGACGTGGGCAAGGACGTCCCGGCGGAACTCTCCATTGGTCAACATCGGACCAATAGAAAGCAGAGATGCTCCAGGCGTTTCAATGAGTGCCAGGACCGTGTAGCGAAGGATGTGTTCGAGACGCGGCCCCCATGAGTCGCTGTAGAGTTTGCGAAATGCACTGACGATTCCGGCAGCCCGCAATGGGCGTTCGTGCGGATCGGTGCACGTCAGCGGATTGAATGCGATCGGATGATCCCGGTCACCGGCATCGAAAAGCACGACATCATTTGTCCGCCATGCGGGGACGACTGATACGGTGTCATTAGCCAGATCACCATGCGGGTCGATGATGGCGACACCGCGACCTGCAGAAATATCCGACAGGATGAGATTGCGGAGCAGCGTCGTCTTGCCCATTCCAGTCTTTCCGACAACGAAGAGATGCCGACGCCGATCGTCCGTGAATACACCGAATTCTCCTGACTGCTTCCGGTAGTCAACCTGCCCGATTGCCGTGATGTCTGTAACATCCGCGACGAGCGGCAGGTTCACGGGCGGCTCCAGTTGCCGAAATGGTGAGGTGTGCTGTCGGAAGCTGCGGGCCGTGAATGTCGGGAGATGCCACAGTGTGGCCAGCTCTGCGTCGCTCAAGAGAAACGTGCCTCGACGATCGAACTTCCAGAGAAATCGGCGGACAGGGTGAAAGGCGGACAGCCCCGGTACGGTCAGTCGCCCCAGTGCTGCCGCAACTTGACGTAGAATGTTGCGAGCGTCCGCTCGACTCTGAGGCCCGTACAGCACAACCCGCAACTGCACATCAAAGAGATGGCGGTTTGCTTTGTCGTTCGCCGTCTGGAGCTGATGCTCGGCATCCCGGCATCGTCGAGCCGTTGTAGAAATCAGGTCGCGTCTGCGGTCTGACGGGGGCGACACAAAGAACTCCACGCATCGCGCAATCACTCTGAGAAACACGAATCGTGAGTACGCTGCGGTCAGGTACAGCCACTGCAGCCAATCGTGATCCTGAAGCGGCTTGATCGCGAGTGTGCGAATTGCCCTATGCAGTCGTCGTCTCTGCAGGGGCGAGGCAGGTCGCACAGTCAGTTTGGCCGAAACAGACGTGCTTTCGTCGGCGACAGCGGCCAGAGCCTCAAGGATGCCGCCGACGGGATCTCCTTCTTCTTCAAACTGCTGATGCCGGAGCAGCGGATACACATCGGGCTTCAGTCGAAGCACGAGTGACCGCTCGGGCGATGTGCGATCGACTTTCGGTGATAGCTCGGTTCTCGCATCCGGGTACGCGGCGTGAAGCTGAGCATCCACAGTGTCAGCCAGCCAATCCGGAAACTCACAAAAGAGCCCGACCGTGCCGCCGACTTCGTCAAAACCGAGCTTGACCTCGGCGTGTCCAGATATCGCCTCATGAATAGCGGCAAGTGCCTGCCGCATTCGCTCTGGGCCGTGCTGATTATCCGGTGGAACGCAAATACGGATCCGCATCTTGGCCCGCATCCTATACCTCTCAGATGATGCGGCAACAAAATCACCCGCCTTGGAGTGCGTAATTCCTCAGCGGGTGCTCGTCGTGGCCATCGTACAGCCAGTGGAAGTGGGAGTTCGGCCCTCGGCCGAAAACGGAGACGATGTCTCATTCCGTCAGGAGGCACCATAGGCCTGCCGGCGAGGCGTACAGAGTAACGGAACCGATCCAATTCCGGGCTAAAGTTGTCGTCAATCTCTCAACGAACATCGGTCCGCGCAAAACACAAACAGCGCCCCGTTTTTCGCCCGCCCGGCGCTACGTTTTCTAGCCGGCGTCTACACGACGATAAATGAGAACAACGAACATCCGATCGTGTTGGCCTTGCGATCGAGCCACCGGTAGCGATCCTCACCGTAGTACAACTTGTGCGGAGCGAACGTGATGAAGCCGCGTTCGGCGAGCTTTGCCGCAAAGTCGTTATAGGCAGTTTTGTGATTGTCGAGCGTGTCACGCGGGACTCCCTGTCGACCGTGCTGACAGACGACGACCGGTCGCTTCTCATCTGCTTTCAGGTCGTTGGGAAGAACAAGCACGCCCCAGGCGATCAGGTCGTCGAAGACATCCAGCGCGACGTCGTAGGCTTTCCATTTGTCGGTTGTTCGGATCAACCGTGATCGGGCGTTGAATGATAGTAATGCCTCATCGAAGCGCCCGATTGATTCTTCTTGAAACCGCTGCCTGAATTTGCGGGCACCTTCGATGAACGTCTTCGCATTGTGTGTTGGGTGCTGCTTTTCGGTACTCCACCTCGAATTGGCCAACTCAGGCATCAACTCATACAACATGAACTGATCACGAACGTGCTCCGACTTTCGCACCAGTTGTTGCACGTGATCTTCAATCTGCTGAACGGCGCGTTGTTTACGTGCGGGCAGATCGAAGGCGTGTCGATTGTCGTACATGCGATCGACAGGCTTGTCGGACGACTCGACTTGGAGTGACTTGAGAAACGCAGCCGTTGCTTGCGCTGAGTACGGACCGGTTGTTGCATTGTCCTCGCCATGAATGAAGACGGGGTGATCGGCTCCTTGTGGAGTCTGAATCCGAGCAACTTCGCGCTGAACACGTTCGAACGGTGGCGTCTTGGAATCGCCCTTGTGTCCGACGATCGTTGGCGCCTCACTGTGCTCGATGATCAGCTTTCGTGGGAGTATCAGCGACGCAATTTCGGCATCGCCAAATCGTTTCAGGAGGCTCCATACATTTCGGTAGATCGGCTCGGACCAGACATTCTCGCGCGAATCGAAGTAGCCGCTGATCAGAGCGGCATCAATGCGAGTGTCGATTGCCGCCGCGTACAACGCGATCAGCGCTCCCTCTCCGTAGCCGGCAATTCCGATCGGTTCGGTAGATCCCACCAACGTCCCGACCGCGTAAGTCGGTTTGATGACGAGTGTCAACTTCTCATTGTCCGGGACAGCGAACGGCTCGCGCGGTCGTTTCCATGAAGCGGATTCCTGTAAATGCCGTACTTCCAGCCAACTGACCGCTGCGAGCACTTTCTGGACTTCATAACCGATGATGTGCCGACCCATGTGAAACGCCTGACGGTACAGCCATTCGCGCTGCGTCTGGTCAGAACGTTTCAGCCGCGTGTCCTCGGTGTCGAGCTTGTCTCGACTGACCAGCAGCGGAATCAACACTTCGACCTGGTTCGCGACAAGCAACCTGGCGATCTGGGAATCGGGTGGAACGCCTTTTTCCATCCCGAGCAGTTGTTCCGGAGTCTGACCCGCGTCAGGTACCACGATAGCCGCCGCCACCACAAGTTCGTCTGGGGTGACGAGCAGACCTTCTCCCCAGACTCCTTCAAGTACTGGCCAGCGAACCGTCGTGGCTCGAAACCCTTTGCCCTGGTAGGCAATCACGCGTTCGAATGTATTGCCGAAGTACTCAATTCGTGCGGGCAGCCGCTCATCGTTCGCACCAATGATCGTTTTCAGTTCGGCTCGGTTCGCATCAATTATCTTCTTAGATTCGTCAGCGTCTGCATCTTTGGATGGCCAGAAGTCGCGTCGGTTCTTCGCGGCATCGGCGATCTTCCTTTCTACACACCGGTGGGCGCCATCCATCAGTCGATCAGGTAGATCAGCCTCAACCCACACTAGCGGCTCTGTTCCCGGCAATCGCGTTTCATCGCAGATAGCGTCGGACGAAAACCCTGGCACGGCGAGAACCATGGCGCCAGTCAGTTGCACAAAGCAGCTTATTAATGAACGACTTCTCATCAGAAGCTCCAGATATTTCGTTTAGAGCACTTTAACGTTTGACTACCAGGAACCGTGAGCCGTAGGCGCTAGCCTCGGGCCCAAGGCTAGCGCCCAATGGCACCAGAGTTGTGCAATGCGAAGTAGCGGTGCGGCGCAAGCCGCCCGGTTTTCGGGGAGTTTTCTCTCGTGGTACCGGACGGCTTGCGCCGTTCCGCTACAACTCTGGGACCATTGGGCTAGCGCCTACGGCTCACAGAAATGGAATACAGACAATGCTCTAGTCGTGCAGCAACAGTCGGCCTTTGCGTACGGCAAACGAGTCGTCGCCGGAGAACACCAGGTGGACTGTGCGGCCGTCGGGACTCATCCATTTCACAGGCAGGCACGATGTTTCCCCCGGACCGACATCCCATTTGTCTGCCGAGAACGCGGTCGTCCACGGGCCCCATGGTTCGGGCGCGTCGTAGATTGCCAGACCACCTCGAAACCGTGTGTCGCCTCCCGCCCCTGTCTGGCACCAGAGATATCTCCGCAGTGTCGGGTTGTAGCTGACCGACGATCGATAGCAGTTGCTCTTGTGGACAAAGACAGCTCCACGCCGGTCGATGTCGCTGGTCCACACAGGTGACCCATCATCGAGCTTTTCAAAGTAATCGTAGGCGTCCTGCTTTCTGATCTGTGTGACGGGAACACGGGCCAGCACCATGCGATCCGCTCGCTTGTATGCGCTGTCCGAGTCCTGCGAGTAGACGTAAACGAATTCGTCGCGTGCCCCTGCGTAGTTCTTTCCGAAATTCAGAAAGGTCGGATAGCCGAAGCTGGTCGTGAATTTCCAATCGCTCCAGGTCCAGGTGCGACCGTGATTGCTCGACCATGCGAGTTGTGAGTTCGCCGTGTTGCGAACCAGCATGTAAAGGACGCGGTCGACCATCAGCATGCCACTCACTTTGGGACCACCCGCTCCGCCACCCGTTCGCTCTGCATCCGGCGAACGAAGATTCACGCTGACGAATGCATCCGGACTGCCCGTCACTTTGCACAGGCCCATGCTGAGTTTGCGATCGACATTTGGTTTGAACCCACGGCCGTCGCCGTACGCCGTATACAGGGCATCGTCGTCGCCCCAGGTGATCGGCCAGTTGTCGCTGCCTTTGGCGTTGCGGATGATCGTTGATGCGTCAGCCCACTCGATGTCACGAATAACCGAACTCTGTGGATACGGTCTGCGATCACGATCTGGCTCGTCGGCAACTTCCTCGAACACACAGTTTTCCGCACGAGCAGCCTTATCGCGGATTGAGGTCACAATCGGATCAAAGAATGGTTGCAGCACGTCGTAGTGTCCGGCCCAATCACGTTTCCAGGACTTGCCGGCTCTGGCCACGACAATGTTCAGCGAGGGAATGACGACGATCAGACTTTCGTATAAGCCCCATGACCAATACGCGTCGCGCGGGACGTTCTTCAGCGTGCCGTCTGCGTTGTTCCACCACAGTAGACCGTAGTGATCCGACGCATTCCCGTAACGCTTCGCATCGACTTCCGGAATGCCCACAACGGATTTGACCGTTGTGCTCGTTGCCGTGACGAATTCTGCGGGAATGATCTGCTTACCGTTCCATTGACCACCATGCAGATACAGCAGTTCCCGGGCTGCTGGAATTCGCGGGAAAACGAGCGATTCTGAGGATCGTGTTCGTAGATGAAGACCTGCTTGTGGGCAGACGTTTCTGGCGTCCGG
>CAUZFZ010000234.1:0-12081 GCA_963579025.1 Planctomycetota bacterium | reverse complement strand
AAGGACGCCGCTTTCTCCAAGACCACTTCAACTCACGGCAAAAGCCGAAGAACTCCAACTCACAACTCCCACGTGTTGTCGCCTCAGAGAGATCACACCCGTTGAGTCCGGCTTGAGGAGTGAGGCCAGCAATTCACCACTCAGATCCCGTTGTGCGAGGACTCGGCCCAGGATTCTTGCCAGTTCTTTATTAGTCCGATCGATGTCCTTCTTTCCGGCTCCCTTCTCGAATCGGAAGGGACTTCGGAGTAGATCCGTCTGCAGGTCGAACGCCGCTACGAGCTTATCAACGAGCGTAATGACGACGGACAACATGAGCTGAAATGCGCGTTCGGTAAATAGACCAGCCGCCAGGCCGAGAAAGGCGCTGGTGTAGGGGTTTAGCATGTACGAGGCACCATCGATTTGAAGCAGCAGGACGCTGCGACCGCTACGGATGACGAGAAACGTGATGAGCCCGGCCGATAACCCCAGAACCAGTTCTCGACCGGTAAAGACATTGCCCTGTCGCATGCTGGCAATCACAGAACCGATTGTGCCCGCCAGAATCACGACAATGGAGAGCAGAAGGTCGCTGCTTTGATAGGGAACCCACCCGTCCACAAGACGTAAGCGCTGGATCCAGCTGTTCAGGCAGCAGGTCACGGAGCCCGAACCAGTCGATTTGGTGACGTCCTCATCACACTCAGTCAGTAGCCGATCTCTGAGCGCGCCAAGCAGATTGCAGTCGTGTTCCGCCCCAGTCGAAATCAGTAGTTGCGCTTCATTCCGGATGCGCTCGAGCTCGTCAAGTTGTGACCGTGGTCCATCTGGATCGGGCTGTAGCCAGCCCACCAGCCACCAGATAGGTGGGGGACCCGAAAAGTTGTGACCATCGGTGAGATCTTCTTCGATCCGGTCGATTCCGACACGCAGGATTCGCACAAAGTCCTGTCGTGACTGAATCTCAGAAATCGCGAGCAGAGTGACCAGAACCGAGCTTACCAGGAAACAGATCGCGACCCCCAGCATCAGAGATTCAAGATTCCAGAAACGCTCTTTCAGTGTCTTGAAGGAGAATGGTGTTTCGTAGGCAACCTTCGTTTCCACGTCACGCAGTTTGTCCCTTGTTGCCTCCAGGTCCTTTTGCAGCCGACGTCTGGCCCCGTCGGCTTCAGCCAACTCGCCGCTGTGTTCTTCGGACCGCGCCGAAAACTCCGCACGAGAGCGCTGCAGCTCCCGTTTTGACCGGTCAACTTCTGCTTTCAGGTCGTCAATGACTGCCCGCGAGCGCCGGTTCCCTAATACGTCATCCAACTGCAGTTTTAAATCGGCATACCATTTGGGTCGTTCTCCGCCCCAAAGGTCGCCAATCGGTCCCTTTTCTGAAGAGTCGATTCGTTTGCCGAGGTTGCCGAACTTTCCAAGTTCCGCCGCCTCAAGAGACCGAAGGTCTCTCGTGTTCGCTTCGGGAATGTGCCGTAAATCTAGTCCAACGGTCATCAGGCGATCTGCATGCTCAGTGGCTGCCTCGGGTGTCCCCGCAGCGGCGCGCCCCACAATCCGCGCCGCGAGCGACGCTGCGAGGAGAGCTTCACCTCTCCGATAGGAATCGACGCCATCAATCATCCGATAGGAATCGCCGCCATCAATCAGCCGCTCAATTTGGACTGCGGCATCATCTAATTCTGATGATCGAGTCTTGTCGCCCCGACAGAATCCTTCAGCCAGCGCGAGCGCCTTCTCGACCAGCTCAATGTCGTCAGTTGAGTCTGTTTCACGTTCAATCAAACCTGGCTGCAGTCGGCGGGCACAACGAGTCGCGAATGCCGCGACTGCGCGCAGCGGCAGCTTTGTAAACGAGGAAATCGATTTCGGTGCCGCTTTGCGGGTGCGGGGGCTCTTTCGGCGAGTTGTTCTCTTGGCCACTGCGGTTTCTCTTTGAGGCGGGATGAGCGGCGTTCATTTCGTCCCTGGCGAACGCGCCACCCAGGTTTGCGACAATTGACCGGCCGAATTGCCTTTCAGCGGCCAACGTCTGAACTGAACAGGTTGCCTTATTCTTCTTAGATTAACCATACTAATAATGGCTAGGCATGAACTGTTTGTCCAGATTCACCGCAAATAATGCCCGGATGCTGTCGCTGAAATAGTTTGAGTATGTTTGCATGTTCATATGCGCTGTGGCTCAATGAAGTGCCCCGCGCAGTCAGCGCAACATCACCACAGTACGCCGTCGAGATCCCGCTATGGATTCCCCACTTGTTGAGTGCGCTATCGGGCTGGTCTTTCTGTACGCCACTCTCAGCCTGTTCTGCACATCCATCAGTGAATTTGTGTCGCGCTGGTCTGGCTGGCGATCCAAGTCACTGCAGTCGCAACTGACAGGTGTTCTGCGCTCGGACTCGAACCGCCTGGAGGAGATTCTCAGGCACCCGCTGGTTTGCGTCGACCCGGAGCAATGGGGCTCGATGGTGGAAGTCCCGTCACGGGGATTCGTGCTTGCAATGCTCGCCGTTCTGTCGAATACGACGCCGACGACTGCTGCGGCGCTGAAGACAGCCGCGAAGAAGATCAAGGATCCGGGCCTGCAGCAGGCCGTCCTGACGACGATCGCTTCGGCTGGCGACGACAAGGCCATGGAACCGGCCCTGACAGCACTGACCACATGGTTCGACTCGGTAATGGCGCAGGGAACTGATCAGTACCGGTCGCAGACCTCGAAGGCAACCGGGGCAACCGCCCTGGTCATCGTTCTGGCGCTCAATATCGACACGTTCAGTTTTCTGGAACGCCTGTGGAAGAACCAGCCGCTGCGAGAGTCCCTCGTCGCCGCGGGTGTCAGGTACAGCGAAGAGCAGCAGGCGAAGAAGAATGAAGAAGACGGCGCTGCGAAGACGACAGTGCAATCGGATGCTGAATCGGAATTTGCGAAACTGAGCCAGGAGCTGAACCGATTCCCGCTGGGCTGGCATCTGGAGTCGAAAGAGACTCCAGGGACGGGCGCCGATCCGGCGGCAGAATCAAAATGTCGTCTCAGTTGCACGGGCCTCCCGTGGCTGTTGAAGAAGGCGGCGGGCTTCGCCCTCACCTGGTTCGCGATCACGCTGGGTGCACCGTTCTGGTTCGATCTTCTGGCTCAACTGGCCAGCATGAGAAAGGCCGCTCGAGGGCAGCCAACAGTCAAACCGGCAGCGTAATCTGAGTCGCTGTCCACTCCAGCCCAGCCTGCGCGGCAGCAGGCCACTTTGTCCGGACTTGAGGATCACTCATGGAACAGGTGCTGTTTAAATTCGGTCTGACCATCTTCAGCGGTCTGATGATTCTCTTGCTGATCGCGATCCCGTTCCGATTCCTTGGCGCCTGGAAGTGGGTTGATGTCCTGTGGAAGCGATTCCGGCAGCCCGCTGGCGGGATGGACTACGCCGTCCTGCTGATGGTGACGTTCACAACCGGAATCATTGCTGAAAACGTCTCGCGGAGGTTCTTTAACTCTGTGAATTCGTGCAGCAATGCAGTTGGTGGCGGTCCCAATTGTGCGATGGAACCGGTCATCCGGACGGCGGTTTTCTTCGAGCCGCCCTCTTATGTCGACTCGAAGCAGAATTCCCGGTCTTTTGCGTCCCGGTATCTGGCCCAGCCGGCGTTGGTGCAGGAAGCAACCCATCTACAGGGCGGGTTAGACTTAACGACCGGCCCGGATTACGCCAAATGGCTGAATCGCTGCCTTGAGTCAGCGGCGCGTGGCCTGACCAAAGAACACCAGGCATTTGCGCTGCCGGTCTATTACTACGCGGTAAACATCGTGATGGAACAGGACCCTGTCCATCGTGAACTGCTGACCATCCAGGATCGTTATCGATTCTCACGGTCCACGAGCATGGCAGCGCTGCTGTGCATTCCACTGTGCATTCCACTGTGCATTGGCATCTTCCTGTGGCGCCGCCACTCGGACCAGAACTCACCACGACCACAGGACGCGACGACTCCATCAGAACGACGCGACGACCCGCGTCCCGAACTCGGTGTGCTCCATCTGGCGTCGTTCCTCGCAGCGTACGGGTTACTGTTTTTTGCCTCTGCAGAGGCGTTCGAATCGGAGGTCAAAGCCCATGCACGCCGTGTTTTTGGATACGGGCTGCGACCGTCCGTTGCCCGAACTGATGCACCAGCGTCCGGAGTAGCAGAACGTGACACACTGGCATCCGACACGGCAGCACCCGACGCTCCAGCACCTGACACGTCGGCAACCAGCACACCAGCATCCGGCACTGCGAGCCATTCGGACAGCTCGCAGCCTGCCGTCAAGTCCCCGATCAGTGACCGGGAACGGTTCTGGCTGGCGATCGAAGATGCGGCTACGCCGTTGCCGCATGAAATCTCGACGTCGCTGACTGCCGTGACTCCATTTGATCCCCGGCTGCAGTGGAAAGACGACCGTGTTCTGGTCGTGTCCTGGGTCAACAAAGACTTTTCACCCGTTGATGATTTTGTGGCGTCGCGCGGCACCGGGACTCCGTCCCATATCAAAAAGGACACGTGGGTCACGGTCGTTCCGGACCTGGAGGAATTCTGCAAGTCACTTGGCGGTCCCCTGCCGGCCCGTGAGCGGCGTGTGCGACAGTTGCTCGGACTGCCGCCGACCTGGGCCTATACCCACTTTGTGGAAATGTGGGTCGACCCGGAGGATCTGTTCCGTCCGTCACCTGACCCGGAAATCACTGATCACGAGTCTGAACTTGAATTTCCCGATGCTTCGCGACTCAAGGTCAGCTCTGGACACCGGACATGGTTTGCAGAACAGCGGCGATCAAAATACAGGATTCCGGGCGGTGTTCCCTGGACCCGTCTGGGCTACACCTATGACTGGGGTAATCCCAAGTCGGAAATCGGGCTCAGTGAATTTGTCATCCGGCCGGGCGCTGGCGTGTACGTCAAACGCATCGTCACCAACATCAACCACCTGAATTAATCAGGCCGTCAGAAGTAGAAGCCGGCGCGGACCATGAGTCGCGGCTGCGGCGTGTAGTTGCCGATGTTGGAGTGGTACTCGAGCTCGCGGCCGACTGCGAAGCCGCCTTCGGCGAACCAGGAGATGCCGGACGCTTCGTGACTCGTTTCCCAGCCGACGGCGATGCGCCAGTGTGAATACGACACGTCGTCAAAGCCGCCGGCGAGGCGCTGTGTCCGCCAGGTGCGGCCGAAGCAGCCGCCGCTCAGATACAGCCAGCGGTTCGATTCGAACGCTGGCGACTTCGGCTACCTCTCAAAGAACGACTGACGCAGCACCAGGTCGTTGCCCCCGCGCAATTGACGAGCTGGCGGTGGACCGCGGAGCAGGATTCTGTCATCACATGTAAGCGAACTCCGATACGGCAACGTGTCCGAACGACATACCACTGAAGGGACGACACTCATGAAGTCACTCAATCTTTCGTTTTTTACTGCTTCTGTCCGCAACGTCCTGAGCTGCGGCGTTGGACTGATTGTCCTGTTCCTCGCAGCAGATCGGTCACTGGGCGAGGACTGGCCCACTTTCCGACATGACAATGATCGCTCCGGCGCTACGACCGAGAAGTTTCCGGGAGCCTCGTTGAAGTGGCGGTATTCGTCTCCCAGCCCGCCGCGACGCGCGTGGTCAGACGCCGAAGGCCGAACGATCGAGGGACACGTGATTAAGGATCGCATCCGGTTTGACGATGCGTTTCAGCCGGTTGTGGCCGGCGACAAAGTCTACTTTGGTTCAACGGCCGACCATCAGGTTTACTGTCTGGACCTGGCCACCGGGAAGACTGTCTGGACGTACTTCACAGGAGCGCCGGTCCGACTGGCTCCGACCGTCGTCGACGGGCGAGTCTATGTTGGTTCCGACGATGGCTACGCCTACTGCCTGAACGCGGACACGGGATCGGTCATCTGGCGTCGCCAGGCGGGTCCATTGAATGAGTGGTTTCTTGGTCGTGACGAAATGGTCTCCCGCTGGGCCGTGCGTACGGGAATTCTGGTCGACGACGGAATCGCCTATTTCGGTGCGGGTATCTTTCCCCACGAGGACGTTTATCTGTTTGCGCTCGACGCCGAGTCGGGTGACGTCATCTGGGAACGCGACGACATCAGCGAGTCCGACGCGGGACGCGACGACCTGTCACCGCAGGGGTACCTGCTGGCCAGTGCCGAAGAATTGTTCGTTCCGTCGGGTCGTTCAATGCCGGCAACCTTCGAACGAGCCACCGGAGTGCTTCTGCATAAGCGAACCTACAGTTGGCGTTCGACCGCAGGCGGCGTTGTTGGTGGCACGCGAGCTTTGCTGGCAGACGGCCAGATTTACTCCGGCGGCGCCCATCATCTGCTGGCTCTGGAACAGAAGACCGGCGACGTGGGATTCGGCTGGTTCGACGGTCGGCAAATGATCGTCTCCGGCGACGACGCTTACACCGCAACCGGAAGTTCGGTCCGCAGGTTGAACCGCAAAGAATACGCGGTGGCTAGCCGGACACGGCACAAGCTTGAGATGGACATCTACTCGCTGTCCCGTTCTCTGCGGAGCGCAAAGGGTGACAAAGCCGACGAGGTTCGTGCGAAGATCAAAACGGCTCGTGCGCAGATGAACGAAGTCGCGACCACCGGCATCGTGTGGCAGGCAGAGACGACCGACGACGCGGCCTTGCTGCTGGCTGGAGACACAGTCCTTGTGGGTGGTGACGATCGCGTGCTCGGCTTTGATGCCGCGACAGGGAAGCCCGTGTTGAAACTCGAAACTCGCGGCACGGCACGAGGCCTGGTGGTCTCCAATGGCCGATTCATTGTCAGCACAACTGCCGGGGATGTCGTTGCATATGGCGCAGGCGATGCGAAGAACCTCGCCGACACGGAACCAGCAAAGAAAACCAGTCCATGGCCAGACGACGCTCTCACGGCCAAATGTCGTAAGGCGGCCGAGCAAATCGTCGCAGAGACGAAGATCACAAGAGGGTTCTGTCTGGTTGTCGGCAGCGAAGACGGTCGGCTTGCCTATGAACTGGCCCGAATTACGAACCTGAAGATTTACGGGATCGAACCGGACGCAAAGAAAGCCGCCGCGTCGCGACGTCTGCTGGCGAAGACAGGTCTGTACGGAAGCCGGATCACGATTCACAACGCAGGCTTCGATGCGATTCCTTACTCCAACTATTTCGCAAACCTGATCGTGTCTGATTCGCAACTCCGCACTGGAGTACTGCCAGGCAATCCGCAGCGAATTCTTCGACACCTCAAGCCCATGGGAGGGATCGCGCGACTCGACACAGGATCGCTGAATGAGAATCAGACAGCGCAAGCCGTGTCATGGCTGACCAATGGAACGTTACTGGATCATTCCACGATTGCGTCAACTGCGGCTGGCACTTCGTTGACGCGTGGAAAACTGCCGGGCGCCGGCAACTGGTCCCATCAGTACGGCAATGTTGGTAACACCGCGGTCATCAACGACTCACGTGTAAAGGGCGATCTCGGAGTCCTGTGGTACGGCGATCCCGGCCCAGGCGAAATGGTCAATCGACACGAAGGTGCCGTCGGACCGCTGTCCGTCAACGGTCGTCTGATCGTTCAGGGCGAGGCAACAATTCTCGCCTACGACGCCTACAACGGTCAGTTTCTGTGGAAGTACGAGAACGCAGAGGCGTTGCGTACCGGTGTGTTCCAGAATCAGAACCCGGGCAATCTGGCAGCCAGTGAAGACCGGCTGTTCCACTTCCTGAAAGATGAGTGCTTCGAGGTCGATGCGGCGACGGGCAAGCTCGTAGCAGTGCATCGGCTGCCAAAAGCGTACGACGACAACACCCGCGAATGGGGTTACGTCGCCGTCCATAATGGCATTCTGTTTGGAACGGCGACCGTTCGCGAAGAGGCGGAAGCTCGGCTGCGCCGACGTGGCCGCAAAGTGACCGATGCAACGGACGCCATCTTCGCCATCGATACAGCAACTGCCGAGCATCTGTGGTTCTACGAAGGTGGAAGCATCTCACATCGCACGATCGCCATAGGTGACGAAGACGTCTTCTTTATCGACAGCACGATCACCAGCGAAGAGCGGGAGCGTCTGCTCCGCGAAGACAAGACCGCTCTGCAGAAGCTCACGGGCGAGGCACGCGAGATTGCTGAAGACCGTATGAAGAAGCAGGACGCACGCACGACTGTGTCACTCAATTCTCGCACTGGTCAACGAAACTGGGCTGTGGGGGTCGACGTCACGGACTGCAGCGAGATCGGCATCGGCGGCGGCAAGCTCACTCTGATGTACCAGGAAGGCGTGCTGATTCTGTGCGGAGCCAACGCCAATGGCCACTACTGGAAGCAGTTCATCGCCGGTGACTTCAAACGCCGCAGACTTGTCGCGCTGGATGCGGAGACTGGGTATACCAAATGGAAAACGGACGCGAATTACCGACACCGCCCAATCATCGTTGGTAATCGTGTCATTGCTGAACCGTGGGCGTTCGAGCTGGGTTCAGGCAAGCAGATCATGAAATCGCATCCACTGACCGGGCAGGATGTCCCGTGGAGTATGATTCGCCCGGGCCATCACTGCGGAATGGTGACCGGCAGTGACCACATGCTGATGTTCCGCTCGGGATACACGGGTTTCTACAACCTGGATAACGACGAAGGCACGCGTCACTTCGCCGGACACCGTCTGGGTTGCTGGATCAACGCCATCCCCGCAAACGGTCTGGTCATGATCCCCGAGGCCAGCGCGGGCTGCGTCTGCCAGTTTTCGATTGCGTCAACGATCGTGTTGGAACCGCGTGCACCACGCCGTCCCTGGACGCTCGTCAGCGCTACGGGCGCACAACTGCCCGTGCGGCACATGGCCCTGAATCTGGGGGCTCCCGGAGATCGCCGGGACTCGGCCGGAACAGTCTGGCTGGCCTATCCGCGACCCAATCCGAAGAAAGTCACCAGCCTTGACCTGGCATTCGACCTGCAGCCGAAGTTCGACAAAGGCGGCTTCACCAGCGTGAGTGCGGCAACGCAACCGGTTGCTGGAACAAAGACACCATGGCTGTACACCTCATGGGCCAGCGGGCTAAGCGAACTGACCGTCCCGCTCCGTGGTGCCGACGACCGCCCCGCAACCTATGAACTGACTTTGCACTTTGCACAGATTCGCGAGGGCACGGCGAGGTTTGACGTTGAGATCAACGGGCGAGTCGTGCTGAGTGACCTGGAGCTTGAACGTGATGCCGATTCACAACCAGAGGCTCAAATTCGCGCCGTGGCCGGCATCGCAGTCGATCGCAATCTCAAACTACGACTCATTCCAAAAGGAACAGAAACTGCCAAAGCGAGAGCCGTCCTCAACGCGTTGGAGATCCGCGAAAGAACCAACACCGCGAGGGCGAAATGATCGATGACAGAGTCCTCGTTATCGGCGGAACAGCTCGACACATACCGTCGCGCTGGTCACCTGACCGTTCCGGATTTGTTTTCTGAGACCGTGATCAAAGCGGTTCGGTCCGACATCGACGAATGGAGCAACCAGTTTCTCTCACAACTGGACTCACAACACGCGGGCTGGTTTCTGGAGCACGGCACCAGCGACGCTCGCGTGCTCCGTAAACTGGACAACCCGGTTTACGAGCGTTCGGTGTTTCGACGCCTCGCCGCGGAACCCCGGTTGCTTGCCGTCGTTGAGCAACTGATCGGCCCCGGATTGCGGGTCTGGTTCAGTCAGGTGTTTCTGAAGCCGCCGGGAGGCGGTGGGCCAAAGCCCGTTCATCAGGACAACTTCTATTTCGGCCCGAGCGATCCTGACGGAGTCGTCACGGTATGGGTCGCTCTCGACAACGCGACGACCGAAAACGGGTGCCTGAGTTTTGCAGACGGATCGAATACCGGACCTGTCTATCCACACGAAGCCCCGGAAGGCGAGCCGTTCAATCTGCAGGTCCCACCGGAGATCGCCGCCCGGTTCGACATGACAGCCGCGCCCGTCCCCAGTGGCGGTGTGTCGTTCCATCACGGAAACACGCTGCATCAGTCATCCGCAAATCTCAGCGATCGCCCGCGCCGTGCTGTCGCGATGCACTTTGTGAATCGAGAGACGGTGTTCGAGTCTCCGGCACTGGAATACGACGAAACGGTCATCGTGAAGCTCACGGACTGATCCTCACAACAAATCAGCGTCTGTTGATGCCGGAAGATTTACCGGCCAGGCGACGTGAAACGCACGCCGATCTCAGTAAACTGACATACGGTCAACCCTCGACTCTCGACGGAGCTTGAAGCCGTGTCGCGATATTCAGCCGCTGTCGTTGCTCTTGCCTGTGTCCTTTGCGTCGGCATCGTTGTCGAATCGCCGGCGGTCGCCCAGACACGCAAGAAAGCGGCTCCGAAGAAGAAAGCTGCCCCGAAGCCACCAACGACGCGTCTGCCGCAACTTGCGCGGACGCCCGTCGAGATCAAACCAGTCAACGAGCGATTTCGCGACACGGCGATTCGTTCCGCCCAACGACTTGACGCACTCGTTGAGGCTGGACTGCGAAAAGCCAGCCAGAACCCGCATGAACTGTCGCTCGACTATCAATTCGTGCGACGCATTTATCTCGACGCCAGCGGCACGATTCCGACGGCACGTCAGACGGAGCTGTACGCCAGATCGAGGTCGAGTGCCAAACGGCATGCGCTCGTCGACACACTGCTCAGCCGACCTGGCTACGCCAGCCAGATGTACAACTGGATGGGAGACTTTCTGCGGATCGTCGACAAGGCGGACAACAACACATATCTGCGTCCGTGGGGTGACTGGATCAAGCAGAACCTGCGCGACAACACGCCGTGGGACAAGATGGTCCATCAGATGCTGACGGCCGAGGGCAAGTCGTGGGAAAACCCGGCCGTCGGTTTCGTGCTCCGTGATCCCGGCATGCCTCTGGACAATCTCAACAATGCAGTCCGGGTTTTCATGGGGACGCGAATCGGTTGCGCCCAGTGTCACGACCATCCGTTCGATCGCTGGACGCAAAAAGAGTTTTACCAGCTCGCCGCATTCACGGCCGGGACTCAGTACCGGCTGTACGGCAAGATGGGACCATCCGTCAACAACAAGGCTCTCGACAAAGCAGCTCCTGGCGGCCGCAATTCGCCGGAAGCTCGCAAGGGTCGAGGGATCATCCGCCTTAATCGTCCGGGTGTCTTTGACAACACGCGCAGGCAACTGAAGTTTCCGTCGGACTACGGATATGACGATGCAAAACCTGGCGAGTTGGTGAAAGCAGCGTTTCTGTTTACGGAAACTCCCACCACGATCGCGTCGCCGGATCGACGTAAAGCCTTCGCGGACTGGCTCACGGCCTACGACAACGATCGCTTCGCCCGCACGATGGCCAACCGGTTGTGGAAAAAAGCGATGGGTATCGGCCTGATCGAGCCGGTCGATGATCACATGGACGAAACGAAGGCATCCAATCCGGCGCTCCTCGACTTTCTCACGAGTGAGGTCAAGCGGCTGCGGTTCGACCTCAAGGAATTCCAGCGGATCATTTACTACTCGAACACCTACCAGCGTCGCGTCAGTTACGAAGATCTTGATCCGAAGAAGCCGTATCTCTTTCCCGGTCCAATCCTGCGTCGCATGACGGCCGAACAGGTGTGGGATTCACTGCTCACCCTCACGCTGACTAATCCCGACGGAGTGCTCCGACCGACCGACGACAAATACACGTCGATCATCGATATCGACAACAGCACATCGGCCCAGCAGATACTGCAGAAGGCAAAGCAGCTCACCGACTATGAAAAACAAGACCGGACAGCTCGAAAGAAGCGGCTCTATAAGGGTCAGGAGCTGCTGCGTGCTTCGGAGTTACCTCAACCACTGCCGGCAGGGCACTTCATTCGTCAGTTTGGCCAGAGTGAACGCGACATCATCAACGACAGTCATACCGATGGCACGGTCCCTCAACTTCTGACGATGTTCAACGGAGCGGTCACGCACATGATGCTGGAACGTGGTTCGGTGATCTACAACGAGGTGATGAAAGAGGATGAAATGGAGGACCAGATCGACGTCATTTTCCGGAGCATGCTGAATCGGGTCCCAAACACTCGTGAAGCTGCTGCCGC
>CAUZFZ010000233.1:0-12139 GCA_963579025.1 Planctomycetota bacterium | reverse complement strand
AACCTCACCGAATTACGAGTCAGCGAGGACAATTTCGACGGTCATTTGCGTGGATGTTATCCCTGTTCGATTCGACAGTTCAACGGTCACGAACAGCAGATGACCCCAGAGTGAGGCATCAACCAGTGTCTTTCCCAAATGCATCCCTATGAGGTGAGGGCTCGACGACAAGAATGTTTCATTCGTGACCACAGGGGCTGATCGACATATCATCGCTGCACACGCCGGAACTGGTCGGGTTTCGTGAATACCTATCGCAGGGACCGGTCTCTGACCCACGCGGAGTCTCAAGTCATGCTGCCGGAGAAGTCGCCCGAGTTCCAACTGATTGAGCGATTCCGTCAGACTGTCGGGGCTCGGCTGGACGTGCCGGTGGGGATTGGTGACGACGCGGCCGTTGTGCGACGTCTTCCGGAAACCGGTCTGCTGGCGACGGACCTGTTGCTCGAAGGAGTTCACTTTGAGATCCCGCCAGCGACGCCGCGTCAAGTTGGATGTAAGGCCATGGCGGTCAATCTGAGCGACATTGCCGCAATGGCCGGCAAGCCCAGATTTGCCGTTGTCAGTCTTGCGCTGCCGCAGCAACGGCATGACGTTGCGGGTTCGCTCGCCGACGAGCTGTTTGCCGGCCTGAACTCGACCGCCGAACGATTCGGGGTGACCATCGTCGGCGGAGACACCACCTCATGGAACGGGCCACTCGTGATCAATGTCTCAATCATGGGGGATGTCCATCCGCGCGGACCGGTCACTCGCAGCGGTGCGCGGCCTGGTGACTGGGTGTTCGTGACCGGGAGACTCGGTGGAAGCCTCGCTGGGCACCATCTGACGTTTGAACCTCGTGTCGAAGAAGCCCGCCGACTGCATGAATCGGTCGACCTGCACGCCATGCTGGACGTCAGCGACGGACTCGTTGCGGACATTTATCACATTCTGGAAGAGAGCGGCGTCGGGGTGATCCTGAATTCTGACCACATCCCGATCAGTCAGGTGGCGTCACAATGTGATGATCAGCGTTCACCACTCCAGCACGCATTAGGCGACGGCGAAGATTTTGAGCTGCTGTTCACTGTTTCGCCCGAGGACGGCGAGCGTCTCTTGCTTCATTCGCCGGTGGATGTCGAGCTCTCTCGGATCGGCACGATCACTCGCGAATGTCGCTGTCTGCTGAGTGATCCTGTTCGTGGTGGTGTTGAATTGCCCCGAATTGGCTGGGTTCACGCGATCGGATAACTCCGCGTCGCTACCACGACGCAGGCGTCAGAATCCGTAGAATCGGTATCTTTTGACAGGGCCCCTCAGAATCGGAACAAGTTCCCCAGGCGGTACAACCGATACGATTGAAAGTCCATGTGCTGACAGCGCGCGGGCTCGGCATGTTCATGTACCCCATTGGCGGGCCGCGATTCTCTCGTCCTGCCGCAGGAACCCGATTATGACCGGCCGATTCGCATCAATGGCCACTCTGCTGCTGACGAGTCTGGCTCCGCTGAGTGCCGATGCTCAGATGCCGGGTGCGGACACGTGGTGCCCGACCTGTCCACCAGGAGCCCACAGCCGCGGCCTGCACGGATCCAACGGCTATTCCGTGGCAAACGCCTGGAGTGGGAAGCAACCGGTCACGCGACCCTATCAACCGGGGGCTGCACGCTGGGGGCATGACAACCTCGGCGGACGTGAGGGGCCGTTCTATGGCGAATCTCCGTTCGACGAATTTCTGCGCGACGTCGCTCGCGATTCCTATTTCCGGATGGAGTTTCTGAGTTGGAATTATCGCAAGCCAGGCAACGTGCTGCTCGGGTCACCACTCCTCGTCACGGACGATCCGGCTGTGCCTTTCTCGACAACACTGATCAACCAGCTCGCCGGTACGGCGCGGGTTGAAACACTCGGGCTCGTCAAGCTGGAGGATATTCAGGGCGGGAAAATGACGTTCGGAGTCCCGTTTACATTCGGAACAATCGAGACCAGCATCTTCTCATTTGAGAACGCCGAAGAGTTTACTCTGGACGACGAGCTGGGACTCCCCGACCCGCTTAACATCACCGAACTGCCGACCTTCGTTGCGACAAGTACTCTCTTCAACGGTCAGGTCAGCAACAACATCTTCATCTACGACGAGTTCTTCGCCACAAAGACTTCAGCAGACCTGTGGGGAGCCGACGTCGTGCTGCTGCTCAATTCGTACCTGCCGAAACCCTCGCTGCAGGTCCGGCCGCTCATCGGGTTCCGCTACCTGGACTACGGCGAGCAACTGGTTCAGACCGGCTCCTTCAATCAGGTCGGGAACCTCCCGACGTCGCTGGTCAGCACGATTTCGTCCACGTCGGACAATCAGTCCTACGTCCCGCAAATCGGCGTCCGCGTTGAAATGCCGTCGCGTTGGGTGACCGTCGGAATCGAGCCACGAATCGGCGTGGGCGTGAACACGTTCGGCAATTCTGTGTTCACTCAAAGCCTTCGTTCGGAGGGTGATCCAAGGGTCGACACTGGAGATGCGGGCGAGAAAATTGCGGTGGCAGGTGAATTCTCGATCTACGGACGAATTCACCTGCACCCCAGCACCACGCTGCACGTTGGCTATACGTTCATGGGCGTCACCAATATCAGCCGCGCTTCCAGAAACATTCGATACAACGACAACGGCCCCCAGGAACTGGCCGACATCACCGTGCAGTCGAGTTTCGAACGCATGTACTTTCATGGCTTAAATGTGGGCGGCGAGATTCGATTCTAGAGAAGCCCACACACGACTGTACGGCCTGATGCTGAATCACTGCAGTCGACGTGCGGAGCCTTTGCCAATTGAGCCGGCTGCCGCGAGAATCCTGCTATCACACGTATGAACAGCAGCAGGAATCGCCGCCCATGTCCTCGTCGTTCGAAGAGTTGCTCGCTGCCACCGAGCCGGATTTCCCGTCCCGTCCGCGTCGCAATCGTAAGTCGGCTGCCATTCGCTCGATGTGCCGCGAGACATGGCTCCATCCGGGACAGCTCATCTACCCGATGTTTCTGCATGCAGACGCCGACAATGTTCCGCTGGACTCGATGCCCGGACAGACACGCTGGTCGTTGTCGGGACTGGTCGGAGAAGTACGGCGCGTGGCAGGGCTGGGGATCGATAAGGTCGTGGTCTTTCCGAAGGTGGACGACAGCCTGAAGACCCCGACCGGCGATGAAGCCGGAAACGACGCTGGCCTGATTCCCGAAGCGATCCGTCGCATCAAGGACGCCTGCCCTGATACGTGTGTCGTCACCGACGTCGCCCTCGATCCCTACAACAGCGACGGCCATGACGGCATCGTCTCCGACGACGGCATCATCCTGAACGACGACACCGTCCGCGTTCTGTGCGATCAGGCGATCTGTCAGGCGCGAGCAGGAGCCGACATCGTTGCTCCCAGCGACATGATGGACGGTCGCGTAGGAGCCATCCGGCAGGCGCTCGACGAAGAAGGTTTCAGCGACGTCTCGATCATGGCCTACACCGCCAAGTATGCATCCGCGTTCTACGGCCCATTTCGCGGAGCCCTCGATTCCGCTCCCAAAGCCAGCGGCGGCAAACCGATCCCCGCCGACAAGGTGACGTACCAGATGGACCCGGCCAACGTACGCGAGGCGCTCCGCGAACTGGAACTGGACGAAGGCGAAGGTGCGGACATCGTCATGGTCAAACCTGCCGGCCCGTACCTCGACGTCATCCGCGCGCTGCGTGAGGAGACAGCGTTGCCCGTCGCGGCTTATCAGGTCAGCGGTGAGTACCTGATGATCAAATCAGCCTCCGCGGCCGGCTGGCTCGACGAGAAGGCTGTCACGCTGGAAACATTGACCGGAATCCGCAGAGCCGGAGCGGACATCATCCTGACATACTTCGCGCCACAGGTCGCCGAGTGGCTGGGGTAGTCCCGTTCGCGCTTTCAGTCGGTCCCGCGCAAGCGTTTCAGCTCTTCCCGCAATCGAATGACCTCTGCATCGGCAGCCTCGCGGGCGGCACGTTCCTTCCTGGCTGTGGCACGTTCCGCCTCGGCTGTGGCACGTTCCTTCCTGGCTGTGGCCCGTTCCGCCTCGGCTGTGGCCCGTTCCGCCTCAGCGTCTGCACGATGTGCTTCGGCCGCTGTCGGCAGGATGAGGCCGGTCGTGCGGTCGTGAATCGCCAGATCGACGCCATTCAATGAGATGTGTAGATCCAGTTCTTCGCAGTCCAGATCGCCGGAAGCGTTCGGCTCGATCCGCGCATAATCACCATTGTCCAGTCGGTATCCCTGCAATCGCGTCTTCAAGTAGTCGCCAGTTGGGTCGTACAGAAACAACTCACGAATCCCGATACGAGCGTACGTCTTTGGTTTGGTCACTTCATCGTTGGCACGTGTGGCTCGCGAAGTGACTTCGAAGACGACGTTGGGAACCCGGCCCTCGTCCCAGATACGAAAAGTCCGACGCATTCCCGGGTCAGAATCCTTCACGACAAACACGTCGGGCACCACAAAACTCTGGGGATGGCCTTCGACGTAATACAGCAGCAAGTCGCTGGCGATGTAGACCGACTGACCCTCATAGCGGTAGCGAAGCAGCTCATACAGACGCATCATCCAGTTGCGATGCAGATCAGTTTCCCCCATCGGTTCTCCGTCCGATTCTGGATACTCGATGTCGGTTGGCGTCTGAATCAGGCTCATGGTCTCAACTGGTCAACTGAAGAGCGTGGATTGGGAGTCGAAACATTGTAACCGGGTCTGCCGCAAATGATCTTCGCTCATTCCGCATTTTCGGGTCGCAGCAGCGGGAAGAAGATGACGTCACGGATGCTGCGGCTGTTGGTGAGCAGCATGATCAGGCGATCGATTCCGATGCCCAGACCTCCCGCCGGTGGCATTCCGACCTTCAAGGCCTGGACGAATTCGGTGTCCATCTTTGCCATTGAGTCTTCTTCGTCCTGCCCTTCGAGCTGCGTGCGAAATAGTTCTTCCTGCAGACGTGGATCGTTCAGCTCGGTGTAGGCGTTCGCCAGTTCCATGCCCCGAATGAACAGTTCGAACCGCTCGGCGATGTCCGGGTTGTCCCGCTTGCGTTTGGTGAGCGGACAGATCGAGGCCGGGTAGTCGATGACGAACACCGGTCCGGCTAGAGCGTCTTCGACTTTCGCCTCGAAGACCCCGTTAACGATGACATCGGGGTGGACACCATCGGTTTCGATGCCCAGCGTGCGAGCGAGTTCCGTGACAGCCCCGGAATCGCTCATCTCGAGGCCAGAGTATTGCGCGAACAGGTCGGCGTATTTGAGACGCGGCCATGGTGGCGTGAAGTCAATCGTCTCATCGCCCCACGGCAGAACCATCGAGTCGCCCAGGGCCCGCACTCCGTTGCAGATGATGGATTCTGTCAGGTCCATCATCGTCTCGTAGTTTCCATACGCCTGGTAAATCTCGATCATCGTGAATTCCGGATTGTGAGTGGCGTCAATGCCCTCGTTCCGGAAAACGCGACCGATTTCGTACACGCGCTCGATGCCACCGACCATCAGCCGTTTCAGGTGCAGCTCCAATGCAATCCGCAGATACAGTTCGATGTCCAGCGCGTTGTGATGCGTGATGAATGGCCGAGCCGCCGCTCCACCGGCGATCGCATGCAGCACCGGAGTCTCAACCTCAACGAATCCATGATCACGCAAGGTCTGTCGAATCGACGCGATAATCTCGGTCCGCTGCAGCATGCGATCCAGCACACCGTCGTTGTAAATCAGATCGATGTAGCGCTGCCGCAGCAGCATTTCGGTGTCCTGCGCTCCGTGAAATTTCTCTGGTGGTGGAGCGAGCGACTTACACAGGATCTGAAAGCCGCGCACCATGACGGATGTTTCGCCTGATTGCGTCCGCAGCATGACGCCATCGATCCCGATCAGATCGCCGAGGTCGAGCGTCGACATGAGTGTCCACAACTCGTCCGGCAGATCCCCCCGACTGAACAGCAACTGGATTTTCCCAGACCAGTCCTTGATATCGTAAAACCGAAGCTTGCCGGCTTTTCGACGCAGCATGATGCGTCCAGCAATACGGACCGACTCGCCCTCGACGCCGGGTTCGTCCGGGCATTTTTCTCGGGCGTCTCGAATGGCAATGTGGCCATCGAACCGTTGTCCCCACGGGTCGTGCCCGAGTTCTTCGATCTGGGCGAGCTTCTTCAGTCTCGCGGCTTCCAGCGGTGACACCTTTTGTTTTGACATGTTCTGTTCTGATTTCGAGCGGGGTCCAACGGTCCACGAAGGAACAAGCTGGTATGCCTGGGAGCGGTTTATGCGTGCGACATTTCAACGCCGCGTTGCCTTTGAGACCGACTGAAAAAGCAAACGGGTTCGCGCGACAGGTCAATAATCGCTGACATGTCACTGCTTTTCCGTGCGTGCAGGTCCGTCGAGGGCGTCGCATCCTGGAGCCTGCCCGACAGAGCGTCAACGACCTGAGAAACGGTTTTGGTGGACTTCGGTTCGAGCAACGGACGATTGCTTGTCCCCGCTGAGGCCACCGGTTGACGCGAATCAAACTCCGGGCAATTCCCGGGTTTGTGTTTGATGATCAACCAACTTTGATACGATATTGCCCTCGCCCCGATACCCGCCGCTGCTCCCCCTGTTGTTGTCCTCTCCTCTTCCGACACTCCTCAGATGGGCACGCCTCTCATGCCGATGTGCAAGTCCACAGTTCTGGTCCTGTTCGTCACTGTGAATCTCGGCTCGATGGTCGCGACTGCGGGAGAGCCTCTCCGCAATTCCATTGATGCCCACATTGAATCCGCATGGCAAGCCAACAAGGTCAAGCCGGCTGAGCCTGCATCGGATGCGGAGTTTCTCAGACGTGTCTACCTCGACCTGCTGGGTGTTATTCCGTCTCACGAAGAAGCCGCCGCGTTTCTGGATGATGACAGCTCGGACAAGCGGTCGAAGCTGATCGACTCATTGCTGGAACATCCCCGCTTCGCTGTCCATCAGGCAGACATCTGGGACCTGATGTATTTCACGCGGAATCCGCCGGGGTACAACACGAGCAAACGCAAAGGATTCCAGGACTGGCTTCGCGAGCAGTTCGCGAACAACGTGCCCTACAACGAGTGGGTGCAGGCGCTCCTCACAGCCGAAGGCAACACCGTCAAAGACGGGGCTCCGATGTTCTACGTGATGTACAAGTCTCGTCCCGAAGATGCGACCGAAGCCATCACCCAGAAGTTTCTCGGTATTCAACTTCAATGTGCCCGTTGCCATGACCATCCGTTCGAGGAATGGAAACAGACAGACTTCTACGGGATCGCCGCGTTCGTTGCTCGGTTGCGCGTCGTCGACATCGGGAACGTCGACAAAGAGAAGGCCTACGCGATCGGAGAGATGAACGCGGGAGACGTGCTCTTCACCGGACCGGCATCGGAGCAGATGCCTGGCCAGAAGGGTGAACCGGTCAAGCCGAAGTTCCTGGGCGGCGATCCACTGGCTGAGCCGGAATTGCCTGACGGTGTCGAAGACCCGCGCAATTTCCCGTCCGGTAAAGCACCGCCCGCACCGCATTTCTCACGCAAGAACGCGCTCGCCGACTGGATCACCAGCCCGAACAATCCGTATTTCGCCCGTGCTGTCGCCAACCGAGTGTGGGGGCAGATCATGGGTAAGGGAGTCGTTCATCCGGTCGATAACCTCAGCCCCGCAAATCCGCCGAGCCACCCGGAACTACTCGACGAACTGACTGCGCAACTCGTTGAGCACAAGTTCGACCTGAAGTGGTACATGCGCGAAATCCTCAACAGTCGCGCGTATCAGCTTTCGTCCATCGGGGAATCACCGGAAGCCTTGCCGACGTGGTTCGAACGAGCCCGCTATCGGCCGCTGTCTGCTGAAGAGCTGTTCGAATCCTGGCTGCAGGCGGGCGGATACAACGACGCTCTGAAAGCCAGCGGTAAAGAACTGGAAGGCCGCTTCAAGGTCCGCGGATTTACGTGGGATTACATGCGTCGTTTCTTCGGCCGTCCGAACGACGGAATGGGGAACTTCCAGGGCGGGATGCAGGAGCACCTGTATCTCAACAACGGTCAGGTCCACTCACTGGTCTCGAAGGAAAAAGGCAGCCTGTACGATCATGTGTCGACAAGCGAGGACCCGTGGGAAGCGCGCGTCGAACGAATGTTTCTGCAGGTCCTGTCACGTCGACCGGTCGATGAAGAAACACAGAAGTTCGTGGCCCACATGTCAGCCGAAGACGATCAACGTAACCGCATCCACGAAGCCATCTGGACGCTGATGTCCTGCAGTGAGTTTCGATTCAACCATTAGTTGGACAGCGCCACTTCGTAGGGTGTGACAAGCGGGCTGATTGGCGGTTCGTGGTGTGCCGGCGCGGAGATTTTCCGAGAAATATTGAGATTCAGGCGATTCGAGACCGCCCGCGCCGGCACACCGGAGGAACCGTTCGCTCCGCTTGTCACACCCTACATCAGACCGCATTCGCCAAAGTGGCGCTGTCAAATTAATTACCGACGACTCAAGGAGCCAGACAGTGAATCCTCTCTGCCCGCGCAACGAGCACCTCAACCGCCGCTCACTCCTGAAGAGCAGCCTGGTAACGGCGTCTGGTGCGCCGCTCATGAACTGGGGCGGCCTGTTCAATTCGGATGCGAACGCGGCTTCAGCCGGCAAGCGTCACAAGCATTGCATCCTCATCTGGCTCAACGGTGGCTGCAGCCAGTTTGAGACATTCGATATGAAAATCGGACGACCGACCGGTGGCTTGTTTCGAGACATCTCGACGAACGTCGCCGGCACGCGCGTGTGCGAGCTGATGCCGAACATCGCTCAGCGGATGGACAAACTGGCCGTCATCCGGTCGATGAGGACGTCGCAGATCGACCACTCGGGCGGCATTTACCTGATGCACACCGGTTATCAGCAGAACACGCCCGTGCGATTTCCGGAGATCGGTGCCATCGTCGCGAAGTACTGCGGCGCGCAGGAATCCGACCTGCCCAATTTCGTAAAGATTTCGTCGAACGGGAACGCGGGATCGGGCATTCTCGGACCCAGGTACTCTCCGTTCGGCCTCGACAAAGACGGGCGTCTTCCGACGTTTTCCGAATCAAGGCTGGACACACCCATCGAGAATCGAAGGCACAGCCTGCGGGACTTCATGGAACAGAGTTTTGCGGGATCGCATCAGGCCGACCCGGTTCGGATGCACCGCGAGTCCTATGACCGGGCTCGCCGACTGCAGAATGTCCGACAGGCATTCGCCGTGGACGCGGAATGGGACAAGTACCGTGACCGCTACGGTGACACGAAACTCGGACGCCGACTGTTGACAGCGCGCTGCCTGGTGGAAGCGGGGGTGTCGTTCGTTGAAGTTGGCCAGAGTGGCTACGACACACACGCGGACAATTTCAAGGGCCACAAGGCCAAAGTGCCGACCTGCGACCAGGGTTGGGCCGCACTGCTGGACGACCTTGAAGAGCGCGGTCTGCTGCAGGACACCCTGGTCGTGTGGATGGGAGAAATCGGTCGCACGCCACGGATCAACAATCGCAGCGGGCGCGACCATTACGTGCGGTCCTGGTCAACCGCTCTGGCTGGCGGTGGTATTAAAGGCGGGCTCGTCTACGGGGAATCAGACAAAGACGGGCTGGATGTCAAAGACAGTCCCGTGACCGAAGGCGATTTCTTCGCGACCGTTTACACGTCCCTGGGCATCGATCCGCTGACTGAGAATTTCGCCGGGCTCCGTCCGATCCCGCTGGCTCCATTCGGGCACAACGTGGTTCAGGACCTGCTGGCGTAGTGGAATTCTGGCGAACCCCACTACCCGATAACTCAGCTTTGACCAACTGACAGCAGGTCCGATCATGGAAATCAGCAAGCCCGTCCACGAGTGGCAGCTTTCATTCGACGGTGGCGATTGGCCAACGTCGGTTACGTTTCTGGGTTCGAGTCGCAAACTCGCCGCTGGAAATCGTACGGGCCAGGTTTTCGTATGGGACCTGCCCGAGACGCCGCCGGACAGTCAGGAAAAAGACACGCCGCCGGACTTCGCTCCGGTTCGTCGACTCGAAGGTCACACCAATGCCATTACTGGCCTGATCTCAACAAACGACGGGCAGACGCTGATTTCGTCGAGTCTCGATCGCACGATTCGTATTTGGGATGCAAATGGCGAAACCAGTGGCATTGATGAAGTTGTCCTGGACTCGAAAGCGCGAGAACGACGGGCTCGCCGCAAACCGGCTGCCGAGAAGAAGGCCATTCTTGAAGCTCCGGGTGCGACCGTCGAAGTGCTCGAATGCCAGCATACGCTGGAGGGACACACTGAGTGGATCAATGCACTTGGTATCAGTGCGGATGAGAAAAGGCTGATCAGCGGCGACGATGCCTGCCAGTCGATCGTGTGGAATCTGGAAACTCGCGAGCAGATATCAAGCTGGCACGGCCATGACCGTGTGTGGGTTTCCTCGGCGGCTCTGACACCGGATGGCAGTAAGGCATTTGTCGCTGAGTATGCCGGGCGGCGCAGCAGTTTTGATGTGCCAGCCGCGCAGGCACGACTCTGGAATGTCGAGGGCGGCGACATGCAGCTCGACCTGTTGAAAGCCTGGACTCCGGAAGTAAAGGACGAGGACCGCGTTGATTCGTATGGTTATGGCCGGACCTGGGGCAAGCTGATGAAACGCGGCTTGGTGTGCGCCACGTTTTCTCCGGATGGCAAACTGCTGGCAGTTGGCCAGGGCGGAGAAACGGACAAAGGACAGGTCCACCTGATCAACGTCGAAACCGGCAAGATCGAACGCACGGTCTCTGGTCATAAGAGTGGAGCGTGCGACGTGAAATTCTCGGCGGATGGCAAACTCGTGCTGTCGACCGGCCGGGACACCGTAGTGCGTGTGTGCCAGGTCGAAGACGGCAAGGAAGTTGCGACGCTTGGCAAAGAGCGCGGTGGCCAGTTCAAAGACTGGTTTCACTCGGTCGCGATTTCGCCCGACCAGCAGTATGTCTCAGCAGCCGACATTGCCGGGATCGTGCACGTGTGGAAGCTGCGGTCGTAGTTGAGCGATGCACGCGGCCATCCGATTGCGTCTCCGTTGTGTCGAATGCGCGGACGGTCCGTTGTCATTCGTAATCGTGGCACTCAATTGAATGCCAGATCGATCAATGTGCGAGACTCATGCGATCTGCCGGTACCGGGACGTTCGCGGGTGCCTGCCAGATCGCAATGACCGACTTGCCGAGACGATAGGCAAATACTGGATCGGCCAGGCGTGAGAGCGGGACGAAGCAGCGGTCCCACAACCGGATCTGACGCTCACTTGGCATGCTCGCCCGTAACAGTGTCCTGTTTGCCAGACTCGCGAGCAGGCCCACGCTGTCCAGGTAGAAGACTCGGACGACGTCGGTGTCGGCTGGTGTCAGGGCCATCAGTGACGTGCGGCTGTATCGCCGGTAGTGGCCAACTGACTCATCGAACGGACTGAACAGCTTCTGGTGCGCCGGGGCAAGGACGATCAGGTGGCCTCCCGGTTTCAGATACCGTGTAGCCTGTTCCAATTCACCGCGGTCGTTTTCGATGTGTTCCAGCACGTCGATGTACAGAATCGTGTCGAATTGACGTTCACTCGGCAGGCTATCAAGCGTTCCCTGGACAATTTCGAAATTCACGGGCAACGCATCACTGGCGTAGTTCGCTCGCAGTTGTTCCAGCAGACGCCGGTCTGGCTCCAGGGACGTCCAGCTATCGGCCTGACTGGAACAGAGGATCCGTGTCGTCCCACCAATTCCGGCACCGACCTCCAGCACATCCCCGTGAATGTAGGGCGCCAATTGGCCGCGGTAGTAGTTTTTCCAACGAATGGCGTTGGCGAACAGTTCCAGCTCACCGCCAACGTAGTGGTAATCTTCAGCCATTGACTGGTGTCCTTCAGAGTACGCTTACGCGACCTTCTTCTGCACAGGGACTGTATGGCCCATCGAAACCGTACTCGCCGCTTCCTCAACGGGGAACAGCAGTTCCCGGGCTGCTGGAATTCGCGGGAAAACGAGCGATTCTGCGGATCGTGTTCGTAGATGAAGACCTGCTTGTGGGCAGACGTTTCTGGCGTCCGGGCAGGATTGGTGTTGCCGTATGGG
>CAUZFZ010000232.1:0-12295 GCA_963579025.1 Planctomycetota bacterium | reverse complement strand
GTGGTCGAATTTCTTCGCCTTCTTCGGGTCCGGTTCGAGCCAATCCACCGCACACAGATTCTGGAGATGATCGAACTGCAGGCGTTCGTCGTCGTGCAGGAATTCGGCGATCTCGACAATCGAGTCGGCTGCCACCTCGACCCACGGGTCGAGGGCATCCAGATTGCTTCCAGTCACCTTCTCCGCACCGAATTCCGCAGTGAGCAGGTTGAGAATTTCCGCAGCAGTCATGGCGCGTCCTGAGACGATTGGCGGGAAGGATTAGGGCAGAAAGTAAAGTGCAATGTGGAGACGCGTCGTCAGGCGACAAGTTCCGGGTCAGGTTTGGTTACGGGAGGGTCGGTCCCGGATGCGGAACTGCGAGCCTGGCTACTGACGGCCCGGACCCATTCCAGATCGCCGCGTTTCCACACATACGCGAAGCCAACGAGCAGCACGGCAAAGAACACAAAAATGTCCGCAAATGCCAGCCAGCCAAGATCCATCGCTTCATTCGCCGAGATCGACTGTCCCGTGGACGCAGCCGTGCCCGAGGGCTGATTGAGCAGCTTGTCTGTCAGTTCGGCTCGGTGCGGCTCAACAAGCTCCTTGTCGGCAAGCTGCATCGCTTCGCCGTACATCGTGGACCAGGGGAAGAAGAATGCGACTTCCACATCGAAAACGATGAACAGCAGCGCGACCGTGTAGAACCGCAGGTCCCACTGAATGAAGCTTGAACCAATAGTGGGTTCGCCACACTCGTAGACCGCAACCTTTTCGGGCGTTGGATTCGACGGGCGAACCAGTCGTCCGATCAGCAAAGGAGCCAGGACGATTAGCGAACCGGCGACGAAGAACAGCACAAAGTGGAGGACCAGATCAGACATTCAGATTCCTGTCCCTGCGGGCAAAGGCACCGCCGTTATCGAGAACTACCGTTGCGATTCCGTATCCACACATCAGTCCGGGAATTCGAGGGCGTCCACATCCGTCGAGTCGACCACCGGACCCAGAACCGATTCAGCACACAATGACTGTCGGCCCGAAAACCCCAGGTGGAGTTCGTGCCAGAAGCGGACCTCCGGTTCGCCCAGTTGCCAGCACAGGTAGACCACTCGGCCATCCAGCTCGGCGGGGAAGTCCACCAAGCCTCGAACCGGGTCCTTGAATTCGATTCCGAGTTCATGCAGTTCGTTAATGAACGCGCCGAGACGCCCCTCATCCTGACGGATGCCGTCTTCCGTCTGCTCAAGCTCTTCCGTGTAAAGTCGTCCCGGGCACGACTCACCGCGTCGCCGCAACACGTCGGCCAGACAGTCACGCCGGTTCTGAATATCCGCAAACAGGTCGACGATGTCCTGGACGATGGCACGTACCAGAGGCAGCCGTTGATTGGCTTCCTCGACCGTGAACAGTTTTCTGACTGCCTGCTCAGACATAGCCGTTTCTCCTTCAGGCTTCGAAGGGGCTTGGCTCGCCCTTGATCCAGACAGGTTCGTACAAAACCTTGGACTCGGACACGGCAGAAGGATTCAACGTCGCACGTCCCCACGCCACCTGCAGCGGCAGCTTTGCGTAGTCCACAATGCAACCGTCACGGCTGTAGCAGCTCAGGTCGTGATTCGACCCCATGAAAATGCAGTCGACGGGACACGGGTCGACACACAAAGCACAGAACATGCATTTGGTGTAGTCGATGGCAAACCCATCGAGCTGAAATCCCTTGCCAGTCGTACTCTTGGTCTTGCTGATGTAGATGCAGTCAACCGGACACACGACCGCACACTTCTCGCAGCCGATGCAGGTCGTCAGGTCGAAACGATGAAAACCTCGATACCGAGCTTTCACCGGCACGGGGACCTCAGGGTATTCGTAGGCTTCGGTGAACGTCCGCCGTCGGTAGGTCTTCGCCATCGTCCAGATGGTGACCCACATCCCGTTCAGAACGGTATAGACAGCTCGGAAGACGTTAAGAAACCACGTAATCATTGCGGCCTCGGAGGTACTGCTCAAATGCCCCCAGTGGGGCATATTTGGATGGATTCAAACGCTGCGCAATGCTTCACAAAGTCCACAGCGAACGCAGGATTATAGAATCGGGGAACAGCGACACAAGGCACTCAAACCACGCCGCCATCTGAGTTTCCGCGAACGGGAACCCGCATTCCCACCAGACCAGGAATCGGGCCGTAGTTTCGAATCCCGCCCCGTTTGGGTAGGCTGGACTGGCGGTTTCAGACGGCCGTACGACTTCAGGTCAGCAATCACCGTATGTCTGGTCGGTGACCGGGGCGGAGTGCATCCGCGGATGTTGGGCGGGACGGTTGCCGTGAACTGATGGGATAAAGGTCGCGAGCGGTTTTTCTGGTCGAAGACGAGGATGGTTTTCGGCGATCGATTTCGTATGGGTGTTTACGAATACGAGACGCGTACACACCGTCAGGGGATCCGGTATGGCAGTGCCGCATTACGCTCGGGACATCATGGCCCGCAAGCTGATCAAAGTGCGTCCGGAGATGGACGTATTTGACGCCATTGAACTGCTGGTCAAGCACCGGATTTCGGGCGTGCCGGTGGTCAATTCCAGCGGCAAATACGTTGGCGTATTTTCAGAACGCAACTGTCTGAGCATGGTCGTCAACGCAGCCTATGACCAGCTTCCCTCGACGCGCGTCGAAGCCTTCATGGTGACGGACAATCCGACGATCAGTGAAGACGACGACATTTTCGCAATCGCCCAGGTGTTCACGAAGACGTACGCGCGACGACTCCCCGTGATCAGAGGTGACGAACTGGTCGGACAGGTGAGTCGACGCGACGTTCTGGCGGCAATCCACAAAGCCGTCAAAGGCGCGGCCACCACAGAGAGTCAACTCCTCTACCTGAGTTCACTGACGTCGCGCGATCAGTCGCCGGTGAAGTAGCGATCCGAGGAGCATTCATCCGGCGAACGATCGACAGGAGATGAGAGATGCGATCGATGCTAGCTGTGGCGATGACCGGGCTCATCGCAATGCTGCTCCTCCTCGGTTCGCGCACACAGACAAAAACGCAGCCGCCTGGTGAATCGAAATCTCCGCCGATCCCCGCCAGTTTCGGAGCCGTACAGCCGAGACTCTCACCCGACGGTGAGTCCGTCGTGTTTTCGTATCACGGCGGAATCTGGCGCATGCCACAGGCAGGCGGGACGATGCGTCGGCTGACGAACGGCTCTGGTTTCGACGTGGAACCGGCGTGGTCGCCAGACAGTTCGCGCATCGCATACGTGCATTCCCCAAGCCATGCATCTGGCGACCTGCGGATCATTCATGCCGAATCAGGTCAACGGGTTGATCTCCCGAAATCGATTCGAGTCACCGGAGCAATCGCGTATCAGAAGCTCTACTGGCATCCCAACGGACGGCAACTGCTGGGCATTTTTCAATCACAGAATGTGAATCACGGCCTTGCCTGGTACGACGTCGAGTCTGGTGAAGTGACGAACGTCGCCGCGGCACCGCGCTGGGGTCGCTATGCCCTCTCAAACAATGGCCGATCGATCATTTACACAACGACGAAGGATGTCTCCGGCGAGCAGGGCGGCAACAACGGACCTCAGCCGACGTTGTGGCAACTGCCCGCTGATGGTGGCGATGCAAAGGAACTCGGCTCGTTTCCGGCGAGGATCTACGACCTGTGTTTCACGTCGGACGATCGTTCGCTGATCGTTGCCACAGACCTGGGTGGAGCCTACTACGACCTGTGGGAGGTCCCGCTGGTTGATGGCGATCTGATGGCGCGTGCCCGGCAGATCACCTTCGGTCAGGCGGATGAGCATCGACCGAGCGTGTCAGCGGCCGGTGACTTGCTGCTGTTTACCGACAATCGGCACAACGCTACGTCGCTCACACTCAGAAGTCTCGTCAGCGGCGTTGACCGCACGCTGACGGTTTGCGACATGGACTACGGTCAGCCAGCCGGCACGTTGAAGCTGACAACGCGCGATGGTGCCACGGAGCAGAAAATCACGGCCCGCGTTTCGATCGAAGACGAAGCTGGCGGTCATCACGCTCCGCCCGGACGTCTGTTTCGGGTGCTGAAGGATTATGCGCACTTCTACTGTGAGGGGACGAACGAACTGCAGCTTCCGGCCGGACACTACCGCATGCGAGTCCTGCACGGGCCCGAGTATCGCACGGCCTATCGCGAGTTTGACGTAACAGCCGGTGAGTCCGTCGCGGTCACCGTCGACACCGAACGCTGGACGAACCAACCAGCCCGCGGCTGGTACTCCGGTGAGAACCACATCCATGCCAACTATGGCTACGGCGAGTGGTACAACACGCCCGAGTCGATGCTGGCGCAAAGCTCCGGCGAGAACCTGGGCGTCTCGAACTTCGTGGTGGCCAACTCTGACGGCGACGGAATCTTTGATCGAAGATTCTTCCGCGGCCGACCCGATGCAAAGTCGACTGACACGACGATCCTGTACTGGAATCAGGAGTTTCGCAGCACGATCTGGGGACACCTGACGCTGGTGAATCTGTCGCAGCTCGTCGAACCGATCATGACCGGCTTCAAGGACACGACGAACCCGTTTGACATCCCCACGAACTCGGACGTTGCACAGCGAACGCACATTCAGAATGGCCTCGTCAATTACACGCACGTCGCACAACGGCCCGATGATCCGTACGAGAATCCCTACACGGGCAAGTCGATCCCGATCGATGTCGCACTGGGCAACATCGACACGCTCGACCTGAATGCCAGTTATGCGGGAACAGTGCCGCTGTGGTATCGACTCTTGAATTGTGGATTCCGTCTAACCGCGTCGGGCGGGACCGACTGCTTCCTGAACCGTATCCGCAGCCGACTGCCGGGAGGTGATCGCGTCTACGTGCAACTCGATGGATCGCTGACTTACGAAAAGTGGATCGAAGGTCTGCGAAGCGGCCGCTCATTCGTCACAAACGGCCCGATGCTTGAATTGACCATCGATGGAAAAGAAATCGGCGACACCCTGCGACTGGCTGGTTCGGACACCGTCCGAGTCAAGGCTTCTGCAACAACTCAGTTTCCGTTCGACCGACTGGAGTTGATTCAGGATGGCAAGGTCGTTGCAACCGCGAAGCCGGACGGCGAGCAACTTGAGTGCAGTCTCGACCAGGCCGTCAAAGTGGATCGCAGCGGCTGGCTGTCCGTCCGCGCCTCCGGGCCTGGACATCGCGATCATCCAGTGGGCACGCAGTATTCGCACACCAGCCCGGTCTACCTGGACGTTGCCGGCAAACCGGCCGACACCAAGGCAGACGCGGAGTATTTCCTGAAGTGGATCGACCGTCTGCACCTGGCTGTTCGAGTTCGCGACCGGATCCCGAACGACGAACTGAAGCGGCATGTCGAAGCTCAGCTCGACGCCGCGCGTGACGTCTATCGCCGGCTGGCGAAATGAAACCCGAGTGCAGCTGCTATTCGCGCAACGTCTCAGTCCGTATTGCCAGCAGATGCAGGGATCTTGATGTCAAAGTCGCGTCCCTCAGCAGGGAGTTCCGCGCTGAGTTCATGTGCCGCGAACAGCGGCATACCACGCGGATTCTCGCCCTCATCTTCGTCAATCGTTGCGACACCGTCGTACCCGGTCACGGTCAGCAGGTACGGCCCTCCGACAATTCCCTTTCCCGCTCTGGTGCTGTAACGGCCGTCCACGATTTCGCCGTAGGCAGCCGGGCCGCGGTTACCCGCATTCGAATCCGGCACGAACTCAATCGAGCCCATGGGGACAGGTTTTCCGTCAAACTCGACCGACCCGCTCAAATCGAATCGTTCAGGCCCATCGTTCGACTCGCAACCAGTTGATGCGACGAGTAACAAGGTCGGAACGCCCCATGTCGCTAGCGTTTGAATAAGTGGCATTAAAATGCTCCGACCGGTTCTCCGTCGTATCTACCAGCGAGACGACGATAGTTGGTGATATCGATGAATTCACTCACGAATCGGACCGACCCGTCAGCGACAGCAAAGTGGCAGCCACCAACGTGAAAACTGCCAAATGTGTGTCCCTGCAGATTGCGTTGACCGAGTGGAAAGGCGCCGGCTGTGTAGCCGGTATCTGCTTTCGATCCGTCGCCGTCCCACTCGTTGATCTGAATGACAGCAGCAGCCATCACCGAATGAACACGCGTTGCATTTCCCCGGTCTGACGAAGCCCAACTGAAGTATCGTGTTCCGTCACCCGGGCGACCGCCTGGGCGAAGCTGGTACTTGGTTTCTCCCAACAGGAAGACGTTTGATGTCCCATCCGTGATGTCAGCCATGCGCGTCGTCGAGTTTAGATAGAAGATCCCGTTCTTGAAAAAGTAGGTCGTGCCGCCACAGCACGATGCAGTGCAGGCGGCCTGTGATCGAGTGCCTCCGCCTTCGACACCCATGTAATCGAGATTGTTGGCACCGCTTTGTGAATTGGGATTCGACGGACACTGATAGTCGGGATTCTGTCGCAGCCACAGGGTTTTGTTGACGCCTCCGACCCCATGCCGGTTGTCAAACGGAAAATCCAGATCGAAATTTGCAGACTGGTACAGCGTCGATTGCTCCATATAGGGCAGGACCATGACAGTCCAGGGTGCGCCGCGTCGGTTCCCGCTACCACCGGAACACTGATTCGACTGATTCGAAATCACGCCGGGTGGCATTGCCAGTGCGTTGTCATGGTAGTTGTGCAGTGCAAGCGCAATTTGTTTCAACTTGTTCTTGCACTGCGAACGCCGGGCCGCTTCCCGTGCCTGCTGAACGGCTGGTAACAGCAATGCGATCAGGATCGCGATTATCGCAATGACGACCAGAAGTTCGATCAGGGTAAAGCCTTGTCTGTTCCGTTTGCTCATGTCACATAAACGGGAATAGATATGGAGTGTCAGAAGTATAGGTTCAGGTTAATGAACAATCATCGGAACGGGAAACGGTCGGCCCATTGGCGCCTGCTTGAAATCGGAGCTGTGAGCGAACCGCCTGCCGACGGAACACGTGACAATAACACGCGGCAAGAGCGTTCCGGCTCATTCAATTCTGGTACGCAACGAGTCAATCGGTCGGTTCTGCGTCCAACGCCGTGGTGGAATCAGATTTCGCAGCCTCGATCCGCTTGAGTGCTGCTTCCGCGGTATCACGAACCGGGTCATTTACCTGGCGTCGCTCGATCAGCAGATTCAATGATCCGACCGCATCCGGGGAGGCTTTGATCAGCAACTCGACAGCCGGTTCACGGTATCTGATCCCCAGGCTGCGGGAACCAAAGATCATCTGCAGGACAGGTAGCAGTTCGGGGCAGTGGAAATCTTCGACCGAGACGTCCGGCGTCTGCAGGTCGTCACTATCCGCAAGAGCTTCCAGCAAGCCCGAGGTGCACAGCGCCGTGGCGAGCGACTGATTGTTCGTTGCACTCTGAATCGTCTCCAGAATGGCGCGAACGCTGTCCGGCGTAAACGCGATGTCTTCGAACATCTCCAGCATCGCGTATTGCCAGCGAGGCTGCTCAGTTGCGAGTGCGATCACACCGGCCACTGCGGCGGAGTTGTGACGTATGTTCTTCAAACACTGGAATGCCAGTTCAGACTGCAACTCATTGGCGGCCTGTCGGATCTGATCACACAGAATTGGTACGGCGCGATCCGGCGCCGTTTTCGACAGCAACTGCAGGGCAACCATCGGTCCGATTCCGGTCCATGGTTTGACGGAATGACTTTCCAGTTGTTCGACCACGGACGGAGCCATTTCAAACAGAGCGAAGATTGCATTCGCGATCAGAATTCCATCCGCGTTCAAGTCCTCATGTTGTCCTTCGATCGCCACCTTGAACGCGAACTCCATGCCATCGCTGGCCAGCTCCGCCCAGATCCCTGCGCTGTATCCGTCAAGGACAGTCAGCATCGCTTCGGCGGCTTCGGCAGACCGACCGTTCATTCCAAACCGATGGACGGCCTGAACTGCCTCGAGACGCAACTCGGGTTTCAGCTCATTGAGCAGCAGTGATCGCCAGTGACCGAATGGCTGTCCGTCGTACGTCACCTCGGCGATGACGGGAACATCGGGAGCATCCACAGCGAATGGCTGCGCGCGTTCTGGCTCTGCGGGATTCCACTCATTCTCGATCTGCGCCAGTTGGCCAACGAATTCAGGAGTCTGCCGCTCGTCTCGTGGCATCAGAACATGTGACGCGAGCATCGGGTCGAGTAGTTTCGGCGGGGAATCGATGAGGATCACCCCCTCGCCGTCGAGAGCAAGCTCACCATGAACGGGACCTCTTTCGGCTGGCCCCGGCTCATACCCTGCAACCAGGATGAGCGACGCAACGACGATGACACAGCATGCTCCGACCAATAAGCGACCGTTCATGATTCCCTCCTTGAAACGTTGATTCAGAAGCCACACGTGATCTCCACGCCGTCATCGTAAACCTGATCGGCCAACTGGTGAAACAGCGGTTCGGCTCAGTCGTTAGAATCCATCCGCGCGAATCGGAAACGTACGGCTTTCGTTCAATCACCAGCCGCTGGCTCGTCCGGGTGTCCTCCTCCGTGTATGGTGAATTGACCACGCCATTCGATGAATCAGCAGCCGGTACTGGAACTCTGTATGACCGCTATATTCGATCTGATCGCACCGCCACTGGCTCCGCTGCATTCCGATGGCTCGCTGAATCTGGGAGCTGTGGAACCGATGGCCGGGCACTTCGTCCAGAACGGCATCGCCGGCGTCTTCGTTTCAGGTACCAGCGGCGAGAGTCAGTCACTGACCGTCCAGGAACGACTCGCGTTGGCGCAACGCTGGCTCGATGTCAGCCGCAGCACCGATCTGCATGTGATCATTCAGGTCGGACACAATTGTGTTGAAGACGCTCGCATTATGGCTCGGCATGCACAGAGCGAAGGAGCAGACGCTGTCGCGACTCTCAGCCCCAGCTTCCTTAAGCCCGAGACGGTCGAGGACCTGATCGATTGCTGCCGACCAGTGGCCCAGGCAGCGGGCGACCTGCCGTTTTACCTCTACGACATTCCGTCGGTGACGGACGTGTCACTGCCGATGCACGAGTTCCTGATCAAGGGCAAAGAGGCGCTTCCAAATTTACGCGGGTTGAAGTTCACCAACACAGACATGATGCAGCTCCAGGAGTGCCTGCACTTGAACGACGGCGAATTCGACATCCTGTTCGGCTGCGATCAGATGCTGCTGGCCGGAGTGATGTTCGGCTGCCCGGGTGCGGTAGGCACGACCTACAACTTCGCAGCCGGCCACTACCGCCGCATGATCAACGCTTTCCACGCTGGTGACCTGACAACCGCGCGGCGTCTGCAGCACGAAGCCGTGCGCATGATTCGCGTGTTCCAGAAGTACGGCTTCCTTTCGGCAACAAAGGTCGTACTGCGTAGCCTGGGAATCGACTGTGGTCCTGTGCGAGCACCTCTGCGCCCGTTAACGGCAGATCAGGATTTGCAACTCCTGGACGAACTGTCGACTGAGCCGGCCCTGGCGGATGCCGAACTGGCCACCGCCTGATCTATCTCTCAGGCTCGACGACGCACGTGCGCCACACTCTCCAGACTGGCTAACTTCACCAACGATCTCGCCTTGCTCCGTTCGCTGAAATGAGTACTTTCCCGTCCAAACGTACGGAGCTGCTGTGCGCAAACGAGCCGTCGCTTCTGGAGTGAGGGAAGATGGTCGAGTCCGCCTGGAAATCGCTTGGAGTGTCTTCGCACCGGAGGATCGATGCCGTGTAACGTCGTTTCTCGGCTCGCCGTCTTACGGATTTCCTGCAAGCGACCCACCTGCCTCGTGCGGCAGTCCTCAAGGTCCTGAGAATGAAGCTCGCAGATTTAGAGCGGAAACTGAAAGGGAATGAAAAGCTGACACTGGAGGAGTCGGAACGTCTTTGGCGGCTCGCGAGAACTTTTCATTTGTCAGTCACGTTATTCGACGGGGATTCTGACAAAGCCGTCCAGTGGCTGAAGTCAAAACAGAGAGCTCTTGGACAAGTGGCTCTGCTGACGCACATTGCTACGGAGCCGGGCGCGGCCGAAGTACAGGAATTGATCAGTCGAATCGAGCACGGAGTGATTTCGTGAGCCAGGCGGCGTTCCGGATTTACAAATCGGATCACGCCGAGACTGCGATGACAGGCTCTGGAGCATCGGAATGATTTGACGTGATGCGTGTACACCTCTGGCAGGATCAGGCTGAGGGCGGCGAAGATCGAGGACGGACTGAATTCGTAATGCGTGCTGGTCCTCTGCCTGTCCGCCCAGGCGCTCTCGGCCGACTGGCCGCAGTTGGAGAGCCACGCTTTGCGCTTCAAAGACCCGGCGGGCCACAACCGACGATTCATTCCACTCAGGCTCGACGTGCTACAATCAATTGAACCTGCATTCCCTCCGACGGAGCAGTCCCATGTCCACAGACCCGGCAGATGTGGTTGATGTCGCGTTGTCGCTGACAGAAGAAGAACGAGCAGAGCTGGCATACACCCTCATCCAGAGCCTGAAGCCACCAAGGGTGTTGAGCGACGTTGATCCAGAGTTCGAGGAAGACCTCGAGCGGCGCGTGCAGGCCTATGAAGCGGGCGAGACTTCAGCCGAAGACTGGAACACTGTTTCCGATCGATTGCGTGAATCGCTGAAGAGCAGGAAGTCCTGATGAGCGTTCGCATTCTGGCTGAGGCCGAAGACGAACTTGAGGAAGCGATGCTGTACTACGAGGATCGCCGCGCCGGTCTGGGCGACGATTTCCGCCAGCGAGTGTCAGAAACAATACAGAGCATCGCCAGGCAGCCACTGCGATTTCCAGAGTACGAAGGAAAACGTCTGACACGCCTGTTTCGCCGCGCCCTGGTGACCCGCTTTCCGTACATCGTCGTCTACGAGGCCCGCGAAGACGAGACACTGATCGTGGCAGTGGCACACACAAGTCGCGAACCGGGCTACTGGGGGTGCGGGATTGATTCATGGCAGATCCATTCAAATACGACGCCTTCCTCAGTCACAGCAGCGCGGACAACGACGTTGTTCGCGAGATCGCGAACCGGCTGAAGTCGGACGGGGTGCGGGTTTGGTTTGATGAGTGGGAGATCAAGCTCGATAGTTCCCTCTCCCTCGGGGAGAGGGCCAGGGTGAGGGCGGCGAAGACCGAGGACGGACTGGAGCATTTTTGTAATGCGTGCTGGTGCGCTGCATGTCGGCGGCGGCGCTCGCGGCCGACTGGCCGCAGTTGGAGGGCCACACCTTCCGCTTCAATGACCCGCTGAACCGTGTTGCTGGAAATGGGGGCCAACGATTCCGCCCCCTCAGGCTCGACTGAAGTTGTATAATTGCTGGGAAAACTAGATGGCCAATCACTCGAACAAACACATTCGAGAAGCATTGAACTATGCGGAGACTCATGGATGGACGGCGCAGAAGTCTGGCCCGCGAGCACATGCGTGGGGAGTGATGTTTTGCAGCTATGGACATCGTCTGTGTCGGATGTCGATCTGGTCAACTCCCCGTAACCCACAGAACCACGCGGCAGCCATTCGTCGTAAAGTTGATCGTTGCCCCGAGGCGTAAAGGACTGACCAATGACCGAATTTCGTTTTCGTCTGATCATCAGCGGACCGTTTTCTTCTGACGTGACCAACGACGAACTCCTGGATGCGACCGATTCTCTGGGTGCGGTTGGTTGTGACGACGCCTCGATCAGTGTTCACACCAGCGGCCTTGAACTGGAGTTTGCTCGTGAGGGCCAGTCGCTCCAGGAGGCGATTGCATCGGCAGTTCAGAATGTGGAACAAGCCGGATTCTCTATTGAGTCGATCGAAATGGATCGCGAATCCGTCGTTCCGGCCGGGTCTTGAAGGCGAGAAGCAGCGTGAACGATCCATTCGAATACGACGTCTTCCTCAGTCACAGCAGCGCGGACAAGGACGTTGTGCGCGACGTGGCGAATCGGCTGAAGTCGGACGGGGTGCGGGTGTGGTTTGATGAAGATCAGATCAAGCCGGGCGACAGCATCCCGGCGAAGATCGAGGATGGACTGGAGCACTCCCGCGTGTTGGTGCTCTGCATGTCGGCGGCGGCGCTGGCGGCCGACTGGCCGCAGTTGGAGCGCCACACCTTCCGCTTCAAAGACCCGCTGAACCACGACCGACGATTCATTCCCCTCAGGCTCGACGACGCATGAGGTGGTGACAGTTTCACGGACAGGTGAGTTGCTTATTTTGGGTTCCAGAAAGGAGCCTGAAAATGGCGAAGAAGAAATCGTCGAGTCGTGGAGAATCGGTCCGCCGTCGGTACACCGAGGAGTT
>CAUZFZ010000231.1:0-12378 GCA_963579025.1 Planctomycetota bacterium | reverse complement strand
CCGGTCCATCCGCTTCCATGCGAATTTCCATCGAGACTCCTTTCCCGGTCCGACTTCAACCATCAACCGGAAGGGAGTCTCGATATTTTCCCGATTCCCCAACACCCACGTTTTGGGATCACGCCCCACTGCAGTCCGAAATGTCTGAGCCGATTCGCCATGCAATTGAGACGGCTGCGCACGCATTGAATTCACCGCCCGTGCATGAGATTGACTGCTTTCAGAATTCTGCTGTCGAGACGCTTCTGGCGATGGGCGAAGTGATCGAGTTCGCAGGGGGAATGGCGTCGCCATTGCTCGACCAGCAGGATCGGTTACTGCCTATTGCCACGTGGTTGACAGCGATTCCAACCTCTTCATTTCGGACGGTCAGAGTCTATGCCGACCGTGAATTTCGTCAGGCAGGAGAAGTCCTAACCAAGAAGTACAAGTCGCAACTGTCTACAGCAAAAGCCGCATGGGTGGAATTTTGGGACGGGCTTCTTTCGTTTCGCGGACTCTCAGAGATGATCCTCAATCAGAGAATCGAGCAACAGTCTACCGCCTGCGAACAGCTCGAAGTTCCGCGCACGAGATTGCACCCACGTGAATCCGAAGAACACGGGGAATCGTGGCCGTTGATGGGAACTTCAGATGCGGCACATGCGATTGAAAAGGACCCGACGACTGTCAGAACGTGGGCAGATAAGCACCCCGATCGGCTGGTCAAGAAGGCCAGAGGCCAGTTTCACGTGAATCCCACGTGGATGACTTCTGATGGAAAAGCCAAGTGGTCTGCCCCCCAAGAGGGGACTAAACCTGCAGTCTTCGGGTGCGGATCGGGAGTTATCGGGGAAGTTCGGGAGCGAGTAGACGCCGTATCTTTTCAGTGAAGCGTGGCCGCTTATTCTCGGGACATGGGTTGAAACCACATGTCTTCGAGGGTTTTGCGATGACGATCAACGCGTTCACAGAAAATGTAATGAAGCTGTCAGAGGCCGGGCGGACGTGCCCGGGCCGCTCCGTCAGTCCTCCGACGGTCTACCGCTGGGTAAACCGTGGCATTGCTGGGGTGAAGCTCGAAACGCTGAATGTCGGTGGCGTGACGATGACGTCCCCCGAAGCCCTCCAGCGATTCTTTGAGGCCGTGACCGAGGCCAAACAGGCACAAGCTGAAGCTGAGCTTGAGGACTTGTGCGAGGACGCCGGTCGACCTGACAGCACCACGCAGGCTCTCGGAGCCGCTGGCCTGCTCTAACCACGCGTAGGCAAGCCCCGGCCGAGTGGGATCAGCGCGGGGCTCAGTTCGTCGGCTCTGGCGAGTGACAAACGGGAGCTTAATTATGGCCATCGGACCGGCCGATCACAACATCTTTGCGGTGGTCAAATCCGCAGCACGCGGACTCTGGGTATCGATCATTCTGGCTTTGACTGAGATCGATCCGTTGGCACTAACCGGCCAACACCACCCATGTCCAAAGTGCGGTGGTAAAGATCGATACCGGGCGTTTGACGACATCGCCGAAACAGGCGGTGCGATCTGCAATCAGTGTGGATCGTTCGCGGACGGCATCGCGACGATCGCATGGCTGCGCGGACTCAGTCAGATCGAATCTGCGCGCGCCATCGCCAGCCATCTAAACTTGGACGTTGGTAGCAAACCGCTTTGGGATGCCACTGCCACGAAGCCCGATGCCGTCACTGCCGACCAGGAACTTCGGGACCGCGTCTATCGTGCGCTGCTGGAGCTATGTCCTCTGAGCGATGTCGACCACGCAAACCTGCAACAGCGTGGTCTGAGTGGCGAGGCTATTGGCCGACTCGGGTACGGCACGCTCAATGGTCGTGGTGAAGAACTGGCGCGTCTTCTATTGCAAAGTCTCAGTCTCACCGTTGACGAGCTTACGTCGGTCCCCGGCTTTGTTCGGCAGGGCAACTCATTGACCCTGACTGTGTGGCTGGGACCGGGGACTCTCGTTCCTTTGCGGGCAACTGACGGTCGGATCCAATCACTGAAGACCCGTCGGCGGAATCCGGAGCCGGGACAATCTCGATACGTGTCACTGAGCGGTGGCCGCAAACACGGCCAGAATGCTGGGGCTCATTGTCATGTGCCAGTCGGCACGCTTTCTGTTTGCGTCGTCCTCCGCGTGACCGAAGGGGAGATCAAAGCCGACATCACGTTTGAGCTGACCACGGTACCAACAGTCAGCGTACCAGGGATCGGTCAATGGCGATCCGCGTTGCCCGTGATCGAGCAGCTCGGAGTCCGGCATGTGATCATTGCCTATGACGCACCTGAATACACCGATAGAAGCAAACCAACGGCGAAACACGCTGTGGCATTCGCACGCGAGCTACCGAGCCTCGGCATCGAGGTCGAAATTGAGACGTGGCCAGCCGAGGCCGGCAAAGGAATCGACGACGTCATTGCTGGCGGTAATGAGACGTCCGTGATGACGCTGGATGGCCTTCTGGCGATGCGGCCAGACCTGACTGAGGATCACGCGCCTCCAAAGGCCATTACAACTGCCAGTCCCGTCCACGGGTCAACGGCAGAACTGCTGCCAGGGATGAAGGTCAAGGCCCACGATCGCAACAACTTTGGCACGATTCTTGAGGACAATGGCGAATCGTGTCTCGTTTATTTCGTCTCGCCGGATGGGACTCCGGCGACAGTCGACTTGCCGAAATCTCAGCTGAGCGATGCGAATGGTCGGCCGCTTGTCCCCAGCGATTTCAAGCTGAAGCTTCTCCGGTCCGACGAGTTTGATCGGGCCGACTTCAGGCAGAACTATCTCGTGAAGGGTGTTCTGGTCGAAGGCCAACCAGGCGTTGTCGGCGGACCGAAAAAGTGCCTGAAAACTGGCATCATGCTGGACCTTGCCGCATCCCTCGGGACTGGCACACCGTTCCTGTCGCATCCTGCCTTCCTCGTCCCGAAGCGGGTCAACACTGCCGTCCTCAGTGGCGAGTCCGGCGGGTACGTCCTCCGGGAAACTGCCCGCCGAATCCTCAGCGACAGGAACCGGCTGCTGAGTACCGCCGATGTGCTTTGGGGGTTGGATTTGCCCCAACTCGGCAACCCTGGACACCTTGAGGTCGTGGAGAGTGCCATTCGAGACGAGGGAATTCGAGTGCTCATGATCGATCCGGCGTACCTGTGCCTTCTCTCCGGCACATCAGGAGTCAATCCTGGCAACGTGTTCGAAATGGGTTCGCTACTGAAAGAGGTTGGTGACCTCGGGGCACAGACTGGCTGCACGATCGTGATCGCCCACCACACTCGGAAGACCGACCGAAAGGACCGTCATAAACCAACGGACCTTGAGGACCTGGCGATGTCCGGGTTCGCGGAATGGGCTCGGCAGTGGCTCCTCCTCGCGCGTCGTACGGAATACGACGGAGATGGTCGGCATGACCTCTGGCTAAACGTCGGCGGGTCTGCGGGGCACTCCGGTTGCTACGCACTATCCGTCAATGAAGGAGATGTCGACGACGAGGGCAACGGACGTGTTTGGTCAGTCAACGTTAGCAAGGCATCCGAAGCGATCGACCGGGCAAAGGCCGCAGCGGAGACACGGAAGGTGGAAGAGTCAGAAACGCGCCGTCTCGGAATGCTGGAGCAGCTCAATGAGTTGATCGGCCAGGCCGAGGATGGCGAAACCAAGAGTCGTTTGCGCGACCAGATGAAACCCAAGCCATCCGCCTCCGAGTTCGATGATCTCATCGACGATCTGATTTCGAGAGATGCAGTCGAGCGGTGCGACCTCGTCAAGAATGGACGTCCGGAGAAAGGATTTCGACGACGAAAGACAGTGAACAAAGATGTCGGGTCGGACGGTCAGCTACGGTCAGCTAGCTGACCATCCAGCCGACCGTTGCCGGTTGGTCAGACGGTCGGTCGGCTAGGGGGGGTATGTAATACCCCCCTAGGCTGACCGACCGACCGGCATGCCGCCGGCCGAGCATGGAACAATTGAATGACGCCAGCCGACCGACCGTCGGAACGCAGAAGGGGGAGTTGATGAACCAGCCACAACCGATCGGGCCAGTAATCCTGCGACAGGCTGGCAGCCTTCGATGTGTTCGTCCCGTCAGCGGTCATGTCTGGATCGAATGCGGCGGCATCCGAATCGATGACCCTGACAGCGTCGCGGCCACGCTGCACCGCCGTTTTCATCTGGCAGCGGACCTGGCCGATGACGTTGCGGCTGGTCACGTGCTGGATGCGGAGGAACTGCAGCGGCTCGTTGCGGCTGGTGGGTGATTCAAGGGGCCAGTTTCCGCCGTCGCCATGTACCGTCCCGTGCCGGCCTTCCAATTTCCTTTCGGAATGGAGTCTTTCAGATGGTTGATCGAAATGATTCGTTCAGCAGGTCCGTCAACAATTGCGACGCATACGACGGGGGGCCAGTCTTTCCCGTGCCCATGTCCGACGACGAGGTGCGGTACGTCGGGCTGACCAAGCTCGACTTTTACGCAGGTTTAGCAATGGCCGCGCGGCTGGTCGGGGGAGACGATCGCGGGCAGCCGCAATCTGCCAGGGAAGACTTCGATATCGCTCAGGCAATGGTTCAGGAGTGTCTCCGTCGCGGCCAGTAGGTGGTCGCACGCTTCATAGCTCAGCATCCCGTGGGGCCATTGGTCCTGCGCCAGCGAATGCCCGTCACGTCACGTGCAAAGGACGCACCCATGAGTGCCCACATGGATTTCCGACCGTTGATCGACAGTCTGGCAGAACAGGTCGCCGACGTGGTCATGAAGCGGCTGGCGGAACGAGAAGCGGAGTCCGTCTCTGCGACGGCGCTGATCGACGAGCCAACGATGGCCGGGCAACTTCAGGTTTCGCAGCAAACATTGCAGCGGATGCGAGTCTCCGGTGAGATACCGCACGTTCGATTGGGGCGTCGTGTGCTGTATCGGCCGTCTGACGTACTGGCGGCAATCACTGACGCGTCGTGAACTCACGCAGGTGTCAATTGACAGCGAGTGAGGAACGGATACTCTGTGACTGTCAATTGGCAAATATGGAAACACTATGGGTGACAGCAGCCGCAAGAAACCTGAACGGGACGTCGTGAGTCGCCGTGAGGCATTCCGCAGATTCGTAAATCGAGCAAAGAAGGCGGACGACGATCAACTTGCAGCGATACGGTCGGTCGTCAGCCGGAAGCATCCGCTCGACGATCAGCTCCGGTTCGCCATCGCCATGTCTGAGATGACCCAGTACAGGCTGTCAGCGGCAACCGGAATCGACAGCGCCGTGCTCAGCCGATTCATGGGCTTCGAACGCGATATTCGGCTCGAAACAGCCGCAAAACTGGCTGCAGCGCTGGAAGTCTCTCTGCAGCCGCAAATCTGAATCAACCGGTCCGGAACTGGAGGCGCGGCGGATGGCAAGCATCAGGAAAGAAACCGGGCGAAACGGCTACCGGGTGTCGTTCTACGGTCTGGACAAACGCAAGCGGTCCCTCTGGCTGGGTGGCTTCTCGAAGCGACAGGCCGAAACCGTCAAGTCGCACATCGAACAACTGCTTTCCGCATTGGGGGCGGGTGTCGCGCCGGACGTCCACACGGCGCAGTGGCTTGGGGGCATCGGCCCTGAGCTGCGCGGGAAGCTGCTCAAAGCCGACTTGATTGAGCCAACCGCAGACGACAAGGGGCCGGTTACGCTGGGGCCGTTTCTGGCCGATTATGTGTCCCGCCGAACCGACGTGAAGGAGTCGACGCAGAAGTGCTATCGTCGCACCGTCAACTGCCTGGTGCAGTTCTTCGGTTCCGAGTGTCGGCTGGATTCCATCACAGCGGCGGATGCGGAGCTGTGGCGAGTCTGGCTCGCGACCGAAGGTAACCAGCGGGACAAGGGGACTGTTGAAGTATTCGGAAGCGTGATCTGAGATTTCGAATTCGTGACCTCTTCTCGCGATTTGGTGTCATGAAATCGACGAGAGGTGCAAATTCAAAATCGCAAATTGCACAAAACTTGAGTTCATCCGAATACTTCAACAGTCCCCAAGGATCGTGGTGAAACGGCCGACAACACTGTCCGAAGACGGACGGGACGCGTGCGGCAGTTCTTCGGCCATGCGGTCAAACGCAAACTGATCACGGAAAACCCGTTCGATGGACTGGCGGCATCCGTGCATGGCAACACAAGTCGTCAGCACTTCGTTGAACGATCGGACGTCTTGCTGGCACTGGATGCGGCAACATGCCCGGAACTACGCGCTGTCATCGCTTTGAGTCGTTTCGGTGGGCTCCGAGTTCCCAGCGAGGTGATACGGCTGACGTGGCAGGACGTGGATCTTGAGGCTGGCCGGTTGACGGTCAACGCTCCGAAGACAGAGCATCACGAAGACGGCGGGCTGCGGTTCGTTCCGATCTTCCCGGAGCTGAAGCCGTATCTGCAGGAGCTGTACGACCGTGCGAATCCCGGTATCGACTGCCCGCTGAGTTCACCGGTCATCACCCGGTGGCAGTCCGGGGACCAGAACATCCGGACGGCATTTCAGAAACTGCTGACGCGGGTGGGTGTAAAAGCGTGGCCGAAGCTGTTCCACAACATGCGAGCCAGTCGGCAAACGGAACTACTGGCAGAGTTCCCGATGAAGGACGTGTGCGACTGGCTGGGCAACTCACAGGCCGTGGCGATGAGGCATTATGCGATGGCAACGGCAGACTCATTCCGCCGCGCGGTTTGTGGTTCTACTGGTGGTTCTATCTCTGCAAATCAGGACCTGTCACCAGACCTCAGCCGAACCAGCAATCCCCTTGAAAATACGGGTCTTGATGACTCCGGTGACATACTAATATCTTGTTCAGTAGCCGAGGCGGGACTCGAACCCGCACGCCCCTGTCGGGACCCGGGATTTTAAGTCCCGTGCGTCTGCCAATTTCGCCACTCGGCCGTATTTCGCACTTATAGAGGAGTCTGCGCGACTCGCAAAGGAAGTTTCGGAGGACCAGGCCCGTTCATTCACTCGCAGTGCGAAATACTGCGGGAGCGAGTCCTCGCAAGGCCGGCAACCAGACCACGGGAACGACACAAGAGTCTCCCCCTCGTTCCGTATGCGAAGCCGAAGGTGAGATGGACCATGACGATTCATCGGCCACGGTGGGATGGGCGTGGTGCTCAAGACGTGGGAGCCATCGCTGCGCCGCGTTGTTGCCATCAATACCCTGAGCCATTGACGATTCGCCCGACTCGTGGGAGTCGTTCTGCTCGAATGGGCATGACTCTTCGGACCTGAGGCCGTTGGATGAGTCGTCTCATGGCGATGCGCAAGACGCCGTGATGAGCAGTCGCACCACCCGTGATGTGTTACCCTCGGCCAGAAGCTCCGTGCGGAGCTCATCCTGAGACAGGCCGATTGAGGCCATCCGAAAGGGCACTGATGACGCGCTCCATAACCACAGCCATTTTGGGTTGCTGTCTCCTGGCCACATCCGCAGATCTGCGGGCTGATGGCGCGACGTATCGACTGAACCAGGGAATCAGCTTGTATGTGGACAATCCCGATGGCCGTGAATTCACGGTCGGGCTTGATGTTCGTGACCTCAACATCTTCGCCAACGGCCCCAGGGAGATTCTCTTCAAAGTCTACGACCCTGACGGTCAACCGGTTGTCCGTGAGTACATTCCGGACGACGGCGTTGTGTCCACACATTATTTGCCACGGATCGGGGGCTGGGATCACGAACTCGAGTATTACGAGTTATGCCGATCCAAGGGCACGCAGCCGATGGGGCGATGGAGTGCATGGTCAGATCCCGCACGTCTGAAAACTCTGACGGCCAGGACTTTTCAGCGGACAATAGAAGGCGGCAAGAAGGGTGTGTACCGGGTCGTACTGGTCGGAGATCGTGACCACTATGTCACAGTGGCAGTCGATCCAGAACTGCCGTACGGAGTGTGTGGACACACGACATGGCTGCACGGTCACCACGACATGTGGAAGCAGGGCTTCATGTATGTGCCGAAAGGAGCGACAGGCATGCATGTGGCTCTGGCCGAACCGGACACGCCACGTACGCGCCGTCTTACTATCACCGCGCCCGACGGCAAGGTGCTGTTCGATACGACGGCTCCTGGCGGATTCACAGAGACACACCTGGCCTTCCCGGCGGGTCAGTACGATGACAAGGTTCTGCGCGTCAACGTCTCCGACGGCGATGGTGACTACCTGCTGCGGGCGTCGTTGAAGTATCCAGGTGGCGGTTACGGTGGCACGGGTTCGCCTGCCGTTCTGTGTCCCGATCAGAAAACGGCCCAGGCCCTGAAAGGTGGAGCCATCTATGCCAACGGAAAAGTCTACTGGCATCCATGGCAAGTGCGCTTTGACAACTGGCTTGATTCCAGCAAAGCCGACGCCGCATTGACCACGACGCTGCGTCAGTTACAGCCGTACTTCCATCGCATCGGTCCGAGCGACGGTCGTGATGCCTCAGGCTGGGTCAACTGGGCGTATGCCATGGGCTATTACGGCTTCAAGATCTGGCGGCCGTGCTGGCTGCTGAGTAAGGACACCTCGACTCCACCCGAGCTGATGTCGATCATTCGCGAGTGCTGCGTAATGACAGCCGATCGACTGAGTTTCGCGCTCGATATGGAACGCGTGAATGGCAATGCGTTCGCTCAGATTCCGGTCCATTTGTGGTATGCCCAGGCCATCACCGGCGACAAGCTGCTGAAAGAGCGCTACGACGTGTGGTTCGAACGCTGGCGCAACGAAGGCTGGGGCGAAGGCGCCGGAATCAGCAGATCGGGCGATTCGCAGGAGCACTTTGCGCACGATGCCGACTATGGCTCGTACATCATCGACAACTGGCTCGGCAAATCCGGCGGCGGCGGTACCTGGGTGCAGCACGGCATTCTGGCTGATACCGATGACCCCAGATTCCAGCAGGTCTTCGACCGGATGATGAATCTCTTCAGTCACGTCTGGTGTCGGGACGCGCTGGCGTATCCGTGGAATTCTCGCATCAACGGTCGCATGAACGGTGCGGCCGGGAAGATGGTCGAGGGTAAGTACGGGTGGAAAGGCAATCCCGGTCCAGACCTGACGGTCAGCGTGAATGACGGCAATGAGTGGTTTGCTGCCCGCCGCCCCAATTATTACATGGTGACGTTTCACGGACGTCTCGCTCCACGGTGGTTGACGGAAACATTCTGGGGCCAGATCGGCTTTGGTGGTGGCTGTATCGCGCAATTGACCGTGCCCGGAAAAGGCACGGTTCTGAATTCGAATCCGTCCGGCCAGTATGGAAAGCAGATGCATGTATCCAACTGGCGGCGCTACCACATCCACGGCACGGTAGGTGAGATGTGGGACGGTACGCCCTTTGCCTCAGGAATCAGCGAGCACGATGATGCTCAACTGAACGGGAACACCGTGACCAGTTCGGGCAATGTTCGCGACCGACACCTGCGGTCGATCCGCAAGTACACATTCGAACCGGATGCGATCAATTGCGAGGTCAAACTGGGCCGCCCGCAGTATCAGGACATCATGACACTGTGGAGTAAGGATCGACCATACGCACACGTCCGACTGGCCTACGAGATGATTCCATATGCAGGTGGTAAACCAACACTGCTCGATGCCGCCGGGCAGTCTCTCGGTGAGCTTTCGAACGAAGCGACAGTAGCTTCCACCGTGATCGTCGATCGTGGCGGTTATGGTGTGAAGATCGAACTGGCAAAGCCTCTTCGCGTCCTGCAGGGAGCCAACAAGACCATCCTCGTCGAACTTGTCGCTCCTGCCGAAAAAGACGCAACGCCAGCTGAAGACGTCGCATTGACCTACCGGCTTGTGCCGTACATCAGCGCGCCGTAGCTCAGCACTCGCGGCATTCCGAAGTGTGCACATTTCGCTGCAGCCACATTTCACACAGTCTTGACAACAAACTGTCAATTGAAGGCCTGTCATGGACTATTGGAAACATCATCTTCTGGTAGCACTCACACTCGTGGGCTTCTCCACTGATCCCCATTCCCGCGCCGATGACTCCCTCTTCACGGCCGACTTCAATTCACCGGACCAGGACGCCGAAGTCCAGAAAGGATTCTCGCGTACAGACAAGAACGGCAAGCCGCTTGATAGTGGCGGTGTCGAGCGAGCGCTGGTGATTCGCAAAGGCCAGTGGGAAACGCCACCCATTGCAGTCAAGCCGTTCGAGTTCTATCGCATTCAGTGCCGCACGAAAGGTGCCGAGTCCTGCTTTGTGTCGGTGACGTTCTTTGACAGCGACGACGCACCACATGTCGCGGACGTCTACGACCTGCTCGATGTGTCGGAAGATTGGGCGCCGTACGAACTGTGCGTGCGTGGACGAGTCAATTCCGTCCGCATGCGAGTGCGATTCCATGTTGGAAATCGTCCATTGTCTCTCGACGACGTGCGTGTCGAACCGGTCTCCGCCACGGCAGTCGCGACATGGGCGGACACGCTGGCCTCGCAGGTTCCCGTCCTGAGATACCGGCCACCGACAACTCGTGGCTCGCTCCTGCCAAAGACAATGACGCGCTTGCGAGAGGGCGGCCGACTGCGGATCGTGATCCTCGGCGACAGCATCTGCAACGACACGTCCAACTCAAACTTCGAAGCGCTTCTGCAGCGGGCGTATCCACGATCACAGATCGAAATCGTTACCTCAGTGCTCGGAAACACTGGTTGCCAGTACTACAAAGAAGACGACCGCGTGGAGCAGTTTGCCCTGCGATTCAAACCCGACCTGTTAGCAATTGGCGGCATCAGTCACAGGTTCGATGTCGAGGCCATCCGCAGCGTGATTCGTCAGGTGCGCGCCGGCTCGGACTGTGAAGTGATGGTGATGTCCGGACCGGTAACGCCACACGAAATCGTCGAATCATTCGCCTATCGGGCGCATCGCGGACCACGGAGTGAACTGTTGCGGCGCATGGAGACGTTTCCCGATGACTTGCGCCGCATGACCAGCGATGAGAAAGTCGAATTCCTCGACATGCTCGCGGCGTGGGATGACTACATGCTGCGATCCTATCGTCCGCAGGAATGGTTTCTGCGTGACATTATTCACGCGAACAGCCGCGGAAAGCAGGTGCTCGGACGAATCCTGTCACGGTATCTCGCGCCTTGATTGCGGACACACCTGTGGTGGAACGGATTCATTCGCCAGCAGAGCGCGTCATAGTTTCTTCAGACGGTCACCGACCCGCACAACGCCCGCCTGTATCACGGTCGCGTAGACGCCCCTCAGTCGAAGTTTCTTTCCGGCTTCCGAGTTGGCGAACTTCACTGCGTCTGCTCCAAAACGCTCGGTGAATTTCGCGCACGCGTTGTGCGGGACGTCGGTGATCCGCAGCTCAGCCGATCCGACAGACAACCGCTGTCCGCACGGCAGATTGTCGCGACTCAGGTCGAGGTCTGCGAAAAACTGATCACCCGCCAGTGACCACCGCGATTCGGACTGAGCCATCAATCGAATCGCTCGTGTATTCATGATGGTAAACTGGACATCCGGATCAGGACGCCCGTCCGGAAGCGACTTCCAGCACCCGTTCGCCCATGCGTCGCCGTGTACGCCGCCCTCTGGACTGACCTCGGCGTCGGATAGCGTCCTCCGGCGATCTTCCAGCGGACGAATGACGAGCTTCTCCAGAATGCCGCTGTCTTTCGGCGACTCTCTGATTACCGCAAGCCCGGATTCCAGCTCTTCAATGGTCAAGTGGTTGAACATATCACCGCTCGTCTCTGCTACGGCTTTTGAGTGACGACGGAAACCGTCGAGTAATGCAAAGCCCAGTGGGGAGCACGTCAGTCGCCGAATCGTCATCCGGAAGCGGTGTCAGGTCTGGTTCGACAAATTCGGCCTTTGCCTGAAGAGTCATGATCCGTTCCCTGGAATAGAAACGACGCAGAAGGAGCTTATCGAGTAACTCGGGGTGAGCCGCGCAGAATTCTGCCGACGATTCGTGAGGCCCCGTCAGCCGGTTTGCCGCATAAACAAGCCGCATGAAGGCCTGAAGTGATCGTTTCGTGATAACCACTGTCCAGGGCCTCAGGAACATCACGGGCTTTGCCGTACGCCTTAATGCCCGATCGCATTCGACTGATACCTTCGGCCAGCTCAAGTCGCGTGGCATACATGCTGGCAACTCGGATGTGAGCACGGTGATCCCACAAATCTTCAGGCAACGAACAGTCCTCAAACCCCTGCAGGAGATCTGCGTCATTCATTCGTGCTTGCCCGTCCATTCGAGCCATCGCTGGTATTGGATCGCCGGATTCCGGGGCGTGATCCCAAAACGTGGGTGTTGGGGAATCGGGAAAATATCGAGACTCCCTTCCGGTTGATGGTTGAAGTCGGACCGGGAAAGGAGTCTCGATGGAAATTCGCATGGAAGCGGATGGACCG
>CAUZFZ010000230.1:0-12486 GCA_963579025.1 Planctomycetota bacterium | reverse complement strand
TCCCGTACGTTGCCATCTTGCGGGTACGGGACGCAGAGCGTCCTGACGTGATTCCAACGCAGAGCGTTGGAACGAGTTTCACAGGGAACTGTCCAATGAATGCGCTGCTGATCCTTGCTCAGTCTGCGGAACACGGTGAACCACACGTCGAAACGTGGATCACCGTGCTGTTCGGACTCATCCTCGTGGCGATGGTCGCCTCGCTGGCTCTTGAGGAGAAGATTCACGCGAAGAAGTCGATCATTGTCGGGGCCTTTGCCGGACTGTGCCTGATTCTTGGGACCGTCCTGCATCTGCTGCACTTCGTGCCATTTTCCCGAGTCCACGAAGACGGAGAGACCTTCGGCAAGCTGGTCGAACTGCCTATCTATATCCCCGCAATTGACTGGGGTGTGATTACGATCATTCTGGGCGCCAGCCTGTTTGTTGAGGTGACCAGCCGCTCGGGTGTCTTTACCTGGATGGCGATCAAGCTGACAAAGAAGTCCGGCGGCGACCCGTGGAAGCTGTTGGTCGCGTACGGTTGCCTGACTGTGCTGTTTTCCGCAGTGCTTAACAACGTCACGGCAATGATTATTGTCGGCAGTCTGACGACGGTCTCCTTGAAGAAACTCAATCGGACCGAATTGCTGCTCGGATTCCTGCTGGTCGAAGGGTTGCTTACCAACATTGGGGGCCTGTTAACGCTGATCAGCAGCGTACCCAATATCATTGTAGGCAAGACCGCCGGAATCAGTTTTGTTTCGTTTTTCTGCTACGCCTCTCCCTACGTCGTTCTGGCAACAATCGCGACGCTGCTGATGGCCCGCGTTCGATTCGACATCCGTGGCCTGAAGACGGTAGAAGAACGGGAAGAGTCGCGCCGCATGGTGGCGGGCTTCGACGAAAACGAGGGCGTGCCCAGCAATCGACTCTTCTGGTTCTCGGTCGCAGTTTTGATCGCGTTCATCGGCGGGATGGCCGGACAGAGCGCCCTGCCTTGGGGACTCGACAAGCTGGAAATGGGCTTCATCGCTTTGTTCTTCGCCGGAATCGTTCTGCTGGCCTATAAGGCTGAGGTCGACAAGTTCTACCAGACGGTCGACTGGGACCTGCTGGGTTTCTTCGCGGCGTTGTTTGTGGTGATTCACGTGATGGAAGATGCGCAAGTGCTTGGTGCGATTGGCAGCGGCATCTCAAGCCTGCTTGATCTCCCGCAGCATGTGGATTCGGGAGTCCTGCTGCTGGTGTCGGCTCTCGCCAGTTCTGTCACAGACAACATCCCGCTGGCGGCCGTGCTCGCCAACATCCTGGATAACCTCAAAGACACCGAAGGGTTTTCGAGCGCCTTCTGGTGGTGCGTGATCTTTGGCGCCAATTTAGGCGGCAATATCACCCCCATCGGTTCGGCATCAACGGTCGTGGCTGCGACGATCATTCATCGCCAGAAACTGAAACTGGGGTTTATGGACTTCGTGAAGATCGCCACACCGTTCGCCGCAGTCCAGCTTGTCATCGCGATCGCCTATGTGCTGGCCGTCAGCATGCTCTTTCCGGGCTGATTCATTCTCGACCCGGTAGTCTCAATACGTCAGCAAGTCCGAGGAGCGGGATCGGAATCCAGTCGGGACGGTTCTGGATTTCGTACCGCAACTCGTACAGGACTTTTTCCAGCAGGAACAGTTCGAGCAGTTGTTGGCGCACGAACTCATCTTCCGGAACCGACACTTGTGCCTGACCATCGACAAAGTATCCCTGCAGGAATGACACGAGGCAGCTTTGATACCAGAAGTCCTGCCAGCGTCTGGGATCGCGAATTGAGTCAGACGGAGCATCAATCAGGCCGACGCTCGCTGCATTCGAGGCGTAGTGGAACGAGCGAATCATTCCGGCAACGTCCTTCAGAACGCACCGCTTCTCACGCCGTTCACTGAGCGGTCGGTCCGGCTCTCCCTCGAAGTCGATGATCATCCAGTCCGAGCCCGTCCACAGTACCTGACCCAGGTGGTAATCGCCGTGGCAGCGGACCTGCTGAATCTCCACTGCGGTCAGTTTCAGTTTGCTCAGCCTGGCCAGTTCGTTCTGGCCGGCTTCGAGCAGTGCAGCCGGGTCGATCGATGTTAGTTCAGCCTCTTCCAGCAATCGGCATGTGTTCGACAATTCACGAGAGACAGTGGCAATCAACTGATCAAGGTGCGTCTGCGTGAACGGTTCCGGAGTGAACGCCGGATCGGAAACACTTGACGCAAGCGCTGCGTGAAGTTCAGCCGTTCTTCTGCCGAGTCGCTCCACATCCGACAGGAATGTGCCGAGCAGCTCGGGCGATTCTCTCTGGTCGCCATCTGCGACTCGGTTCCAGTACCGGGAGAGTTCGTGCAGCGTGGTCGTCCACGCATCCCCCACAGAGTCGATACGCTCAGTCAGCAGGGCGAGACAGCGACTTGATTCAACATCGACCAGTTCGATTGTCCCGACCAGTTGGGGCGTTGCGGTGAATGATGTCTGGCTGCTCAGAAAGCTGGCCACTTCGGCATCCGGATTGATTCCCGGTTCGACCTTGCGGAACAGCTTCAAGAACACGTCGGTGCCGAGAATAATCGACGTGTTGCTTTGCTCGCCCGAGTGGATTTCGATCGGCGAATCCTCATTGAGTGATTGCAATCGACCGAATCCGGGACCCGGCTTCAGCACGAGACTCAGGCCAGAGCGGCTCAAGATGCCTGCTGGTTTGGAAACCAGTCTCCGGAAGAGTTCCCGCCAGAACGCAGGCTGCCCGCTACACTCGCTGACGTCTCCGGATGGTGAGTCAATAGCCAGCGGCAGGACGTACGATGTTGGTTCACCTGCATCGGAAGCGACTGCCACCAAAGCCAGTTCGAGAGCATGTGCTCCGGTCACCACAGGCACGCTGTCGATGACATGAACTTCGCTCGCCGTATTCGACTTGCCGGAAAACCAGCGTTTCGACCGCAGCAGTTCGAACAACTGCGTTTCAAGCAGTTCTCTGGCCCAGTCGGCAGTCAGAAGCACGTCGGCCGTCAACGGTTGCATAGCTGGTCGTGTCCAATGCTGGACATTCTGCCTTCAATTTGTGGGTCTTGGCGGCCTTTGCGGTCTTCTGTTCGAACTGACAGAAGGCCGCAAAGGTCGCGAAGAGTAACCGGTGCCAGAAGTACAAGCCCGAAGCGCAAGCGAGTGAATCTCAAACCCACAGTGAATTCACTCGCTTGCGCTTCGGGCTTGTAATGCGGCATTCGCCGCCTCAGGCATCCACCCAGTTGGCTGCGAATTGAAACAACTCGTCAATCTCGGTCGCCAGTCCATTCAGTGTGTCGCCGGGATCCGCTGTGTCACCGCCACCCGTTCCTCCGACGAGCACATCGTCGCCCGAGTTGCCAGTAGCTGTGTCGATACCCCGTCCGCCGATTGCGATATCTGCTCCTCCTCCGCCAAACAGACAATCGTTGCCGGCGTCGCCCAGCAGTGTATCTCGGCCCATCTGGCCGTTGATCGTGTCGTCACCTTCGCCGCCCGAAAGTCCGTCGTTTCCATCGCCGCCCAGAAGATAGTCGTTGCCGGCATCGCCTTTCAGCGTGTCACTGCCGGTTCCACCGTCGAGTGAATCGTCACCGTCACTCCCGCGCAGACTGTCGTGTCCGTTGCCGCCATTCAAAGAATCATTGTCGGCACCTCCGAACAGAGTATCGTGCCCGCCGCCGCCCTGAAGCGTGTCCGCTCCGTCACGACCAAGCAGGCGATCACCTCGGCGACCACCAATCAGTAAATCGTTGCCCGCACCTCCGTCGAGCGTTGTGCGACCACTGAAGTCACTCGCGTCGATTGTGTTCGCGCTTTCGGCCCCGCTCAGTCGAGCCGCTTCGATTCCAACCAGAACGTCGTTTCCGAGTCCCGTGAGTGATTGATTTGTCAGCACAAAATTCACGTCTGCCAGTTCGACAACGGCATCCTGGCCCCCGCCACCGCGGAGTGTGTCATCACCCTCACCACCGGTCAGCGATTCGCCGCTGCCTCCCTGAGCGTTGATCAGATCGTCGCCGGCGCCACCATCAATGGTGTCAGCGCCGGCGCCACCGTAGACCGAATCGTTTCCTGCGCCGGTCGAGATCAGATCGCGGCCGGCACTACCATCGACTCGGTCGTCCCCGCTGCCGGTTGTGATCGTGTCGTCGCCCGCACCACTTTGAATGAAGGTCGAAAGTCCGGCCGCGGCCGCGTCGATCGTGTCGTTGCCCGCTCCTGCATCGATTCTGATCGTGCCGGCGAACAGTAAGTCCAGTGATTCGATGCGAATCGTGTCATCGCCGGCGGTGGCAACGATCGACAGTTGTTCCGACTGACCTGTGAACTGCAGCGACCGTCCCAGATTCGTGGACGTGATGCTCATCAGCCCGTCATCGATCTCACTGGCATCCGCGACCGTGATTGTGTCAGCCAGACCACCGAAATCGATGCTGCGAACGGCCACTGCCAGTGAATCCGTGAGCGATTCGACGTTCACGTATGTAATGACGCCGCCATCGACCTCGATCGTTCCGTCAAATGCGGACGTCGGACGATGTGAAATGCTCGCACCAGTGCCGGTCACACTAAGCGAATCTGTGCCTCCGAATCCCCGCGCGTCGAAGAAGATTCCGCTGGAGGGGATCGGGTTCCCGCCCGAGAAGTCGACTGTCACAGCTTCATCGAACTCACCGCCGGTAATCACAATCTGATCGATGCGTGACAACGCTTGATCCAGCCACAGCCTTGGAACGAGTCCCCCATCAACCGGCTCGAAGTCGTCCTGTATCTGTACAGAGTCTCCGACTCGCACGACGCGCAGCGGGTTGCCGGCAATCGTCGCATCAAATACCAGAGGTCGGATCTCCACGGCCCCGATGTCCGTCCGCGATACACCATCCTGGTCTCCATCGGCGATTCGATCGACTCCACGTTGATCCGTCAGCTGCCCAGGTGCGACATCGACGCCCGCATCGATGACGGGACTGTCCGCCAGTGGTCGGTGAGACAGCGTCGGTCCGCCGTTATCACCCAGGTCGGACAACAGGGGATCAAACGGAAACGCGAATGTGCCGACGAGGTCGCCATCCACCCCGTTGGTCACGCCCGAGTTGCCGGCATCGATTCCGATCAGGTTGTTGCCCAGCGACGTGATCGCTCCCGCAAAGTCCTGTGAGAATCCTATGTTGCGAGCGGCAATCGTGTTGCCCAGTCGAGCGACACCAGATGAGAAGATTCCGCCGCCCAGACCGAACGCGATGTTGTCGACGACCGTTGCGTTAATCAGCTCGATCGTGCTGTCCGCAAGGTTGACGATTCCGGCCCCGTTCCGACCGGCCTGATTACCTGAGACGGTCGAGTGTCTGACCGTGACCGTTCCCTGGAAGTTGTCGATTCCACCACCGTCCGTGCCGGCAGTGTTGGTGTGAACCGTGCTGCGCTGGACGCTTAGCGTGCCTTGCTCGTTATTAATGCCGCCACCGGACGCGAATGCCGAGTTACCAGACACGGTGGACTCGATCAGCGTGAGGCTCGAACTGTCCGCATGAATTCCGCCGCCGAAACTGGAAGACGAATTGCTGCTGACAGTAGTACGCTCAAGCAGCACGCTGGCTGCTTCGATCAAAGTGATACCGCCGCCATCGTCAGTGGCCGTATTCGCCGTGACGAGAGTGTCCGTCAAACGTGACGAGCCGTTTGATATGAGCAGTCCACCGCCGTCTCCGGCGATTGAGTCACCGGCATCACCGGCCGTATTGCTGCGAACGATCGAGTCTTCGAATGCCGATACCCCGCCGTTTTGTCCAAAGCCGCCAGCATCAAATGTCGCCGAATTGGATTCGATCGTGCTGCCCGAAACCGTAAGCGATCCACCGACCTGTCCGATGCCGCCTGAATTCCGTGACGCCGTATTCAAAGCGATCACGCTGTCGATGACGTTCAGAATCCCATTGAACGAATAGATTCCCCCGCCATCGATTTCTGCGGAGTTGCCTGACACCGTGACGCGTTCGAGATTCAGCGTTCCCGCATCGTTCGCGATGCCACCACCGTGGGAGAGATTCGTTCCGCTGGCTGTGCTGCCCGTGACTGACACATCCTGCAGCGTGACCACTCCACCAGTGTTGTAAATCGCGCCGCCGAAAGCGGCCGAGCCGTTCCGGACCGTGAGATCGCTCAAGGTCAGTCGTACACCGGGGAAGACATGAAACACGCGATCGAGGGCTCTGCCGTCGATATACGTTGCATCCACTCCAGCGCCGACGATGGTCAGCGTGTCGGTGATGTCCAGGTCGCCGGTGATGGCACCGTCTTCATCCGCACCGGCGATTGACAACTGGAAAACTCCAGCGGGCAGTTCAATGCGAGACTCACCGACGGTTGCGTTGGACTCCTGAACCGCGGACCGCAGCGAGATGTTGCCGTTGAAGTCGGTCGCAACTTCGTCGCCGAGCAGGACGTCAAACGTGTCGACGGTCGTGTCGACAGTGAATAGAGATTGTGAATTCAGGAATTCGACAGCGCCAACGTCGACATCGAGAAGACCGTCGAAGTCACCGTCGCGATTGCGGCGCGCGCCGGTCTGGTCGACGCGTGCAGCGCCGTTGATGTTGCCCGCATCAATGGCCGGGCTGCCTTTAAGCAGAGCGTGCGACAGCGTTGGACCTCCGTTGTCCGCGAGCGGTCCCAAAAGCGGATCGAGTGGAAACTCCGCCGATCCGACCAGATCACCGAACGCGCCACCGAGTACTCCGCTGGAGCCGTTGAATTCACCCAACAGGTTATTGCCCAGCGTTGTGAGAACACCGAGCACATCATTGGCGAGTGTATCGGCCGTGTTTCCGGCGATGAGCGTGTTGCCAACGCTGAATGAGGCCACCGTATCGACTCCGCCGCCGAACCCGGCCGTGTTTCCGGTGATCGTCGCATTGACCACGGTCGCCTGCGCGTTACCCGAGTTAAAGATTCCGCCGCCGGACCGATCGGCCGAGTTGCCGCTCAGCGTGCTGTTACTGAGCCCGAGAACTCCAGAGAAGTTATTGATGCCGCCGCCGTCCTGCCCGGCCGAATTGCCAGAGAACAGGCTGTTGATGATCTCGGCGGTGGCGGTGTCATTATCCAGGCCTCCGCCGCGCAGTCCGGTCGAATTGTTCGACACGGTCGAATCAAGTAGACCGAAAGTGGCGTTCGAGTTGTGAACGCCGCCCCCGTAATCCGTGGCCGTGTTGCCCGTGATCGTGCTGGAACGGACCTGCAGGTTGCCGAGTCCGAAAGAATTCAGTCCCCCGCCGTCATCACCCGCCGTATTCGCCGAGACGGTGACATCGGTCAGAGTGACTGCGGCATTCTCCATGCTCAGGCCACCGCCATCGAGCCCGGACGCGTTGTTGGAAATGGAACCGCCGTCGAACGTCAGCAAGCCGTTGAAGATCGACAACCCACCGCCGTCGCCGTCCGCTGAATTGCCATCGAACGTACTGTCGGTGACGGTGACCGATCCGTCCTTGGTGTAGAGGCCCCCGCCGTTAACCGTTGCGGTGTTCCCGCGCACCGTGACGCCGTCGAGAATCAGCACACCAAGATTGCCGATGCCACCGCCGACCGAATTGATTGCTCCGCTCACGTCGTTATTTTCGACAATGCTGTCAGTCAGCGAGAGAAATCCATTGTTCAGGATCCCGCCAGCGTTGACGGCGAAACCGTTGCGGATTGTGACCCCGGAAATGCTCAACGAAGCGCCGGGCCGGATGTCCAACACTCGGTCCAGGTTATTCCCGTCAATAATCGTCTGGTCGGCACCGGCACCGATGATCGTCAGGTTGCCTGTGATGTCCAGGTCGCCGAATAGTGCGTCGTCATCAAATCCTGAGATGTTCAGGAAGTAGGTGCCGGCACCGAGGTTGATCGTGTCCGACCCGGCCAGAGCGTTGGCTTCCTGAACCGCCGCGCGCAGCGACGTGGCTCCGAACACATCCGCGGCGACACCGTCACCGCGAAATGCATCGAACGTGTCCGCGGAACTCGCCACCGTGAAAGTGGTAAGCAGTCTGCGGCTTTCGAGTAGTTCGGAACAGCACGTCGGCGAAGATCGAAGTCGCAGTGCGCGACCGCGCCGTCGCCGACGGCCAAAGGCCGGACGCAGCAGCATGGGGAGTCCAGTGGCTCGCTAAGGCGTGCGGCAGTTGAGAATTCACCAACGCCCCCGACTTTACGTCGGGGGTTCTCGCGTCTTTGCACTACCGACTGCGTAGTGCAAAGACGCGAGAACCCCTGAGATAAACTCAGGGGCGGTCAATTCTCATCTGCCGCACGCCCAGGATGGGAGATCACGTTGGCATGCAAGGCACGTTGGGTCTCCGACCCGACCCGTCAAGACAAGGATCGAGACGGAGTCCCAACTTGCGGACTCACCGACAAAGTGAATGCCATTGGGCGATGGCATCAGCGATCCGATGGACACATCGCTCCACAAATGGTTTCGACGTCCGGGAACTTGAACATGAGGTGAAGAATACAACCTGGGCGAGTTACGCGAAGTTTCCGGGTTGTACGCGTCGTAACGATGGCAACGGTTGCGAGCACGATTCCCCAGTTTGCGCGGGCCGCCGATGCCTGGGTGAACTGTGTCTTTCGATGGATGGAGCGGAAGCTTTAACCAGTCGCAGTAACGACGACGGTGTAAGGCTCGGCGACGCTGCGCTCTCACGCCGGCGTCAGACCATCAGGCCTGAGGAGAGCGCCAGCAGGATGAACAGGGAACCGGCGACACACAGGACGCCAGCAAGCAGGGTCACTGTCCCGCGGTAGTAGCCCTTCGTTGCCCAGTTCAGAAACAGATACAGCACGACGACCACTAGGATCAGAATGCACACGGCAATTCCCTGCGAAAGCTGGCCCCGACGAATCCTGTCACTGCGACCGGCCATTTCGTTGACGAGCGATCTGAGGCTGGCTGTATCCAGTTCCAGCAGGATCGCCTCACGCCACAGCGTGCCGTACGGTGCCTCCAGTCGCTGCGTGAAGCGATCAGCGTTCAGGTAACCCTGGTAGATTCGACGGCGCAGGCCCTGTTCGACGGAGTCACGATCGACCCCCGTTGCTCCGCCAATACGAGCCATCTGGTCGAGCGACTGGAAGACTCCGGGCATCAGGAGTTCCACGGCCTGTGTCATGGCCTGCTGATGTGCTGCCTCGGCCGTCGCTGCAAACGTGTGCGAGCGCGCGACGACAAACCGCTTTGAACGGCGGCGCGAGCTGTACTGATCGAACTGATCGACCCACGGCTTGTCGAGCACCTGGACTGATTTCCCCGCCGTGCGACCATCTGGGCCTTTCAGTGTGGCCTGCAATGTGCGCAGCAAATCGGCTTTATCACCAAACGACTTGTCGGAGACCTGCACAGTCCCGGACGTGAGCGTCAACTGCAGCGATACACCACCTTGCACGCCCGGAGGATCGGGCACAACCGCTCGGTGATCGGACGGGTCGAACAGAACGCGGGCACCTTCAAACTGCTCACGCAGCAGCACGACGGCATCGTCGAACATGCGCTGATCGTCGGCGGTGTTGACGCGCGATCCCGATGTCATCTGAATCACAGCCGGTGTCGTGTCTTCCGGCAGAACATCACTGAATAGTGGAAAGGTCGCACGCAAGAGGCTGCGCATCGCCGTGTGCTTCGAAGGGTAAATCGCCGCGGAGAACTGCTCGTCGACTTCCGGAAGCCAGGCAAGACCCGGACGTTCGACTTCCGACTCCTTCAGTTCAGTCAGCGGAAATACATCACCGACTGTCGCCTCACGCTCTCTCAGATAGGCGTGCGTCCGTTTGTCGCGTTCCTGCTGTTGGTGTGCCGCCTGTGCGACCAGACTCTCGGTGACGTTGACCATCAGTGCGGATTGCTGCAAATGCCATTCGTGCTGCGCCTGACGTTCGTGAATCAGCATCCACAGGCCAACGATGACCACACCAAACACACCACCGCCATCAAACACCCACGCGAGATACCTGCGGTTCATCCGCATGCACAGACGACCGACTACCAGGGCTAGAACGACTCCCAGCAGTATGGTGATCAGAATGAGTGAATCGACCATGTCTCAGACTCTCTGTTCCAGTGGTTCGCGATGCGACTGTGTCACTGTGTTCGCGCTCCGACGCGGTGGCCACGCGAGTACGAACAGGGCAGCGATCAACAGAACCATGGTGCCAATACACGACGGTATGAAATCGCGACCGATGACGGCGTCGATGGCAGGTATGATCTTTTCGGCCTGTATGGCCGAGGCAACTTCCTCCCAGCGAATGTAATACGTCTCCTGACTCAGAATGCCGAAAGCTCCCGCAAAGCCAAATCCGCTCAACACGACCCGAGCCATGTGTGCGGCTCCCGCGTCGCGTCGCGCGATCGTCAGCAATCCCATCGCGACCAGTCCGACAACGGCCACAAACAGTGCCGCGACATCCCACACCGTATCGTCCCAGTTCTGCGAGCCCATGAACTGCTCGACATTGGTTGCCCACAGTCCCATGTCACGGAATAGATCCGCGGCGATCATCTTTGGGAGATTCAAGGCCAGAACGAATCCGAGAAGAATATCCAGCGCGAGCACGAGCGCACCCAGCACAGCCAGAGTCCCGTTGACCAGTGATTGCCCGGACGGGATGACAGAGAGGCCATTCACCTGTTCGTCTTCGCCGCCCGAGCCCATCGTGAGCGGTCGACCGGAACGATCACGGAACTCGCCGACGGCAATGACGACGATGTCGATCAACTGACCGATGCCCGCCAACCCAAGCGTGAACAGCCAGATGAGTCCGGTGAAAATTCGGCCCGAGTAAAATCGGTGCAGACCAAAGACGGGGAGCAGGCCCAGGCTTCCAAAAGGAGCGATACTAAGAATCAGCGCCGCCACACGCGACTTGCCAGGCTGCGGCACAACACTGGTATTTGTCAGGCGTCCATCGGATTGTTCATGTCCTGACTCAGCGCCGATCCGCGGGTTGTCATACGTTGGGGCACTGGTCTCTGTCGGGTGAGCGGCAGCATCATCGTGGGTCGACTTGGACCAATCAGAGTCCTGCGTGCCTGACGGAGTTCGACCATCCATCGCACGATCAGCGCTCATCGCTGCTCGCTTCTGAGTTGACGTCGAATACCAGGCCTCGATTGTGTCGCCGAGTGAATCGAGCCACCGAGTGCTGCCAGCCAGTCGCCTGGACGCGTGAAGATCGAACCGCGAAACGACCTGGACGGTCAGCGCCGTACCGGCCATCAGCCCAAACGCGGATGTCGCCAGAGTTTCTCCGCACATGGCAGTGATCATCGCCACAAATCCCGCCAGCAGACACGGCCACAACACGAGACGCTTAGGTCGGACTGGCGCCGTGAGCCACCTCCAGTCCTGGACAAGCATCGGGATCGCGACGGCAAATCCCAGTGCCATGGCTTCGTCACCACGTCCAAACGTGCCGTGCGCTTCCGTGAGCAGGATCGCGGGCACAAGAGGAGGTGCGGCAAACAGCACGCGATGCAGATACCAGGGTATGGCCGTCAGTCGCAAGCTAAGGTAATGAGCAATTAGAAGACTGGTTACGATCGGAATCAGCATCGTGCCGCCGATGGCGACCGCCGCTTCGGCGCCGTCATGATGAGCACCGGTCCCTTCGACGAGGACGCCGGTAGCAGTCGCACACAGCACGACGGTGCAAATGCCGAGGAATACGCGAAACCGAAAACCAATACTGTCATCACGCTCTGTCAGCCGGTCCTCGTATGGCCATACGCGCGTTGCGAAATCGGCAGTCATCCGTCCCCAGAATCGTCCGAAATGGAACATCGGTCCGCCGTCCTGTCGCACCGGCACCGAGGCTGGACCTCGTCGGGGGACGCCGGTCTGACGCGACGCAGGACGGTCCACCTGGACGGATGCGGGCACTCGACGTTCTGGTAGCGGTATGGGATCTGATGTGACCGCCCGGTGTGCCATCACGGTCAGGCTTTGCGGATTGAATGTCGTCACGCCGTCCCGAACGGAATCGCTGCCGAACAGCGCTTCGACCATGTCTTCCACCGACTGGTACCGTTCATCCGGATCGCGCGCCATGGCTTTGCTCACGACCGATGCAAATGGCTCTGTGAGATCAGAAACGTCGACGTCCTGTGACATGTGTTTCATCAGGACTTCCGGCATCGTCTCGCCGAGGAACGGCGGTTTGCCAGTCAGCATTTCGAACAGCAACACGCCCAGCGCATAGATGTCGACACTGTGGCCATAACGTCCGAGACTGATCTCCGGTGCCATGTAGTGGACGGTTCCGACTGTCACCGTGTGCCCGCTGCGATGGCTGGTCGAAATGGGTCCAGTCTCTGTGGGGCGCGGATTATGCGGCGGTTTTTGCAGCGTGGGAGCTGTTTTCTCCGTAAGGTCGCAGTCCGGCGGGATAGGCGGCCCTCAGAGTTGCCCCGTAGGTGGCGCTCCAACT
>CAUZFZ010000229.1:0-12517 GCA_963579025.1 Planctomycetota bacterium | reverse complement strand
GTGCATGCTGGGGCTCGCTTCGCTCGACCCCAGCCACCCTGAGATAGACCCTGTTGAGAACAAGGCTGAATTGCCAAGTCACGCATCCGAAGCAATGCCGCTTCGCCTACTCGTACATCTCTGCGAACACCTTGCGGTATTCGGCTGGATTTTCGGGAAAGATCGAATCGAAGCCGGATGAGTCGACGGCTCCTCGCTGGAAGCGGCGCTTCTCGAAGACGGGCATGTCGAAGCCGGTGATCGCTTTCACGCCGCGGCGGACGATTTCGCCCTTCAACGAATACAGCCGGTCGTGGTCCCAGTCGGTCAGTTCGATGAACGGAATGCCCTCCGAGACTTCGATCACGTTTGGCAGGGCATAGGGACTCAGGCCACTGAAGCCGAGTGATCTTCCCGGCGCCCACGTGCGCACGTGGCCGCGGCTCTGGCCGCCGCTGTAAGTCAGCGAGTGCTTGACGGCGTCGACGCCCCAGCCTTCGTGATACAGCATCAGGTTGTTGAGCACGCTGCGGATTGTGAGTTCCGGATTCTCTTCAATGGGATAGTCCTTGAGGTTCTCGTCGCCGCCGTCGCCGTCGACCAGATGCTTCCAATCCGGATAGCGCTGCCGGATCGCCTGGCAAAGTGTGAGCGCCATGGTGGCCGATTCGATGTCGAGCGGTTTGTAATCCTCGACGACGCGAATGGCGTCGCGGTAATCAACCAGGTCGCGTGGTACTGAGAATGTCTCGAGGAAGAATGAGAGATCGAGTTCCGACAGGAATTGGTGTGCCTGTTCAGCGTCGGCTCCGTGCTCGTCGATCGACAGCGTGAAGGCTTTGAGTCGAATCGGCGCTTCGCCGCGCGAAATCAGCAGGTGATACAGCACGAGGAACACCGAGCCGCTGTCGATGCCGCCGGAAAACAGCACACCGATGGGGTCGTTACTGCCGATCCGATCAAGCCACTTCGAACATTCTTCTGCCAGAGCTCCGATGTAGGCCTCTCCAATTTCATCGAGGTCGGTGCTGAGGCGATTTCGCTGTGGTGCGAAGAACCGCTGACACACGGGATTTGGATCCGGACAGCCAATCAGCTTCAGCTCGACAAGATGATGAGCCGGAACCATCCGTGTGTACGACGGATGAAACTGATCGTCCAGTCCTTCCGCTTTCAGAAATGCGGCGATCTCGTCGATCCGCTCGGCCACGATCAGGCAGGGACCGTCGACTTGTTTGGCCAGAAAGAACCGCATGGGCCGACCAATCGAGCGGGCCATGCGGACGATCTGCCCGTCGCGATGGACCAGAGCGAACTGCCCGTCAATCTGTCGCACCTGTTCGGGATCGCCGGAACCGACACGCTCGACGGCGTCTTCAACTGTCATGTTGAAGATCTGGTTGGCTTCGAGTTCCAGAAGACTGACGAATCGCTCGACGTAGGCAGCGTGCATGAGGAACTCACTTTGCTCTGATACAGAAATGCTCACATCGCAAGGCAGGATGATATCAGCCGGATACGACAGGGTCGTCGCGAACGCGGAGTGATTTTCGCCCGGTTTCCCGTCGCGGTTCCGGGAGCGCGGCAGACTCACTATCTTCCGCCGCACACTCGGGGAGGGCGAAGCTTCTGCTGAGCCGCGTCTTGTCACGCCGTTACGTGCGCGCGGCTCGGCGGGAGCCTCGCCCTCCCGACCGCGTCGTAATGAGACCGACGCTTGAGGCGCAACCAGGCGGAAGGAAATACATGGCCTATCTGACAGCACCGGATCCGAAGCAGACAACGTGGCCCAAGGGCGTCAAGTACATCATTGGCAACGAGGGCTGCGAGCGGTTCAGCTTCTACGGGATGCGGTCCATTCTGCAGGTCCACCTGACGTCGTTGTTCGTCGCCGCCGGGCTGTTTCAGGTCACGGCCGAAGAGAACGCGCAGGAGATGTACCACCTGTTCGTCGCGGCCGTGTACGCGTTTCCGATGATCGGAGCGATTATCTCCGACCGGCTGGTCGGCAAGTACGGCACGATTATCTCGCTGTCACTCGTGTACTGCCTCGGCCATCTCGTGCTGGCGATTGGTGAGAACTCAGTCGAGGGCATGGGTCTCGGTCTGGCGTTGATCGCGATCGGATCGGGCGGCATCAAGCCGTGTGTGTCGGCACACGTTGGAGACCAGTTCGGAAAGGGCAACTGGCACCTGGTCGCGAAGGTCTTCCAGGGATTTTACTTCATAATCAACTTCGGTTCGTTCTTCGCGACGCTCGCGATTCCATTTATCCGCAGCAATGCAGACATGATCCCAATCCTGCGGGACTATCCTGAGTACGCCACCAGCGTCGCGTTTGGCCTGCCTGGCGTGCTGATGTTCGTCGCTACCATCATGTTCTGGATGGGACGTCACGTCTTTGTGCATATCCCGCCCGCGCCTGGCGGGAAATTGGGCCTGTACGACGCGGCCGGTTCAGTGCTGCTGTTCACCGGCTTTATCGGACTGCCTCTATTTGCCTGGGATGTTCTGCCGAACTACGTCTACTGGTTGATCACGGTGTGGAGCATCGTGATGGGCCTGTGGATATTCACGGAACGGCAGGCGCTTGAGGAGGACGATGGATTCCTGGCGATCATGATCCATTCTGTCGGAGCTCTGCTGTCAGGCGGCAACTCGGGTGGACGCTGGTTGTTCGGTTCGGCGGTAAAGAGGTTCGGTGAAGAGGCTGTGGAAGGGCCGAAAGCCGTGCTGCGCATTATCAGCATCTTTTTCCTGGTCAGCGTGTTCTGGGCGCTGTTTGATCAACACGGTTCCAGCTGGGTGCGTCAGGCGATGCGCATGGAGCTGAACGTTTGGAATATGGAGTTGCTGCCGAGTCAGATTGCAGCTCTGAATCCCTTGATGGTCATGGCTCTGATCCCGATCAACAACTACTTCCTGTACCCGGCGATCACGAAGATGGGCTACGAGATGACGCCGCTGCGGCGGATGACCATCGGCATGTTCATCGCCAGCGGATCGTTTGCGGCGGTCGCAATCATTCAGTACTTCATCGATCAGGGCGGTGAGACGAGCAAAATCCCCGTGCTGTGGCAGTTCGTCCCGTACCTGATCATCACGCAGGCAGAAGTTATGGTTTCGATCACCGGGCTGGAGTTCGCTTACACGCAAGCTCCGACGCGTATGAAGTCGACCATCATGGGCTTCTGGCTGTTGACTGTCTCGTTCGGCAACGTGCTGGTCGCGGCGATGACGAAGTACATCCCGAACATGGAACTGCAGCAGTTCTTCTGGATGTTCGCTGCCCTGATGGGCGCGGCGGCGGTCCTGTTCGGAATTCGAGCGAGGTTCTACACCTATCGTGATTACACGCAGTAAGCACGAGAAATACGGCAACCCCTCTCCCTAACCCTCTCCCCACTGGGGAGAGGGGACTTGTCCTTCTCCCCCATTGGGGGAGAAGGTGGCCGAAGGCCGGATGAGGGGGACACGAACGAGGAACATCATGCGAAACCTGTTATGGCTGATTGCCGCCTGCGGTCTCATTCTGACCGGACAACTTTCCGCGGCCGATGTTGTGACCGTTGCCGGCACCGGAGTGTCTGGTCTTGTGCCTGGTACACAGGCGGCCGTCTCAACACCTGTCGGAGAACCCTACGGAATCTCCAAGGGACCGGACGGGGCTCTTTACATATGCGAGATCGACACGCACGTCGTCCGCAGGCTCGATGAGAAAACCGGCAAGATCAGAATCGTGGCCGGCAACGGGAACGTTGGGTACTCCGGCGATGGAGGGCCTGCGACGAAAGCTCGACTGAACCAGCCGTATGAAGTTCGTTTTGATACCAACGGAGACATGTACTTCGTCGAGATGAAGAACCATCTGGTCCGCCGCGTCGATGCGAAGACCGGCACCATCTCCACCGTGGCGGGCACGGGAAAAAGTGGCTTCTCCGGCGATGGTGGCCCGGCCACAAAAGCGATGCTGAAGTCGCCGCATTCCATCACGCTCGACAACCATGGTCACCTTTACATCTGCGACATCGGCAATCACCGCGTTCGAGTGGTTGATCTGAAGTCAGGCATGATTCGCACATTCGGCGGGACCGGCGAAAAGAAGCCGACACCGGACGGCGCGAAGATTGACGGGACACCGCTGAATGGACCGCGGGCTCTGGACTTTGACGGGAAGCACAGCCTGTATCTGGCATTGCGTGAGGGCAATCAGGTCTATCGGATGGATCTGAAAACGAAGACGCTGCACCACCTCGGCGGCAACGGGGAGAACGGCTATACGGGCGACGGCGGTCCGGCGAAGGATGCGACACTGTCCGGCCCGAAGGGAATCGCAGTCGGGCCGACCGGAGACATCTGGCTGGCGGATACGGAAAGCCACACGATCCGAGTAATTCGAGCGGCAACCGGCATCATTGAAACAGCGATCGGGGATGGTCAGCGTGGTGACGGGCCCGATGGTGACCGCTTGAAGTGCCGAACGGCTCGACCGCACGGTGTGTACGTTGACCACGACGGAAACGTCTACGTCGGCGATAGTGAGAATCACCGTGTCCGAAAGCTGAGTATTGGAAAGTAAGACGGGAACCTTTGAGTCCCGTACTTGAGCCGCGGAGCGGCGGCAGCATGTAGCCCCTGGCGTCAGCCAGGGGTTAGTCGCCCCACTGAATTACAAGCCGCGGAGCGGCGACAGCAGGCTGCGATTGTGAATTCGCTGTCGCCGCTCCGCGGCTTGACGTGTGGGAACGAACCATGACCCCGGGCTTACGCCCGGGGCTATGTGCTGTCGCCGCTCCGCGGCTATCAACCCCCGATGGATGGTTAGCGGAGCACCCACATGGAAGACAGTCCGGCGAGATCAATCACGCGAAACCCGACCCGTTCAGTGCGCATTGGGTCTGCCACGATCGGCGATGGCAATTCGATTGCTGTGCAGAGCATGACGGCGACGAAGACAGCCGATGTCGACGCGACGGTCGCTCAGGTCAATGCGATCGCTGAAGCCGGTGCGGATGTCATTCGGATTGCCGTCGACAGTCGGAAAGAAGCCGAAGCTCTGGTCGAAATTCGGCGTCAGACAACTGCCAACCTGTCTATCGATCTGCAAGAGAACTACCGCCTGGCGGAACTCGTCGCACCGCACGTCGACAAGCTGCGCTACAACCCGGGACACCTCTACCATCACGAACGCGAAAAGCCGTGGCAGGACAAAGTGCGTTTCATCGCCGGCATTGCGGCTGAGCACGACTGCGCGATCCGGGTCGGAGTCAACTGCGGGTCGGTCGATCCGGACAAGCTGGATCGATACGACGCCGACGATTCCATATCGCCCATGCTCGAGAGTGCTCTCGAACATTGCGAGTTTCTCGACTCGCTCGACTTCACCCGCTACTGCGTGTCGCTTAAAGACTCGGATCCTCAGAAGGTCATCGAAGTCAATCGGCGGTTTGCAGACGAACGGTCGGATGTGCCGCTGCATCTGGGAGTGACCGAAGCGGGCATGCCGCCGGACGGGATCATCAAGTCACGCATCGCCTTCGAGCAGCTCATCAGCCGCGGTATCGGTGACACGATTCGCGTTTCACTGACCGTCCCGAATGATCGCAAGGGCGAAGAGATCGAAGCCGGCCGCGCGATTCTGTCGGATGTCGCTGCCGGTCGCGTGCGGTCGGTCGTCGACTATGGACTGCCGACTCTGAACATCATCAGTTGCCCGAGTTGCTCGCGGGTGGAGAACGAGGCCTTCGTCGATCTGGCTGCTCAGGTTCGGGAGATGACCGAATACGCGAAAGACCACGCCATCACAATCGCCGTTATGGGCTGCCGTGTGAACGGACCTGGCGAAACGGACGATGCCGATCTGGGCCTGTGGTGTGCCCCGAATTTTGTGAATCTCAAACGCGGCCCGGAAGAGCTGGGCGCGTATGCCTACGACGAGATTCTGCCACGGCTCAAGGACGAACTGGATGCACTGATTGCAAAGCGGTCGTAGGTCCACGAAAGACACGAAAACACACGAAAAAGTTCAGAACGGCGTTATTAAGTCCAGTGCGCCGTCAGACTTGAATTGAGGGACAGTGATGGCGAGGCTCCCGTACTGTGCCCTCATTTCATTATTGACGTCGCACTGATCTTGTTTCGTGTCATTCGTGTCATTCGTGTTTTTCGTGGTCCACCCTCGCAACGAACAAAGCCCGGCTCAATATCTGAGCCGGGCTTTGTTTCATTGCCGAGAGCGCTGGCGATTAATAACGATCGTAGTGGTCCTTGGTGTCGTTCTCACCGACGGGTCCTGTGCGTTGGATGTCGTACTGGCTGTCGCAATAGTCCTGCTCGTCTTCGAAGACGCTGCCGGACACTGCGGCCTTGCCGCGGCTGGTCAGTCCCTCGTACCAGTAGCTCTGCTGCATCGCGCCGATGGCGGACCCGACGTCTTCCAGCTCCTCAGAGACTGCAGAACGTACTTCTGCCAGGCCAACGACCATCGCCAGCACCGTGATCGTTGCGACGAGGATCAGCTCTGAAGAAATGATGAAGCCGGCTTCGTCCGCGTACAGGTTGCAGGTCAGTGTCTTCATAGTTTGTGTTCCTTGTTCTCTCTCGGGCTCTCACATGACCAGGCCTGCGGCGGCGACTCTCACATCGCTGTGTTGCCTCAAGCCACTGTCACGCTGTAAGGCAAGCTGAATGCCGAGTGCCAGGCAGGCTGCACATCGTTTTCGAGGATCGTTCGTAACCCACGTGGTGACAAAGGGTTGGTGAATCTGGATTCCACGTGCGGCGTGATGACGATTACTGATTCGACGTGGCGTCAGGGCATCATCGTGTGGTTATGCGACGACGGTGTTGCTTCCAATCAACACCGCTCGGCCGCTCACCCCGTCGCAGGCCGGGTTCCGTCTTCAGATGATTCCGTGCAGAGGTCCGCCTGGCGCCGCGAGTTGATCGACGCGGCGCGTGACGTCCGGGTCTTCGATCAGGGGCGGAGCGTGATGCGGCTTGATGCGTGCGTCGATGATCAGTGATCCGCGGCAGCCCCAGTGTTTGTTGTCTGAAGACGACTCGATGCCGTGAATGTCGGACGCCGGGTTGGACCGTGTGAATGTCACCCAGATGAAGTTGTTCAATTGCCGAGCGGTGAATTCACTGTCATCAACGATGACGATCAGCGGAAAGCGATTGATAGGCGCCGTGTGGTCGAAGTGTCTGGTGAAGTCATTAAGACGACGATGTGGTTCGAAGGCAGGGCCCTCGACCGCCAGAACTCCCGGCAGACAGACTTGTGGTGTGTGAAATCCATCGGGCAGATTGAGTTCGGATGGAAGCTCAGTCGGCAGCTCGCGACGTACTGGCCCGGCCGCGGCCATCACAACTTTCGAACCCTGGTTCAACCCGGTACCGCTGTAGTCGAGCGTGTCGATGGTCGTTTGCGTCTGAAAGTGCAGGTCGCGCCGCCAGTCGATGCGGCTCAGCAAGTGTTGGAAGAATCGTGAAATGTCGTTGATATCCAGTTGCGGATCGTCGCCGTGGTTAACGATGAGCAAATATTTCGCCAGCGACAATTGGCCCTGGCCCAGCACTGCGTTCGCCTGAGTGAGCAATTCCTGTGGGCGCAGCTGTTCCCCGAACGGCGTGTAACGTTCACTGCCAATCGCCAGCAGCAGAGGATGCACTCCGGACGCGTCTACTGCATGAATCCCGTGAATGCCTGGCAACACGGTCGGAATGATCGGACCGGTGATTTCGTGAATGATCTCGCCGAACGATGTGTCTTCCTGAGGCGGACGACCGACAACAGTGAAAGGCCAGATGGCGCCGTCACGGTGGTAGACCTTGTCGACCTTCAGTGCCGGGAAATCATGCGTCAGGCTGTAATAGCCGAGATGATCTCCGAATGGTCCTTCCGGCAGCAGTTGCTGGGGATCAACCGTTCCGGAAATACAGAAGTCCGCCTCTGCATAGATGGACGGTGCGTCACGCTGGCGGACCATGGCGACGCGACGATTCTGCAAAGCGCCGGCGAATGTCAGCTCGGACATACCTTCCGGCAAGGGCATCACGGCCGACAGAATCATCGCGGGCGATCCGCCGACGAAGATGTTCACGCGGAAGGGGACGCCTTTCGCGATCGCTTTCGCATGATGGACACCGATGCTGCGGTGAATCTGGTAATGCAGCCCGATGCAGTCGGGCGTGTACTGGTTGCCGGATAACTGCACGCGATACATACCCAGGTTCGAACTCATCAGTCCGGGTCGGTCGACGTCTTCGGTGTAGACCTCGGGCAACGTGATGAAAGCGCCGCCGTCATCCGGCCAGCTCTGCAGTTGCGGAAGCTGATCGATCGTTGTCTCGTTGGCGAGAATCGGCCCGCTCGAGACGGAGCGGGGAAGCATGTGCAGTGCCGTGAAAGGAACACCGGCGTAACGGAACGGCCGCTTCATGAACTGTGTCGGATCGATTTTCAGCTCGACCAGACGACGCACCCGATCCAGCGCATCGCGAAACAGAAATCGGGTTCGTTCAGATGTCCCGAACAGATTGCTCACCATCGGGAATCGACAGTTTTTCACACGTTCAAACAAAACGGCCGGGCCGCCAGATGCGTAGACGCGCCGCTGAATCTCGGCTGCTTCCAGATGTGCGTCGATTTCACCTTGAATGCGTACCAAATGGCCGGCGCGTTCGAGGTCATCGACGCACTGCTTCAGGTTTCGATACCCCATTGCCCTGCTTCCGGGAATCCCACTGTATTCCGGCAGATCGTTGTACGGAGATGATTTGATCATCAGGAAACCGTGAGCGATTTGTAGAGTTCCCGGCGGCGCAATGCACTTACGTGGCTGCAGTTTCATGCGTCACTTCGTTCACATGCCGCAGATTCGCGGCGGATTACCGCACTGACCTGATCAAAGGCTTGCCGAAATTTCCACGTCCTGGTAGCCTCACGTGTTCAATTCTTTCTTCATCTCGTTTTCCTGTCAGGAGTTCTGTCATGCAAACCCTTCACGCTCGGCGATCGTCGCCCCCTGAACGCGGGGGCTTCACGCTCATCGAATTACTGGTCGTGATCGCAATCATCGCAATTCTGATCGCTCTGTTGTTGCCAGCAGTACAGCAGGCTCGTGAAGCGGCACGCCGCACGCAGTGTCGCAACCACCTGAAGCAGATCGGTCTGGCGTTTCACAATCACCTGGATGTTTATGGAGTTTTTCCCACCGGCGGCTGGCACTGGGGCACCCCCCCACGGTTCAACGCCGGAACTCCCTATAACGGTGCCCAACAGTCGGCGGGCTGGGGTTACCAGATTCTGCCGTTCATTGAGCGACAGACCCTGTGGCTGGGCGGGGGCGCGAACGGTTCGACTGATGCTGACAAACAGGAGGCCATCATCTCGACTGCCGTCGATGTGCATTTCTGTCCGAGTCGGCGTGCACCACAGGTCCATGCGCCCGTCGCCAACTGGTACGCTCCGAGTCGAACATTCGGACACGCACAGAACGACTACGCTGGATGCGGCGGCACGTCGAATAATGGGGCCGTTGTCAACACGAACACCCGTTCTGGCAGCTTCGTTCACGCGGCCATCAACACATCCCACATCTCCGACGGCACGTCGAACACGATCGCAGTCGGAGAGAAGCGTCTGGGCAGGAACTACCAGGCTTACCAGGGCGACGATAATGAAGGCTACACGTCCGGCTGGGATCACGACGTGATCCGGTGGACCAGTGGAGTTCCACGGCCGGATCCAAAGTTTGGATCATCCGGTGCCCAACGGTTCGGCTCAATTCACGATGGAGGATTCCACGCCATGTTTGCTGATGGCGCCGTAAAGAACATCGGGTACTCCATCGACGGTACAGTCTTCCGTCGGCTTGGCATCAGGAACGATGGTGAGCCTGTTCAAGCCCCTTGACCGCTAGCCGAGGTTGCCTGGGGCGTTTCGCCCGACTCGTCGTCTACGTTCTCTGTGCTGTAAGGAAATTCGTATGCTGGCGGGACTGCGTTCGAAGGGCTGGTTCATCACACTAACGTTCACGGTTCTTGTGTGTGCAAGTGTCGGATGTGGTGGCGGTGACGATTACGCTCCTCCGGAGGGTGTGATACTCAGAGGCAAGGTGTACAACGGCGGTGGCCCCATGCGGATGGAACGCCCCGATGTTGGTCTTGGGTCAATTGAGTTGGTTCTAGTTCCCGACGGTGTTGATCCATCGGACGAAAACGTCGATCTTGAGGCAACAATCGCGGCAGTCGACGGCAGTTTCAACTTCGAAGGTCCTGGCAAGGGTATCCCGTCTGGAAATTACAGGCTGGCTGTGTACCACTATGAAAGCGGCCCCGATGTCGACAATCTTGAGGGCGCGTTTTCCACCGTCAATTCGCCGATCGAAATCACGGTGAAGGAAGAGCACGTTGGCGGCGAACAGGATCTGGGCGTGATCGACGTGAAGGAGTTCGCCAGCAAGGTCAAAGCGGCGGCGCCAAGTGAAGAAACGCCGACAGACACGTCCTCGTAAACACGAGCTGCGCTCGAAGAGAATCCCGAGCCTCGACGGCTTCCGTCGAGGCTCTTTCTCGTGCTGCTCATCTTGATTGTCGGGTAATCAGACTCAGAACCCCGCAGCAGAATCATTCACGGATTCCACGGCAGACTGACATGGAAGAAATCGACGCGTCCAATCTGCTGGACTATTTCCGAGGAGCCGGGGAACCCCGCCTGCCGCAGCTCGAACTGAGTCGTTCTGACCTGAACGAAGCCCGAGTGACAGAGCTTGCATGGGGTGTCTCGAACATTGTGCTGCGAGTCGACGTGCCCCATTCCAGCTTTGTCGTCAAGCAATCTCGCGACCAGCTTCGGACGGAAATCGACTGGTTCAGCGGCATCGAGCGGATCTGGCGGGAGGTCGATGTGATGCGCACGCTCGGTCGATTGCTGCCCAACGGCGCTGTCCCCCATGTCCTCTTCGAAGACCGTGACAACTACCTGTTCGCAATGGAAGCTGTCGAAGCCGACCACCGCGTCTGGAAGGCCGACCTGCTCGAAGGCCGTTTCGACACGCGCATTGCAGAGCCGCTCGCGTGCTACCTGGCGACCATTCAGCGTGGTTCGACGGATGTCTCGGAATCGCAGCCTCAGTTAGCCGATCGCACTAATTTTGACGAGCTGCGTCTCGACCCGTTTTACAGGCACATGGCGCGCAACATCGACGCACTTGCCGAACCGCTCAACTGCCTGATTGATGACACACTGGCCCGACGCGACTGCCTCGTGCTGGCTGACTTCAGCCCCAAGAACATCCTGCTGACCAGTCGCGGTCCCGTGCTGGTTGATTTCGAAACCGGTCACTGTGGCGATCCCGGATTCGACATCGGCTTCTTTTTGAGTCATCTGTTGCTGAAGGCAGTTCGGCATGCTGATCGACTCGCCGAGATCATCGAATTGCCGCGGCGGTTCTGGGCCGAGTACGTGGCTCGGATTGGGACGGCCCCCGTTCCTGCCTGGCTGAATGACCTGGATCGCACGCCGACATTCGAACGCCAATGTGTACGCCACCTGGCAGCCTGCATGCTGTCTCGGGTCGACGGAAAGAGTCGAGTTGACTATCTCACTGAGAGCTGGCAGACGGAGCTTGTCCGGGAGTTTTCCCGGAATCTGTTAATCAACCCCATCGACTCTATCAATGACGCCTTCGACCAGCTGGTTGACATGTTGAGCAGCCCGCGATGAATTCTGAGCCGCTGCAAACCGATCATCCGGACGACGAAGTCGCTACGGGATTTCGTAGCCGCATGGTCGAGCAGCAGTTGCTGCGACGGGACATCACCGACGAGCGTGTCCTGCAAGCGATGCGAAAGGTTCCGCGTCACGCGTTCATTCCAGACACGCCACTCGAGCGGGCGTATGCCGATCATCCGATCCCGATCGGCCAGGGGCAGACGATTTCGCAGCCTTACATCGTGGCGCTGACGACACAGCTCATCCGTCCCGAGCCCCACTTTCGAGTGCTCGACGTTGGGACGGGTTCTGGGTATCAGGCCGCTGTGCTGGCTGAACTTAACGAGGACGTGTTCGGCCTGGAGATCGTGCCCGAACTGGCGAAGAGTGCTCAGTTGCGACTGGTCGAAGTGGGCTACTCGGGCATCCAGGTGCGCAACGCTGATGCATGGCGTGGCTGGCCGGAAGCGGCACCCTTCGATGCCATTGTTGCGGCGGCTGCACCCGCAGAGGTCCCGCCGCGACTGATCGAACAGCTCAAGCCTGGTGGGCGGCTGGTGATGCCGGTTGGTCGTGAACGTCAAACGCTGGTCGTGGTACAGAAGCAGTCAGACGGAACGACGCAGACGCGAGAAGTCTGCCCGGTTGCATTCGTTCCCATGACCGGCGAGTCGGATTCCTTCTGACGACTCGCACGAATGGTTGGCACCGATGCCACTGGCAATCTGCGTTCGTTGCGTGTGCCACTGGCTCTGCCCAGTGGCGTCCGGGATTTGAGTTTTTGCGGGATGGTTTGTCGAGTGAGGCTTGTGGAAGGGT
>CAUZFZ010000228.1:0-12629 GCA_963579025.1 Planctomycetota bacterium | reverse complement strand
CCATGAGCGACATCAAACTCTTCCGCATCAAAGACGATCACGTCGAGCCGCTCGAAGGGCACTCGGTCGCTCTGGAGAAATCGCTGCAGGAACGCATCGAGCGGCATCTGGAAACGCTGTTCGGCGTCCGCTTTCTGGCCACCGAATACTCCACCGGAAAAACCCACGGCGGACGCATCGATACGCTCGGCATTGATGAAAACGGCTGCCCGGTCATCATCGAGAAAGCCAAACCCTTCCTGCTGCAAAGCTGCGAAGCCAGTTGACAATCAGCCCGAACCGGAGGCATCCACGATGCCCAGAGACCTGACCGATTCGCCTGTCGATCGCCAGAACATTCTGAACAACGTCTACGCCGTCACGGAAATTCAGAAGGCCACCCAAATCCAGGGCGTTCTGTTTGAAGGGGCGCCGCGCGTCGTCAAGGAGCAGATCGCCTCGTTTTACGAAGTCGACGTCCGCACCGTGGAACGGTGTCTCGAAACCCACAGCGAAGAACTCAAGCAAAACGGCTATGAGGTGCTTCGCGGTAAACGTCTGCAGGAGTTCAAGTTAGCGATTAAGGACCAGCTTGTGACCGACATCGATGTCGGTCACAAAACTCCCAACCTTGGCATCTTTGACTTCCGAACATTCCTGAACATCGGAATGGTACTTACCGATAGCCATCGGGCTCGACTCCTGCGGCAGATGATCCTCGACATTGCGATCGACGTGATCAACCAGCGGACCGGTGGCGGAACGAAATACATCAACCAGCGGGACGAAGACTTCCTGGAAAGCTGGTTCCGTGGCGAGAACTACCGCAAGCAGTTCACGGACGCACTGCGGGACTGCGTCTCGATGGGAAACTTCAAATACGCCATCTACACCGACAAGGTCTACCAGAGCATTTTCCTGGAGAAGGCCAGGGAGTATCGCGAGGTCTTGAAGCTCGACGCACGTGACAAGACTCGCGACACGTTCTACTCCGAAGTGCTCGATCTGATTGCTTCCTACGAGTACGGCCTGGCAGACGCCATCAGAAAGGCGTGCGAGGAAAAAGGGGACAAACTTCGGCCGGCTGAAGTGGATGCCTTGTTCCGCGAGTTTTCGGCTCAGCCACTGTTCCAGCCTCTGATCGAATCAGCTCGCAACAAGATGGCCAGCCGCGATCTGGCATTTCGCGACGCACTGCACCAGCGGTTGAAACAGTATGTCAGCCCGTTACAGGCCGCGGATTTTGAGCGGTTCCTCGGAGAGAAGAGCCGCGAACTCCAGGAACGCCTTGAAGAAGCGTCAGACGTCTTCAAACGCCTGAAGGAACGTGAGTGATGGAGTTCATCTATCTCACGCTGGAGCAGGCCATTGAGACGCATCGCCGTACAGTCGACGTCAGCGGTGGCGGTGCGCTCGGGCAACTCAATGTCGGGCAACTGGAGAGCGTCCTGCACAACATTCAGAATGACGGGTGGTATCCAACTCTGACTGACAAACTGACTCATCTGTTCTTCAGCACTTGCCAGTTTCACTGTTTTGAAGATGGGAATAAGCGTCTCGCAATCTCTCTTTCGGCGCAGATTCTCTTGTTCAACGGTTACCTGTCTGTCGCTCAGTTCGTGCTGCAGATGGAAAACATCAGCTATCACGTCGCCGCTGGAAACATTGAGAAGGATTTGCTGCGAGACATTCTGCACGCCGTTCTGAATGGAACGTACGACGAAGACGAGGAACTCAAACTACGCATCGTTCACGCCATCAGTGAGCCAGAGTCATGAGTTCCAACTTCGACTTTCTCCAGCACGACTGGACCGCGCTGCACGAAGATGCCGCGCAGGTGGAATTCAACGTCTTCCTGTCCCCTCGCACCGGTGTGTTCTATGCCCGCAGGACACTCGAGCGGGCCATCGGCTGGCTCTACGAAAACGATTCCGGGCTGAAGAAGCCCTATCAGACGGCACTCGCCGCTCTGATTCATGAGCCGTCGTTCCGGGAGATCCTGCCGCCGTCGCTGTTCCAGAACGTGCGGCTGATTCACAAGCTCGGCAATCTGGCCGTTCACAGTGAGTCGCCGATCAATTCCACCGACGCGCTGCACATCGCCCGGGCACTGCACGCGTTTCTTGGCTGGGTGGCGCACATTTACTCGCGGACAGCGGAGAAGGTGCCGCCATTCGATGAGACGCTGGTTCCCCGCCCGACAGCCACGCCGGTCCCGTCCGCCGACAAAACGGCAGAGCAGCTCCGGGAACTGCAGGGCCAGTTCGATCAGAAAGACGCTGCACTCGCCGAACGAACCGCGCGATTGGAGCAGACCGACGCGGAGATCGCTCAGCTCCGGGAGCAGATCGCCGCACTGCGCAAGGAACGTGAGCAGACTGTTCCCGTTGAAGTCATTGACGAAGCCGCAACCCGCGACCTGTTCATCGACGTCCTGCTGCGGGAGGCCGGCTGGGATCCGCATGCTCCGGCTGTCTGCGAGTTCCCCGTGACGGGCATGCCCAGTGACTCTGGCGAGGGATTTGTCGACTACGTGCTGTGGGGTGCCGACAAGTTCCCCCTGGCCGTCGTCGAAGCCAAGCGGACCACACGTGATGCCACTGAGGGCAAACGTCAGGCTGAACTCTACGCCGACTGCCTGGAACAGATGACCGGCCAGCGTCCGGTGATCTTCTACACCAACGGCTACGAGCACTGGATGTGGGACGATCAGTCCTACCCGCCGCGACAGGTCCAGGGCTTCTACTCACGCGACGAACTGCAACTGCTGATCAACCGCCGTACCAGCCGGCAGGAACTCAAGACCGTCTCATCCGATCCGGAAATCGCCGGCCGCTATTACCAGCAGGAAGCCATCCAGCGCGTCTGTGAGACGTTCGACACCGACCGCCAGCAGACAGCCCTGCTGGTCATGGCCACGGGAACGGGCAAGACGCGGGTCAGCATTGCGACCGTCGGCGTGCTGATGAAAGCCAACTGGGTCCGCCGCGTCCTGTTCCTGGCCGATCGCAACTCACTGCTGACACAGGCCCAGCGAAACTTCACGAGATATCTGCCCAACACTGCGTCCGTCGATCTGACACGCGAACGCGAAGACGACAACAGCCGCATCGTCTTCTCGACCTACCCGACGATGATGAACGCGATCGATGCCGAACGCCGCGACGGAGTCAGCCAGTTTGGAGTCGGACACTTCGACCTGGTCATCATCGACGAGGCTCACCGCAGCGTTTACTCGCGTTATCGCGCGATCTTCGAATACTTCGATTCGCTGCTGCTCGGACTGACCGCCACGCCACGCGGTGAAGTCGACCACGACACCTACGGACTGTTCCAATTGGAGCAGGGCGTTCCGACATCGGCCTACGAACTCGAACAGGCCGTCGCCGATGAGTATCTCGTTGACTTCCGGGCCATCGGCGTGCCCACGAAGTTCAGCCGCGCCGGAGTCAGGTACGTCGATCTCAGCGATGATGAGAGGCAGGAGTACGAAGAGAAGTTCTACGACGAAGAAACCGGAACGCTCCCAGCAGGTATCGACTCTTCAGCGCTGCATCGTTGGTTCTTTAATGAGAACACGGTGGACCAGGTGCTCAGCTTTCTCATGGAAAATGGTCTGAAGGTCGAGGGCGGTGACAAACTCGGGAAGACAATCGTCTTTGCTGCGAACCATGACCACGCGAAGTTCATCGTGGAGCGTTTCGACGCCAACTGGCCGCACCTGAAAGGCAAGTTCTGCCAGTTGATCGACAACCAGGTGAAGCACGCACAATCGCTGATCGACGACTTCTCGATTGTTTCAAAGATGCCGCAGATAGCCGTCAGTGTCGACATGCTGGATACCGGCATCGACGTTCCGGAGTGCGTCAATCTGGTGTTCTTCAAGCGAGTTCGATCGAAGACAAAGTTCTGGCAGATGATTGGCCGAGGCACGCGTTTGAGCCCGGGTCTATTCGGTCCCGGACAAGACAAGGAGTGCTTCTACGTCTTCGACTTCTGCGACAACTTTGCATTCTTCGGTGAGAACCCGGACGGCAATTCGGGCCGCGCCACAGAGAGCGTGAAAACCCGCATCTTCCGACGTCGGCTGGCGCTGGTCACAGTCTTGCAGGAGGAGACGCAGAAACCGGACGTGGCCGAAAACCTGCGGCAACTCCGTAGTGAGATCGCCGACATTCTGCATCGCGACGTCGGCCACATGAGCCTCGACAGCTTCGTCGTCCGCCCTCACCGAAAATACGTCGAGCGTTTCGGCGGACGTGCTGCCTGGGATGAACTCTCACCAGGTGACGTTGTCGACATCAGCGAGCATCTGCCAACACTGCCGACTCCCGACGATGGAGACGAATTCGCCCGCCGCTTCGACCTGCTGCTCCTGAACCTGCAACTCGGGATTCTGGAGCAGTCGCCACTGGTGGGCCGCTGGCAGGAGCAGGTCCGCGAAATCGCGGGCGGGCTGGAAGAGAAAGAGTCGATCCCGCTGGTCCGACAGCAGATCGAACTGATTCAGGAGATACAAACCGACGAATTCTGGCAGGACATCACCCTACCGATTCTGGAAGACGTGCGACGGCGGCTCCGCGGACTCGTCCAGTTCCTCGATGCGGAAGGGGGACGTGACAACGTCTACACAAACTTCGAAGACGAAATGCACGAGCCGGAGGAATTCGACAGCCTGATCACGAAAGACAGCGGCCTCAAGAATTACCGGCTGAAGATCGAACGGTTCGTCCGGGAGCATGAAGAGCACCCGACGATTCAACGGTTGAAACGCAACGACCCGATCACGGCCACCGATCTCGAAGCACTGGAATCGATCCTGTTCGCGGCCGATGGCCCTGGTGGCCGCGAGCAGTTCGAGGAAACGTACGGCACGGGCCAGCCACTCGGACAACTCATCCGTGAGATCGTCGGACTGGAAGCGAACGCCGCAAAGGAAGCCTTTGCCGAATTCCTCGCTCTCGGAACACTGTCAGCCGACCAGATCACATTCATAAACCAGATCATCGACCACCTCGTCCACAACGGCACAATGGATCCGGCCGACCTGTTCCTGCCCCCGTTCACCGACCAGCACGATCAGGGAGTGCTGGGCGTTCTCCCCGACCACGCCCAGCTCATTGTGCAGGTCATCAAACGAATCAACGGCAATGCACTGGTGGCATGACCTCTATGGCAGTCTCGCATTCACTGAGTCATCCCCGTCTGTAAGTTCCGCTCGCCTGAAACATGACATCGAAGCTGTCCCAACTCGACCAATCGATCCTCGCGAAAGCGTTCCGCGGCGAGTTGGTCCCGCAGGACCCGCGCGACGAACCGGCCTCCGAACTCCTCGCCCGCATCCGCACCACCCGCGAAGCCAACGCCTCAAAGCCAAAGAAGAAAGCAACACGGCGGAAAACGAAAAATGGGTAGTTCGATGGCCGATTTAGGCGTGCGACCAAAAAGAAAAGGTGAGTGATGACAAGGCAACTGACATTCGACGAACGTGACTTCAAGGGAAGCCGTCTGCGGTGCTTGTTGGCAACCAATCAGAAACGCGAAGACGTGTCCGCGTTCTTTGAAGCAATCGCGACACCGGACAGCCGGGTCTTGCCCGACGATCGAGAATGGTCGCCCCGCGGCTTCCTTGATAAACAGGAAGTCCGACTGGGACGAACCGAGGGTTTCGTCGACGCTCACCACGATGCGATCATCAACTGGTGGCTCGCAAACGGCGGCAATACGCCCAATTGGGACCTTGTCTGCAACTGTCGGATTGAAAACCGAGAGGCATTAATTCTTGTCGAAGCGAAAGCCCATGAAGGAGAGTTCGATGGCAAATCCGATGCTTGCGGCTCTGTTGATCTAATGAACAAGCAACGGATTGAAATCGCCATGGCCGAGGCCAACGCAGAGTGGAACCAACTACAACCCGGCTTCGATCTGCGGACCAATGCCTGGTATCAACTTAGCAACCGTTTCGCATTCGCCTGGAAACTTGCCCAACTGGGCGTGCCCGTCACGCTGGTCTACCTTGGGTTTCTCGACGCTTGGGAAATGGACAACGGGACGAGAACTTTATTGTCCAGCCATAATCAATGGCGAGATTGCGTTATTCGTCAGTCGAAGGGAGTGGTTCCCGACAACGCCTGGAACCAAACACACAGCGTGAACGGGACTCCGCTCACCGTGCTGATTCGATCGGCAAAAGTTGACATAGTTGTTGGCCAATGAGTCGCGAAAGCGTTCCGCGGCGAGTTGGTCCCGCAGGACCCGCGCGACGAACCGGCCTCCGAACTCCTCGCCCGCATCCGCACCACCCGCGATGCCAACGCTGCCGGGACCGCACGAAAGAAGGCGACCAGCCGTCGAGCCAAATCAAAGGCTGACGGCTCATGACGTGGCAACCACGCGAGATACTACGAACGATTCCAACGCTCGTCCCATCGAGTACGGGCGATTCTAACTCTGCTGAAATTACTCTGGTCAAGATAGTCTTGATTGGTAAAACGTGTCGCACGGCAGACTGCGACACTTCCAATCGCAATTGCATGCCCTATGAGCGAGCGCTACCCCATGGGCGAACAAATTCGGGCGAGCGAACGGCCGACCTGTGGAGCTAAGAGGCGGTCCGGTGGAGCATGTCGGTCCACGGCCGTGATGAGAAATGGGCGATGTGCCGTGCATGGGGGGAAGTCTCTTAGCGGTCCGAGGCATCCGAACTGGAAGCACGGTCGCCGGTCAAAGTATCGATTGCCGGACCGACTCCAGGCAGCTTTCGTGCGGTCGGTCGACGATCCAGACCTGACGTCGCACAGGTCAGAGTTGGCGTTGACGGATGCGATGACCAACGATGTTCTGGGCGAACTGGATGGCGTTGACCGCGCGACGTGGCCAATGCTTGTGAAATCAATCGGCGCGCTCACGACGGCCGTTGAGTCCGGCGAACTCGAAGCCATCACGGCAGCCGCTGAGCAGCTTCAGCAGCTTGTCAAATCAGGAGCCCGCCACGCTGCAGTCATCAAGAGCATCGTCAACATGCTGGAGAAACGCTCCCGCATTGCCGCCCGTGAGCATCGGCGTATGGTCGATTTGGACGTCATGGTGCGCTACGACGAATTCCTCGCTCGTATCGTGCTGATGATGGGCTCAGTCAGGGAGTTCGTGAATGACCCGGCAATCGTCGCGAACATTGCAGCGTCCTGGGAGAAGTGTTTGGGGCCACTTCCAGATGTAGCACAGTCACAATCTGTGCTTACCACAGGTGAGGGATGAACCCGGGGGGCTAATACGTGGAATCGCGGCTCAGTTCGTGACTGATCATCACGGGCGAAAACCGGTCTGTCCTGGCCGGCTGCCGCGTTTTTCTCTCAGGACTCCGCGAACAGGACAGCGGCCTTGCGATGAAGAAAACCGTTGCAAAAGCGGAAGCAGAGTCGCTTGTCGACCGCGGCGAAGACGCCGAGATCAGTCGGAAGCAAGACTCATTATTGGCGACTCTCAACGAGGCGTCAGAGCGTGAGACCTTGGAGGTGCTCGGGAGCGACATAACTAGCTATTCCAGGACCAGACTCAAACGCCTCGATAAATACGTTCTTTCATGGCCAATGCAGTTTCCGCGGCGTGCAGAGTGGCTCGACGAACATGGCTATTCGATCGATGACGCCACCCGAGCCTACGACGAATTTGTTAGAGAATGGTTTAAGGACAATCCGAGTAACCCTCCCGCGCGATTCTCCGTGTCAGGCCCCACAATCAATGAACTTGCGGACAAGCTGGGTTCGCTGGATGCCGCAGTTCAGCCTCATTGGAATCCTGTCGAAGCCCGTTTGATTCTCGTTCTCGCTGACCTTTGGGATCATGGCGACAGGGAAGTTGAGTGGGTGTGCGTTCACGACCTGTTGAAGGTGGAGTGCGACAACGCCACCGTTTTGTCACGGGCACGTGAATTGATTGTCGAATACGAATTCCTGCGTGAAACAGGGGAATCTCATAAAGTCGCAAATCGTCCGTGGTTCGAGATCGGTGGCAAGGTTGTCGAGGAGGCCGATCGCATTCGAAAGTTAGTCAACTCAGCACGCGTACAATTGGCTGACGCTAAACCACCAAACGAACCAGACGCCGATCCTGATGCCGTACCCGTCGGTGCGTGCCCGCCAGTCAGTGTAACTGCACGCAGCGAGACACCGAACGAGCCGTCTGCTGAGGTCGCGACTGAAGTCGGAAAAGAGCAGGGACAGTCGGACGACTCTAAACCACCACACGAACCAGACGCCGCTGCGATTTCCGGTGCGGGCGACGATACTGATGCCGTACCCGTCGGTGCAGGGGAAGGTCTCTCGGAACCGGCTTCGGTCAAGAATCGGGTCCTGTCTGATGTCCAACGCCGTATCATGGACGCACTCGATGGGCGAGCCATGACCGCAGATGAGCTGGTGGCTCACTTGGAGATCGGTCGACAAACGGTGTTCGGCAGAAAAAAGAACGAGGCGGGTCATAACGTCGGTGGAATCACGGAACTCATGTCTGAAGGCGGAGTTGAGAACAGTCGTAGTATCGGCGGCTACTATCGTCCCGACCGACCTCCTAAACCTAAAAAATGACCCGGTACTGAACGGGTACTTCGCCTTGAATCTGCCGCCTTTACCCTCGATGCAACTGGTCAACAACCGTTGCATGCGAGGGTTTTTCAATGGCGATTAACGCATTCACTGAGTACGTGATGAAGCTGGCCGAAGCCGGGCGCAGGTGTCCCGGTGGCCCCGTGAGTCCGGCCACGATCTACCGCTGGTCGAAACGCGGCATCGAGGGCGAGCGACTCGAAACGATCAATGTCGGCGGTGTGACGATGACGTCGACCGAGGCGCTCCAGCGGTTCTTCGAGCGGATCACGGCCGCCAAGGAATCGAAGACGCAGGCCGCACTCGACGCGCTGTGCGATGACGTCGAGCGATCTGACGGCACGTCCCGACGGCTCGAAGCGGCCGGTCTTCTGTAACCGCTGACTGACCGCGCAAAGGTCGAGCCCACGGGTGGATGGCCCGGGGCTCAGTGGACTCGCATAGGGCAACGGAGCGCCACGGATGAATGCTACAGTGATGGATTACGAAGGACCAGAACAAAGAGTCGTCGGAGCCATGCTGGTCGACCCGGATTGTGTCGACCGGATACTCGCTGAAGTAGAACCCGATCTCTTTGTGCCAACTGGCAACGGACACACGATCTTCGAAGCATGTCGTCAGTTGCGCGAACAGGGCCACGATGTTGACGCTGCGACAGTCGCCCAGCACTTGACGATGACAGGCCAAATCTCAGCCGCGTCCGAAGTTGAACACTGGCTGCTTGAGTCGCTTCACGTTCCGACGTCGGGACACGCAGACACGTATATCGACCAGTTGCGACAATCCAGCCGATTACGACGACTGCGGAACCTGCACGCGGACATTGGACACGCCCTCGAGCGCGGGGCGGCGATCGATACCATCGAGCAGCAACTCAGCGACTTCGGGCAGTCATCGGCGTCGAGCGTCGCGATTGATGCCAACTGGATGGACTTCGACACGTTCATGGCTCGCGACTGCAAGAGTGAGTTCTACGCTAACAATCTTATGGTCGCTCGACAGGACTGCATGATCGGCGGGCCGTCGAAGTCCTTGAAGACCGGTGCCCTTGCTGACCTCGCCGTATCGCTGGCGAGTGGCCAACCAGTCTTCGGTCACTTCGAAGTTCCCAAAGCGCTGACCGTTGTGTGCCTGTCCGGTGAAAGTGGGGAGTCCAAGCTCCAGCGCACGATGCGAAACATCGCAAACTGCCGGGGGGGGCATCCGTCGAAGCTGATTGTCGACTTTGCACTCCCCCCCCCCTGTCCGACCCGAAACACCTTCGGAGCCTTGAGCGGGCCATCGAGAAGCGTGGCGTCGACGTCCTGATTATCGATCCGCTGTACCTGTCATTGCTTCGCGGTGGCAGTGGCATCGACACCGCCAACCTGTTCTCAATGGGTGAGCCTCTCGGCCGGATGACGGAAATGTCCCGCCGAACCGGACACACGAACGTGTTCGCGCACCACACAAAAAGGCGACAACACTCCGAACGCTTTCGACCGACAACACTCGAAGACCTGACAATGGCCGGATTTGCCGAATGGGCGCGTCAATGGCTCCTGTTGAGCCGTCGGTGCGAGTTCAACAACGACGGGCTCCACGACCTGTGGTTCAACGTCGGCGGCTCAGAGGGCCATGGTGGCTCGTATGTGCTCACCATCGACGAAGGAACGTACGAATCCGGTTGGTGCTGGGATTGCACGGTCGAGCATTCCAGCGAGGCCATCGAGCGTGACAAGTCGAACAAAGTTGAGCAACGAGAGGTCAGCCTGCTGGCAGCCGCCATGGATCGATCCGACCGCGTTCTGACTTTACTCCGCAACTCACCTGAAGGGCTGACAGCTTCCGGAACAGCGAAGCCCCTGAAGATGAACAACGACAAAGTGAACGAAGCGCTCGAAGACCTGATTGAGAGACGCCTCATTGAGAAGTTCAAACACAAGAAACAAGGGCAACCGGAACGCAATTACTACCGGGCTTTGAGCAATGCGACAGAGTAACACGACAGCCTGTCGCGTTGAGTTGTCGCATTGCCCCATCTGATGGGTGCCGCCATGAGAGAGAGACTGCCGACGAGCAACACGACAACAACCCCCTCTCTATAAAAGAGGGGTTGTCGTGTTGTTGCGTCGTGTCTCTCCGGTGGCGGCGTGCGGAGTGAGTACTACGACTCGACAAGTTGCCTGTCGCGTTGCTCGGACTTCTACCAACCAACGAAGGAGAAAATGATGAACCAATCAGAACTGGCGAAAGCAATGGCTCAGACCGTCCTGCGTGACGTACGTGGCCTGCGATGCGTCAAGGCGGGCAATCGCGTCTGGCTTGAATCCCGGACGGGAGAACGCATCACCGACTTCGAGTCCGTGGTCGCCACGTTGCAGCAGCAATTCCGGCTCGATGAAGATTTGGCACGTGACGTCGCTTCTGGGTTCGTCGCAGACGCTTCGACGCTCGAACGGGCTGGCGCATGACAGCGGCGGCCTGAGGGCGTCTGGTCCGTCTCGCGTTGGCGGGGCACATGATGCAGATCGACTGGCGAAGCGAAGCCTTGCGGGCAAACAGGCAGCCACGACCGAAGCCATTCGACATGCCGGCGACGTGTCCGGCCTGCGGGCTCGAATCCGTCTTGCATCTTCGGCAGGGTGAGTGGCTCAAATGCGAGCACTGCGGGGAGCTGTTCAACGACCGGGGGCTCGATTGTGAACGCCGATGACTTCCAGAAGTCGGCCATGTCCGACTTTCGGAAGCGCAGTTCCGACACACACGGTACGAGACCGGCCGTGGTCATTCTTTAATTGGCTAGACGCCGCCAGTGGACCTCACGTGCCGTCTGAGACTCGTTGGGCCGCGACAGGTACATCGGCGTCGGGTTGGCCGGGGCGGGCCGTACGGATGACGTCAGGCGGGCAATTCGGGGGCGTAGGATGAGATCAGAGCCCAAGTTCTTCGATGTCGACGTAAATCGTTCGCTCATCGTCATCGGAGACCGTTGGTGCTTCCGGGGCCGGTGGGGCAGCTTCGCGAATCGGCACCGGCTTACCGCCGCGATCGGCACAGGCGTCGAGTTTCGTAACCCACGCCGTTGCAGCCTTAAAGTCGAAAAACTCGGGTTCCTCAAGGTCGAATTCTGCAGTCTTGAGGGCAGCAACCGCACGGCTGATGTGTTGCTGAACGTGCTCCAGCTGTTCTTCAAGTCGGGTGAGTTCTTCGTGTGTCACGAGGTGTCTCAATTCTCTCGATCAGTCTGGCAATCGGAACTCGCCGAGCGTTTCCTGGCCCTCTGGCGATTCAGACGGCAATTCCCCGGACAAAAAGTTAACAAACGGCTTCTTGCTGGGGTCGTCGATCGTTTCGTCATCCCGCTCAGAGTCTTCGGTCTTCGACGATTCTCGGGGCAACTCGGACGTATCGGCATCCCACGCCGGACCCTGCTCAACATCATTCAAGCGAAGCTCGCGTATGGCGACTGCGAGCTGCTCGGTCCATTGTTTCGCCGAGTCCCAGTCCAGGAACTCGGGAGCGGAAACGTCGATCTCCGTGGCCGTGAGACCGCTGGATGCGTTGCTCACGTTCTTGGCCAGGAACTGCAATTGTCGATTGAGCTGCGCGAGTTGCTGGCCTGTCATTGGCTGGCCTTACCGTCTGCGGACAAGTCGGCGTTTTCGGGCGCATCGGATGTCAAGAACGTCCGAACGGATGATCAACAGTCTGATCGAACCGACGAGCGCCGACCACCGAGCCGACATCTTGACAATCCAGCGCCGGTCAGCAGAACCTGCAGCGCTGCCCGGTCACGGGCCGGCAAGACGTGGCTTAAAGCAGGCACGAACCGAGGCATCAAAGCAATCGGCCAGCTAATTGTCGAGTTCTGCGACTCGGCGATCCACTTCGCGTATCCGCCGGACAACGTCCCGGATGAGGACGAGCCAAAGTCAGCGATCGACGAGCTGCATCACGTGTTCTTCGTTAGCTAGTGCCCGTCGGGAAACTGATTTGGTGCCGTAGAATTGCGTGTCAAAATCGAAAAACGCTCCTCGAAGAATCGAACAGAAGTCTGCTTCAGCG
>CAUZFZ010000227.1:0-12670 GCA_963579025.1 Planctomycetota bacterium | reverse complement strand
CAAAGCCAGTCGCACCAGCCCCATCGTCCGAGCAAAACCCTCCTCACTCCGCTCTGAGCCCCAAAATCCCCGAGGAGACAGACCGTCCGGGAATTGCTGCGAGGTTTATGACGTTTTTTTCATAGTAGTAAGATTCTTATCGCGCCTTGCCTGCAAGTCCGCGACGTCCTTCTCGTGCTTCAGATCGGCCGCCAGGTTCGTATACTGGTGCGGGTCGGCCTGCATGTCATACAGCTCGATGTCACCGTTGCCGTACCGAAGCAGCGCCCATCGGTCCGTGCGCAGCAGATGATCGTTACGGCCACGCAGACAGTACACCGAGTCGTGAACGACGTGTAGGGAGTCATCAAGCGACGGAGCCAGACTCTTGCCCTGCACATCTTCCGGTAAGGGCAATCCGCATAAATCGGCGAGTGTTGGGTAGATGTCGATCTGTTGGCCGACTTGCCTGACTTCTTTCCTGGGACATGAATGATCAATGGAATGCGTGTCGATTCTTGTTGCCCGCCTCAGTTGTTTGACCCTACGGGCATCTGGCCGCGTGACTCAGAGTGCGCTCGACGAACTCGAACCGGTGAGTCGTTAGCCACCCAGCTTTAAGCGCTCCGGTCGCGAGCACTGCATGTACGAAGCGAATCGCGGTATTTCATTTTGACCGCGCACTAAGACTTGAATTGGCGTTCAAGTGAATCAAATTGATTAGCCGCGTCGGTGTACGACACCGCTGTTCGATCAATGAATAGATTCGCTCGAATTACTGTCCGTCGAGTAGAGTCATCGTGTTGTCGGAATGGCAAGCCCTAAAGGACTTCAGGCCTTAGCCTATTCTTGTTCGTCGGCTAATTCAGCACTGCCGTCTCGCACGATCAGGCGAGTTCCAGCCCCGGCAGCGTGCCATTACCTGTTGCGAAACGTTCTTCCTCGATGCCAAATCGTTGGAGTATGGATACGTAGAGCCGACACAGGGGTGTATTGTTGACAGCGTCGAAAGCGATGTGCTGGCCGTGCTGGAAACCACCTCCTGCGAGAATTATCGGCAGGTTCTTGCAGTTGTGGCTCGAAGCATTTCCCATGGCCGCTCCGATCAAGGTCGTCGTGCGGTCAAAGACCGTTTCGTCTCCCTCAGGCGTCGAACGGAGATTATTCAGGAATACGCCCAGGGCCTGCATTTGCTGCATCTGTACGACCTTAAGCTGCGTTAACTTCTCTGGGTCTTGCCCGTGGTGCGAGAGTCCGTGGAAACCGATCGAGATTCCGGGGATCGGCTGAACTCGGCTCGATGGGCTGACGTACAGACTGACGAAGCGAGTCGAATCGGTCTGGAAGGCGAGGGACACGAGGTCGAGCATAAGCTTGAATCGGGTCACGTCGTCGTTGGGATCGGCCACGTCATTCGGAGGAGCGTAATCGACAATCGGTTTCGGCTTTCTGGCCCACTCTTGTCCGTTAGCCAAACGCAATTCCACCTCGCGTACGGCAGTAAAATATTGCTCTAGTCGCGGACGATCTGCCGCGCTGGCCTTCGCCAGAAGTCGCTTTGCAGGGGCGAGCACCGTGTCCATGATGCTTCGGCCGTCCTCGAGTCGGCGTACCTGTTCATCGACTTGAGCGGCGTTCCCGTTGATGAATAGCCTCGTAAAGAGTCTTGACGGCTTCGACTCGGAGGGGATCTGCACACCAGCTCGGGTATACGAAATGCTGCCGCTACGAGTGCTAAGCGCCAGGTAGGGGAAACGCGTCGAGGGCTTGAGCTTCTCGACCATAAACTGATCGAGCGAGACCGAGTTACGGAAGCTCGAACCGCCCGGATTGCGAGCGGCGGTCAGAAAGCAGGCATCCGACGCGTGGCCTAGCGTCACTTCGGGGTGCGACGTCCCGCTAACGACGGTGAAGCGGCCGGCGAGACCATTTCCCAACGTTGCGAGATAGGGCGTTGTCTCGAAGCCACGCCCCATCTTCTTTGGAAGAAGGAAGGGAGCATGCAGCCCGTAAGCGAGGCAGATCGCAGCCATCCGCCGAGGCGCTGTGTGGCCAAAGGATGCATGAAGTGTGCCATTGGATTCTAACAGCGGCAAGGCGAGGGAGACGCCGGCCGCCTGTAGAAACTGGCGTCGGGTTTGGAAACGAACAGCCATGGAAGCGGATCCTGTGCGAAAAGCCCTGGGGATTATCTATTTATTTCGGAACGTCTTACTTTGCACGATTGCGTGGATCATCGAGCGAAAACCGTAGCGTCTCCTTTTTACGTCGGCCAATATACGCCCAATTTCCGCACGGTCGGCGAATTCCACTTCGTGGCCGGTGGCATAGACCATGAGCCTTTCGGCAAGGCCGCGCGCGAAACGATCGGGGTCCTCGAGTAACAACAGCTTGAAGCCATCGACATCATTAAACTTGCGTTCCCCTTCGAGTTCATCCGCTGCCTCGACTTTGGCCCCGAAATGCATCCAGGTGGTGTGGCCACGCCCGGTCGGAATCATCTTTCGCGGGCCGCTCCGAGTCGTTCGATATGTCTCCCGCCAGCCGCCGATCACGTCGAAGTTCTCAAGTGCGTTCCCCGGCGGATCGATCCTGGCATGACACGCCGCGCAACTTTCAATTTCCTTGTGTTTGGCCAACTGCTCGCGAATGGTCACCGCCCCGCGAGTATCTGGCTCGATGGCCGGCACGTCCTTGGGCGGCCTCGGTGACGGAGTGCCGAGGATGCGACTGAGCACCCAGGCCCCGCGGGTCACAGGACTGGTACTGGTGCCGTTCGCCGTCACTTTCAGAATCGCCGCCTGTGTCATCACCCCGCCGCGGTGGCTGTCTGTCGGCAACATCACTTTGCGGAAGCCGTTTCCCTGCACGCCGGAAATGCCATAAAGGAATGCCAGCCGTTCGTTGAGCATCGACCAGTCCGAGTGCAAGAATTCGAGTACACTTCGGTCCTCTTTCAGGATTTCCTCAAAGAACAGGTGGGTCTCTCGAAGCATCGAACTTTCGAGCAGGTCATCGAAGTCCGGGTATAGGTTTCTATCCGGTGTGGTCGCCTGCAGGTGCCGCAAACTGAGCCACTGGCCTGTGAAGTTGATGGTGAAAGCAGCGGCCTTCGAGTTGTTAAGCATCCGCTCCACTTGTTGCTTGAGGACCATCGGTTGGCTGAGCTTTCCACGTGCGGCCAGCTCGGCGAGTGTGTCGTCTGGCGTACTGCTCCACAAAAAGTACGAAAGCCGGCTGGCCAGGTCGAAGTCGTCGAGCTTGCCGGGCGCGGCGGCAAGGTACAGAAAGTCGGGGCTGCAGAGCACCGCTTTGAGCGTGACCCGCAACGCAGCCTCGATACTGTAGCCCTTGTCAATGCGGGACTTTAGCAGAGCGAAGTAGGGCGAGAACTCTTCATCCAAGACTGGACGACGGTAAGCACGAGGGACGAACTGGCGAAGAATCGACTGGGCGTCTGTGACGTTTGCTTGCTCCCAATCACGCTTGCCCAATAATCGAGTCGCAGAGGCCGGCGGCCAGACGTCGACAATTGGTCCTTCCATCTCGACTCCATGGACCACGAGCGCCGGTTCCCTGACGTCCGGCGGAATCTTGCCATATTGTTTTACCCTCTCGAATGGGAAAACGCGGATGGACTCTCCAGCCGTCATCGGTATTGTCAACTCGATCGTCGTGCGCCGGTCGTGAACGTCGAACCCACCGACAAGCCGCTTCGCGGGCGCCTTGCTTCCGTAATTGCCCACATAGACGAGCAGCGTCAAACCGCTTTTGGAGTGAATTGTTTGAGCTTCAATGCGAAAGCGATAGCGTCCGTCCACGGGAGTTCGGGTCGCTCGGAAAATGAATGGCATTCCGGGTCCCGGATAGCGCGTGGGGGCGAAGTCGGTGTACCGTTTCTTTCTCTCTGGCTCGGCTTCCTTCACAAAGACTGCGTCGAGAGCCGAATCGGCCGTTTCCAAATATCGTTCCAACAACGTCGACGAAAGGTCGAGCGCTGCATCCACATTATCGAAGCCGCTGGCGATGCCGTCCTCCGGTAGCGTCTCGACATCGACGACGGCCCCTAACAAGTCGCGGATCGTATTTGCGTATTCAACCCGGTTAAGACGCCGGTGACGCGTGCGTCCTTCAGCCGCGGCCTTTGTTGCCTGATGTATCGCCAGGCCGGAAGTTACCCAACTCAGAATCGTCTTTTTCTGTGCTGCGGTGGGCTGCGGTTTATTCTTCGGCGGCATCGTCCCGTCATTCAACCGCTCGTAGACGCTTTTCCAAGCGGCCGTGCTGTTTTCAAAGTCTGGGCTAAGACTCGCCAGGTTTAAATCGCCCTGCGGTTGGTCCCCGCTATGGCACGCAATGCAATATTGTTTCAGCAGTGGCGCAACCGCGTAGAAGGACGGCTCCTTCGCTTGAACCTGGACGAATCCAAATGCCACGATGGCGAACACGCACGTAAGGGTCGAGCGATTCAGGAACGCAGGCATCGTCGGGTGGTCTCCTCTTTGAATTAAACGCGTATCCAGAGCAATTGATAATTGCTAGCCGAAGACGCCGCCTGACGCGAACCGTTTCGTAGTGCGCTGTACAACAATGTGTCGCACCGTGCTTTTTACTTACGCTGTCAACATATAGCCGGGCTTATGGCGGTCGATTCATGTTATCGAGGTGGATCATTTCCCTCTCTCTAACTTCTCAACAGGTTCTTCTCATGTTCTGCTATTTCCGATTCAGGGTCAGGATACCCTGGATCTCGTGCGGGGTCAGCCTGTACGCCACCCACTGAGCGAACTTCGTGTCCGAGTGGTTTGACAGGGCATCACAGTCCCGGACGAAAGGTCATTCTCGGCTGGTGCACCGGACGGCATGCCGTGGAAGAATTGCTTGCAGTAAATGTCACCAGTCGATGCCGGGGTGACGAGAACGAGCAGGAGAAGAACTACTCTGTGTATCAGTGGCACCCGGAATCTGAGGGGACGTTGGGAATACGGCGTTTGGATGGACTGTCCGTACACCACTCCGGAACGGCCAGATCGAGACGTTGCTGAAGAAACTCGGTAAAAAGCGTTTGCTGCTGAGCGACGACCAGCGTCGTGGATCCTGCAGAGCTGGTTGCACCAGATTAAGAGCCAGAATCGGCGAAGAATCAGTAGCGCCCGTTGAGCGAGCCGACGTCCGCCATTGAACTTCATGGTCGGCAGAGTATTTTGACCATACCGCCTGGAGCCGCCACAGTTCGGAGCCACCTTCTATGCCGACTGTCACTGCCACATCCTCGATAGCCTACGCGCATTATACCCTTTTCGAAGCTCTGCCTCGGCAAGCAGCCTGCGGCTTCAAACGCGTCGAAATCGGCAGTTTTGCCAGTTACTGTTATCACTTCAATAACGGCAGCCCGCGACCGACTGAGCTCAAAGCGATGTTCGTCGACTACGGGCTGACACCCATCGCCCTGAACTGGAATGCCGGTATCGGCCGCTCCTGTGAGGATGCCGCGATCGCAGAGTGGCTCGACGGATACAAAGCGAAGATCTCTGACGCTCAAGCCGTGGGCATCCCGATGATGACCATGCACTTCGGACGCCACTGCGCTGGCGGTGATCTGTCCGAAGAGAGGAAAATCTCAACCGATGCCTACGCCCAGCTTGCCGAGTACGCCTCACGACAAAACATGGTGATGCTGCTGGAACTGCCACACATGCATCTGGTCCACCACGACTGCGACTCGGTCACCACCGTGCTGGAGCAACTCGACTTTGCCAACGTCGGTCTGCTCATTGACAGCAGTCACTGGGGCGTGATCGGTTACGACCTGGACGATTTTCTCAACCGCGTCGGCCATCGGCTCCTCCATATCCATCTGCGCGACTCAGTGCCTCGTTCGACTCCGGAACTGGATCGAAAGTTTAAACGTCCCACCCTCTCGCCCAACCCGGTCTACAACCTGACCTTAACGCCAGGTCTGGGCGTCGTGGATTTTGCTCGTTTCGGGAAGGCTCTCGACGAGATCGGCTACAAGGGAGATGTCACAACCGAGTTCGAATACTTTGACATGCCCCTGGACGAGATCGAACGACAATACGACGCCGGTCTATCGCACCTGCAGAAAAGCGGGTGGTCACTGGCGAATGGAATGCACCAATGAAACAGTATTTCTATGCAATCGTCATTGGACTGGCTGCAACCCTGCATTGGCCTGCGACCTGCGCTGCGGAACCGGTCGAGATGGGGTCTCGACGAGAACTGTTTGTGGACAGGCATCTGATCGACCGGCTCGACGGCGCCCGGCTGAAGTTGCACCACCCACGCCGCGCCGGTGTGGCTCTGGCGATGGACCGCCCCTGGGAACCAAAGACCGGTGCGTACATCACGGTGTTTCTGGATCAAGGGAAATACAGAATGTATTACCGCGGTCGACCGCCGCTCATACCAACGCCCGAGTCGCGGGAGGTTGTTTGTTATGCCGAGAGTGACGACGGGGTCACCTGGACGCGGCCCAACCTGAGTTTTTTCGAAGTCTTTGGCACCCGCGAAAACAATGTGGTCCTTGCCAGGGTCGGTCACTGTGCGGTCAACTTTGCGCCCTTTGTCGACACGCGTCCTGACGTGCCTTCGTCGGAGCGTTACAAGGCGATCGGCGGGCTTCCGCCGGCAGGCTTGTTTGCCTTTGTCTCGGCCGACGGCTTGCGTTGGAAGAAGATGAGCGATCGAGCGATCATTACCCGCGGCAAGTTCGATTCACAAAACAACGCCTTCTGGTCCGGCAGCGAACAGTGCTACGTCTGTTACTTCCGCACGTTCAAGAACGGTGTGCGTTGGATCTCACGCACGACCTCGCAGGATTTCCTCCGCTGGGCGCCACCCGTGGAAATGGATTTCGGCGATGCTCCGGCCGAGCATCTCTACACAAATCAAACCGAGCCATACTATCGGGCTCCTCACATCTACCTGGGATTGGCGGCCCGCTTCCTTCCCGGCGGTCGCGCACTAAGCGACGCGCAAGAGAAACAGATCGGCATTCCAAAGCTCGAAAACTACCGTCACCTGCGTGGCGCGATTTCCGACTGCGTACTGCTGAGCAGTCGTGGTGGCAATCGCTACGAGAGAACGTTTATGGAATCGTTGCTGCGTCCGGGCGGGGACAAGCAGGATTGGGTCGCCCGCTCAAATTATCTGGCGCGTGGGATTGTGCCGACCGGCGATCGCGAAATGTCTGTCTATGTCAAACGGCACTTCGGCCAGCCGACCGCTTATATTGAGCGGCTCACCTTGCGGATCGATGGCTTCGCGTCGGTCACGGCGCCCTACCGTGGCGGCCAAATGCTCACCAGGCCGCTGACCTTCTCTGGCCGACAGTTGGTGATCAACTATGCGACGTCCGCCGCCGGTGACATCCGTGTTGAGATTCAGGACGCAGCCGGCAAAGTGATTCCGGGCTTCGGGGTGAATGACTGTCTCCGGATCATCGGGGACGAAATCGAACGGTCAGTTTCGTGGCGCAGTGGCAGCGACGTCAGCAGGTTGGCCGGCAAGACCCTGCGTCTACGCTTTGTTATGAAAGACGCCGATCTGTATTCGATTCAGTTTGAGTAACAACGTCAGCCCCGTCGCCCGGCCACCTGCCGTCAATGCGAGGGCGTGTGAGAACAACTCTCTGGCGTGGGCCAAAAACAACGACCGACGCGTAAGATCCCACCGTCGCGTGGGTTACGAGCGTGTAGGGTCGAAAAACTCAGCGGAACTCGAAGTCGTACTCAGCACTGCAGTTGCGGCGGGATGGATTCCGGCCCAAGGTCCTCTGCGTCTCTGCGAACTCCGCGTTTCAAATCAAGTGTTTCTTCTGTGGACTGCGTTAGAGGGACAATCCCTCGCAAAGACTCAGAGAGCGATAGCGAGTGACAACAGCGGCCGAAGCGTCCTAGACTGTCTTCACTCTCCCCTCCGTCGTTCAACCAAGTGATCCCGCCACAATGTGCTGCCGCATTCTCGTAATACTGATCTTTGCTGCTGGCGTCGTGCCGGCTGCGGATACTCCGGAATTCGCCGCCGCCGATCTGGATTTCTTTGAGAAAAAGATCCGGCCGATTCTGATTAAGCACTGCTATGAATGTCATGGCGAGGAATCGTTGGTCGCGAAAAAGTTACGTGGCGGATTGCGTGTCGACTTTCGCAATGGGTTGCTGGCTGGAGGAGAGAGCGGGCCGTCGATCGTTCCAGGTAAGGCCAGTGAGAGTCTTCTGATTGAAGCATTGAAGTTCGAATCGTTCGAAATGCCGCCGGCTGGAAAACTGCCGGACGCTGTGATCGCTGATTTCGAAACGTGGATTAACCGTGGAGCTGCTGACCCGCGCGAGGGCGGCATTGCGAAGGCTGCCGACGGGGTTGATCTTGAGGAAGGTCGAAGGCACTGGGCATATCGTCCGTTGAATGTGCCGGAGAACGCTTCAATCGATGCACTGATTCAGAATCGTCTGGACGAGGAAGGATTATCTGGAAACGAGCCGGCATCACGCGAAGTTCTGATTCGCCGCCTGTACTTCGATTTGACTGGCCTGCCGCCGACGGTTGATCAGATTGATGCGTTTGTGACCAGCGAATCTCCGACGGCGACGGAAGAAGTGGTCGACGAATTGCTGGCGAGTCCCGCGTTTGGTGAACGCTGGGGCCGTCACTGGCTGGATGTGGCTCGATATGCGGATTCCATCACTCTGCGAGGGTTCATCCTTCCCGAGGCGTGGCGGTATCGCGATTACGTGATTGATTCGTTTAATCAGGACCGGTCCTTTGCGAAGTTCGTCGTTGAACAACTGGCTGGCGATTTGCTTTCGGCGGAGTCTCGTGACGAAGAGATTCGACAGCGGATCGCGACGGGGTTTCTCGCGCTGGGTAATTCGAATCTGGAAGACCAGGACAAAGCCAAACTGCGCATGGATGTTGTGGACGAACAGCTCGACACCATCGGTCGGGCGTTTCTGGCTCAGACAATCGGGTGTGCTCGCTGTCACGATCACAAATTCGATCCCATTCCTACTGCCGACTACTACGCGCTGGCGGGAATTCTTCGCAGCACGAAGACGTTAAATCATTCGAACGTTTCGCAGTGGATCGAATTACCGTTGCCTGCCGGACCCGATTTGCAGAAACGGCTTGACGAACACACCGCCGAGGTGACGCGGCTGCAGGCTCGGATTGGTGCATTGAAAGCGGAAATCGGCCCCAGTCAGAAGACAGCTTCGAGTCGTAATTCCATTCCGGTGTCGTCACTACCCGGCGTTGTTGTAGACGATACACAGGCGGAACAGTCGGGCGACTGGGTGAAATCGACTTATTCAAAACCCTACGTGGCGGACGGGTACCGGCACGACAGCGGACGGCCGAAGGGGGCGTGCAGGATTCTGTTTCGTCCCGACCTGTCCGAAGAGGCGGAATATGAGGTGCGACTGGCGTACTCACACTCGGCTGGTCGTTGCCGGAACGTGCCCGTGCGAATCGTCAGCATTGATGAGGCGAAAACGGTCTCTGTCGATCAGACAAAGCGACCTGAAGTGGACGGCACGTTTACGTCGCTTGGGCAGTTCCATTTCGACAAGGATGCAACCGGTTATGTGTCGATTTCCAATGAGGGAACGACGGGCGTTATTACGGTTGATGCGGTTCAGTTCATTCCCATAGGTCAGTTGAAACCCGATTCAGGCGCGATCGCGAAGTCTGACATAGCGGACAAGACTCCGGCGGAAAAGAAAGTGCTGGTCGATCAACTGGCAACGCTTACGAAGGAGATGGGCGAACTTCAGAAGCAGAAGCCGGTTCAGCCGAAATATCTTTCGATCCAGGAAGAATCGAAGATTGAAGATACGAAGATTCACATTCGCGGAAACGTCCACAATCTCGGCGAGACAGCGCCTCGAGGATTTCTGCAGGTGGCCTCCGGTTCGCCTTCGTTTGAACTGCCCGGCAAGCAGAGCGGACGGAAAGAACTCGGCGATTGGATCGTGCGAGCGAACAATCCTTTGACAGCTCGAGTGATGGTCAACCGAATCTGGCACTGGTTGTTCGGCAGCGGAATTGTTCGAACCACTGACAACTTCGGGACGACGGGCGAGACGCCCTCCCACCCGGAGTTGCTGGATTATCTGGCTCGTCGGTTTGTTGAACAGAACTGGTCGGTAAAAAAACTGATTGGCGAAATTGCATTGTCACAGACTTATCAACAGTCGTCGGCCAGCAGTGACGATGGTCTTTCAATTGACCCGGACAATCGTCTGTTGTGGAGAGCAAATCGGCGACGGCTTGACGCGGAATGTCTGCTCGATGCGATGTTGATGATCAGCGGGCAGTTGGATTCGGCAACGGGCGGTTCAACCATACGGGAACGCACGGGCAACGATTACAACTATCGTCATGAGTCGAATCGTCGCGCGGTGTACTGGCCGGTGTTTCGAAATTCGCTGCCGGACATTTTCGATGCGTTCGATTTTGCGAACCCTAGTTTCACGAAGGGGAAACGTGACGTCAGCAGCGTGGCTCCGCAGGCGTTGTTCATGATGAATAACCCATTCGTTCTGATTCAGGCGGAGGAGACTGCGCGACGGTTGGTCAAAATGGAAGCCGACGACGATCAGCGATTGAAGTTTGCGTTTCGATCGATACTCGGGCGAATTCCGACTGCGGGTGAACTGGAATCGACGCAGGAGTTTCTTCACGACGGCGATGGAAACGCATCGAAACGCTGGGCGCAAGTTGTTCAGGTTTTGCTTGCGTCCGTGGATTTTCGATACGTTTATTGACGAAGTCTGGCAGCTGATTTTCGTTTCATTGACTGTGCGAGAGAAACCTTGATGATTGTCCCACCGATTTCCCGACGCGAATCTCTGGCGTCTGCAGCATGCGGATTTGGATCCATTGCGCTGGCTGGTTTGGCTCATCGGGCTTCAGCGAAGGAAGTGGGCGGGACGCCTGCTGTTCCGCATCATCTGCCGCGGGCGAAGCGGGTGATCTTCCTCTTCATGCAGGGAGGCCCAAGTCATGTCGATACGTTCGATTACAAGCCGATTCTAAGCGAGAAACACGGGCAAAAGTTCTCTTTCGATGATGCTCGGGCGCTGGCAAACACCGGGAAACGAGGGACCAGCCAGACGGTGAAGCAGCCGCTGTGGAAGTTCCGTCAGTACGGCGAATGCGGGCTGTGGGCGTCGGACCTGTTTCAGCAGACTGCCGTGCACGCGGACAAATTCTGCATGGTTCATTCCATGCACACCGAAGGCGTCGCTCACGGGCCGGCGACTTTGTTTCTGCATTGCGGGGCGACCAACTTCATTCGGCCGTCGATGGGAGCATGGGTGAATTATGGTCTCGGCAGCGAGAATGAGAATTTGCCGGGATTCGTTTCGATAGCTCCGTCGCCTGGAAACGGTGGAGCCAGAAACTATGGCACGGCATTTCTTCCGCCCAGGTTCCAGGGCACGACGCTGGGTGTTGCAGGACGACCTGCAAAGGATGCGAAGATCCGCGACCTGGTGAATGCGAAGTTTGTGCCAGGAGAACAGTCTCGCCAGTTCGCGTTGCTGCAGTCGTTGAACGCCGAACAATTGAAGCAGCGGGCCGGTGATGCGGAACTTGAAGCGGTCGCGAATTCGTACGAGCTGGCGTGGCGAATGCAGAACAACGCTCCAAATGTCATTGATCTTGCTGAAGAGACTGCGACGACTCAGAAGATGTACGGGATCGGCGAAAAGGACACGAACGATTTCGGGCAGCAGTGCCTGATGGCTCGGCGTTTTGCCGAAGCCGGCGTTCGCTACATTCAAGTGACCTACGGTGATGCGGGCGCGAACCCCGCCTGGGACCAGCATTCCAATCTTCCGAAGCACGAGTTCCATGCAAAGCGAGTCGACAAGCCGATCGCCGGACTCCTTCAGGACCTGAATCGGCGTGGACTGCTGGAAGACACGCTGGTGTGGTGGGGCGGCGAATTCGGTCGAACTCCGTACGCGCAGAACAACGGTACGGGACGCGATCACAATCCAGGCGGGTTCACAATGTGGCTGGCCGGCGGCGGAGTGAAACCTGGTTTCTCGTTCGGAGCGACCGACAAATTCGGTGCGAAGTCGATTGAGAACAAAGTTCACATGCACGACATGCACGCGACCATTCTGCATCTGCTCGGCATGAATCACGAACAATTGACGTATAACTACGCCGGTCGTGATTTTCGTTTGACCGACGTGCATGGCCGGGTTGTGCGTGAGCTTCTGCAGCACGCTTGAACGACCGGCAGGCGAGCGGTGGGCGTGCGTGAGCCTACTGGCGGCTCACATGCAATTCTCGGCCGACACCTGCGTTGACGAGTGGCCTATCAAGGCACATGGTGGAGCCTTCCAGCAATTCTGACCTTGCGTCGTATCCAGTAAACGGAATCTTCATGCGAACATATTCATCAGCCATCCTGTTTCTCATCGCTACAACTGTGTGGGCGCCCAAAGCATCAGCAGCCGACGAAGTCCGTGCCGAGGTGAATGGCCGCTTCAAACAGGCAACTAACCGTACGTTTAAGGCATTTGACCAACAACGCGAACAGACGTGGCAGCAGCAATTCCCGGACGGTCTGTCTCCTCGGGGATTTTGGGGCTCAGAGCGGAGTGAGGAGGGTTTTGCTCGGACGATGGGGCTGGTGCGACTGGCTTTGAACTGACTC
>CAUZFZ010000226.1:0-12697 GCA_963579025.1 Planctomycetota bacterium | reverse complement strand
GCCTGGCCCTGAAATGAAATTATTTCGACTAATTTCTGGCTACAGCACGCAGAAAAACACGCCGGTCTGAGCCACCGAATACGGCCTTTTCAAGGCTGAAACCCTCAAGAGGCCGTTTCAAGTCCGGTTTAGTCCGACCTTGAAGCGACCACCGATTGATTTCTTGGCGCGTGCATCATCGAAAGATCTCACGCTCCGGCACGATGTTGCATCAGCAGTCCAGGTTGCATCAGCAGTCCCGGTTGCATCAGCAGTCCCGGTTGCATCAGCAGTCCCGTCACATCATTAGGATTCCCATGTCCGATTCCTTCACCGAAGTTTCAAGCCAGGGCTGGCTCGGCCGCATTGGCAGTTCCATCAAGGGCATTCTGGTTGGAATGCTTTTGTGTGGCATTTCCGTGGTCGTTCTGTTCTGGAACGAAGGTCGCGCGGTGCAGACGGCAAAGGGTCTTGATGAAGGATTGGGTGCCGTCGTTTCCGCTTCCGCGGACAAGGTCGAGTCTGCCAATAATCAACAGCTTGTACACATCAGTGGCAAGGCCATCACCGACGACGTCCTGCACGATGAAGAGTTTCATGTCGAGCAAAATGCCATTCGACTTGTTCGACTCGTCGAGATGTATCAATGGAAAGAAGACAAGGACTCAGACACGCGGAAGAAAGTCGGGGGCGGCACGGAAACAGTGACGACTTACACCTACGAGGAGACCTGGTCGAGTTCGTTGATCGATTCGAATTCCTTCAATCAGAAACACCGCAGCACGCACCAGAATCCGGACACGATGCCTGTCCAGGCGAAAACGCTGCATGCCGACAAGGTCACTGTTGGAGCCTATCGGCTCAGTCCGTCACTGCGAAATATGATCGAGAACGCAAAGGACGTGGAAGTCAGCGCCGAGAACATCCCGGAGACACTTACCGAACGCATGCAGCTGCAGGGCAGCCAGACGCTGTATCTGGGCACGAACCCGAATGAACCACAGATCGGTGACTGCCGCATCAGCTTTTCTGTCACGCTGCCGGCCGACGTGAGTGTCGTGGCGCAGCAGACGGGTGACTCTTTCCAGCCCTATCAGACAAAGGCCGGCGACGCGCTGGACATGCTGCGGATGGGAACAGTCGGTGCGGACCAGATGTTTGCGATGGCACAGGCTGAAAACACACAGCTCACATGGATTCTGCGGGGCGTCGGCGCGGTCCTGATGTTCATCGGCCTGATGTTGATCACTAAGCCAATCTCGGTCCTGGCGGACGTGCTGCCATTCCTGGGCGATCTTGTGGAAATGGGACTCGGGCTGGTTGCCGGACTCCTGACGATCACTGGCTCGTGTCTGGTTATTGGCTTTGCGTGGGTTTTCTACCGCCCGCTGATCGGAGTGCCGCTTCTTCTCCTGGCACTCGGCGCCATCGTTATGCTGTTCCTTAAGAGGCCTCGACGATCCGCCGCCGCCTGAGATTCCCTCAAGGGTAATCCGTGACAGTTTCCGACACGTGCGACAAAAGTCCGGACGGAACAACGGGACCACAGCATGTCGCGATTGGTGACGGCGCTCAGCACAATATGCAGTAGCGCGATTTCCAAGTCACGACTTTTGTCCCACGTGTCGTTTCCGTTGGCAAGAACTAGGACAGGCATTGTAGGAAGTGCCCGGGCAGAGAATAGGGGCAGTCGATCGTGGATGCTGCAAGGGCTCGGCGGCCCCCGAAACGACCAGGCTCGTTGGTGAGCTTTGGAATTCGGAAGGGTCTGACGTCACATGCACTCAGGACGCCGTGAAAATGAATCCCAGCCGCGAGCCGGTGGGAATCGACTCTCTCGCCCTGGCATCGCGGGCCCGGGAGGCAGCGGGGAGGCATGCCAGTTGGTCAAACATCGTTCCTGGCTCAGTCCGGACAGCCGGTGACGTTGCTCAGCTTCTTCACTCCTCGGGTCTCGGCGAGACGGTTGATCGAGGCGCGGCTTGTCGCGAACACCACGCCGTACAGACGGTCGCGACGCCGTAGACGTTCCAGTCGATGACGCCACACATCAGCGTTGCTCTCCAGACGCTCCAGAATGCCCGCCACCTCGAACGGCATCCGCGACTTACCAGGCCGCAACAGCCGCGCTGACCAGTCCAGCAGTCGCAGATAGCTCGCCAGATTCACCTGCGACGTGATCCCCGCCCGCTCTCCGCCACGTTCCCGACGCTCCTCGATCGGAGCCAGCCAGAACGATTCGTCCTCCAGATTCTGATCCATACGCGTGCGATCAGATGGCTGGTCCGCGACGTCATCCAGCACGCCTCGCGTCCGGCAGTCTTCCACGCGAGCCTTCACTGATGTGTGGGCCGATGTCTCCGGAGTACTTGTTTGTCGGCTTAGCCTCAAATCACTCTGATTCACGTACGATAATATTGACGTACGTTGTTAACGTCGTACTATGTTGCCAATCGAACGGCGTCGCCATTTCGAGGTTGGAGTCGCACAAATGAAGGCAAATCCGGGGGGGCAAGTCGCTCCCGACAATGTCATCGGCCGTGACGACCTGATTCGAGCGCTCTGGCAAACACTCGAACACCAGAGCGTCCTGCTGACCGCAGAGCGACGGATCGGCAAGACGTGCGTCGTTCAGAAAATGAGAGCCGAAGCGCCGGGTCCCTGGTTCCCGGTCTATCAGGAGATTGAAGACGTCCATACCGCCGAAGAATTCTCTCTCAAGGTCTTCGGAGCCGTGCAGCAGTACCTGAGCGGATGGCGGAAGACCGCGAACCGAGCTTTGAAATGGCTCAACGACCGCGGCGTGAAGATCGTGGGGGTCGGAGAACTGGCGGCTCATCCACAGGGCTGGAAGGAACTGCTGACGCGATCCATCGAGGATCTGGTGCATGAGCAGGCTGAGCAGAAGCTGGTGTTCTTCTGGGACGAGTTCCCGGACATGATCGACAATATTCTCCAGCGGGACGGGCCGGCCACGGCTCGTGAAGTGCTCGACGTGCTCCGTGCGCTGCGGCACACGCATAGCGACTTCCGCATGGTCCTGACCGGTTCGATCGGTCTGCATCACGTGCTCGCCCGGCTGCAGCTGACTGGGGGAACCGGCGCGCCGATCAACGACGTCTACCAGGTGGAAGTCACACCGCTGGCTCCGGCGGACGCGGCTGAGCTGGCTCGGCGGCTGATCCACGGAGAAGCGCTGACAACATCGGATGTCGACGCGGCGGCGGAGTGCATGGCGGAGGCGTCCGACTACATCCCGTTCTACATCCACCATCTGGCGCGGGTTCTGCGGACGTCGCAACGGCCGGCTGAGCCTGACCGCATCGAAGAAGTCGTCGCCGAGCAGCTTGTCGACGCGAACGACCCGTGGGAACTCGGGCATTATCGTGACCGAATACCTGATTACTACAGGGACGACGCGGCACTCGTCGTGACGATCCTCGACGAGCTGTCGCAGTCGGACGGCCCGCCTGCGGCGAATGAGCTGCTGAATCAGCTCAAGGCCCACCCGAATCCGGCCGGCTCAATCGAGCCGTTCGACGACCGCGACCGGCTGTTGCGAGTGCTGCGGCTGATGGAACGTGATCACTACCTCAAACGCACGCCGGAGAACGAGTACGGCTTCCGCTTCCCGCTGATCGGCCGCTGGTGGAAGCTCGATCGGGGACTGGAATGAGCGACGGAATGATCTGGCGGTTCTCGCCGAGTCAGACGGACCCACAGATTCTGCAGGACATCTTCGTCCAGCGGCACGACCTCGTGGACGATCTGGTCGAGCGGATCCGCGAAAGCGTTCTGACGAACGACCGGCATCATTCGCTGCTGATTGGAGCCCGTGGGCTCGGCAAGACTCACCTTGTGTCGCTCGTCCGGCACCGCATCAGGCAGCAGGAGGATCTCGGCGAGCGGCTGCGGGTCGCGTGGCTCAATGAGGACGAATCGAGTGCGTCGTTCGTCGAACTGCTGCTGCGGATTCTGCGGGCGCTGACGGACGAGTATCCCGGCGAATTCTCAGCTGAACGGATCGAGTCTGTGATCGAGGCCGGTGCCGCTGGGCCCGAGCGGGCTCGGGAGTCCGCCGTCAGCGCGCTGCTGGACCAGCTTGGCGACTACGTGCTGCTGGTCATTGTCGAGAACCTTGACGGTCTGTTTTCCGGTATGGGCAGAGAGGGGCAGCAGCAGTGGCGGAGCTTTCTGCAGGAGCATCCGGTGTCGACGGTACTGGCGACGGCGCAGGGGCTGTTTGCGGGCGTGTCGAAGCGGACCAGTCCGTTCTTCGGCACGTTTCAGATCGAGCACCTGAAACCGCTGACCGTCGATGAAGCGGCCCGTTTACTGCGTAACATCGCCCGCGTACGGCAGGCCGAAGCCCAGGAGAACGGTGACTCCGAGGCCGAACGGACCGCAGCGGAGCTGGCGGCGTTTCTGAGCACGGCGGACGGCCGCGCACGGGTGCGGGCGCTGCATCATCTGTCGGGCGGGAACCATCGCGTTTACATCGTGCTCGCGGAGTTCGCGACGCGCGAGACGCTGGACGAGCTGATCAGCCCGTTCGAACGCATGCTCGACGAGCTGACGCCGTACTATCAGGAGCGACTGCGCTGGCTGTCAGCTCAGCAGCGCCGCATCGTCGAGCACCTTTGTACGTGCGAGCGTCCGGCACCAGTCAAGGAGATCGCCCGCCGGCTGTTCATCACCGATCAGACGGCGGCGGGTCAGCTTAAGACGCTACGGCAACTCGGTTACGTGACGAGCAACCCCCGGGGCCGCGAGTCGCTGTACGAGCTGACCGAACCACTGATGCGTCTGTCGTTCGAGCTGAAAGAAAACCGCCGCGGCCCGATCCGCCTGATCGTGGACTTCCTCCGCGTGTGGTATCGCGCCGACGAACTGACCGAGCAACTGGGCCGTCTGCCCGTGTCCGCGAGCCGCGCGCGGATGCACGTGGTAGCCGCGTTGGAGGCTGCGACCAGCTCGGAAGACCCACGTTTGCGTCCAATCCTCGCCGCGATCGAAGAAGCCGAATCGGCCGGCCGTGTTGAAGAAGCCATCGCTGCACGCGAAGAACTCGCCCACACCCGCGGCACGGCGGCGGACTGGTTCGAACTCGGTTACTGGCTCGTGCAGGTCCAGCGATTCGAGGAGACGCTCGAGAGTTTCGACAAGGTCGTCGAACTCGATCCGGACGACCCCAGCGCTTGGAACAACCGCGGTGCCATACTGGAGATCCTCGATCGTGTCGGGGAGTCGCTGGTGAGTTACGACAAGGCCCTCGAACTCGATCCAGATTCCGCCTTCGCTTGGAACAACCGCGGAAACGCTCTGCGCCACCTCGGCCGTTTCGAGGAGTCGTTGGTGAGTTACGACAAGGCCCTCGAACTCGATCCAGATTCCGCCTTCGCTTGGAACAACCGCGGACACGCTCTGCGGCACCTTGGCCGTTTCGAGGAGGCGTTGTTGAGTTGGGACAAGGCCCTCGAATTTGAACCGGACGACGCATGGGCTTGGAATAACCGTGGACACGCTCTGCAGGACCTCGGCCGTTTCGATGAGTCGTGCGCGAGTTGCGACAAGGCCCTCGGACTCGATCCGGACTTTGCTCTAGCATGGAACGGTCGCGGTGCCGCACTGCACGCCCTCGGGCGTTTCAACGAGGCGCTTGCGAGTTGGGATAAAGCCCTTGCAATAGACTCAGATTACGCGGACGCATGGAACAATCGCGCCACTGCACTGCACAGTCTCGGTCGTTTCGAGGAGTCCCTGGAAAGTTTTGACCGATCCCGCGAAGTCGATTCGGACTGTGCCGCGCCGACGTTCAATCGAATGGGGCCGCTGTTTGAACTCGGTCGCTGGAACGAGGGGTTTGCGGCACTGGAGCGGGCCTTCGAGACGCACTGGCCGAACCAGTGGCAGTTCGCGGGTGACGTCGAGTCGATGATCGGGACCATTGCGGCTTCCGGCACAAAGCCGGAGGTCTGGCAGGAACGGGCCGGCCGTCTGACCGAGATTTACGCCTCTGCCGGCCAGGCCGAAATGGTCGGTGACGGTCTGGTCCGCAGCCTGTCGAATCTGGATGCGAAGATGCTCAGCGGCGAGGGGCTGGTGGGCTGGGGCGAGGTGTGGCGCGAGGCGGGGGCCCGCATTCCCGCGCTGCAGGTGCCGCTGCGGATCTTTGAGGTCGGGCTGCGGTATTTGGCCGGTCAGGACCGCCGAGTACTGCTGGATTTGATTGAAACCGAACGCCGCATCCTTGAGCAGGCTCTCGGACTCAACTCTCCAGAATCAGCTCAAGACTCTCTCCATGAACTCCGAAGCCTGGCTGTATCTGACGGGGACGTGCTAGGTTCACAATAAGCGATCGAGTCCTGCCCGCCGCCGGTGAAGACTCCATTGAGCGGGACGACGTCGGAGTAGTCGCGGCCCCTGGCGACGGAGAGCAGGAACTAGGACAGGCATTGTATAAAGTGCCCGGGCAGAGAATGGGGGCAGTCGAACGGGGATGCTGCAAGAGCTTGGCGGCGCCCGTAACGACCAGACTCGTTGGTGAGCTTTGGAATTCGGAAGGGTCTGACGTCACGTGCACTCAGGACGCCGTGAAAATGAATCCGAGCCGGTGCAGCCGGTGAATCGACTCTCTCGCCTTGGAATCGCACGCCCTGGCATCGCGCGCCGGGAGGCAGCGGGGTGGCATGCCAGTTCGTCAAACATCGTTCCTGGCTCAGTCCGGGCAGCCGGTGACGTTGCTCAGCTTCTTCACTCCACGGGTCTCGGCGAGACGGTTGATCGAGGCGCGGTTTGTCGCGAACACTACGCCGTACAGACGGTCGCGACGCCGTAGACGTTCCAGTCGATCACGCCACACATCAGACGTACAACGTTCCCGGAAGGCCGAGCGGTTGATCCGGGCTTCGTCTCTGCGCTAGACTTGCTTATCGAACACGTTCGTCTACACGTTGTCATTCGTCGGCCGCTAGCAACAGCAGAGCTACCATCATTTGGATGATCGGATCCAATCAATGCCCGATTCGAATCCCAAGACTGGCGTCGCCAAGAAGACGTACACACTTTTCGTCACGACTGAAGTCTTCCAGACAGGATTCTTCTGGTTCATTTCGACCGTCGGAAGTTCTGTGATTCTATCACAGACAAACCGCATGAACGAAAACGCCGCGTTCATGAGTTCCATGGTCGTCTTGTTTGTTTCGAGTGCTTTCTGGGAAGTCGTGACTGGTTGGTACGCAGATAACTTTCGTCGACGGACATCGCTCGCGGCCGGGTTTGGTTGCTGCGCAGCAGGCTTCGTGGCCCTGATTGTCGGGGCGGCGAAGCAAGACCTATCAATCTGGTTGACGGGGATTGGAGTGTGGTCACTCGGCACGGCTCTATCGTCGGGTGCTCAACAGGCTTGGGTTGTGGATCGCTGCCGATACCTAGAGAACGATGACGAATACGATGATTTCGAAGCAACGTTTCGGATGTCAGCGAGTTATTCGCTTATCGCACGGAGTCTTGGCGTCGCAATTGGCTTTGGTGGGTTTTGGGTGTTCGGCATTCAGTCGCTCGAACATGTGCAGAGTAACGATTCGGTTTTCGCAATTGGCGCCCTGACTTCACCTTTCGTACTATTGTGTATGGCATTCTCGTTCTATTGTTCTCGTCTGAACGAAGAATACTGGACACAGCCGACTCGAGATGAAGACGAACCCGTCTTGACGTTTATATGGAGAGCAGCTCTCGGTGTCGTCTGTCCACCGTATTGCTGGTTTACTCTAGCCCTCGCGGGGCTCTTAGGGCTTAATTACATTCCTTCGGCCACTGCGTGGCGATTCGCAAAAAATGCCACAGGCGCAGACGGAATCCCACTGGTATTTATCGTAATCCTTTTTGCAGAACTTGTCGGAGGCACATTGAGTTTCGTCTTACCGAAACTCGTCGACAAGCTTGCCAACATGCTTGCGCGACTTGCAATTGTTGCCGCCGTCTATGTTGTTCCGTTAACGGCGATGTACTGTGTGCCCGTGATCGGTCTTGACGGAAACGACAAACAGCTCGAACGGCTGGGACTCTTTACAACAATGGGCCTTGCGGCGTTGCTATATCGGTCTGCATTCGCAGGTATGTTTGGAAGCTTGATCGCATCCGGTCAACGCGCAATCAAGGAGGAGAAACGAAGAGCTCTCATGTTATCCCTTTCCAGTGCAGCAGCGCTGATCTGCACTTCGATCCCATTTCTCTGGGGCTATAAATACAGCGAAACGCTTACTTTGAATGGGAACATCGCATGGCTTTGGAAACACGCCACACCGCCGTTCTTGATAATGCTCATCGTAGGTTCGTTGCTCCTGCTTAGACATCCTTCTAACCATTCTGACGCGTAGAAACATAGTTAGCCTGTCATGTTGCCTACTACGGCCAACTTTCACATCCACTCCGCAGTATTCGGTGTACTTGCAGTCGGTACGTCCGCATTCGGTAACCCGAGCGTCCAAATCATCGCCGGCTCTTCGATTGCTTGGATATTTGTATCGCTTATTGTTTGGAGCGTCCATCCGGTGAGGCGTCAGCGTAAGGCCGAACAGCTTGTAGACGAGATTCTGTCTGAAAGCGACTTCGACAACAAAGGTACAATATCGACAATCAGGCTGCACGGACGTGTGCCGAACGCAAAGCTTGATGAATTGTACCGACTTGTACCCGCCGATTCGCTTAGGTCAGACATCAACGCAATTACATTGAATTGGTACAAGGCGGAAGTGGTTATTGTTACGGATGCTTCCCACCGAGACGCGGCCGAAGATCTGGCAAAAGTTATCGGTGCTAAATGCCCGCATGATCGCGTTCTGATCTGTCCGGTCGCGTCGGAGGTTAATGAGCGGTTCGAGGACTGGCAGATTCGCGAATTCAATGCGAGCCGCCTTTACGTGTTTCTCGTCACAGCGGAATACGTCCCTGACGAGACCTTGCGTACCAGCTTAGATATTTGCAGCAAAAGAGATAGAACTAGGCGAAAGCAAGGTGACGTCACATGCCTGTTGGTGACACCGCTCGATGACGGTGGTCTAGATTACCTGAAATCCAAATGGTATTTGCGACCGTATGCGTACGGCCCGGTCGGAAATGATAGTTTTGACCATATAGTGTCTCGAGTCGTTGAACTTCTTGGGGTCAGTCAGGACCGATGCTTCCTTAGCTATCACAATGAGGACGAAGCTTTCGCTTCGCGACTGGCCACTAGACTAAGGGAGATGAATGTACCGATTTGGTTTGCCCTTCAGGACCTGCGACCAGGCGCCGATTTTCGGCATGAAATCAAGGACCAGGTGGAGAAGTCCACGTGGATCTTATTTGTCATCTCAAGCTACAGTTCGGAGAGTGAGTGGCAGGCGCTTGAGCTCAAGTGGGGGATCACGGGTGGAGTCAATCCTATCCCGGTCGCAGTTGTGTCGAAAGAGGATGTTCTCGCTATGCAGTGGCAGATTCCTTTCGACAACCGGCCCGGATCTAACTCGGCAGAGGATCTCTTTCAGACGGAGGTGAAGAACCGGCACATCGCGGATTTCTCGAAGGAGAAAAACTTCGAGTCTGAGCTTGAGAAGCTGTTCGCGGTAATTTGCTCGGACGCAGACGCGATCACGATCTGACAACCGCACGGCGCGCCGGGTGAAACTGCGATTTCGACGGAAGAAACTAGAAGAAACTAGGACAGGCATAGTAGAGTGCCCGGGCAGAGAATGGGGGCAGTCGATCGTGGATGCAGCAAGGGCTTGGCGGCGCCCGAAACGACCAAACTCGTTGGTGAGATTTGGAATTCGGAACGGTCGGACGTCACATGCACTCAGGACGCCGTGAAAATGAATCCGAGCCGGTGAATCGACTCTTGCGGCCTGGCATCGCGCGCCTTGGCATCGCGCGCCCGGGAGGCGGCGGGGTGGCATGCCAGTTGGTCAAACATCGTTCCTGCTCAGTCCGGACAGCCGGTGACGTTGCTCAGCTTCTTCACTCCTCGGGTCTCGGCGAGACGGTTGATCGAGGCGCGGTTGGTCGCGAACACCACCCCGTACAGACGGTCGCGACGCCGTAGACGTTCCAGTCGGTCACGCCACACATCACCGCTGCTCCCCAGACGCTCCAGAATGCCCGCCACCTCGAACGGCATCCGCGACTTCCCCGGCCGCAACAGCCGCGCTGACCAGTCCAGCAGCCGCAGATAGCTCGCCAGAGTCACCTGCGACGTGATCCCCGCCCGCTCTCCGCCACGTTCCCGACGCTCCTCGATCGGAGCCAGCCAGAACGATTCGTCCTCCAGATTCTGATCCATACGCGTGCGATCGGATGGCTGGTCCGCGACTTCCTCCAGCACGCCTCGCGTCCGGCAGTCTTCCACGCGAGCCTTCACGGATGTGTGGGCCGAGAAAAGGCCCATTCGTCAACGACGAACGAGCCTGAACCACTGGGCACTTATAGCCACGAGCATGGCGATGCAGCGTGTGGAGTGGCGGGACCAGGAAAACATGGGATCCGCCGGGGTGAGCGGCTGTTCGGAGGGTTTCTTCGCAAGGAGACCGTTGTGCCGAATCCGAAACCTGCGCGAGCGGATTGGTCACGAACAGATGCACATCTCGTCCGACTGCTGGCTCGCTTTTCCGAACAGTCACAGTATCCTGCCCGAGTCGGTCACCGCATTCTCTGATCCACCACCGAGAGTTGAATTCATGAGCGCCACCGTTGGTTTGAAGGCCACTGCGAACGCTGAAGCGGCAACCACGCTGGATTGCGCGAGGATTCTCGGGATCGACGCGGAACTCGATCAGTATCTAGACAGGAATCGCCGCAAGAGCGTGACGGAGCTGACACAGGGTGCTATCGACCTCGTGCATGAACTGGTTCCCGTTAAGTCAGTGTGGATCCAATTCGCCGGGCCGAGAACGTTCGATGGTGAATCGCGCACTCAGACACTGCTTGTTTCGCGAAAGACGGACGATGCCATTCACCGCGAGGTCAGCGCGCTGGCTGACGCCTACCGGCTGGGTAACGTGGAATCCAATCGGAGTCTGGCTGAGTGGGAACCAATGGACATACGGTCGGGCGAGCAGATCGTTATTGCAACGCCGATGTTCGAAGTACTGCCGGAGGTCTACATCGGAATACTCGGTATGGTTCTGAGCGGCAGTTCGGGAGAGCTGGAGATTCGGCTGACAAAGCAACTCGCCTCACGGCTGGATACGCTGATCAACCTGAGGAACACGGCGACCGAACATCACACGGTCATTGCCCGATCGAACGAACTACTTGACCAGGATGGACCTGACGGGCTCGGTGAAACACTGTTGTTGCTGCAGCACCTGGTACGGGCGGAGAAAGCGGTAATCGTCTATCTGAACGACCCGTACGACCCAGACGTTCCGGCCCACGAACGCGAGGTCAACGTCCTGTTTGCTGAGGGTGGTGAGCTGGTTTCGCCCAACGAAAAGAACGCGATGATCCACGAGGGTCTGGGCGGCAACCTGGTCGAGTTCGCGGGCGACCTGGGAGAATCAAAGAAGGCCATGGTTGCTTTGGGAATTATGGATCACCCCACCAGCGAGGCTCGACCGTTTATCTGCCTGCCTTTGAAGAACCGCACACGATTGCCGCACATCGACATTGGCAAGCTGTTGCTGATCGGTGGTCCACCGCTGGATCAGACGGACCGCGACGTCATGAATTCCATCGCCATGGAACTGGACACGAAGATCGTTCATTACCATCGAACGAAGCGAAACCTGCGTCGATCGCTGAGCAACGACCAGGTCGAGTTTTTCGTGCGACGACCGACAATCGCGAATTGGTTTTTCAAGACGCCAAGGAACGAAGAGATCGGAATGGTGTTCGCCGACCTGTGTGGCTACACCGAAATCACGCGTCGGATCGGAGACCCTGTCGAGACGATCCGCGTTGCACGCGAGTGGATCATCCGCGAGATCGAATTGACCGCCAGTAATGGAGGCTATTTTGACAAGGACGTGGGAGACTGCGCCGTCAGCCTGTTCGGGCCGCCGTTTTACGAGTTGTCTGTTGATTCACTTCTGAACGTTCCCGATACGGACGCGTTGGAAGCGCTCATGTTGGAGATTCCTCCAGACCCGGAACGTTACGCCTATCATTCTGTGATGTTCGCCTTGGAGACGGTCGAAGCCGTCAAAGAATTCCGAATGGGTGGCCACGAACTGCATGTGTCGATTGGCGTGGAGGTGGGCAAGGTGGCGATCGGTGACCTCAACGGCAACCTGGGGTCGTTAACTGCTATGGGGAACGCCATGAACATGGCAGCTCGCCTGCAGGGGATTGCGAATCCCGGCGAAATCATCATCGGCCCGAACTGTCGTCATCGGCTGGATGGTTACCGCCGCAATAACCTGGCGCCCAACCTGCCCTTCACAATCGACCCCGGTGGCGAGGCCGATCTGAAGGGTTACGACAAGCCCGTTCCGTACTTCCTGGTGAAGCCGCTCGCCCAATAGGTTGGTCCCGGTGACAGGACTCGAAATCGAACGCTCCCGCAAAGACAAGAAACTAAAGAAACTAGGACACGCATTGTAGGAAGTGCCCTTGCAGAGAATGCGGACAGTCGATGATCGCACCGTCAATTGAGGCAATGTGCGTACAAAGACGCTCGTCTGCTAACGGCGTGAATTAGCGGCCACATTCAGTGGTTGCGGGATTCGGCCCTGCAGTGGCC
>CAUZFZ010000225.1:0-12974 GCA_963579025.1 Planctomycetota bacterium | reverse complement strand
CAAGCGGCCCGAGGATAGGGTCGCGGTGCGCGCACCGCGTTTCCCGAGCCGCCGCATGCGCCGACATAACCCGCTCCCGCCACTGCGATCATTCTCCATCGATCCGCGACACCCTTCCACAAGCCTCACTCGACAAACCATCCCGCAAAAACTCAAATCCCGGACGCCACTGGGCGGAGCCAGTGGCACTCTTGCCGTTTCCAGTGCCACCCTGCCGTCAATCGCGGACAAGTCAGCAACAGCAACCAGTGAACAGGCAGGAACGAGCTACCCTCGGCGGCTGAGGACGATCAGCGGGCACGACGTCACCCGGGCGAGGGCACGCGTGAAGCCGCCAAACAGCTTGCGATGTCGACCCATCCGCTGCACGCCGAGAACCAGCAGGTCGGATTCGCCGGCCCGGCCGGCAATGACCGCCAGCGGATCGTCGCTACAAACCAATTCAACGTGATAGTCTGGACACTGTTCATCCTCCGCCAGGTGTTTCAGGTCGCGTTGCGCACGCTTCACCTCGTGTGACGAGGCGTGCTCAGGCAGAACGCAAACAAAGCTGACTTCGTGAGCACCGGTTCTCGTCAGGCTGCCCAGCAGGCGCGCCCGCAGTTCGTCGTGACCGCCACGTCCGGCAATGGGAACAAGAATCCGTTTCGCCGTGGAAAGATGCCAGTCTTTGCGGGCGCGCAGCACAACGATGTCGGCGTCGAGCGCTCCAAGTAGCCACTCCATCGGCGCTCCCTGCGCCTGGCTGGAGATCTCACCCAGTCCCACCAGGACGGACTGGCAACGATGTAGTCGCGCAACGCGGACGATCTCTTCCATGGGAGTCGATGCCACCGTCGTCAACGCTTCGGCGCGAATTCCCGTCCGGCCGGCCGTCTTCAGCAGTTCGCTCAGAACGGCCTGGGTCTTTTCGATCGGAACCGGATCCTCGTCGGAATTCCAGTCCGGAGGTGCGATGGCCACTGTCAGAGCCAGGACGCGACCGACATCAGCCGGCACCAGCGCGTCAGCCAGTGACACCATGACTTCGACGTTCTGAGGATTGGCGATCGGCACCAGTACCAGCGGGACATGCCCGCGCAGCCGCACCAGTTCGGGATCCCGAGCCGAACTCGATGCATCCATCACGCGTGCCCGACGAGCGAACAGTGCCAGAAACAGAACTCCACCGAGGCCCAGCCAGACAATTGCGATCAACCCGGCCGAGGGAACTGCCACGCCCTGAAACACAGCCAGTCCGACACAGGCCAGTCCTCCAATCACTGGCACAGCCGGAAACAGCGGAGCACGAAACGGCGGACGCTGCAGGCTGCGCTGTCTCACCAGGATCGAGATCCCGTGAGCCAGCGCGAAGGTGATCAGAAAGATCAGACTGGCTGCTGCTCCTGCCGCCGCGACGTCAGGCACGACGACCAGAATGATCACGACAACAACGGCTGTGGCGATGACGGCGTTCCCCGGAGTCCCACGGAGTTTGCTCAGTCTTGCCAGAGGTGACGGCAACGCGCGATCTCTGGCCATAGCTCGCGCGATGCGTGATGCCGCGAACAGGTTGGCATGCAACGCCGAAAACATTGACAGGACGGCGGCAACGATGACCAGCCAGTAGCCGAATGGTCCCAGGTAGTTCTGTGCGGCGACCGCCACGATCCCTTCTGGATTATGCGCTGCTGCCGACGTGATACTCTCGCCAGCGGGTGTTCCGACGGTTGTGATCACGAACAGCAGCGGCAGGTAGATCGCCAGAGCAATTCCCAGCGAACCGATCATGGCGCGGGGAATGTTGCGGGTTGGTTCACGAACCTCACCACCGACAGCCGCGATCAGGTCGAATCCCTGTAATGCAATAAACGTGTAGCCCATCGCCTGAATCAGTCCGCCGGCACCGGCCGGAAAGAACGGCTGCAGGTTAGCGCCGACAGCAGTCGACGATACGCGGGTCAGACTCCACAGGCCTCCCAGGATCAGAACTCCGAATACCGTGACCTTGCCGATGTTGACCCATTGACCTCCGCCGCCCGCCTTCCACATCAGGCTCAGCGACAGCACGATCGTAGTAACGACCGCCACGCTGGTAATCGTACGGGAGCCCGTCAGCCAGGCGGGCGACGTGCCTGTCAGAGACCACAGATCGCTGATCATCACCATGGCGAAGTGAGCGAAGCCGATGGCATAGAGCACGGCAGCGACGATGGAAGCAAACCACACGACCCAGCCGACCATGAATGCGGCTTCCACCGTCAGCACTTTGCGGGCAAATGTGTAGGTCCCGCCGGATTCGGGAAACTTCGAGGCCATCTCGGCAAAGCTGATCGCCGTAAGTAGCGCGACCACTCCGTTCAGAGCGAACGCGAGCATCGCTGCCGGCCCCGTCGTGGCAAATGCGACTCCCGCCAAAGCGAGGATTCCGCCGCCTACGATGGCTCCAACACCAACACCGGTCGCGCCCGGCAGGCCGAGATGTCGTTCCGGCTGAGAATCAGTAGTCAGAGCGTTCTCCTTTAAGGAGAAACACGGAACCCGTAGGGTCTAAAAAAGGTCAGCCGAACTCCAGGTCTTTCTCAGCATTGCCGTTGCGGCCGCACGAATTCCGACATCTTAGCCGTCTGAATTCACGCATTGCGCGCGATTCAGACTCTGACAATTGGAATGTCTGCAACGCTTCATTCTCTTCGGTAACCAGGAACAACACGGACAGGCATTGTAATTGGCTTGGCGCTCGGCAGATTTCAGTGGCCTGGAAACGGCGGGACGTGATTCGAACTCGCTGGCTGGCGGGCGGGGCCTGACACACAGCGGGAAGCTGACACTGAGTCTCCGTGCGGAGCCCTTGGACTCCGGGGCAGTGCCGATCGAGTCGTGTCGGGTGAAACTCACACCATCTCAACCGCGGCAGCCGTTGAGGTTGCTGGCCCTCGACACGCCCCGGGCTGAGGCGACGGCTGATTATTTGGTCTCAGCTAGAACCGTGACGGTCGTTGGTGTGACGGGTCGGCTTAGACTTGCAGCCGGACCCTGTATGATCTCGTGACTCCGGGACACTGCCCCTTTCGTATTCCGCCGGGACAGGCATGACAATTGAGACTTCTGAATTCGCTATGCGTCGGCGGACGTTCGTTAAGGAATGGCTGCGCCGTCTGGAAATGCCGCTGCTGATCGTTGAGCTGAAAGATCTTGCCTGGCGGCCAAGGACGTATGTCGTCCGTTTCGTGTACGCGGCTGTGCTGTTCACCGTGGCGTGCAGTCTGTTTTTCGGGAATCTGACGAGCGGAGCCGCCGACAGTCTGGGACGCGGTCGCCTGATCTTTCTGCAGTTCCTGGAGATTCAGTTCTGGATCATTGTGCTGTTCCTGCCAGCCATGACCAGTGGCGTCATCACGGTTGAGAAGGAACGCAATGCGCTGGGCGTGTTGATGCTCACGACACTCGGCCCGCTGCGCATCATTCTGCAGAAACTGCTGAGCCGACTGATCCCCATGTGCTCGTTCCTGTTACTGGCGATGCCTCTGCTGGCCGTGGCATACAGCTTCGGAGGTGTGACAGAGTCGCTGTTGTGGGGCGGCATCGTGATGCTGTTCATGACCTGCGTGCAAATCGGTGTGCTCAGTGTGTTGTGCTCGACATGGGCGAGAACCACTCCCGAGGCACTTGTGCTTACATACGTCAGTTTCTTCGTTCTGCACGTGATGTTTCGCCCGTTCTGGCTGACCGGGCGTCTGGCGTTCGCAGGCGCGCAGCACAGTTTTGCCGGCGACGCCGTCGCGACGCTGTTCATCAACATGATGTTGTGCGGATTTGCCATCCTGCTATCGGCCAGCATGTTGAAGCATCGAGCGTTCCTGCCGCCGAAGAACGTGCTGCTGATGGTGTTCAAAGAGCTGGACGAATTCTTCACGTCGCTGAATCAACTGACCGGCGGAGTCGAACTGGTCAAGGACCGCAACACGTGGCCCAAATTCAAACCGGTCCAGTGGCGGGAAACTTCGCGCAAGTCACTCGGGACGTTCCGGTATCTGTTCCGAGTGCTTGTCGTCCTGGAAATCCCGATCCTGTTCGCCTGCCAGTCGACTCGCATTGGCATGATCAGAGACGGTGACTGGGTTCGTACGCTGCTGTACTTTCTGTGGACGATCTCGCTGCTGCTGGTCTGCGTACACGGAGCGAGTCTGATTTCGTCGGAGCGGTCAAAGCAAACCCTCGACGTGCTGCTGACGACGCCCATCAGCAGCCGCGGCATTCTGCTGCAGAAAGTCAGCGGACTGCATCGCCTGTTCGGCGTTCTGCTGGTGCCGTTCGTTTCGATTTACGCGTTCGAAACCTGGTGGTCGCGGGAATTCGGAATGTTTTACCTGGGCGCCTCAATGCTCAGTGTGCTGACACTGATACCCGCCGCCGCCTGGGTCTCGATCTGGATCGGTCTGCGTGTGCGGTCCCAGACACGAGCGATTCTGAATGCAGTCGGACTTGTCGCGGCCATTGCACTGATTCCGGTTGCCGTCCGTCAGTTGCTGACTGCTCAATACGGAGTTCGTTTCGAAGGTCCGATGTCATGGCTGCTGGCGTTGAGCCCGATCGATGTCGTGCGCTCGATCGAAACACAGCGACCGGCCATGTATGGCCTGCCGGTATCGGCCGAGCAGGTGTATGCCGCTCACTTCATTTTCTTCGGGGCTGTGGCGATCGTTTTCCGGACGTGGTCCCTGCACCGAGTCGATCACAAACTGGGCCGAATGCCGGAGTAGTATTTTGTCAGTCGTGAAGTGATGGATGTAGCCGAACTCGCCAGAGTTTGGTTTCCCCGGGTCCGGCCAAAGTCTGGCGACTTCGGCTGGCGACTTCGGCTACCCCTCAAAACACGACTGACACGGCAGTAGTCGCTTGACCGGAAACTCAGCTACGACAACCCGGCCTTCTTGAGTCGGCTGAACAGCGTGCTCCTGGGAATCCCCAGTTGTCGCGCGGCGCTCGACTTGTTCCCCCCGCATTCCGCCAGCGTGCGTGAGAGCAGCTCCACCTCTGATTCCGCGGATGGTTGTCGTGACCGCTGAAATGCTCCACGAACCAGATCGACGGTACCATCCGGTGGAGACTTGATCGAGCCACGGGCAGTTGATGTTCCAGGTGACCGCGCCTTGGGCCTTGCGTCGAGGACTTCGTTGGGCAGCTCGTTGAGCGTGATGTGGTCACCCGCGCACAGCACGACGGCCCGTTCGATCACATTCTCCAGCTCGCGGATGTTGCCCGGCCAGTCATACCGCATCAGTGCGTCGACAGCGTCTGACTCGATGTGCGAAATGCTCTTGCCGGCCCGCTGTGCTGTCTCCTTCAGGAAGTGCAGTGACAACTCAAGTACATCCTCACGTCGCTCCTGTAGGGTCGGGAGCGTGATGTTGACCACGTTCAACCGATAGAACAGGTCCTCTCGGAAACGACCCTGACTGATCATCTTGTGCAGGTCCTGATGAGTTGCCGTGATCAGCCGCACGTCCACTTTGATTGTCCGTGTTCCGCCGACCGGCTCGAACGAACGCGTTTGCAGCACACGGAGCAACTTGATCTGAGTCTCCAGCGAGATGTCACCGATTTCATCGAGGAACAGCGTGCCACCGTTGGCCATCTCGAATCGTCCAATGCGGTCCCGGTGGGCCCCTGTGAATGATCCCTTCACGTGTCCGAACAGTTCGCTTTCCAGCAGACTGGGTGACAGCGCTGCACAATGAACGCGCACCATCGGACCGCTGCGCCGTGGGCTGTTTTCGTGAAGGGCCTGAGTCAAAAGCTCTTTACCCGTGCCGCTCGCCCCCTGAATCAACACGGTTGATTCACTGGCCGCCACTCGGCCGACCGTCTCCAGAACTTCGCGGATCGCCGGACTGTTCCCTCGAATCATGCCACGGCGAAGCTCCTGCGGCTCGTCGTCCTGGGGGGATGCGGGTTCGGCTGGGGCCGTCGTGGTTAATTCCGATTGCATCATCGCAATCTGCTGCCGCTGCTCGTCGATTCGGTTGGCCTTCAGTCGCAATTCTTCATTCAGCCGAGCGAAGTCCAGGTGAGTCTGCACGCTGCGCAATGCGACACTCGTAAACTGCCCCAGCGTATTCAGAAATGTCAGGTCTTCAGCCGTGTATGGTGTTCCGTCCTGACGTCGGGCCAGTGCCACAATGCCCTCGACATCGCCGTCAGATTCCAGGGGAAACAACAGCTCGCACTTCAGCAACCGCAGGATTTCTGTCAGCTCGTCGCTCGCGCCGCTGGCTCGTTGAATCGCGACTTCGGATTTCAGTCGCTGCATCACTTCGGGTGTAACACGAAACTGTTCGGGCAAAGTCCCCGGGCCGTCGACCGACGCAAGCTGGAAAGTCGTTCCGCCGGGCTCCCGCAGATACAGAGCCCCCATACTGGCGGCCAGGAATTCCCGGCACGAACCGAGCATGCGCTGTCCCAGTGTTTCGCGGTCTTCCATGCGATTGATGGCCCGGCTCACGCGCTGCAATGCTTTGTCGAGCTGGTACTTCTCACGATAGAACCGTCGGTCGATGCTCTGCTGCAGTCGATCGCGGCTCCAGGTCAGCACAACCACGGAAAACGTCAGCAGCACACCGACCGACAACAACTGCTGGAATCGCCCGGGAACGGCTCCCGCCACGTTCAGGTCGTTGGCAAAGAACGCGACCAGTGCGACACACACGCCGTAACCAATCGTCAACCCCTGACTCGCCGTGTAATACAGCATGCCTCGACTGACGACCTGATCGACAAGCATCAGTTTGAAACGGGCGATGCCGATCGAGTAGGCCAGCATGAACGACACACTTGCCAGAAACATTGGCATACGTGCCCGGCCCAGGGCAAATCCGGATTGATCAACCAGTGCCAGATAGAGCGTGTAACAGATCGGAATGGCCGAGATGAGACCCGCTCCCAGCATCCACTGCATCTGCTTCCGTTCTGCGCCCCCGGACGTCGTGATGTATTCCCGAGTCAGTGCAAACAGCATCACAAAGAAACACAGGCCCGCAAAAGCAAGATACGTGTAGATCGCGAACCGCAATGTCGAAAGACACCAGGCTGTCACTTCGACGGCCGCCACAGACATCTCCGGCGCCGTCAGCCACCACGCCAGAAGGTACAAACTGGCCATCACAACCGAGGCCAGCACGGGGACCGCGTAGATCGCAGCGGTGGCCTGCTTTGGCCGATGGATCATCGGCCCCAATGGACGCGGATAATTCAGAAAGAACGTGAGTGATGCAGCGGGAACCAATAGAGCAAGGACGAGGAACGGCAGATTGAGCAGTGGCATTGCCGTAATGACCCACCAGTGGAATCCACCGATGAAGGCTCCCATCTGAATGCCGCACATGCCGAAAAAGAGCCGCGCTGACCGGTCAAATGGTCTGTGCCAGGCAGCCAGCGCGCTGATATTGAAAATCACAAACTGCAGGACAAGCCACACGACGGACAGCAGCACCTGGCCCAACGGAAGCGATTGGACCATCAGCCAGGAAGTAAACTTCTCGCCGGACTCCAGGCGAACAAAATCCACTTCAACCCAGCGGTCGTCGCCGATTACCACCAGTTCCGGGTAGACGTCAGGCTTCTCATCGAGCGGATCCGTACCGGGATCAAGCTGTCCACCAGCTTCGATTCGCGCGTCTCGCAGATCGTGCAGCGCACGGGAAAAGTCCAGAAACGATCGAATCGGTCTGTTCTGGATTTTCGTGAGGACGTCACCCGGCTGCGGTTTGCTGCCCTTGCACTCGAGTTCGTCAGAGACAATCCGAATCAGCATTCCCGACCTGGCAGCCGCCAGATTCAGACGCAACTCGCTCGGCGGCACTTTGCCTGCGTCTGCATTCCCGCTTTCTGATCCAGTCTCTCCCGCTGGGAGATCACCGGTCGGCTGCGTTTCGCGGTCCCTCAGCTCCGAATCAGACAGCAGTCCACGGAGCCCCAGATCAGGGGCAGTTCCGACGTAGCCCAGAACCATGACGGAGTAGATCACAAGGCTGATCCCCAGACCCGTGACCAACAGCTTCGGTCTGCCCAGCTCCTGTTTCATGGTGTCGACTCCGCTGATTCGGCGCTCATCGGCGCCGAAATAGTGTTTCGGCGCATCAATCGTGGCGCCGAATTAGGCAGAATCTGCGCCGAAATAGCAACTGTTAGCGCCGAAGTGGCCGTATTTTCGGCGCTGATTGGTAACGAAGCCGATCCTGGCACGCTGCGTGCATTGGGTGGGAGCAACCCAGTTTGGCCCTCGTCAGTAGCGGCGACATTTGCTTTTGATTCTGGCATCTGGATGGCGGTGCGACCCACTCTGTCATTCAACAGCTCGACCCAGCTCGCCAGAATCAGTCGTCCCGCTCCGAGGGCCTTTTTTGTGCGCCGATATCAGTCTCGGTAGCTATTGAGTGATGTGGCCAGCCTCGGGGATGAGGGCGAATGGTCCCTCCGTCCTCTCACACAGCCTTCAAGTCGAGCGAGCAGTTCCGCGAGTTCCTGGGAGACCCTGAGGGCGAGTTTCCAGATCGCCTGGCGGATTCTTGCCATGTGTTCTTCAATCTCGACGAGTTTCTTTACGTCGATTGATCCAGCGAGAGGTCAATGACCGGTCCAACAGCGGGGACCTGCGCCGTCTGTTTACCGGTAGCCACGGCGGCGAAAAATGCATCGATTTGAGTCAATGAAATCCCGTCATAAACGCCGGACCTTGCCTGCTCGTTTTCGAACGGGAAACCCACTGACGATGTGCGTGGATCGTCGGCTCGTTCACACTCGGTGGTTGCGAGTTTCATAGCTGCACTCCTTCAAAGACATTCAGTCAAGGCCGTAGTGAATCTCGCTCTCTTAAACGCAACGCTATAGCTTTGGCGGACACGAAATTTGACCGTGTTCACGGTTCCTGTTCTAAAGCGGGGCAGCAGTTCATATGTGGCGGTCACTTGAGCTCAATGATCTGCCCGAACAGACTTGGTCCGTATTTCACACGATGTGGGATCAATCGATGTCTGACGATAGCTCGTTTCGAGAACTGGTTGCGCAAGTCAGACAGGGCGACGGTGAAGCTGCCGCCAGGCTTGTACAACGTTACGAGTCAGAACTGCGCGCCATGGCGCGAGTGAGGCTGACGGACCCGTCCATGCGGCGTGTGGTGGACTCAATGGATGTCTGCCAGTCGATCCTCGCCGGATTTTTTGTGCGGGCCGCCTCTGGGGATTTCGAGCTGGATACCCCCGAGCAGCTCATGAAGCTGCTGGCCACGATGATCCGGAACAAGGTGACCGATCACGCACGACGCATGAAGGCCGATCGAAGAGATGTTCGGCGACAGGCATCCGCGGCCGTCGAAGAATTCCCGCTTTCAGGCGGTGCGGAAACGCCGTCAGCGATTGTCGCGTCCCGTGAGTTGCTGGAGGAATTCGAATCGAGGCTTTCATCCGAGGAGCGTCATCTCGTGCAGCGACGGAGGGACGGGTTGGGACGAACTGGCCGAGGAGTTGGGCGAATCGGCAGGCGCACTCCGCAAACGTCACGCCCGCGCGGTCGAGCGTGCGGCGACTGACATGGACCTGGATTCGTGAACAGCGTCGCGACCTCCAGTGGCCACTGTTTTGGAAACACAATCGGCCAACGGGCTGTCGGGAGGCGAGCGTGAGTACAAACCGCGAATTGATCCTCCGTCTTCGTGAACAGCAGCAGCAGGCCTGGAACGACGGGAATCCCGTGCTGCTGGAGGACCTGCTGGATCAAAACGGCAATACGGTTCTGGACTCAGAATCTCGGCTGGAACTGATCTACAGCGAGTTCTGCCTTTGCGAGACCGCCGGACAGGAACCGGACAGGCAGGAGTTTGTCCGCCGGTTTCCTGAACAGCGAGCCGGCCTTCAGCGACTGTTCGAAATTCACTCCGCCATTGAGTCCGCTGAACCGTCGACACGGATCGGATCGAGCGGGGCATCGCACGACGAGGGTATCAGCGAACGAACACGGGCCGAGCCCCGCATGGACGAAGGGACGTTGCTCCTCTCGCCCGAGGCCGTGGCACGGGCGTCACCTGTCATCGGTCGGATTGGTGACTTTGAACTGCTGGAGGAAATCGGTCGCGGCGGCATGGGCGTCGTTTATCGAGCGAGGGACCTGCTACTCGACAGAACCGTGGCGCTGAAGACGATCCGATCGGGACAGTTTGCGGATTCGGAGGAACGTGACCGCTTTCGTGTCGAGGCGGAAGCCGCTGCTCAGCTCGATCACGCAGGTATTGTTCCGGTCTACTCGTCGGGAGAAGTGGACGGCGTCTGCTTCATTGCGATGGGGTACATCCAGGGCGGAAGTTTGCGTGAATCGTTGCGTGACGGGCCTCTCGATCCCCGTGACGCAGCAGCCCTGATGCAACAGATTTCGCTGGCAGTGGATTACGCTCATGGGCGTGGAGTCGTTCATCGTGATTTGAAACCCGGCAACATCCTGATTGGCGATTCCGGCGTTCCCAGGATCACCGATTTCGGATTGGCCAGGCGAATCGGCAGCGACTCCAGTCTTACCGGGACCGGACAGATTCTGGGGACACCGGGCTACATGCCGCCGGAGCAGGCACGTGGGACAAGTGGCGACAGTCCGCTGGCAGACGTTTACTCGCTGGGAGCCGTGCTGTATTGCCTGGTGACTGGCCGTCCTCCGTTTCAGGCGGCTGTTGCCTTGGAGACGCTGCGACAGGTCATTGAATCCGATCCCGTGTCGCCCCGTGTTCTGAACAGCGCAGTTCCACGGGATCTTGAGACAATCATCGCGAAGTGTCTGGAGAAAAGCCCGGAGCAGCGCTACTCGACGGCGGCGGATCTGTCGGATGACCTGCAGCGTTTTTCTGAGGGTCACCCTGTTGCAGCGCGGCCACTGTCGCGAGTGGCTCGAGCCATGCGGTGGTGCCGTCGTAAGCCGCTGCAGGCCTCTCTGGTGGCACTCGTCAGCTTACTGGTAGGGCTGGCGGGAATTAGCACCGTTCTGGTCAGTCGCACGCGCCTTGCCGAAGCAACGGCTGATGCGGAAACGGGAAGACGGGAAGTCGCCGAGCTAACCACGCGCATCGAGCGGAGCGCGCGACGTGAAGCTCAGCAACTTGCCAATTCACAGTCGTATCTGGCTTCGGTGCGTCGCGCGGAGAGGCTTGTGGATCTGCGCAAACGTGGATGGAGACGCGAGACGCTTGAGCTGCTCTCTGAAGTGGCTGAGATCGATACCACAATCCGAGACACTGTCGAATTACGGAGTCTGTATGCCAGTGCCTTGGGCGGGATCGATGTCGAGGAAGAGACGCCGGTGGGCGACGGGTTTGCTGCGCATCGGATTGCATTCGGACCCGACAGCCAGCGGCTTGCGATGGGAGCCGGTCGTGGTGCAGTGCTCGTGGAACTCAGAATCGTCGAATTCGATTCCACTGAATCGTCTCGAACGCTGACATTTCCCTCGGTACCGAAACCTCTGCCCTGGGAAACGTCGTTCCTCTCGCATGATGGAGTCGTGAGTGTCTGTTGCAGCTCTGACGGACGATGGCTCGCCGCCGGGTCGCGAAAAGGCCAGGTTCACATCTGGGACGTCGAGCCGACTGCAGCGACGCGTGTCACGTTCACCGCCCACAGTGACTGGACGGACGGGCTCGGCTTCAGTCCGGACAGCAAGCAACTCGCGTCATGGGCATCCGGCGACCATTCCGAGGATCCCGTGATTCGTCTCTGGGAATACTCAGATTCCTGGCAGGCAGCCGGAAACATCACACTCACGAAGGACCCACAGCACCTGACAGTCAACCCTGCGCAGCCTGAGCTGATCGGCTGGGTACTACGCAAACTTGTCCGAATCCCACTGACTCCTGATGCGAGCCCGGTTCCGATCGGCGATGACGCCTTGTCAGCGCTGTGGCCCGCAGCCGCCGCGGCAACAGTGAGCCAGGACGGACGTATCGTCGCGTTAAGCCTGTCAGGCAGGATTGGCCTGATCGATACCGCGACCGGAGAGTCGCTGGCCACACTGGATGATCCCCTGCTGGACGAGGTCGCTCACGAATTCAGCGCTTCTCACTTGAGCTTCAGCTCGGACAGCTCTCTGCTTCTGTCCGTGTCCGCCGACGAGACTGCCAAGCTGTGGGCCGTTCCGACTGGCGAACTTCTGACGTCGATTCCAACGGCCGCTGAGGGCTGGCACGATGGTGCTATGTCACCCGACGGTAAAGCGTTTGCGTTCCTCGGCGACAAGGTCACTCGCCGATTCCGCATCGAGCAGAATGAACGGTTCGGAAGCTGGGCGATTCTCACCCAGAAACCCATTGACGCCTGCACGCTTTCTCCCGACGGTCAGCGTTTGGCGGTCCTCTCGGATGGCGAACTCAAAGCGTGGAATCGCGATTCATCCGAGCTGACTTCGATCGGTTCGCGGCAGCTCCCGAATAGCCGAAGCAAACATGGAGTTTTCCCGGAACTGTCATTTGACGGAACAGGTCGGTACATCGCCGGCCACGCTGCCAACGGGAGTATCTTCGTCTGCGATCTGGAATCGCTGGAGCTGCTCGACGGTCCCGAGCTGAATTCACCCGGTCCCCTGACTCACATCGGAACGGACGGACTCATCTGGGGGACGATGTATGTCGAAGGCGGCTTCCTCTCGACAGCAGACCGACCAGCGCTGCAGGCGTGGCAGCTTCCATCGTTCAGTCCCGTTGGCAAGCCGGTCTCAAGATCGTTTGCGCAACTTCTTACCGGCAAGGCGGAGATCACCGCTCTGGCCTCCGGAGCAGGTCATATCGTGTTGGGAGGCCGCGACGGCACGGTGATCGCGGTCGACGCCGTGACTCGCAAAGGGGCGTGATCCCTTTACGTGGCGGTGGTTATGCTGACGTAAGTTGTTGTTGAGTGTGAGTTTGCCGCGTTGGCGGCTGGATGTCGCGGGGGGACTTCATTTCCTGTCCCATGTCCGGGGCAGCC
>CAUZFZ010000224.1:0-13093 GCA_963579025.1 Planctomycetota bacterium | reverse complement strand
CAGATAGCCGTAGGCTTTGTCGTAATCAGACTCTTCGCCCACCAGGCCACGGCGAGACTTCTGGGCTCCCGCGCTCCGCAGCACGAGGTACGCAACACAACAGGGGACAGCTGGAGCAACAACTGCGATGTGGTGACTTCACACAGTCTTGTCAGGCAAAGCTGAGCACGCGTCGCATCCTGCATGGCGGCGTCTCTTCCGGGAGCTGAGTCGAGTGGAATCTCTCAGCATTACGGAAGAACGCCGTTTTCACCAAAACCAGCTCCACAAAGGTCGCCGCGCCTTGCGAGGCACTGATCGGCAGCGTCTCCGACCTTTTGCGGGACACGTCAGACCGCCACCCATCGAACGAAAGTCTGCCGATAGCTAGAGGACGATCCTGCAAATGACGTCTGTCAGCGAGGCGTTTTTGTTTGTCTGTTGCGGTTTTCCCAGTGTGAAGTGTCAAGGTGTGTTTGTCAGAGGGCCAGAGGTTTGCCGGTGTAAGTCCAGCGGTATGGTTTGGCCATGGTGCGGTTGAAGTAGTCAATGAAATCCAGCAGACGTTGGTGCAAGGCCTTCTGGGATGGAAAACTGCCTCGCTGCAGGACGCGACGCACGACAACGCTGAACCAGATTTCGATCTGATTCAGCCAGGAAATGTGCTTCGGAATATACAGAAACCGAATCTTCCGTTCGGGAGCCGCCAGAAAGGCCTGACGTGTGGCCATCGACTTCAGAATGCCGGATTTGCCTTTGACTCCGAGTGCCTCAGGCGAGATGCCGTTCACGATTGGTCAGCGGCGCGCCGGGAATGACCTTGCGGCGGTATCCGATTCCTATCGCACCCGTCGTCCAGTTCTTCATGAACAACCCAGTCAACCCGGAACGAACGTGGTCTGCGATCGCATCGAGCAACATGTCGTCCATGATACCATGGATCTTTAACTGCAGTTTCCACGTCTTGAGATCGTTGGTGTCGATGCCCTGCGAGACGATGACCGCTCGCAGACCTTCTTCAACCACCTCCTCATTGATGAACTGATAGCCTTTTCCTGCCTGTCGAAACAGTCTGCTCGCCTTGTAAACCAATAGTACCTTCGCCAATCGCTCACGAAGAATTGCTTTCGTTCGATCGAGGCCAGCTCGCTGGATCTGCTTCCCTTTGACCCCTTCATCGACCGAAATTAATTCAGGAGGAACATTAATTCAGGAGGAACGTAGACGCGATTCTTCGTCGCACGATGAATGCATTCGCGAACCTGGTCGTCGGTTGAATGTTGGAGTTTCGTCGAGAACCGAAAATAAATTATCCCGATCTCATACCCCTGGGCGATCGCCCAAGCGATTCGCATTTCAAGGGTTGCATCTGGATCGAAACCACTCAAGTCTAGATTGCAAACGGCAGCCATTTCGGACCACCATCTATTTGCGTTGCGGGTGAGTTTTTCGTTGGCAGCACCGATGCTCGGTATATTAGAGTTCATGACTGAACCTCCTTGGAGAAAGAACCACCGGAACCGGCCGAACCTTGTGTTCGGACCACGGCGGACCATTGACGGGTCCAAACTAGTGACGAGCGTTCCGCCATCGTTCGGCTGATCAGAATAATTCGGCAACAATGCAACCTTTCTCCGAACAGCGCATAGAAAACGCTCCGTCAATAACGGAGCGTTAACGATCCCGATGGCATCGAATGGGGTGTGAGCCGGTCAGGCTTCGGTTTTATTCAGCAGTTTTGCAGGGGTTCCCTACGCCGTTGGCGTGGTGTTTGAAGATGTCTTTCGTTCTTGGCTTCCAGCATCGCTGGTGCGGGTCGTGGACCAGAGGTTGCTCGGAACGATCACACGGAGGTCCAGGATCGGCTGGCCGTCTTCGATGTTCCACTTTATGCCCGCTCGCTTGAAACGCTGAGTGACACGATCTTTCAGGCCTTTTCCGTGACACCACTCCCGATCGGGGTCCGCTGCCGGCAGTATCTTGAGTAGTCCATCCATCCCGCGTGGCGACGCAGATAGCCGTAGGCTTTGTCGTAATCAGACTCTTCGCCCACCAGGCCACGGCGAGACTTCTGGGCTCCCGCGCTCCGCAGCACGAGGTACGCAACACAACAGGGGACAGCTGGAGCAACAACTGCGTGTGGTGACTTCACACAGTCTTGTCAGGCAAAGCTGAGCACGCGTAGCATCCTGCATGACGGCGTCTCTTCCGTGAGCTGAGTCGAGTGGAATCTCTCAGCATTACGGAAGAACGCCGTTTTCACCAAAACCAGCTCCACAAAGGTCGCCGCGCCATGCGGGGCACTGATCGGCAGCGTCTCCGACCTTTTGCGGGACACGTCAGACCGCACTCATCGAATGAAAGCCTGCCGATAGCTAGCCGGTGACCTTCATAGAATGATGACACAAGAACGGCATTAATTTAGGTCATGGCGTCCATTCGCGAATATCGCCGCCTACATGATGCTCAAACAAGCGGATTTCTGATGCCTCGATCATCAATTGCTGCGTGCCTGTTCCTACGACTGTAATGGCGTCGGCAAGCTCGATCGGAAAGCCGTTGAACTTGGTGAGGTCCGACTTAGTCTTAGAAACATAGTCGCCTTTTTTTCGCTCTCCGAACACTGTGCTGTCGATTGGAAGACCCGTTTTCGCGTGTTTTGCCAACTCCCACATGAACGACCATTTAGCTTCATGTGACCAGTCAATCTTGATCGGCTCTTTTTTCCAATAAACCTCGCGTGTCAAGGAATTTAGCACCAGCTCATTGTGCAAGATCGCATCTTGGTAGGCGGCATCGGCATCCAGTAACTCGCCGGTCTCCGACAACAACCATTCGCGATGATGCGTTGTCAATAAGTTGAATCGAAACGCGATCTCAATCACTGCGCGGACTTCAGTGCAGCCATGTAACCGCGTCCACATTGCGACCACGCCGCCATTGGCATACGCGTTGTCGAGATCGCCGCCAAGACGCTTCTTCTCCTCTTCGGAAAAGACCTCACTCCAAAGAGCACAAGCTATATTCGGGACGCGAACCCGCAGAGCAGTTTCTTGCAACTTCTTGAGAGCAGCGTCAGACGGTGCTTTTGGCTGGTTCATTAGCTCACTCATCACATTACCTTCCTGCATTTACCTGCAGTGACGCCTCACCGCGAGTACCGATCGAAGTTCGCATTTTAGTCGATCATTGTACAAATCGAAATGAGATCCTGCCTCCGGTTATGCGGGTTGGAAAATTACTACTGTGTAGTTCTTGGAATTCCGGTCAGCGGAGCGCCAGCGGAATGGCGGTATGGACACTGTCGGGCACGTCATCGCTCGCATCACGTTCATTCCGCGAAATCCCGTGCCAACTACTTCCCCACTATTGTGCTCCACAGACGCCGCCGAGCGTCTCGGGATCGCTGTGTTGACGTTGTACGACTGGCTTGGTCAGTCCGACGAGGGAGAATTTCAGATTCGCGGAGAACAAGTGACGATTGAGTACTTCCAGGGCGGAAGGCGGGGGCAAGGCAGGATCAAGATATTCGAAAAGGAAGTTGATCGTTTACTCAATCTGATGCGAGTGCATCCAAGCTCGAAACGAACTCGCCAACCCCCCAAACCAAAAAGAACCCTGCAGCACATCACAGCATCGCTCGGTCGCCCTGACGACTGACGGCCTGAAGCGACCACCAATCCTTGGCGGCATGGTCCACGGACGGCAATCCAACGACCACAAAAAGCCCGGTTCAGTCAAACTGAGCCGGGCTTCTTCCGGGCAGGTAAAGCCTTCGACAAGAGCTAAATTCAAGCTCGTTTGCCATAGCATCATCACTACATATGCCGCATTTCAATCGGCAGTTTAGCAATCCACGACAGGGCGCGCGAACCTGAAGGCTAGCCGGAATCCATCATGGATATGCTGCAAAACTTCTCGCAACTTAGCTCGCTGTTTGCTTCTTCGTCTTTCCGAGTGCGGCCCACAGTGGATCGTTGTAGTCATCCGCCCACTGAGCGTAGTGATCCCAGCAAACTTTGGGTGTGTTCCCCATCAAACCAGCCAAAACTTCGATCGAAACCGGGTGCCCGGTGTAGTAACCCGACAAGGTTCGCTTCGCGAACGTGTGCCGACACGTATACGTCACTCGATCGTCGGGCAATTTCAGTTTCTTCTTGAGTTCACAGAAGTGCTGGACGCCATTGCAGCGTTTCCATTGCCGTCCATGCGTCGTTCGGACCAGCGGAATGCCTGATCCCGTAGGCGCGGTCAGCATCAAACGCCGAGTGATGGTTTCCATCTCGTCGCAAAGCATAATCCGACGGTCCTTGCCGGTCTTTTTTGCCGCCTTGTGACCGTGCTTGCCGTCATCCGTCCGCGCTTTGAGCAAGTAGAACATACCCTGTGGTGTTTCAACGACGTGATCCGCGGTCACAATCGCCATTTCAGCGTACGGACGGGCTCCCGTCAGCATGCAACACTTCAAAAACAAAGCATGAGCCTCATTCGTGGCCTCATAGATTTGCTGTTCTTCTTCCGGACTGAAGCAAGTCACCCGCGCCGTGGCAGTGGGCTTCTGGTAGTTGGCCACTGGGTTCGTCGCGAGGTCATCGAACTTGCAGCAGAAGTTGAACGCCGCCTTGATGCAAGCGATGACGTTCCGCTGCGTGTTGTTGTTCCACGTTTTGTGCTTTTGAAGCCATGTCCGCAGATGCTTCTTCTTCAGTTCATGAACTGAAAGCGCCCCACAGTACTCGCAGAACTTGTTCAGCCACGATTTTGCCAGCACGAACCACTCTGGTGAGGCTGTATTCGTCAAGTCCGCGAGATAGATTTCACAGACCTGAGCAACCGTCCAATCGCTCGACGAAGTGCCTGTGACTGGAGCTAACTCATCGGACAGTTTGATTCGCGCCATAGCCAATTGGGCCGCATCCTTGTTGTCTTTCCCACGAATGCGTTCGCCATCCTCGTCGAACAGAGCCTGCCGTTTCCTGGTGCCCGGCGGAGTGAAGTACCAGCAGTCCGTTTGCTTCCAATGCCACGCAGACCCATGCTGCTGGCGACGTGATTTTCGATTCCTTGCCATTTGAAATTGGCCTTTCGGGTTCTCCCGGTTGCCGCCAGGAATTGACGAGTGAAATGAGAGAGACGACACTGTGGTTGGGGACCGAGTTCGGTTCCTTGCCGCCAAGGGATCGACATACGGTTTGCCGACCGTGGTCCCTTGGTTTTTTTATGCGCAGCATCCATCTGCGGTGGACCACGATGACGCTGGCGACACTGCTGACTCAAAGTCCAAGCAGCATCCACCATCCAAAGAAGGGGGATTCAACATGTTCAAGTTCCTTGCCAGGACGCTGGCCGATGGCCAGGGAATGTTCGGTTGCCGCCGAACATTCCTGCGTCATTTGCTACACAGAATAACTACACTCACCATTTCGACGGTTGCAGTCCTCTTCGCACAAACCATTTATACAAAACAACTTAAGGCAGAGTCAACCGGCCGCCCAAACATCGTCATCATCATGGCCGACGATCTGGGCTACTCAGATGTCGGTTGCTATGGCTCGGAGATTTCGACTCCGCATATTGACAGTCTGGCCCGTGACGGAATTCGGTTCTCACAGTTTTATGACTGTGCCGTCTGCGTGCCGACGCGGGCCTCGCTACTGACGGGGCTGTATCCACATCAGGCCGGTCGAGCACTCGGCGCCGAACCCGGCTGGGCCGATGCCGGGATTGCTGTCACCGGCGATGACCTTCCGGCGCACCAGGGCCATTACAGACCGGAGGCGTACGGACGCAGCGAGCCAGGCGTGCCCGGTGGGTTGAGACTCCAGTGCGTCACGCTGGCTGATCTGCTGAGCAAGGCCGGTTACCGAACGCTGATGTCCGGGAAGTGGCACTGCGGAGAGGCCACGGAATACTGGCCGGTCAATCGGGGTTTCGACCGGTACTTCGGGCTGCTGGAAGGCGCGGCCAATTACTTCAATCCGGCGAAGGACTATCTGCGTCCGCGGACACTGATGATGGATCGTGAGGTCTACCGGATTCAGGATAAATCGTTCTACATGACCGATGCCATCAGCGACTACGCAGTGCAGTTCCTCGACGAATACGCACGCGACGAACAGCCGTTCTTTCTGTATGTCCCCTACACGGCTCCGCACGCGCCGCTGCAGGCGCGGCCCGAAGATATTCGGAAGTTCAAAGGACAATTCTCCGCAGGTTGGGATGTGCTGCGGCGGAAGCGGTATCAGCGGCTTATGGACGAGGGGATCATCAGCCGGACCTGCGCATTGTCTCCTCGCGATGACGCCGTCAATGGGTGGCGACTGGCGGGACTTCTGCATCAGACGGACAAGCTGGAACGCAGGATGGAAGTCTACGCGGCTCAAGTTGCGTCGATGGATGCCGGTATCGGAAAGGTGCTTGCCCGGCTGAAGGCTCTGGATGTTGAGGACAACACGGTCGTCATCTTTCTGTCCGACAATGGTGCCTATGGCGGCGAGCTGGATTCGGACCTGGGCGACCTCGACAGCACACTTCCACCCGGAGGTGAGAACTCATACGAGTCCTACGGACGCGGTTGGGCAAATCTCGGGAGCACTCCGTTTCGGCTGTATAAAACGTGGCTGCACGAAGGGGGAATTGCAGCACCTTTGATCGTGCGCTGGCCGGCTGGAGTGAAGTCAAAGAACGCCGTCCGGCACGATGTGACGCACGTCATGGACATTCTCCCGACCATGGTGGACCTTGCCGGCGGCAGTTATCCCGACATGTGGAACGGGAAAGAAACCACGCCACTGGAAGGACGCAGTCTCGCACCTGTGCTGACGGGCAAAGCAAAGCTCGCTCCGCGGACGCTGTACTGGGAAAACTTCGGGCACCGCGCCGTCCGCAGTGGTGACTGGAAGCTCGTCGCGAAGCATCGCCGCTGGGAACTGTATGACCTCAAGACTGACCGAAGTGAGATGCGCGACCTGGCCGGTACTTTCCCGGACAAGGTCCGAGAACTCGCCAGTAAATACGATCACTGGGCCAGACGTGTCGGAGCGGGAGTCCCGCCCTCGGTCGCGGCCGAGTGACAGGGTGGAGTCCCCTCTGGTGAATCCATTCTTACTCCAGAGTCGCGTAGATGTCTGTTCGGCGTACGTCTAACCGGTCGAGCACCGATCACCACTGCCGCGTACAGCTTGCCCCGACAACTGTTGAACACGAACTGATTGTCTCAGTTCCTCAACGGGGATCCCATACGCTTCGTACTCGTCTTCGTAGAGTTGTTGACTGCCGTGCCCGGAAACGAATCCGTTCAGTCGTGCGGCCGCAGTGGACTTATTGAAGTCGCTGAATTCCGGAAACATCCGGTTGAACCACCTCATCAGCGGCGAATGCTGCAGACCGTACTTCTGGTGATAGTCTTCTGCGATGTAGAAAACGTCGAGTGGCATGACTGGCGTCAGGATGGTCGCATCCAGCGCCCCTTCGATTGCTGTTTTCGCCGTGCCGATCGCTTCAGCTTGAGCTTCGTCATGAAACCAGATCGCGGTCATGTACTGGCGACTGCCCACTGAACGAAGCGGATTGTGGCTGTTCCAGAACAGCTCAACGACTTCCTCAAACGTAATTTGTGCGGGGTCGAAGTCGATCTGCAGAGCTTCCGTGTGATTCCCCAGGCTGTGATATTTCGGAAACTCCTTCTCGCCACCGGTATAGCCGACCCGAGTGCGGTAGACGCCTTTCAGAATCCCAAACTGGGAATCGGGACCCCAGAATCAGCCAAAGGCAAAAGTCGCAGTCTGAAGGTTGTCCGGAACTGCGAGGTCAATCTGCGGGATCGCAATCAACGTGTCCGTATTCTTCGATGTCATGTCGATTCTCCATGAGTCACGTCGGTCTGAATTGTCGCGGGGATCACATCACCAGCCGGAATAAACTGCATCGACACGGAATTGACGCAGTGACGAACATTCCTGGCCGTCAACCGCTCGCCTTCAAACACATGCCCCAAATGCCCGTCGCAGTTCTTACAGAGAATCTCGACCCGTTGACCGTCTGCGTCTGGCTCATGTTGAACGGCACCGGCGATTTCGTCATCGAAACTCGGCCAGCCGCAACCTGAATGGAACTTGTCTGTTGACCGATACAACGGAGCATTGCAACGTCTGCAGATGTACGTTCCGGCTGATTCGTTATCCGTCAATTCACCGGTTCCGGGCATTTCCGTTCCCTTGTGCAGGATCACCCGGCGTTCCTCGTCGTTCAGCTCGTTGTATTCCACGAGAAGCTCACTTTCGTTTCGCATCAGCAGGCTTTGAGTCCACGATTTTCCCTGGATCACCGCGGACTGGTCGTTGGCTCGGCAAGAGGCCTGCAGCCTGCAGCCTGCAGCCTGCAGCTATCGAATGTCCTGCTGATCACCAGCGACATTCTCGGCTATGGCGACCTGCGATGCTACAACCCGAAGGCGAGATTCGGTTGTGGCTCAACATCGACAGGGCTTGAGTGAATCCGGTTCGGTTGCTGTCATTGCCACACCGCCGTGCCTAAGTCAGGCCGTGATCGATCAGGCTGACGGTCCATGTCCTGCGTCAGCGACACTTACTGTGGACAGACTATGAATCAGCCAGTCCCGCATGATGCGACCCATGCAAACCAGCCAGACGATCACGTCGACATTCGCACCGTCGCCGAAGAACTCGCTGACGTCGAATCCACCGTGGTGCAGCCAACGATGCTTGAACCGACTGTTGGGGACGCCGAGGACACGGTTGAAGACACGCTGACAGAGAGCGGCTCGTCGACTCCAGTTGTAAGCAGCCGGCTGCTTCCACGTCCGTTTGGCAACTACATGCTGCTCAGTGAAATTGCTCGCGGCGGGATGGGCGTCGTGTACAAGGCTCGTCAGGGGAAACTCAACCATACCGTCGCATTGAAGATGATTCTGTCGGGTCAACTCGCCTCAAAGGATGACGTCACTCGGTTTCACACTGAGGCTGAAGCGGCAGCCCACCTGGACCATCCGGGGATCGTGCCGATCTTTGAAGTCGGTGAGTGTGACGACCAGCACTTCTTTTCGATGGGCTTCGTTGAGGGCGACAGTCTGGCTGGACGAGTCAAGGACGGTCCGCTACCGCAACGCGAAGCGGCAGAACTTGTGCAGACGATCGCGCAGGCAATCGCGTATGCACACTCGATGGGCATCATCCATCGTGATCTCAAGCCGGCCAACGCGCTACTCGATCAACACGGACAGCCGAAGGTCACTGATTTCGGTCTGGCAAAGAAGACTGAAGCGGACAGTCAACTCACCGGGACGGGGCAGATTCTGGGAACGCCGAGCTACATGCCTCCGGAACAGGCGTCGGGGAACACAAAACTGGTCGGCCCGGAAGCGGACGTGTATTCGCTTGGCGCGATTCTCTACTGCCTGCTGACTGGGCGGCCTCCGTTTCAGGCGGCCAACGTCTTGGACACGCTGATGCAGGTGATCGAGCAAGAGCCGCTGCGAGTCCGTCAGGTCAACCCGTCCGTGTCTGCCGATCTCGAATCAATCTGCAGTAAATGCCTGATGAAAGACCCCAGCCTGCGATATGCAACAGCAGCGGAACTGGTGGCGGTGTAGACGCCGGTTAGAAAACGTAGCGCCGGGCGGGGAGTGGCAGGATTCAGGGTCGTAGTCAAACAGATTGTCGTCGGCGACCAAGATGTGATGGCCGTGTTTGTCGCTGTCTGCGATTTCGTCGATGGCATCGGTGACGCTGTCGGCTTCGACAATCACAAACAGCGGCGTGTACGAGCCGCCGATTTCCAAGAGCCACGTTTTTCCGAACCACTCACCGGGGTTGATCACCGAAATGTCGTTCAATTTGTGGCCGTAGAATTTGGCATTGGCTTTGACTTCGCACATCAAGGGCTCCGTAACAAAAAGTTGTATTGCTGACTGACACCATCGAAGCCGGTGTCATCTGTACTGAGCGCACAACGTCCCCGCAGTTGGGAAATAGAAGGGGCAGGTGAGCGTCACCTGAAGAAGACTGTCACAGCGGGATCACGTCGTATTCAGTGTTAGCTGCCGTGTTCGTCCCGGTATCGTTTGAGACAGCGATAGAAACTGGCCCGACTCTTGCCACTGGCTTTCTGCCACTCCTGCTCCTGCTTCTGAACAGAGTCGAGATGCTTCTGGATCGCTTTCTCCATTAGCCGCAGGTCTTTGGTTTTCGAGTCGAGTCGCTTCTTGGCTTCGTTCTTTCTGCCAAGCGTCTGCAACTGACTCTTGATCATGGGCTGCCAGTCAATCCCTTCACCTCGTGCATACAGCAACTTCTTCAGTGAAGGGCCGAGCAATCTCATGGATAGCTGACGGTCGTCGACGTTCTCGGCAAGGAAGTCGATGACCATGCCGCAGTCTTCCGGCGTCAGGTTGTGGAAACCCTAGGCGCTGACTGACCTCATCAGGTCGACGACCTCCAGATTCTATGCAGACAATTCGAGGATGTCCGTCCTCGAAATGACCGCTTTGAAGGAATCATTGCGACTAGGGCTGTGTCAAACCAGTCTTTCAGGGTAGTCGGATTCGCAAGAATTCGGTTTCGCCCGACAAGTCCCGAAGTCTTGCGACTCCGGCTACAAACGACCGACCCTGAGTTTCACCTTTGACAGAGCGCTACTTCGCTTTCCTGACGACTTGCGTGGAACGCTTTGGGTCGTGGTTTGGATTCTTCGTTGGCATCTGTGCCTGGACCGACTTTCGCCAGCGATGCAAGTCGCTTCGTAGCTGGGTAGCCTTGTCTGACATCCTGGTCGCCAGATCGGTCTGTTCGCCGATGTCAGTGTTTAAGTCGTACAATCGAATGCTGCTGTCCTCGTGGAATTCGATCAAACGGAAGTTGTCCGATCGAACTGCGCTGTACGGTCCGTCGCCTCCCGCGTGATAGTGCGGGTAGTGCCAATAGAGGTTGCGATCGAGCTCGGCGTTAACATCTTTGAGCAATGGTGCAATGCTGCGACCGTCGATGCTGGCGGTTGATTCCGGCTGTGCGGCTGCCATCTCGAGGATGGTGGGGAAATAGTCGGTGGTCATGATCGGCTCGTCACAGACCTGGCCGGCTTTGGTCACGCCAGGCCACCGCACGATCGCCGGAACACGCACACCACCTTCGTACGCAGAGCCCTTGCCGCGTCGCAGTGGCAGGTTCTCGGTGAAGCCGTCGTGTTTGCCATAACGCTGGGTCAGGCCGCCGTTGTCGGACGTGAAAACGATGACTGTCTTCTCCGTCAGGTTGTTCTTCTTCAATTGCGCCAGAACACGTCCGACGCTTTCGTCCAGGCTGGCGACCATCGCGGCGTACGTCGGGTTTCGATGTGTCGCAGATCGATCGACCTTCTTCTGAAAATACTCCACCAGGTCTTTACGGCCCTGAATCGGGGTGTGCGGAACGTTGTAGGCGAAGTACAGGAAGAACGGGTTCGATTTCGACTCGTCAATGAACTGACATGCTTTGTCGGTGAAAGCATCCGTCAGGTAATTACTGCCCGACTCGCTGAACGACCCCTGCTTAAGAATGTATCCCTTTGTTCCGGCTGGCTTGCTGTAGGAAACGTCAAAACCATGATCGGTCGGCTGTGTCACCCTGGTGGCAACGCCGCGCGCACTCAAGTGCCATTTGCCGATGTGACCGGTGCGATAACCGACTGCCCTGAGCGCTTCGGCGATCGTCGTGTGACGTGATTCCAGGTGTTTGGTCCACTTGGGGATCTGCATTTTCGCGAATGGCCGATTCTGACCGGCAATGAAGTCGGTCAGTCGTAAGCGTGCGGGATACATGCCAGTCATAATGGACGCCCGGGTCGGCGAGCAGACCGTACATGCAGAGTAAGCGTTTGTGAGTTTGACACCGCTTGCGGCAAGCTTGTCCAAATATGGTGTTTCGTACAAATCACTGCCGAAACAACCGAGTCCCGTCCAGCCAAGATCATCGGCCAGCAGTAGGACGATGTTCGGCCGCTCGACTGATTTCTCTGGCTGGCACTGATCCGGATTGGCCAGGGCGGCGGCAGTGATCAGAAAGAGGACCGGGTTCATGGCGTTTCTCAGGTTGCTGTCGATGTGACGAGATTACTGGTTGTCAGCGACCCTTTATTGTCATGCGTCCATCGAGCAGCGTCGATGTCCCAAACCCACTGCTTGTTTCCGGGTCAAAGACGCGGTCCGGGAATGTGACACTGCTGAATGCAGATTCGGCCTGGGACCACATTTGCCGGTCCAGCTGTTCCTGAATCGATTCGTTGTCTTTCGTCTTGAATTGTTGTGCCTGTGTGTTGCAGACGCTTGTTGGTGGGCCTTCCCAGATCGTTGTTCCATTTGCGACCAGCTTGACGCTGAAGACAAGTTCCTGCTCAGAAACTTGAGTTTCCACTGCATCGGCGGGAAGCCGGCCGATGAGTAAGAATGGGGAACCGTTGCCTGTTGTCGTGATATAGGTTTCCGTCTTGCCTGTGCTGTTGAGTGACAGAGAAGCGACGGCGGTGAACTTCGCGTTGCCCGCGACTTTGAGGCCGGATTTCTCGAGTCGCTCAGCCAGTTTGCTCGTCAGCGTGGCCTGCAGGTTTGGATCATTCGGTGACGTCGCGGTGACAGTTGCCCGCACCGAGACCGTCGAACCCGGATCCATCAGCATGTTCACTTTCAGGTCCGCCTGGCTGAGTCTGTTACTGACTGCTGAGTCAGGCAACGTCCACGCGGCGAGCGTGGTCGGGCTGCCGGGTCTCAAGCCTGTATCTGCCGTCCAGAGTCTTGTGTCAGGGGAATCCAGTGCAGATGTTGCAGTGGCGATCTGGTACTTCCAGACGACTAACTGCTTTGTCAGATCAATGAGCGAACCATCCAGCATCATGAGGTGACTGTCGCCCATCCAGCGCAGCCGAATCGGTACTCGTGGAATTGGAAAGCGTGTTGTCACGTCACCAGTTTTCCAATCGACAACGAAAAGGTGCCTGCCGCGAATGGCACTGCCGGTTTGGTAGCAAGGGGTTACGTCATGCGGCGGCCTTGAGCTGGTGTCTTGGTTTCTTCATTAGAGCCAGAACTTTCGGTCTGCGTTTGTTGACGCGCGGTTCGACTCGACCG
>CAUZFZ010000223.1:0-13113 GCA_963579025.1 Planctomycetota bacterium | reverse complement strand
GCCTGGAACATTCATCACGCAGCGTTCCTCACTGCCATTCTTAACGACGGGACTGTCCACGTTCTGAGACTGACAGGTGTCCCTGCTTATCTCGATTGACATTCCGACCATTCCGTCTCCAACCACCCTCCTGCCATTTCACGACGCTCGGTTTACCACGTTACATTGAGTCACCGTTGTCGCTGCCGCACCGCCCTGCGGAAGTCAATCCGCCACCCGGAGTCGGGCCTCGTCCGGGACGTGTTGTGCGGTCAAGGGTTCACCTTCGCTAGCCAGCTCCCCGACAGGCTTGGCCGAATCACCGTCTTGAGTTTGACGAGGGGCACACAAGTTACGGACTGGTCTTTCACCTCAGGTTGCTCTCCACCTCTGCTCACACAGACGCAGTTACCGCTGTTGGTTACAGGGCAGCAACGATACCCTGATCGGGACTTTCACCCGACTAATCAATCGCCTTCACAGACGCACTAGCGAAACTCGCCAGAGTTTGGTTTTTCGCCGTGACTCTCGACGTGGCCAAAGTCTCGCGACTTCGGCTACGGAACTACTGGAATCGGCAATGTCTGCCGAAACGGTTTGTTGCACGACGACGATCCCACGTCGAGAGAACACAGCGGTCGCGATGTGCCCGCTTTCGAATCCGGACCGAAATCGCCACGAACTCGTCCCCGGGAACCTGTGTCGCAGACTGCGCGACCTGACGCTTATGATTCAGCCGCCGAAAGGCGAGCAACGTTCGGTCATGATTCCACTGACACGGAGTCGGTGGGTGGTCTCCTGCAGGGCAGAAAAGCGACATGGATACCTGGGAGGCCTGGTTCACTGTCGGCGTTGTCTGCCTGCTGATCGTCGGTCTGGCGCGCAACTGGGGTCCGCCCGACCTGCTGACTCTCGGTAGCCTGACGCTGCTGATTGTCGTTGGACAGGTGCATCGCGCGCTCTACCCGGCCCTCAAAACGTCGCTACCGACGCCGGAAGCAGCCATCGCCCGCTTCGGATCGCCGGGCCTGATCACTGTGGGAGTGCTGTTTGTGATCGTCGCCGGTCTGTCGCAGACAGGTGCCATGCTGCTGATCACGCAGTGGCTGATCGCTCGCCCGAAAACAATCGCCCAGGCTCAACTGCGAATTCTGCCGCCGGTCGCGGCACTCAGTGCGTTCCTGAATAACACGCCCATCGTCGCGATGTTCCTTCCGGTGATCGACGACCTGTGCCGGAAGACGGGCTTCAGTCAATCGCGCCTTTACCTGCCGCTTGCCTACGCGGCAACGTTTGGCGGGATGTGTACGCTGATCGGCACGAGTACGAACCTGATCATCAACGACGAGATTGCGAAGGCCGGACTGCCACCGCTGGGCATGTTCGAACTGGCCTGGGTCGGGCTGCCGTGTGCGATTCTGGGTCTGGGATACCTGTTTGTCTTCAGCTCGAAACTGCTACCGGATCGTCGTCCGGCGATCAGTCTCTCCGACGACCCGCGCGAATACTCCGTCGAGATGCTCGTTGCCGATCGCGGTCCACTGACAGGAAAAACGGTCGAGGAAGCTGGTCTGCGACATCTGCCGGGACTGTTCCTGTTTGAGATTGACCGTGACGGCGAGGTCATTCCCGCTCCGCCGCCGGACACGAAACTGCACGCGAGCGATCGCCTCGTCTTTGTCGGAATCATCGAATCGGTTATCGACCTGAAGAAACTCCGTGGGTTGATTCCCCCGGACGACGAAACGTTCAAGCTCGATTCGCCGCAGATCAAACGCTGCTTAATCGAAGCCGTCGTTTCGGACCGCTGCCCGCTGGTTGGCAAGACGATTCGCGACGGTCGCTTCCGAACGACCTACAACGCCGCCGTGCTGGCGATCGCACGCAGTGGTGAACGGATCAATGCAAAACTTGGCGACGTCGTCCTGAAAGCGGGAGACACGCTGCTGCTCGAAGCGCACACAGGATTCACAAGTCAGCAGCGGAACTCGCCAGACTTCTTCCTGGTCAGCAGCGTCGAGAATTCCGCCCCGATTCGGCATGCTCAGGCTCGTGTGGCGCTACTGATCATGGTCGCGATGGTCGTCGTCGTGACGGTCGGTCTGCTGGATTTGATGACCGCCGCGATGGTCGCTGGCGGAGCGATGATCCTGACCCGCTGCTGCACGGGACGCGAAGCACGTCGGAGTGTGGACATCTCGCTGCTGCTGGTCATCGGCGGAGCACTCGGCATTGGCGAGGCCATGAAGGCGACGGGAGCCGCCGACTCCATCGCAAACGCACTCGTCGACCTGGCGGGCGGCAACGAGCGGATGATTCTGCTGGCGCTGTACTTCGTGACCATGCTCTTCACCGAACTGATCACGAACAACGCTGCGGCAGTGCTCGTCTTTCCCATCGCGATGGCCGCGGCCGAGAAGCTTGGCGTCGACCCGCGACCGCTGATCATCTCGATCATGATCGCGGCATCCGCCGCGTTTGCCACGCCGTTTGGATACCAGACCAACCTGATGGTCTACGGTCCTGGAGGCTATCGCTTTTCGGATTACCTGCGGTTCGGTATCCCGCTCAGCCTGCTGTTCATGGCGATGTGCGTGTGGCTGGTCCCAGTGATCTGGTAGGTCGCGAAGCCGCTGGCAGGCCCGACCGCTTCACGCAACAACATGGACTGATACAATCCGCTCGCAGTCACCCGATTCATCGGGACCTGCCTGGATGTGGAGTGAATCGAACTCCGCCGCAAACGGCCCGCGGTCGACCGCGTGAATGCGGATACTACGAACCAGTTCAGAAGGAGACCGTCATGCGAATCTCAACAGTACTCAGTTCCACGCTGGCGTTGCTGGTCCTGTCTGTCCCTGGCCTGCGAGCCGAAGACGAGGGTAAAGGCGACGAGGACAAACCGCAGGAAATCAAGATCGAACTGACGGACGCGGACAAGGCGGCACTCGAAGAGATCCGCAAGCTTGGCGGCACGACACTGGAAGTCGCTCAAAACGACAATCGCGTCGAGGTGAGCTATCACCTGGCAGACAAGGCGGCCGAGACGGTCAAGAACGATCACCTCAAACCGCTGCAGGGTCGCACGTTCATTTACTCGCTGAACGCACGTGGTACCGGCATCGATGACGATGGCCTGAAGAATATTGCGGGCACGACTGGTCTCGTGCGACTGCACCTTGAGAAGACGAAAATCACCGACAAGGGCCTGCCGCACCTGGCGAAACTCGAAAACCTCGAATACCTGAACGTGTACGGCACCGAGGTCACCAACGAAGGCATTCAGGCCGTCGCCGCGCTCAAGAAACTGAAGAAGCTGTACATCTGGCAGACCAAGGTCGACATCGAAGGCGTGAAGAAGTTGAAAGCAGCTCGGCCCGATCTTGTGATCGTTCCAGATTACGTGCGTGAAAAGGTACTGGCGGCGCTCGAAGCGAAACGCAAAGTTGAGGACACAAAGGTCGCTGTCGAGGAAACGAAGGTCGCAGCCGCGGCAGCCGCGAAAAAGGCGGAAGAAGCGGTCAAGGCAGCCCCCGTCGCCAAGGCGAAATCGGACGAAGCTGCAAAGAAGGCGGCCGAAGCTCAGAAGGCGGCCGACGACAAGAAAGACGACGAAGCCCTGAAGAAGGCGGCTGCAGCGGCAAAGAAGGCGGCCGATGAAGGGAAAAAAGCAGCAGACGCTGCCGCGAAAGCGGTCACGGACACGAAGAAAGCGGCCGATGACGCGACGAAGAAAGCGGCCGACGCCGTCAAAGCCGCCGAAGAAGCAGCAAAGGCCGTGCAGTAGTGCTCACAGCGTCTGTAGCTGGATTCGCAAGAATTCAGTTTCCCGAAGTGCCTGAATTCTTGCGAATCCAGCTACGGGGTAAGAATTCATCTGCCGCTCGCCTAAAGCCCTGTTGTCGCGGCTTTTTCAGTCGTGCCTCAATCGATAGCGTTGCCAGTCGCCGATTGTCTGGCTATGCTCCTGCGTTTTTCCCGGCTCTGAGCAGGGAGAACTGCGTAACATCAGTGACAGCAGCCAGTTCTGGCTGTTCAACGAAGTTGGAGAGTAGAGCGATGTACATCCGCCGAGGCGACGTTGTCGAAGTGATTTCCGGAGACGACAGCGGTAAGCGCGGGCAGGTCACCGCGGTCGATCGCGATAAGGGCACCGTAACGATCCAGGGTGTTAATGTTGTGCGAAAGCACATCAAACGCGGACATCCCAAAAGCCCTCAGGGTGGCCGGTTGGAAATCGAGATGCCATTGCGGGTCTGCAAGGTTGCTCTGATTGATCCCGAGTCGAATAAGCCGACCCGCGTGGGTTTCCGCTACCTGCCAGATGGCAGCAAAGAGCGATTCGCGAAGCGCAGCGGTGTCTCCCTTGGACTCGTCTCGCCGGCGAAGGCATCTCGCGCGTCAAGCTAAGCATGCGGTGGACCCAGAGTTCAGAATCTTCTGTTGGTCGACCTGTCCGGGACGATTTATACTCACCGATCAAGTGTGTCGAATCGAACACATTGCCCTGTAGTGTAACGGTAGCACGATAGACTCTGACTCTATTAGTCTAGGTTCAAATCCTAGCGGGGCAACTTTCAGGTAAGTTCTTGCTGAGCCACAACTTGTGGTTACCTGCCGGACGCCCGGCATGGCAGCGAAAACCCACTATTACGCGTTTCTGTACGCGAAAAGGGGATTTCAGCCATGTCACAGCGGAAGAAGAAACCCGGCTACCTGCTGCACAAACCGAGCGGACAAGCCTACGTCCGCATCAACGGGAAGTGCATTTATCTCGGGCCGCACAATGAGCCTGAGTCGCTTGAACTCTACGGGGAGCTGATAGCCGACTGGCTCAAGAGCAAGGATGTCGATCGGTTCTCACTGACCGTCGATGAGCTGGCAATCGGCTACCTGGATCGCTGCCGGACATACTACCGGAAGAACGGCAAGGAAACGGCCGAAGTCGGCTGCACACGGGCGGCCCTGCGAATCCTGGTCGCGGATTTCGGCAAGACGCGGGCCCGGGACTTCGGGCCGCTGAAATTGCAGCAGGTCCGGGATGAGATGATCTCCCTGGGATGGAAGCGCCAATCCATCAACCAGAACATTGGCCGCATTCGTCGGGCTTTCAAGTGGGCCACGAGTCAGGAACTGGTCCCCGCAACCGTCCTCATGTCCTTGCAGAGCGTTTCCGGATTGTCGCGAGGTCGATCGAAGGCCGTGGAATCTGAACGGGTCATGCCCGTCGCCTGGGAAGTTGTCGATGCGTGTTCGCCGTTCATGAGTAGGCCCATCTGGGGAGCGGTTCGGCTGCAGTGGTATTCTGGAATGCGCCCAGGTGAAGCCCTGACAATTCGGGCTTGCGATATTGAGATGACCGGGCCCGTCTGGGAATACAGGCCAGACAGCCACAAAACTGAGCATCACGGGCGAGAGCGGATCATTCCACTTGGCCCGAAAGCGCAAGAACTGCTGCAGGACTTCCTGACGGACGATCCGAGTCAGTATCTGTTCTCGCCGCGGATTTCAGGTCACTGGGCGGCTACGTCGGACCATTACGGAAACTCGACCTACTCCGTGGCGATTCAAAGGTCTTGTGAGTACGCATTCAACATGCCGCGGGAACTGCGGAGCAACGTGTCGAAGGAACTGCGAGCCCGCAGGCGCAGGATGCCAGTGGCCGAACGGGAAGAGCTGCGAGCCCGGGCAAAGCAATGGCGGAAAGCTCACGGCTGGCACCCGAACCAGTTGCGGCACGCGGCAGCAACGGAAGTCCGTCGGCGGTTCGGCCTGGAAGCGGCACAGGTCGTTCTGGGTCACTCTGGTGCCGATGTGACGCAGATTTACGCCGAACGGGATTCGGACCTGGCCCGTCAGGTGGCTGCGGAAATGGGTTGATCATTACAGAGTTGAAGAATCTCCCCGGCCGGCAGTTTCTGAATCTCGGATTCAACGATTCCGCCGGTAGGATTCGATCGTTGCCGGGTCGCGACTGATCCTCGCATTGACCGGCCACTGTGGAAGCACCCTGTCCCGCTTCGACGTGGCCGGTCGCCCGGCTCTCTTGGGACAGGAGCTGGCGCGATGGACCTGCAGAACGAGTTTGAGCGGCTGTCAGAACAGTTCGGCCGGTTGTGGGACGAGTTCCCCGCGATTCTGGCGAGACTGTATTTCGGCGACGCGCGTCATTCGGTTATCGATGACGTACCGCCAAAGGAATGGCCGACGATCGTAGATGTGACATTCAACGTGGTGAAGAGCCTCCGCAGCACGATTTCAAACCAAGAGTTAGAACGCGCTTCGTCCCAGCTCACAGCATTGATGGAACGTGGCGACAGTCTCCTCAGAAAAGTGAATCCGGGCGGCTTTCTACCTAAGGAAACCGAGTTTCTTTACCCGGGGGCATCATGCCAGCACTGGGCACACTCGCTGTTGGCCGCCATCCCTGAGGATGCCGACGTACGAATCGTGAAAGAACCGGCTGGCAGTACGTTCAATGTCTACTATCCGATGTATTCGGTTGCACGGAAGTCCGAATCGTTCGCCGAATGCCTGAGGGGTTCGCTGCGAGAATGCGAATTGGACGCAACCCCCGATGGTCCCGTTGAGCCGAATGGCTTTCGGTATGGCGACGGTTTCTGTACCGGACTGACGCCGATGCCCTTCCGATTGATCAGTGCCTTGTGGGACAGTCCAAGCGGGGGCAAGTGGGTTTGCGGGTACGGGCCTGACCTGGCCGAAGCACTGTGGCGGGACAAAGAACACAACTATTCCCGAGACAGTGTCAAGAACCACGCAGGGACTTTGAACAAGGCTTTTCGTCCGGGCGGGATCGCACTGCGCGTTGAAGCGACTGCCGACAAAGTAATTCTGCACAAAACGGGCAAGTCTACAAAAACAGACTGAGCCCAGACCGGAGCCAGACCAGGGTCTGTTTTCATGCGTTCTGTTGGTTACCACAACCTCTCTAACGGGACACATGAATCATGATCGATCCATTTCGCGAAACCATGTTGCCCCTGGCCAAAGCCGCCCGCAGCGTCCCCGGCCGCGCGGTATCCCCTCAGAGTGTCTACCGCTGGATTTCTCACGGGATCAACGGCGTGAAGCTCGAAGCCCTGAATGTTGGGGGCAGAATGCAGGTCAGCGAGGAATCCCTGGCCAGGTTCTTCCAGGCGGTCACTGCCGCGAAACGTGCGACCACTGCCGAACCTGACGACGCACACCGCTCAGAGCGAACGTCGCGAAAACTTGAAGCGGCTGGCCTCCTCTGACCGCGCATGAGAAACCCCGACGACCGGCGTAGATCATCGGGGCTCGTGTTTCCTGTGCCGCTTGCCCGCGGCACGCATCCTGTAAAGGCGCACGTACCTTGATAGCCCCCTTTCCATTCGGCAAGCCACATTCGCGGCGACCCCGAAAAAATCGAAACTCTGTAAACGCTGGCCAGTGGAGTACCCCGCAGAATCGCCTCACGGTCGCAGGGGGCAACTATCTGAGCCCGTATCTGAGGGCCTGGTACGCAGTCGACCTGTCGATCAGTCTGACGACCGGTCTGCCGCTGATAAGCCGGGGATCGCTGGTCTACCCGGTTATGGATCGGGTGGGCATCATCAGCGAGACGCTCTGCGAGCCGGCCCTGGCCGATGCAATCCGACGACTCAGCACCGATCGACGCGCCGACGTCAGCGGTCGACTCGTCCGGTACTCGGGAAGCTGGGACCTGGCGCATCCCGCAGCAGTCGACGACCTGGTTTACCTCGCAATCCAGAACCATCTAAGAGCCCTGGTCATTGAAACCCGCGGGAGTCAGGCACCAGCATCCGCAGAATCCGTTGATAGGCTGCTGAGCTTCCGCATGGCCAGCTATGGCTGCGACCTGTTCTGGGTTACCGGAGCGCTTCAGGACATCGAAGTGTCGCTTATCCACAAGGCGAGCCGGGAAGGCCGGGCTTCTCTGTTTGGGTGGAGTCGTCCCGCCGAGCCAGAAGCGACCTGGACACTGAAGGACTATGGCCGCTGTCGATCGTTCGGCGTTTCGGTCCAGCGAAGCGATACCGGGCACCCGATTTCCACTGTGGTCCCCGCAGACGCCTGGACAGATGACCGGACACCAAACGCAGCCACCTGGCAGATGCCGCCCCTGGTTACGGGGGGCCAGGCATGATGGCAACACAATCAGCGTCCACCCTGAGTTGGTATCTGCGGGCTCTGCGGGCTCGGTTGTTCCCGCTGCGACGTTACCAGGAGGGCTCGCCGGCATCGAAGGCCCCCTTGAAAACCGGCTGGCGAACGTCCCGCCACTCAACTGAAGAACTGGAAGCGTACCTGGAAGACGGGCACAGTCTCGGCTGGGCTCTGGGGCCGACGGATATCGTCATCGATGTCGAAGCGAAAACCGAGACCGGGCACCAGGTCGACGGGCGGGAGTCGCTGAAGCGACTGTGCGTCGATCATGGAATCGACTTAACCGAGACCCCCGTTATTACAAACCCGTCCGGTGGGAGTCATCTTTACTTCCGGAAGCCGCCCGGGGGCGAGTTCCGCAAGACAATCGACGCTTACCCCGGAATCGAGTTTCTCCGCGAAGGACAATACGTCGTCGTCGCGGGGAGCTCCCATTGGCAGGGCGGCAGCTATTCCACCAAAGCCGCTTTACTCGGAACGACCCCCGAAACGATACCGGCCGGTTTGCTGAAATCCTTAACCCGGCCGGTCAGTGACTCCAAGACATCGTCGGATGCGGAGCTGACTGCCGAGCAACTGGAAATCGTGCTGACGCGCCTTAACCCGTGCGACTTCCGCGGCGAAGGTGGCGGCAAATGGGCTGACCTCATGATGGCTTGCCACGCGGCCACGGGCGGCGATGCCCTGGCCAGGGATCACTTTGTCGAATGGTGTTATGGCGACCCCCATTACCTCAACGACGGGACGATCCATAAACGCTGGGACTCCTGCAAAGTCGACGGCGGCATTACCGCGGCGACGCTGTTCCAGATTTTGAAAGAACGGGGTGCGGACGTCGCGGGAGCCTTAACCGAGCTCAACCTGGCCACGGCGAAGACTGAATTCGAACCGCAGCCGGTTAAGGGCGACATCTTCGGCGGAGAGGATAGTAGAAACTCGCTTGATGAAGATGAGCTGTTTCCAGTACTGGCTTCAGAATATGTCGTCCGCCAAGACTGGAACCGCCGCTACCTTTGCGACCGAGTCGTTCAAGACGGGATGTGCATGATGATCGTGGCTCCCGAAAAATCGCTGAAGACGACCTTAGCCGTAGACCTCGGGGTGTCTTTAGCCGCGGGAAAGGAATTTCTCGGGGTGCCGGAATTCAAAGTCGAGGAGCCGGTTAATGTGCTCATCATGGTCGGCGAGACGTACCCGGGCGAGATTCAGGATTTGCTTAACCGAATCGCTCCGGCGAGAGGCGTTGACCCGGTTAAGGGACTCTCGAATCTGAAGTGGAGCACGGCTTTGCCAGCGTTCGGTAGCGACAGACACATCGAAGCCCTCAAGCGGCTATGGCTGAAGCACGAAATCAAAGTTGCGATCATTGATCCATTCTATTTGTGCGTCACGGCCGGAGCATCCAAGCCGGTAAACAGCCATGACATCATGGCGATGGGGCCTTACCTCCATCGCATCAGTCAGGCGGCGAAGGATTGCGGCGTCACTCTCATTGGCATCCATCACACGCGGAAGGGTGATCGTCGCCATGGTGGCGGACCACGGTACACGACACGGGACGATATCAGCGGGGCGGGCTTCGCCGCATGGATGCGTCAGTGGATGCTGATCAGTCGTCTTGAAGACTACGAAGGCGACGGAAAGCACAAACTGCAGATCGAAACCGGCGGATTCGCCCACTCGGGCAAGTACATCGTCAACGTCGACGAAGGCTCTCAGTACACCGAAGGCGGACGCATCTGGGACGTTCAGGTGGAGCAGTTGTCAGAGAACCTGGCCAAACAGGAACGAGACCGGGCCATCCGGGAACGTGCGGACCGTGAGGGCCACGAAAACAAAGTGTGCCGCATCATCACAGAGTACGGGCGGCCGGTGAGCGCCAGGCACGTCCACGGTCGAATGGATGATCTGTCCCAGCGGAAATGCACGAATCTGCTTGAGGCGATGACGGCGGAAGGGAAGCTCGAAATGGTGTCGGACGTGATGCCGAAAGGCGGTGGTCCACGGTACTCGGGGTATGCCATCAATGAAGACTACGTGCATCCAGACTCACCAACCGCAGATTTTGGGGGTGCAAAGTGAGCGTTGCACGATGCGTTGCACGTAGCGTCGTTGCACCATTCAACGCCATGTTCACGTAGCGTTGCACGGGGGGGGCTTACCCCCGTGCAACGTACAACGACGACGACGTTGCACAGAACCTACGTCGGAGAAGTGAAACAGTTGCCACTGATCAGAGAATCGAAGCAACCAACGTGGAAAGGAAGCCGCGATGAAACACGGCGACCGGACATCAGACCCGCAGATTCTGGGGGTGCCGACAAGGAGCCATCGACAGGCCGGACCCGTGTCACTCCTGACGCACGGAATCGGCCGATCGGAGGCAAGGCGACCCCCATTATCGGCGGGTCCTCTGGGGCCGATCAAACGGGGCCGTGGTTTTGTAATCGCGTTAAACGTGTAGCTACTGAATGATTTTCCCCTCGTTCTGCCCTCAATACCCATCTTCACAAGGCTCAGAATCCGCATGATTTACGCATCATCGAAAAGCGAACTGGCCGCGAGTTGCAAGGGCTTCTGTGCCGTCGGTTCGCGGAAAAGCTTGCAAGACTGGGGCGCTTCCGGAGCACCCCTGGACAAGGGCCCGCACGGCTACGACGTTGCCAAACTCGTCTCGTGGTTATTCGCCCGCGCGGGGAACCCCGAGACCGATGAACCGAGCTGGGCCGCGAAACGCTCGCAGGAGAGATTCCTGAAACAGAGCCGGACGCGGATCGAAGCCCGCGCGAAACTGCTACCTCGAGAAGCTGGGGAAGTGTTATGTGCAAACCTTGTCGTCCACCTGGTCAAGGAACTCCAGAAGCTCGAAGCGACTCTGCCGGAAGCAATCCAGCCAGACGGCGACGTCGACCCCATCAGAATCGCCGTGAGAGCCCGTACCCGACGAATCCGAATCGAAGCCCGCAAGGCGCTCACGGGACTCTGTGCGACGCCTGAGCGGTTCAGGCAGACCATTGAATCCGTGCATGAGCAGACCGGAGTGAATCTTCTGGAGGACGGCAAATGATTGAAGCCAGATCACGTGCGATGCTCGCGATTGCGGTTAAGTCGATCACGGGCCGGTCATGCACCGTCCGCAAACTTGACGCGTGGGCGAAACAGGGGTGCCCGATGACGCCGAACGCGGCCGGCGCGTACGCCGTCTCCCCGGTCGTGAAGTGGCTATATCAGCGAATGGTGACCGGCAGCGAGAAAACCTGGACCGAGCGGTTCGCGAAAGAGTCGACTTTGATCCTGGCCGATCAGCGAATGACCGAATCTGGTGAGCTGCTGACCGTGGATGAGTTCGGCAAGCTGATCGGCCCTCTAGCGATTGAGCTGCACGCGCAACTCGACCAGATCGTTCACGAAGTTTCCAGCCAATCCAGCGACCGGGCAGCCGCTCGGGGCATCGCGTTGGAGCACTGCAACACGGCAATCGGTTCCGTTCGCCAGTTCATGGCCGAAACCACAGAGCTATTCTCCGAAGCATTGCAGGACGACGACGACCCGGTTGCCAAAGAACAGCCCCCTGGTGAAGAAATCCAAGAGCAGTCATCTGAGCCAGGTGGCGTGACTACAAACAAAGGTGATCGGCCAGATTTTCTACAGTGACCGGGTCCGCGACGGTCGTGCTGCCCCGTTAATAGAACTTCCCAATATCACTATTCGAAAGGACGCCCGATGCAGGATACCCCATGGAACTACGACCGGCTGAACTCGGCAGACGAAGCCGAACTTGAAGAGCACTGGGACGAAATCATGGCCGCTCGCGATGCACTGGAAACGCGAGAATTCGAAGCCACTTTGCCGTTCCGGATTTGGGAATCCCTGGAACGACTCGTAGATCGGATGCCGCACGTGGGCAGTGTGCAGGAACTCCTGGCCCGGTTGATGCTGGGTGCGTCCGCGGCTGCGTCTAAATCCTTCGAGGGTGACGGAAAGATGGAAGCCCTGTGTCGGCTGGCGAGTGTTGACCGGCCACGGGATTCGGCGGAATCATCAGTTGCCGAGTGGTTCAGCCCGGCTACATTGCGGCAGATGGACGCACAATCCCGGGGATGACGCTCATGGAATCCGAAGCCACTGAACCCCAATTCCGCACGTTCGCCGAACTCCTGACGGGCCCCCTGGCCAGGATACTTCGCGAATGCGGACTGAGCCGCGGAGTCCACCCGGACGAGTTCCTGGATATCCAGGATTTCGGCCGCCGCATCGGCATCGGCATCGGCAGAGACCAGCGGAACAGGATCAGAGATTACATGATCCGAAACGGCGTCGGCGTACCGAACGGCAGAAGCCGAGCGGCTCTCGGCAGTGAGTTTATCGGGGCCATGCGCGAACTGGCCCCAGAGCAACACAGCGAGCGGCAGAAAGTGGCGTGATCCATGCGATTCTTCAGAGCGATCGGCCGGCTGATTGTGGAATTCTGCGACTCGGCAATTGACTTCGCGTATCCGCCGGGCAACGTCCCGGATGCGGATGATGAGCCGAAGTCAGCGGTCGAAGAGCTGCATCACGTGTTCTTCGTGAGCTGACGCAGCACCCGCGCATGAGAAAGCCCGTGGCTGTGTCGTGCAACCACGGGCCCCGGCCCACACGAGTGAGCCTGAAACGCAGTGATTCCAAGCTACCCGGGCGGATGGCTGAAATCAATCGGCCCGGAAGTGCTGTCGATCGGTGCGGCGATTGACTGAAAGACGTTGTCTCGACATCAGCCAGACATCGGGAAGACGTTGTCTCGACATCATGTAGACGCCGGTTAGAAAACGTAGCGCCGGGCGGTGAGTGGCGGTCGAATGAAAAGCGTAGCGCCCAGATGATCACCTGTAGCAGTCGAATCAGACTTTCGGAGAATCCGAAATCGTCTGAACCGACCTGCTGTGGGGGACAAGGGTGTACACCGATATGGAGCAGTGGATTGAG
>CAUZFZ010000222.1:0-13403 GCA_963579025.1 Planctomycetota bacterium | reverse complement strand
CAGCTTCTGGCTACCAACTGGCTATTGTGCGCGGTGATCGGGGTGAGTGACGAAATGGCAACACTGGGACAGCAGACTTCCGCCAGTGAACGAGTGGGCCACCGTGACGGCCGCGTCGAACCGCGCGCCAACAAACGCAGACCGAAGATTCTGGCTCTGATGAAGAAACCACGACACCAGCTCCAGGCCGAACTCGAAGCCGCCGCATGACGTAACCCCTTGCTACCAAACCGGCAGTGCCATTCGGGTCGGGAGTCTTTTTCCTGGTGGAACAGTGTGCGGTCTGGATACTCTTCGTCAGTCAGCAACGAGAGTCTCACGATGATCCCGCGAAGAAAAAGACTCCCGACCCCTTCGATCATGCCCAGACGCCCGCGAGACGCTACTGGCGGCTATGTCTACCACGTACTCAATCGCGCTGTCGGGCGGGCAAAGCTGTTTGAGACGGACGGCGATTACCGGGTCTTTCTCAACGTCATGGAAGAGGCCCGCACTCAAACCCCCTGAAGTGGGCATTCCCGGCAGTCCGTTGGTCGGGGCTAGCTGGCCACTCCGCATGTGGCGGGCGTCGCTGCGCTGCTCATTGAGGCCCGGCCCACTCTGACACCAGCCGAGATTGAGGCTCTGATTGTCTCGACTTGCGCAGGCCATTCTCTGGGAGGTCACTCAACACTTCTCAACCCGGTTTCTGTGTGAGGGCCAGCCATGCTGCTTTCCAGTTGGCTTCGACGACCGCGACGTCGGGCGTCATTTGGTGTTCTCACCGAGTCATGCGGTGTTTGCGGTCTCATGAACCGCCGTTGACCAGATTCCGGTCAACTCGTATTTTCCAAGCTCTCATCTCCACCGGCCGGTAGGTCACGACTCCTCTGTGACACAATTTCCTGCCTGTTCAACCGGCCCTCAGCCTGTCCCCTTCTGTCCAAGTTGATCCTGCATGCCGCACACTGCGGACGAGTCCGGCGCATTCGCCGGCCGGTCGCTCTGTGGAGGACTGGTGCACCGCGCCGTCCTTGTCGCTGGCATTGCGTACCTTGCCGGCAGTGCGGCCGACCTGACGGGATAACAGGTCTGGCGTCCGGATTCAACAGGTACGATAGGCACGCCCACCGCACGTGGACCTGTGTGGCGACCGGGACAACAGTCGCCGAAGTCCTCGCAATCGGCATCCCATTCGAATGCCGGAGTCGCCACGAACAGGCCACTGCAGTACCGGGGATATCCGCCAGCAAACCAGCAATTCCGCAGGACCCGGCCGCCGGGCCAATGGCATCAGCCATCAATGCCGCTGCCGTATCGTCAAACTCGAACTGCGACCGGCCAGTACTTCGCCGGGCCGGGTCTCGTGTCAGGCATGCGACAAATGCCGCGCGCGTCTCTTCCTCGGCCGGGGTATCAGCCAGACTTCCGGAACGTCACCCATCGATTCCATGCAGCACGACCGGCGTACGCTTCGAGAGCCTCACATCAGACAACTTCCGGAATCGTTGCGACATCCGGAACATCTACATGGGCCGGTGCGGCAGTCAGCCACTCGGGACCTCCGTTCGCTTCTGTCGCGCCGGTGGCTCCGCTTGAGTCCCTGCCACCGGCAACGGTGCCGGGCTATGTGCCAGAGCTGCCACACTGGCTGAACACTCCTGTCGTTGATGCCCAGGTCCCCTCGACTGCCACGGATCCCGATACCGTTCTCGACTGGTATCGACAACACGCTGCCCAATCCACGCGGCCTCTTAGCCGAGTGGTTCCTGCGGCGGGCCAGAAGCTCTCGGGGATAACCGCGGGGTTCCGTCCTTGGTGGACCGCGGCAGCAGTGTCGCCCATGTGGCCATCAGCTCGCGCGATTGGGTGCAGCGTCGATTCTCTCATCCTGCGGTCTCTCGAGAACGCGGCGCAGGTCCAGGCAATTCGGGCCATCGGTCCTGTCGAGGCGACGCGGATTGTCGAGGCCGACGCCGAATTCGACTGGACGGCATTCCTGGAATCGCGCTATCAGGACAACAGCGATCCCATCGGTGATCAGCTGACAACAGGCTCAACTATTGGTCGATTCCGGGATCATGTCGTGTCGAACTCGGCCGGCGTCCGTCGCCGACTGAGAAACGGTGCCGACGTCGAGGTCTCGCAGCAAAGCGGCTATCGCGACAACAACTCGCAATTCCTGACGCCGTCTCCGCAGGGAACGGCCCGCCTGACGCTCAGTTTCACACAACCTCTGCTGCGTGGCTCAGGCGAAGGATACAACGCGGCGCGCACAGTCATTGCAACAATCAACGCCGGAATCACGACCGAAGAGTTACGGGGACAGCTCCAGTCTTATCTGGCAGGCGTGCATAACGCCTACTGGTCACTGTACCGCGCCCGTGCCATCCATCTGCAGCAGCGCCGCGCGTATGACACTGTTGCCGCCCTGGTTCGCATTCTGGGATCGAGAAGCGACCTGGACGCCACAGGCGCGCAGCTCGGCCGCGCGCGGTCAGAACTGGATGTGCGACTCTCAGACCTGTATCGCTCGGAAGCATCGATCCAGGACGCCGAGTCGAGACTGCGAACACTGATCGGTTCAGCGGGGCTTCCACCCGGCGGAACGATCGAGCTGGTCCCGCGGGACACACCCACGCATCAGTTTTACTCCATCCCCCTGCAGGCATCATTGCAGGCCGCGATGCAGTATCGATCGGATATTCTGCAGGCCTATCGGCGAGTCAGACTGGCGGGCATTCGCGCCGGAGCGGCCAGAAAGGACCTGCTCCCTCGACTGGACCTGCTGCTGCAGACATACGTCGCCGGTCTGGACGGAGACTCGACAACGTTTCGGGCCTGGGAGAATCAGTTCAACCAGGGAGAACCCGGCTTCTCGGTCGGCCTGCAGTTCGAAGTCCCGATCGGAGGTCGAGCTGCCAAGGCCCGTCACAACCGAGAGGTCGCGGAACTGCGCCGATCGGTGCACGAGTTTCGGGCAACAATCGAAACGGCATTGTCCGAGGTCGAAGTTGCGTCGCGGACCGTCCCAGCCGCCTATCGCGAAATGCTGGCGCGGTATCAGGCGATGAAATCCAGCGAGGCCGAGAGTGAATTCCTGCAGCGACGCTGGCACCTGGTACCTCAGGGACAACTGACCGGAGCTACGACACTCGAACGACTCCTGGAAGCTCAAAGTCGCCGCGCATCCGCGGAGGCCGCCTTCATCGATGCACAGATTCGCTATGTCGTTTCTTTAACAACGCTCAAAATTGTCACCGGCGAAGCATTCCGCACCATGCTGTCGATTGAAAACTGACAAGTCGCAGCACGTGGCCGCAACTCGAGCCCACGGACAGCAGACTGAACAATACTGCCGCCACGGCGTCTTGGATCGCGCGTCAACGACGCAATTCAGCCGAGTACGCTATTCGTACCCGAGGCTTAGCGGAGATATCAACAATATTGGACCTGCGCGTGCGGCCAACAGATTCAGTCGAAGCTGATACATCGCGAATCCTGCGACACGAATCGTGCTGAGTAACCTGATCTGGCTCGAATCAGGCAGCTGACCTGGCCGTTTCGAGTCAACTACGGAGAACTACGGACAAACGGTGGTCGCGGCACTCGACTACCGGTCCTTTCCGTGAAGCGTCGCTCTTAACCCCTGCCGGAACCGTTCCCTGTCCAAGTGCATGTTCTTTCGTGACGTGTCGACATCGGTCGTGGCTCACGCGATCGCGCTGAATCCCGCGGTGGACTGTCGGTGGAATTCAACTGCGTCAGTCTGCTGGAATCGGCGCATACGATGCGCGCCAGGCATCGCTGGTGTCCCCGTGGTCTTGTGCTGTCAGCCCTCGCAGCGCGAACAGAACTGCGTCCCGCTGTGGGGACGAACTTCTCGTATCGAGCTCGTTTCTGCCATCACGACAAGACATCAACGTAAACCTGGCCTGCTCCTCTGAATTCAATTTGCGAGTCTGTACGAGATAGTCGAACCTCTGCCATTCCGGCCATGGCGCAGCATTCTCCACATCATGCATCAGGGAAAAATCCTGTCGGAGATATGTTATGTCGGCGCGAACAAATGATGATCCGCCGGACCGTGATTGATAATAGGCACGTGGAAGAGACTGTGTTGGTGTCGGAACGAACCCACGGATGGGATCCTTACTCGACGCTGCGGCGTGGCAGATCACACAGTTTCTCATGTGGCTGAGCCGAACCAGTTCACGCTTCACTGGACTGCCCTCGTCATTCAGAAACGCTGCTGCCGGATCCGGTGCGTCAAGCAGCTCGATCAGATTTGGAATCGACTCCTGATCGTCAAGCTCGACTAGAGCCTGTGCTGCAAACGCCGAAACTGGTGGCCAGGGATAACGAAACCCGCCGAGCAGACGATTGCGCACAACATCGCCTAATCCACGCAGACTCAGCGCGTGCCTGGCAACTTTGCGAATTTCTGGTGATGTATCGAACATGGCACGTTCGGCGAGTGCCATGGCGGCGGCCGAACCGTCGATACGGGACAGGAATCGAATGAGTTCCTCCCGGAGGAACTGAGGCTGCACCTGCAGAATCTGAACAAGAGCTCCGACGGCTTCGGGTCGCTGCCAGTCTTTGGACTTTGTATGGAGAAGTTCGTGCGCCACGTACGGAGCCTGGACACTGGCCGACTGACTCCCGCCGGTGGCTGACGTCGGCCTTCCCGAGGCAAGCGCTCTCCCCAGCAAGACCGACACCTCAGCCGCGACTGGCACGTCTTTCTCACCCAGTTTGCAATCGTCCGCGCCGACGAAGAGCAGTCCAATGTCTCTCTTTCGAATCTCTTCGGATTCCCGGATTAGCTCATGGAAGAACTGCCCGTTTCCAAGCGTCAAAGGACGCCTTCGCGATGACGATTCAGGTGCCGTCTTCAGCACTTTGGCGAGGGGATCCAGTTCCCTGGATTGCTCTCGTAAATCAAGCGCGACGTTGACGTCGTTCTTCGAGATGAATGCGAGCTGAACTTCAGCCAGCAGTTCTTCGGACGACACGGGTTCAGCAACCGAAATCGCCACAGTCGTGTCGGCGACATGCGTCGCGAGCTCTTCGACCACTTCAGCCGGGATTGATTCGCTGTGAACCAGGTTGGGTGAGGTCTCCGTCTCATGAGTAGAGGTGGTCACGTCAGTTTTCGGAATGACTGAGGTCACTTCCGCCAGCGCCCGAGTGGTGGCTTTAGTTTCCGGCTCCGATACGTCGCATGAAGGCGCCTCCGGCTGTAGCTGTGTAAGTCGGCGATGTACCGGAATTTCAGCGAGCACCGGGATTCGTGGATTCCAGACCGACCCAGCCACGAAAACAAGAATCATGGAAGTCACGAGGCCAGCGACTGCATAAACGACAGTCCAGTTTGTTTCAAACTCGTTTCCGTCGCCATTCCGAGATTCGTACATGGCAGATCGCCTCCTGAGCGAGTTCACGTTGCTGATCGCATTAGATGGGAATGCGACCCAGCAAGTCAGATCGCCAGAATGCCAGAGCACCTGATCGTGGTCAATGGCCGTTTCACAAGAACACGGCGTCTACATTTATCGCGCCGTTCATCGCATCGCATCAGCGGTGTGCGTCACCTGGGTCAACTTGTGGTCGACCGATGGACCGGGTGCGTGAAGAACGCCCGTGAAGCTGCCTTCAAAGTGGACTCTTGTGGAAGCCACAGTCTGTTGGGGGTCAAGCAATACCGCCGGCACGTACGAAACACCGATTTCGTGGTTTACGAACGGGCGTCGATCCAGTCCTCAGTCGACACCGGAGTTGACGATCGCCACACCACTACGCGTAGTGCCGCTGGCTTGTGACAATCTTCTTACAACTGTGGGTCGCCAGGAGTCCGATTGTCCGACAAGATAGGCCCTCGACAGATCTCGCGGATGGGATGGCTCAATCAACGGAGACCGAATCATGGGCATGTTGTTGCAATGGACGCTGCACGTCGTTGACCGAGTGGTCCCGCGAACGCGCTTCGCCGCGTTCTGGCTCCTCTGTTTCGGATGTTTTTTAACCACTCGGTCGGCAGACTCTCAGGGGCCGTTCTTCGGTGGCGGGCAACCGGATTCCGTCGCGGTCGCGTGGAATGAGGCGAGGCAGCTTGAGAGTGAGGACAAGACTCAGGCGGCGTTCCTCAAGTACCTCTCGCTATCCGGTGGTGAGACGGCGGCGGTCAAACTTGGGCGGCCACACGCGAAGGAGTTTCTGTCCCTGCTGCACGATCAGGCCCCGGCAGTTCCGGTAGCACGACGACGGCTGGTTGAGGGCGATCTGCTGCTGGCCTTGCGTGACAAGGCCGGAGCTTTGGTGGCTTATCAGGACGTCGCTGCGAAGATTGCAACGACATCGCAACAGGGTTGGGAGCAGGGCGTACTGCCGCGCGATGAATACTTCGTTGAACCTCCAGCGCAACAACATCAAAGGGGCGGACGAAACCCAGCCGGGTCATTCACAGTTGGACCTGGCAGCCATCGCGACAACTGGCTGATTCGACGCTTCATCGCGCTCGAAGCGTGGGGCGACGCACGTCGAGAGTTCGAACGCGTGTGGCAACTTCATCGAGAGGCCATTCAACCATACGTCGTTCAATTGCCAACTTACGACGACAAGGGGCAGCAAACCGGGACCAACAGGCACGTCGTCCGTCCGGCTGGCTTTAGTGGATTGGGTTTGCAGTTCGCCTTGGATTACGCCTTTTTCCTGCAGCGGCGAGACGCAGTCAACACGGCTCGTGACGTATTGATGGAGGCTCTGCTGCAGATCGACATGGATCGAAATCCGAACCGACTGGATTTCGGCAGTCCCGTGACTGATACCGAAGGACGTGGTTTGCCCGATCGTTTTGTGCAAGTGTCGAGACGCCGGTGGGGGCGGGGGCGCGGTTACGGCACATCGGGCATCTCTCGTACGGAATTCATTCGACTCACATACGGGACACTCAAAACCTCTGGGCATGAAGCGGAACTTGTTCAGCAGATCACCGACCGAATTGCCGCGGGACAGAACCAACTGCGACGCGTCCTGGCTCAAATTCGATTGCAGCAGGGCCAGCCTGATCAGGCACGAGAATCGGAGTTGGAATTCACCGCGGCATCGGAATTCGATCCAGTCAGTGCCGCGTTTCGTCGTGCCACGGTCTTTGATGGCAGCATGAAACCGCAGGATGCCGTCCGCGAATTCGAAACCGTGCTGGCTCTGCTTCAACGTGACGAGGCCAGGCCTCCCAAATGGAATCTGCCTGATGCACTGGAAGCAGATGGCATCGGACGCGGCATGGCCCAGCAGTCGATACCGGTCGCCTACGGCAATCAGAATGGAAACCTTCGAACCACTACGCTCATGCAACTCGAACGGCTCTATACCGCGCTGGGGCAGACGGATCAGTCACTCGACGTGGCTCGACAACTCGTCCTGCAAAAGCCGTCATCCAGTTACTACCGGTCATTCGAGAACCTCAGTCGCAAGCACCGCGTTGCTCAACAGTCGGAAAAGCTACTTGAGTGGGCCGCGCAACAACTCGACGCAGCGAAAGACGAGAATGTCCGGGCGAATCTGCATTGGCTCCTGGGCGATCGAAGAGCCGCCGCCGCATCGATTGCGAAGTCACCGACGCGTCATGAACTCCCTCAGTGGAAGGAGCGATTTCGGACGGCTGGCAACGAGCACTTTCGCGAACTGCTGAAAGCCGTGGTCGCTGCCAATCCGAAGGACGCTCAGTCTCAGTTGGAGTTACTGGAATTGGACGGAGTGACGGACGGGCCGCAGCTCGTCGTGCGTTTAGAGCTGCTGCTTGAGTCTGACTCCCAATGGGCGTTTGGACGTGGCAAGGGAGGGCGGAATCAGACTCGGTTCAAAGACCGTTTCGAATTGGCGTATCGGCTGATTCGGATCTACGAACGCGCGGGACAGTTCGACAAACTCCACGCGCTCAGCCTGCGGATCGCTCGGAGCCAGAAGCCGTTTGAGCTGGCCAGTTTCAGTCAGTTCCAATATCGCAGTTCGAACGGTGTGCCTGAGCGTGCAAATGCTGCGCTCGCCGTCGCGATCCAGCATGCCGACACCGCCGAGAAAACTGCGTCGTTGAAGGCGGCACTTGAGAACTCCGTGTGGGCAGGCGCTCGTGCTCAGTTGCAGCGACGCGTTGCGAAGGGCAATCCGAAACCGGCCGTTGAGTTTGTCTGGGCCAACCTCCCGGCTGGCGTACAGCTCGTTGCATCGACCGAGAACGTTCTCGCGCTGGCGCATGACGACCGCTACGTTTACTCCGGACATCCCTGGGGCGTGGCCGTGCACGACCTTAAAGGGCAGCCGGTGATACGCATCGCGCTGGGGGAAGCGGCCCGGTCGCTGGTCGTCATGAAGCAGCACCTGTGGGTGGGATCTCCCAAAGGTTTATTTCGGATCAACCGCACAGACTGGTCAGTCGCGCATCAATGGCTGCACGAAGATGTCAGGGAGAATGATCGCTACGGAAAGAGCTTTCCGGGCACTATGGATTACTGGTTCGACAACAGTGTCTACACGCTGACGGCAGACGGCGACGACCTCTGGATCGGCCTGCATCGCAACGTGCAGCGGCTCAATACCCGGACGCTCGCATTGCGAGCCTGGTCGTTCGAAGAATTGAAGATCACTTCGTGGGCGGGCTTCTCCAATATCGTTGTGGACGACCGTTATGTCTGGGCCAATAGTAATCATGTTGGCGTCCGGCGTTACGACCGGATTTCGGACGAATGGTCGGCTCCTCGTCGCGTCGGACCACGCGAGCCCGTGCGGTTCGTCGGTATCATCGAGGGTCGCGTTTTCGGCAACGCCTGGGTCAATGATCAATTGAGAAACCGACTCTGTTTGATCGATCGCGAGACATTGGCCACTCAGACGATTCCGGTCGCGGTGAAGAAAGAGCAGGAGTTGATCAACAGTCCGCTCAGGTTCTACGGGAAGCATGGTGACCGGCTGGTTTTCGGCGTGGACTGGCCAGCCTTTGTCCTGGACGAAGCCAGGCTCACGCTGCTTCCGATTGCGAAAGTCGTGGAGAATTTTTCCGAGCAACTTCGAGCACAGCGCGCTGCTCGTAACGGAGACGAGTCGCTCGTCGGCGCGATTCGTGCAATGGATCAGCTCGATGCCTTTCGGAAGACGTTTGGTCGACCTTATTCGCGCGAGTGGCAGGTTCTCACTCTGCCAAATGGCGCTCGGGTATTGGGCGCGCGACAAGATCACAGTCGTTACGAGTACCCTCACGAGGATAGCCCACGTTCCGTGGCTTCGGCTCAGCATGAGGTCAAGGAAAGCGTGGGCGGGTTGTTCTTCGTGAAACCGGACGAAGCCGGCATTCGACGAGTCTCGGCAGAACCACGGTCCAGTTCCATTCGCGGGGACACGGTTCGAGCGATCGTTTTCGGGACCGAGCACTCCTGGCTGTGTACCTCACTTGGGATCGCGCAGTTCGACCTGGAGCGTGGCGTCGAACGCGTCTTCACTCGTGCGGATGGACTGTGCTCGAATCGTGTGACTGGAGCCGCTGAGGCATCCGGAAAAACGTACTTCTCAACATCCTGGGGCGACTCAGGAGGCGGCCTGGCTGTGCTCGATTCAACGACGTCGGTTTTCACGACGCTCATGGAGGAAGACGGTCTTCCGACTGGCAAGGTCGACCGCGTGCGGCACGCTGGCAGGCAACTCAGTCTCGTGTTCGGGACGGAGTACCTGCGACACAACTCGTCGGGGAATCTTCGATATCGGCGGTTCCCGCCGCTGGCCTTTGATCCAGAGGCGCATCGATTCGGACCGAAAGTTGAGCCGAAGCTTCTGACGCAAAAGGAGGCGAGACCGCGTGAGAAAGCCAGGTGGAGCACTGTTCCGTTCCTGGCCGGTGCCTTGACGCAGCGTGTCGAACACAAGGGAAAGGTCTACCTGTGCGGAACGCGGGGGCTCGTGATCTCCGATCGAGAAGTGTCCCATCCAACGTTCCCGGAAATCGGTGCCCGGCTGCACATCACTCTCACGGCACGCCATCTGGCCGACGCTGAAACTCGCAAGGTCATGATTCAGACTCCGGCGGAACTGGCCATAGCACTGCGTGATGAGAATCCCTTCTATCGAGCCAACGCGATCGCATCGACCAGCCGGATTCAACAAGCAGCCCCGGCCGGGTTTCTACCGCTGATGGCCAGTCAATTGAATGAGAAAAACACTCGCCTCCGCGCGACCGCGTTCTACTTCGTAACCCGGAACGCGGATGACGAACGAGTCGTCCCGTTGCTGCGTGACCGGCTTCAGGACTCAGATCTGCAGATCAGCGCATTGGCGACGCTGGATCTCGTCCGGCGCGGACACGTGCCTGAGATCAAACGACTCCAGGAAGTCATTGATGCGAATTCGGGGAACTATCCCTTCGGAGCCAGGTCGTCGATCGGCGCCGTGACAGGAGCCAAAAATCTGCACAGGGCCATTGCACCCCATGCCACTCCTGAGGTGTTCGAGTGGTTGCTCAATGCGCCACCTCGACTCGGTGAATACGACTATCGCGAGACAGTGTTTCCGCAGTTGGGCGCTTCTTTGCGACGTCATCCCAAAGCGATCGACATCCTGCTGAAGGTCCGAGACGCGACGAGTTACGACCAACGGCAACGTGACTTTGCCCGTGATGTGTTTCGCATGGCTGGTCCTGACGTGCTGCCGCAGTTGCATGCGGCCTTGAAGAGCGATGATCGCGTCGTGCGGTCCAATGCCGCTCGCGCCTGCGGTGCGATCAAGGATGCGTCGTCGATCGAACCGCTCGTTCAAGCGGTTGACCTGGAAAGCGGACTTTCACGAGCGTCCATTGTGTGGGCACTTGGGGAACTCAAAGCCAGGGCCGCGCTGCCGGTTCTCGCGACTCTTTACGCTGAAGCCAGGGCCGATGAAAAACGTTCGAACGCGTCTGGCTTTCGAACCAGTCAAGCGGTTGCTGTCGTGAGGTCGCAGTACGACCGCATCAGCAACCTGGAGTCACTGGCTGCGGACTGGGACGACTTGAAGTCCGCATCGCTGAATCCGCCAATCGATCCAGTTCGTCAGGAAGAGTTGTTGCGACCGCGGCACATCCTGGAAGCCGTCGCGAAAATCGGGCCCGAACTGTCTCAGGAATTCTATCGCGCACTGGCAGCTTCAAAGGACAGGGACGCTCGTCAGGAAGCCGCAGAACACCTGTCTGCGGCACCGCCATCGGATCGTGCCAGGAACGCCGTCGTCTTGAAGAGCCTGCTGACTGACAACGTCTTACCAATCCGCATCCGAGCCGCCGTCGGCCTGCTCTTGTTCGGCGACACGAACGGGCAGAACGTAATCGTGGAGGCTCTGAATTCGAAGCAGGAGTGGGAGCAACGGCAAACGCTGGAACAACTGGCGCGGTTGCGGAATCCCAGTCAACGAAGTTTCGCGCTCGCGCGAATCAAGGTGATCGCCGCCAACCGACTCCTCCACAATGAAACCAGACGCGCCGCCAGCAACCTGCTGAAGTAGCGCGATCGTTCGCTTGACTCGAAGACTCGCAATCCAGCGACGGGAAACCTGCATGAAAACTCGACAGAGAAAATCGTTGTGGCTGCTGTGGCCAGCCCTTTTCGGTCTCTTCGCGTTTGCCGTCTTCGGCCGACAGTTGATCTCGGCATCAGCCGAAGCGGACGACAGCACGGTTCCGAAGGTTCTCCTGGGCGAAGTCCAGCATGAAACCGTTTCGAAACTCGGACCTCGAAACCGTACTGACGTTGGCATCGGCGAGGATGTTCGGCTCTGGGTCGACTCGTTTGGCGAAGGAGTTTCGAAGGCCGATCTCACTGGTGAAATTAACTGGAACGTGACCGGAGGAGGAACCGTCTATCCGTTGCTCGGCGACTCCACCATGTTGAATGTCAGCCTGTCTGATCGCGACGGACAACTCAATATTCACGTGCTCTATCGACCTCTGCCGGCCGATTCGAGAATCGCTGATCAGGTTGCGATCCCGTATCCGGATGTCCCACAAGGGCCACTTGACGACCGGCCTGTCGAAGAGCGTCAGGCAGACGCAGAATGGCTGACGCGACTCTCTGACCTGAGAAGAATGATGAACGGTCACGAGACGAATCTCCCGGCCGTTGAGCAACAGGCTCGCGAACTACTGGATGGCCACTTTGTTCCTGCCAATCGAGCATTGGTGCAATTCGAACTGGCCACAATCCATGCACAGAGTGGACTTCAGCAGCCCGGTCGAGTGATTGACCTTGCGCAAAAAGCCCTCGGCCTTCCACTCGACCGCTCCCGGCGTCTGCGTCTTCAGGCCTACTGGGGAGACGCGTTGCGCGTGCTCACAGGGAATCACTCGTTTCCACAGAGACGAAAGGCTGCCGCGACGGTCTATCTGCAGGGGCTGAAAGAAACCGTGAGGTATGAATTGCCTGACAAGCCGCCCGAGCTTCCGGCGGCCTCGTTCGCGTTCGGTGCTGCAGAAGGGTTTGATGACGCCAAGTACCAGCGCCAGCGCCAGCGGGAGGTACATCACAGAGAATGGATACGTGTCAGACACATTCGTGAAATGGTGAATCACCGGGAAGTGCTGAAACGGCAGATCGTGTCTGTCTATCGGCGAAAACCATTCGATCTAAGAGAGCTTAAACTACTGGCGAACGAAATTCTTCAGGACAAAGCCGAGACACGGCGTCTGGCCGACAGCGTGGCGGCGGCCCAGGTCGGGAGAGACTGAGCCAACGGTTTCGTAGATTCGTAGCCGACGTTTGTACCATTCCGGGAGCATGATTGCGTATTCCTGGCGGAGCTACTGTGAGCCCTCGCTGCGCAAGAAAAACACCATGTCGTCGACTTCGAGAGATCGGTGAAACGAAGGGTGTTCCACCGGGACGGGTGAAATGACGACCAGGGAACCGGTGATGCCCTGAGATTGATGTTCGTAGAGAACGAGTGGAAAGAACGAGTAGGCGGCAACTCGGTTGGGGAATGCGAACAGTCCTGCCGTTGAAGCGATGCGACAGGTGATCTGGCGAGAGCAAAGTGCGCCGTATGCAACGGTGTAGAGCAGGCCAGACATCAGGATAATCAAGACGCATCGACGCCAACTAAACCCACTGAGCGTGAAAAGCGGCTGCCTGCGTCTGTTGCCTGGCTTGTGGTCTTCCAATCTGGCGCACTTCCAGCAGTTGTCGAACTGCGGCTCATGCGTCTCATTACATTCGGGACACTGCCACGTCTTCATGGCCCGACTTCCCAACATTCGTTGGGTGCAGCAGCATCTCGCTGAACGGTTGCCTTCCAGCCCGGCTCACGGCCGTAGTCTTTGTATTGCAGTCAACCAGACCGCCACCTCGGGAACATGCGGACCAGTAGCTTTTGGATTTCAATCGCATCGGCGCGGTTTCGAATCCCACACACTT
>CAUZFZ010000221.1:0-13510 GCA_963579025.1 Planctomycetota bacterium | reverse complement strand
GAGACTTCTCGTTGCCGCAAATGTTTTCCTTTCTGCGTGACATGCAAGGCTTGTAATTCAACAACCCAAATCGCGCAAGTTAACATTGTGTGAATATTTTCCCGGACACTATTCGGCACTGCCAGTGTTTTCAGCGATGCTCGACGTGAACGCCGACAGTCTCGAACCACATCGGATCAGGACGCGTCAGTCGGGGCAAATTCGGATCGATTTCTCCATTCAGATAGAATCGTGCACTCCGTTCGGCGCGGGTCTCCGACCCCGCCGAGGAGCGGACCGCAGGTCTCCCTGGCGGAATGCCATCTGCCTGTAGTTCGGGCCGTGGCGATGGAGACCTTCGGTCGATCGTCGGCGGGGTCGGGAGACCCGCGCCGAGCCGGGCTCCCCCGCGGAGCCGAGGTCGCCGAACGGGGGCAGGCCCGGCGCCGAGAGATGGCAGAGTGAGCGGGCCGTGGATTCGCCGCGAGAGGGGGATCGCGGTGCCGTCTGGTCGCTAATGTGCGGTTCTCTATTACTCAAACCGAAAACCGGCGCAGGTGGGTGTCTCACGTTCCGCAGAAGGTGGCATGCACGACTTCATCGAGCGCCGGTGCGGCTTCAAACTCGGTGAACTCCGCCTGTGCGGTGAACGGGTGCTGAAGCACATCGTTGAGGCGATGAAAGGGTGCGAAATCGCCACCGTTGCCGGCCTGGATGGCTTGCTCGATGCGGTGGTTGCGCGGGATGAAGACTGGGTTTGTTCGACGCATCAAGGCAACGGACTGGCTGCGGTCGAAATTGTGCAGCCGTGCCCGCCAGGCGGTCAGCCACTCGATGATCGCTGCGGGATGGTTGAACAGGGCGATGACGGCGTTGTCGTTGCCGCTTTCCAGTGCGTCGGAAAGATGGCGGAACACGAGCGTGAAGTCGGCCTCTTCATCGGCCATCGCAGCAAGTAAAGCCTCCACCAAGCTCCAATCGTCCTCGTTGCCACCTTCGATCCCGATCTTCGCGGTAAATCGTTTTTCCAGCTCGGTTCGGTGGATCGTGCTAAACGTGTCCAGGGCGGATTCTGCTTCGGCGACGGCTTGATCCGGATCGTCCGCAAGCAAAGACAGCAGGGTCTCAGCGAAGCGAGTCAGGTTCCACTGGCCGATCGGACCTTGATTGGCAAAGGCATAACGTCCCTGGTGATCGATCGAGCTGAATTTCTTTGCCGGGTGGTAACTGTCCATGAAGGCGCACGGGCCGTAGTCGATGGTCTCGCCCGAGACGGACATGTTGTCGGTATTCATGACTCCGTGGATGAACCCGAGCTGCATCCAATGGGCAATCAACCGGGCCTGGCGATCAATCACTCCGCGAAGAAGAGCAACGTAAGGATTGTCGTCGTGCCGCGCGTCGGGATAGTGCCGCTCGATGACATAGTCAGCCAGGACCTTCAAGTTGTCCTGATCATTTCGGGCGGCGAACCACTGAAATGTGCCAATGCGAATGTGTGACTGGGCAACACGTGTGAATACTCCACCGGGTGTGGGGCCTTCACGTTGCACCGTGTCTCCGCTTGCAATGGCAGCGAGCGCACGCGTTGTTGGGACACCGAGGGCCGCCATGGCCTCGGAGACGATATATTCTCGTAAGACCGGACCAAGCGCTGACCGTCCGTCGCCACGGCGTGAGAAGGGCGTCGTGCCAGAGCCTTTGAGTTGAATGTCGTAACGCACGCCGTCATCGCGGACGACCTCACCAAGCAGAATCGCTCGACCATCGCCAAGTTGGGGTGAAAAGCCGCCGAACTGGTGCCCCGAGTAAGCCATCGCCAGAGGCTCGGACCCGTCCGCGAGCTGGTTACCCGAAAGCACGGCGAGTCCTTCCGGCGAATCGAGTCGGCCGAGGTCGATCCCCAGTTGGCAAGCCAGGTCGTCATTCAGTCGGATCATCTGCGGCGCACTGACCGGTGTGGGTTCGATCGAGGCGAAGAATGCGTCGGGCAGTTGCGCGTAGGTGTTGTCGAACTGGAATGGCATGTGAGTGAAACCTGGAGGCAACTTTCATCCCTGGAATGAAGGAACACTAATCGACGCTGATCTTCGCTAATCCAGGCGACAGTCGTCACGGGAATCATCAGCGTCAATTAGTGCGGATTAGTGTTCCTTGTTTTGGCGTCCGCTCTCGGTCTGAGGCACCGCCTCGGTGGATTCTTCAATCGTCCGACATGCGCCGAGCGCGCTTTCGAAATCTCGCGCAGAAGCTCGGACCACATCTAACCAGCCGCTTTCAGTCCTGATCACTCGCCGCAGCCTTAACCGACTTGTCATCCGCGGCACGCGCCCAAAGGGTCTTAAGCAGTGCGAACATCTCCGGATCGTGCTTCTCCAGTTGCTTGCGAGTGAACGGGAAGAAATCGTTCGTTGAGAAGAATGCTTCCGTGCATTCGGCGAAATACTCCATCGGATTCGTGATGGCGTAGGCGCGGACGCTGGCGGTGCGTCCGTCACCAAATCGTTGTTCGACCTGCTCGTAGAGGCCCTTCGATTTGGCATTCTTGAAAGCGGCTTTGATCTCCTCGTTTCCGAATCCTTTGGGAAGCACTCGGTCGTGATAAGCGTGCGCCAGTTCGTGCAGCGCAAAGTTCGGCATGCGTTTGGTTTCACGCTCGAAGATGCGGACGTTTGTGAATTCCACCGCTTTCTCCATTGCCGGGTCGCGTTTGTTATCACGCAACCAGCCGGCACCAGGGTGATACTCGGCTCGCTGCTGCACACCCGGATATTGCGGAGAAAACCAGAGCGGCACTTTGCGCAGCTCCGCGACAGCAGCCTTGGGCACCACACGAGTGACCTCCTGAAGCTGCACGGTCAGCAGCTCCAGCGCGCGTTCTGTCGCATCCTTGTCCTTCTCGAGTAACTGATCACTGACGAGCACCTTCCAACCCTCGATGCTTTTCGTCTGGTGTCCGGCAGCCCCCGTGTCGACTTTCGCCGCGTCGTCTGCAGCAACAAGTCCACAACTCACCACCGCCAGTACGCAAACGAGCACGAGTCGCTTCAAGATGTGCTGCATGGATTCTCTTTCGTTGGAGTCCGTGTTCCAGCTCGCCCAATCGAGCCACGCCATTCTGGACGATTGGACTCACATCGAACAGCAGCTACGTGATTCACCTGGGGCGGGTCCCTGGGCCGTTCACGGCCCTGCTATGCGCTCGTCGGGCAGTCGAAACAGTTTTCGCTGCAGTCGAAGCCAACTTACGACCGGCCTGGAAATAAGTGTCATTGTCGCCTTTCGCTCCGCGAAAGAGCGGGCCGATCAATCGCTCTTTCGCGGAGCGAAAGGCGACACTTAAAGATCGAACGGTCCTTACATCGTCTGAACAAGCTTCTGCTTCTGCAGTGCTGTGATGGTTTCGTCGAAGGCGGTCGTTGCCTGTTCGACATCCTGCGGAGTGTGAACGGCTGAAACGACGCCACCGGTGGAACTCATGATGTCGACGCCCCGGTACCTCAGATGACGCTGGTACTCGACGATCAGTTCGGCGGGCATGCCCTTCAAGCGGGCAGCGTCGGTTGTGTGCAGATCGTCCCGCGTCGAGCAGTTGCGGACCCGATCAGCGTCGGTTTCAAAATAGACGTGCAGTGTCGAACACGGACCGTAGACGTAGCCTGCGATCCCGTGCCGTTCCAGCACTTGATTCCACTCGAACTGCAGTCTTGTCGTAATGGCATTGGCCTGCTGGATCGGCTCACCGGTCGCGATGCGGCGCAGCATCGCGATGCCTGCGGCTGCAGAGAGCGGTGCCGCGTTGAATGTTCCGAAATGGATCACTCGCTGATGACGGTCGTGATGCGAGTCGCCCGTGATGTCGAACAGCGACATGATGTCGGCCTTGCCCACGACCGCGCCGCCTGGCATTCCACCGGCGATGATTTTGGCCAGACAGGTGAGATCCGGAATGACTCCGTGAAGTTGCTGCGCGCCGCCGGGACTGAATCGGAATCCCGTCACCACCTCATCGAAGATCAGCGGGACTTTGTGATGACTGGTGAGTTCCCGTAGCCCGCAAAGAAACTCAGGCTCGATCGGCACGCGTCCCCAGGACGCTCCTGATGGTTCGATGATCGCCGCGGCGATGTCGTCTTCGCGTGACAGCACCTGCTCGACCAGATTCAGATCGCCGTCCGGGATCGCGACCATCTGATCGCGAACATGCGGTGGGACTCCCAGAGAACCGTCGGCATCGAAGGGTGGATGAAAGCCGTGTACCACGTCGTCATGCCAGCCATGGAAGTGGCCTTCAAAGCGGAGGATGCGGTTGCGTCCCGTGAAGGCGCGGGCCATTCGAATGGCCAGTAGCGTCGCCTCAGTCCCTGAGTTCACAAACCGCACCCGCTCGGCCGACGGGATGAGCTGCTGGACGAGTTCCGCCCACTCAATGTGCAGCGGATGGTCATTGCCGAAATGCGTTCCTCGCCCGACGGCTTCGGTAATCGCCGCGACGATGTCCGGATGAGCGTGTCCCAGCAGGAGCGCACCGTTTCCGCCCAGGAAGTCGATGTATTCGTTGCCGTCCACGTCCCACTTACGGCCGCCAGCTCCTCGTTCGATGTACAGCGGAACCGGTTCGAAGTGACGAAGGTCGTGCCCGACGCCGCCGCCAAGCACCTCACGGGCGCGCTTGAACCAGGTCGCCGATTTCGGCCGGGCGGCTGCGTAAGCTGCAATGACATCCTGATCTGGCATTTCAGTTCCCTGAATGAAGTTCTCAAAACTCCGCAAGCATTTTCCGTGCGAGACCCACGCCGCCGCCAATTGCGCACATCAGCAGGACGATGGCCGAGACGATACCACTCGCCGCAACCCACCAGCTCGGGCGATACAGTCGCGGCAGCGTCATGTTGAAATACAGCACGCAACTGAAGACGACAAACAGACCGAGGCTCACGGTCAGAAACGCGGCGATCTGTGTCATCAGATCAAAGGTGATCCCCGACCACGTCCAGAAGACCGAAGCCGCAAAGCATCCGGAAACGATGATGCACTTCAGGCGCTGAATCGAAAACTTTTCAAACCGAGGCCAAATCGCGCACAGGAAGTCGTAGGTCACTTGAGTGAGCGCCTCGGGCACACTCGCCAGCGTGCCCCACAGAGCGACCAGAATCATCACGTAATAAACCGGCACCATCGACTCGTGAATCTCGCGCCAGATGCCGGCCTGCTTCGTCAGCAGTTCCCAGGAATTTCCGCTCAGCGTTTCCTGCCGGGGAAACAGAATCGTGGCGCCAGCGGCCAGGAACGCCATCGACACGATCAGCAGCACGAACGCTCCCATGCCGACGTCCCATTTCAATGGCAGCAGGAGCCTGCGCAGTCGCCCCGCCTGTTCGGGATCGTCCGGCAGATAGTCAATCCGTGGTCCGCTACCCGCTCGCCGGCGGATTTCATCGATCCGTGCGTGCGAGTTGATGCCCCAGCCGCTGTCGCGAACCCAGCTCGAATACGCCAGGTGCCCGCTCAGACTTCCGCCGATGTATCCGAAGATCACCACCATGTTCAGCGAGTAGTCGGTCCGCGCCGCCTGCGGTCCCCATTCCGGAGCGGCCGGCAAATGACCGAAACTGATCGCGCCGGCAAGCATGCTGCCCATGTCCGGCCGGACCAGCAGCGTGGCCAGAATTGTCCCCAGCACGAGGACTCCGCAGATCACGATCTGCTGTCGTTCGAGGGCGTGGAATGAACTCAGCAGACTCACGCCCATCGCGGCGGCAAAGATCACGTTGGTCCACAGATTGACCCACGTGTCGAATTCCAGGTTTCCGGGAAGTGCGTCCTGGAACAACGTCGTGATCAGGTTCCCGCACGGCTTGGCGACGGCGGTCAGCCCCATGCCGATCAGACCGAGTTCCGCGACAATGACGACCAGCAGCAACCAGCCGCGCGGTCCCGGCAGCATGACAAGTCGGTGCCCGATGCGTTGCCCTGTGACTGCCGTGTATCGACCGACCAGGTATGTCACAAAGACGCCTTTGACAACGACGCTCAGGATCAGCAGCCAGAACAGGTTGTACTCAGACCACGCGCCCAGCCCGGTGACCATGATCGTCTCGCCGACTCCCAGACCCAGGGAGGCGACAACCGCCGCCGGTCCGAAGAACTGCATCATGCGAAGCAGCTTGCCCGGCGAGAACGGTTCCGCGTAGAGACCCGTCAGCGGCGGAATCTCGATGGGCTGGTCGTCGGCTCTTGTGTCGGGCATTCGATCCTCAGCACCGTCCACCACAGGCCGGAATCGTCTGGCCGGTGACAAAGCTCGAATCATCGGACAGTAGAAACTTCACCACGTCGGCGATCTCTTCGGGTTCACCGATGCGGCCCATGGGCGTGATCGCAATCAACTGCTCGACCATATCCGGATTCGCGGACCGGGCCAGGTCTGTGTTCGTCAGTCCGGGAGCGACACAGTTCACCCGAACGTCGTACGGTGCGAACGCTTCCGCGCAATGTCGTGTGAACGAAATCAACGCCGCTTTGGTCGTGGCGTAACTGATCATGCGACTCTTGATCTTGATGCCGGCCAGCGACGAGATGTTGACGATACGCCCGTACTGACGCTCAATCATCTGGTCCTTGACCGCCCACGTCGTCAGAAACGGCCCATCCATGTTGACTTCGAACATCCGCTTCCAGTCGGCGAACGGCAGTGCATCGTGAGGTGTGCTAGTGGCAATACCCGCGTTATTAACGAGCAGATCGATTGGACCCAATTGGTCACGAATCGCCGCCATCATGCGTCCGACCTGCTGCTCGTCAGAGACGTCCGCCTGGACAACCATCGCATCCGCCCCGGCCCCCTTGATCAAGCTCAGCGTTTCCTGCGCGGCCTGCTCGTTCCGTTCATAGTTCACGGCAACACGTGCACCGTGCGAAGCGAGCATCTGGCAAATGGACCGTCCAATCCCGCGAGCACCGCCGGTCACGAGTGCGGTTCGGTCCGAGAAGATTTCGTTGGGCATCGATTCCTCGTTCTTTAAGTGGCAGCCAGTTCTTCCAGTAACTCAACACAGTTTTCAACCACGGCCGGTCCCCATTCACGAGTAAACGGAGTGGGCAGCATGTAATTCTGGTACGACTCGTTGACTTCCATCCCGCCTTCTTTGAACGCTTCGGGAGTCGGCAGGTAACCAAGGCATCCGTTGCTGTATCCCAGAAAGATGGTCTGACTGAGCGGCGAACGGCGTTTCACTTCCAGAGCGAGTTCAGCGAACGGTTCACCGTTGACGGCAACGATTCCCAGATCATTGATTCGCAGCCCCCAGCAGATCAGCTCGCGAGTCACTGGTTCGCCCACATCGATCGTTCGCATGACAAGTTCGGCCCAGTGGACCAGTCGCTGAGCCACATGGACTGCTCCCACACTGCCACCAGCTCGGGCTTCTTCAAGCTGCCGGCGATATCGACCCAGATTCGACTCCGCCACCGAGCGATCCGGCGGCGCGGCCATCGGCAGCGTGATTCGTCGACTGGCCGCACGGAAATGTTCGAGACACGCTGCGGGCAGCGGCTCGTAATCCCTCAGCGAGATGGCGGCGACCGACTGCACGATACGACGCGGGCCACGCCGGTCGTGCGTGCGAATTCCGGCCCAGGTCTTGATGATTTCACCACCAAGCATGGAACCGATGCGTTGCAGATCGTCGAACTGCTCTGCCCCGCCCGAACCAATCCCGCATCGCGGACTGACGTTGCCGGCCGCTCCCTGAAAGAACAGCGAAAGTGCACCGGACGCACGTTCGACGATCTCGCGAGCCGGCCCCACGTAATCGGGCGACAATTGAGACGTTTGCGGTCCCAGGACAATCGTGTGAGCGGCAGCCGTCATGACGATGGCGATGGGAGTCCCCGCCAGATCATCGATCCGGATCACGCCGGCATCATGATCAACCGGCCCGTCGGGATTGTCGCCAATCACAATGCCTCCCTCGGGCAATTGCTCGCGACGATTAACGCCGATTTCGACCTGTCCGATTCCGGCCCCGATTCGTGCCGGTTGCTGTTGCTTGTCGGCGATCGTCGCAACAGCAACAAGTGATTCTTCCAGCGTCGATAGATAGCGTTGCTGCAACTCGTCCTGTTGAGGTGTGTCGGCCTGCCAGCCGGGCAGCATTGGTCCCAGGTGAGTGTGACTGGTATTAATCAGGACATGTTCCGCGGGAATGCTGATCGCCTCGCCGATCCGTTGGCGAATCCGGTCCACGTGCGGGCTCTGGATAAACAGAATGTCGCAGGCGAGCATTGCGATCCGAGTCGTCCCGTCAGTCAGCACGAGTGCCGTGGCGGTCAGTTCGCGTTCGATCGATTCAGAAACACATTCCTGGACGGTGTAACCCATCATACGAATGCCGACTGGAGGCGTGATGACGACACGGCCAACGCCCGCCTGCAAAACGCTGTTCGAATTCATTCTTGTTTGCTCTGGTCAGGACAAAACGCTGACGCCGGTCCTGTCTGGCACGACGAGATGCCGTGGATTAGTTACTACTCATCGCACGAAGGCAAGGCCTGCATCTACCTCGCAAAGGTAACGATTCCGCCAGAACCTGCATCATAAATCATGTTTCAGAGATCACGTCTGGAAGCCTGTTGAACAAGGAGTAGGCCGGCAACAAGGAGCGATAGCGACGCCGTTCCGGCATCCCGTTGCACGGGAAATAGGGCAGTGCCGAAACTGCGCTTCGCTTGTTCCGGCCTACGACCTTCGCAGGGGTCAGGCCTTGCGTTCGGTTTTCGTACGGCGGTAAGTCTGTCTTAGATTTCTCTTATGAACATTTGTCTGGATTCCGTCTCTGGCGTAAACTGTGATCCCCTGCCCAGACTGAAGGAAACCGCTTTGTGCGATCTCCTGTTACAACTGATGCACACTAGATTCGAGAGTGACGACTACGCTTGTATCGTTTGGCAGTTTTCCTCATCCACCGAACACGACTCGGAGAACCAGAATGTTGATTTCGAAAGCTCCGTTCACTGGTGCCTGTGTTACCTTCTTGCTTTTGTCAGGTTCGGCATTTTGTCAGAAAGACCTGCCGCAAGACACGGCGCTCAAACTGATTCGAGTGGCGCAGGATGGAATGGCTGCAAACTACCAGCAACTCGGCCCGGTGAAGGCTGTCTATGAGTACACGATTGCCGACAGGAGTGTCGCTGAGGAACAGCGGATCGATTCTACTAGTGATCCTTCCAACGGCAATCGCACTGGCTCTTCCACAATCAAACCCATCAGCACGCGCCGACTCTATCTTGAGATGCTCAAGCACGATCATATCTCTATTGAGATGCGCGATGGGGTCGATGCAGTGACACAACTCTTGTATCGCGACGGAGATCGTTGGACGAAGTATCATCCAGGCAGAAAAAGAGCTTTGATCAAGTCTACGGCACAACTTGCGTCACTTCCTCAATACGACCCGCGACAGGCCGGACTGCACCTCTTGAAAGAGACATATTCAGATTCACTTCAATTCACCCCTGAGGAGTTGAATCAGATTCAGGTCCGCAAGTCGGAAAAAGGGGATATCGAGGCAGACATTCCATGGGGAAAAAACGGCACGCAGCGTGCAGCGTTTGTCTTTGATCCTGCAATCGGGTTCCTTCCGAAACGTGTAACGATCGTCAATGACAAGGGTCATGTTTCAAGGCTTAGCACACTCGAATACCGAGAGGACGAGACCGTTGGGGCGTTTATCCTCAAAAAGTCCGTCAAGAAGTTGTTTTCCCCACCGGTCGGCGCCGCCACATTGGATACAGAACAGCCAGTCTTATTCGAGGAATACACACTTATCGAATTCGAAAGGTTAGGGGAGACGCCCGATTTACAGCCGCCAGTGTTTGCTGATGGCACACACGTATCAAATATCATCGAGCGGACGGGAATGACGGTGGGCTATGAGGAACGTCCATAAAGCGCAGTACAAAGCCCTGGGCAAGCCGGAGAACTTTCGATACCACATCCACGACGACGGCCACACGATTCCACCGGACACCGTGATCGCATTCTTCAGGGAGCAGTTTAATGTCCCAAAACATGACTGATGGCAAGGCTGCGATCGGTCAGTGCTTCTCATCAGCAACCCAGTGTCGATAAAGCTGCTGAACCTGCTGTGGCAGACGGTCGAAGACGTCACGCTGAATTGAGGGCACAATGTTATCGGTCCGTCCGGCTTCATCGCACATTCGCCTGCGTTCGCCAGATTCAGGTCGCAGCACTTCAAGGTTCAGCCACCACGGCGCGTAACGCACTGCCAGCGCTACTCTCGGGCTGGATGTTGTATTCGGAGCGGTCGCATGCCACAGACGGCTGTCCATGATCAGAACGCTTCCTGCGGAACCCGTCACATTGATCTCGGTCGGAAAGCGCTCGCGCGGATTCGGGCCGTCGCCAGCGGTTGGATTCGTCGAACGACGGTGACTGCCGGGCAGAATCAGAGTCCCACCATTGTCGACGCTGAATGGCGACAGCATCCATAAGGTCGTGACGTGCATGACGACGTCAGGATATGGCACGGGAACGTGCCCCGCGTTTTTCTGATTGAATGGCCAGTCCGCGTGCCAGTCACCGCGATCATTTCCCGGTTCGTTGATGATGGCTGACGTGAATGAGATGCGGATGTTGTGTCCCAGAACCTGTTGAATCAGCGCCAGGAGTCTGTCATCCGCAAGATGTGCAGCGAAGGTCTGATCATGGTTGATCACGCTGGGAGTGAAGCCAACGTTGTTCGGCGCGTCAGGATAATTCCTTCGCTGAGACTGGACCGTGCGAATGATGCTGTCGCGGATCGCCGAACATTCGGCGGGCGGAACGACGTCCTGCAGGACGCAGAATCCGCTGATCTGCAATTGTCTCCATAACTCAATGCAACTGTTTTCCACAGATTACTCCGGAAATGTTCCCTGAGCTGTCAGCAGTTCCCGGATGTCGCTGTCTAAAGCCAGTTGCTCTGCTTCGAACGCTTGATCGACCTGAGCCGTCGTGCGGGCACCGACCAGCACGCTGGTGACATGCGGCTGTGCCAGCGTCCACGCAAGTGCCAACTGAACCATTGAATGTCCCGTCTGCCGGGCCGCACGTTCAAGGCGATCAAGAGCAGCGAATCCCTGCGGAGTGAAATACAACGGCTGGTGCTCCGGAATGACGTCGAACCGAGTTCCTTCCGGTACCTGCTGTCCTCGGCCGTACTTGCCGGTCAGGAAACCCGCGGCGAGTGGACTGTATGTGATCACGCCAACCTGCTGGTCCGCACACAGAGGAAGCAGGTCTGCCTCGACGTCCCGCTCAACCAGATTATACGGCGGCTGGACCGACTGAAGACGTTGCAGACCGCGCGACTGACACAGCAACAGCGATTTCGCCAGATGCCAGGCACTCCAGTTACTGCATCCGATGCAGCGGACTTTGCCGGACTCAATAAGTCGATTCAGAGCGTCCATCGTGTCGTCAAGCGGCGTAACGGCGTCCCAGACATGCAACTGAAACAGATCGATCTGCTCGATCTTTAAACGCTGCAGGCTTACCTCCGCCGAGCTGATCACGCGGTCTTTCGTGAGGACACCAGCCACTTTCGTCGCGACGACAATCTGATCGCGTATACCGCGATCCATGATCCAATCGCCGAGCAGAATTTCCGACGCACCCCGCGCGTATGCTTCGGCGGTGTCAAACAGTGTGATGCCGCGGTCCAGAGCACGATCGAGAAGTTCGAACGAGGTACTCTTGTCGATCTCCCGGCCGAACGTCACGCAACCCATTCCGATCGAACTGACTCGCAGATCGGTGCCTCCCAATTGGCGATACTCCATAGTCGTTCATCTCCACTGGTCCTCAGCCGCTGTCGTCCCCATGCTGCCCTGGTCGCGCCAGACTGCAGAGGCAACCCACAATCATTCCGGCCATCAACGACATCAGGAAGATCCGTTAGAAACTCAATGGTTTCAACCCTGTCAACTGATCCCAGTACGCCACCAGGAACGACGTGAGAAAAGCCGTGACCGCTCACGGTATTGCTTCGATCTGAGTCGCGAATGGAACGAGTAACGCGAAGAACAACGGCGCGTGTTGGCGAATTCGAAGACGGACACGGTATTGTCAGTGCGCTTCAATCGGTGAATCAATGAACCGGCGTGAATTCAACGGGACGGCCATGGGCCTGCTTGCATCGACCGTAACCAGTCGCGCCGTCGGCGAAAGCGATCAGACGTCAGCGATTCCGGCACTCATGCCGCGGGATGAGAGTGGACATCACTTTGTGCTCTACAGCGACTGCTGCAGTGGATCACCCGGGACAGCGCTGGCCGCGAATCTGCAGTCCGTCAATGCCATGGTCGCAAGGATCGACCCGCAGCCGGAGTTCATTTCGTTTTCCGGTGATGCGATTGCCGGTTACACGCAGGACTATGGGGAACTCCGGCGTCAGTGGGATTACTGGCGCGGCACGGAGATGCAGTGGGTCGACCAGCGAAATCTGCCGCTCTATCAATCCACAAGTAATCACAACACGTACGACGATGCCAGTGAGACTGTCTTTCGTGAAGTCCACTCGGACCTGCCGCAAAACGGTCCGCCGGAGCAGCGCGGCCTGGCATACTGGTTCCGGCGGGGAAATCTGCTGTACGTTTCGACGCATCAGCCCGATCGGCGGATGCTGATCGATCACGCCTGGCTGGATGACGTTCTCAGTGCAAACGCGGACGCGAAGTTCAAATTCGTCGCCGGGCACTATCCCGTATTTCCGGTCAACGGTTACATCGCGTGGCCACTCTGGTGCTTTCCGCCGAAACAGCGGCGACCGTTCTGGGACCTGCTGGTGAAGCACGACGTCGATGCGTATCTGACGAGCCACATCATCGCCTTTGATGTGCAGGCCCACGATGGCGTTTTACAGATTCTCTCCGGGGGAGCCGGTACTGAGTATGGACCTGGCGGATTCATGCCCGGCCGTTCCGAATACTTTCACGCAGTCCAGATTGCCATCGACCAGCAGGGACTGCAGTATCAGGTCCACGACCCGACCGGCCTGGTGCGCGAAAAACTGAACTGGCCATTGCGATTGCCAGCAGTCGATCAGTGGCAAATTGTGGACAGTCGAAACATCGGTTCGATCCTGAATCCGATTGACCTGTCTCAAGGCCCTGTCGCAATTCGGATGCGAGGGACAATTCTAAACCTCTCCCGCACAGGTCCGGATCACACATTGCTGTGTGCGGTCGACTCGGGCGAAGGTGTCGAACCTGTCTGGATTGGCATCGACGGTGATAGTGGTCGACTCGAAGTGCGAATCGTTCCCGTCACCGGACACGGCTGGCAGACCTGGACGGGACCACGCGTGCCCGACAACGCCACATTCGACTGCCAACTGCGGAATCCGAGCCGGTACAGGACGATATTACCAAACCGCGATGCCACACTCCGGTTGGCTGTCTTCTCGTTACGTCTGCGGTATCCGCCGCATTCAAACCAGAGGTCCCGTGGCAGCGCGTCCGGCCGGTC
>CAUZFZ010000220.1:0-13598 GCA_963579025.1 Planctomycetota bacterium | reverse complement strand
GGCGCGCAAAAAAGCAAGCGGCCCGAGGATAGGGTCGCGGTGCGCGCACCGCGTTTCCCGAGCCGCCGCATGCGCCGCATGCGCCGACATAACCCGCTCCCGCCACTGCGATCATTCTCCATCGATCCGCGACACCCTTCCACAAGCCTCACTCGACAAACCATCCCGCAAAAACTCAAATCCCGGACGCCACTGCGCAAAGCCAGTGGCACACACGGCAAGGAGTGTTTAAACAGACTGCTAAGATCAGACGACGCCATAAGCCAGCATGGCATCGGCGACTTTCACGAAGCCGCCGATGTTGGCTCCGTTGACGTAATTGACATAGCCATCCGACTCCGTGCCGTATTCGACACACTTGTCGTGAATGTCTTTCATCATGTCCTTCAAACGACCGTCAACTTCCTCGGCGCTCCAGGCGATCCGGAGTGCATTCTGACTCTGTTCGAGACCAGACACGCCCACGCCGCCAGCGTTGGACGCTTTGCCTGGGGCAAATGGAATCTTCGCATGCTGGAATGCATGAATGGCGTCCATGGTCGAGGGCATGTTGGCACCTTCGGAAACGGCAATCACACCGTTGTCAATCAGCGCTTTCGCATCGTCTAACTCGAGTTCGTTCTGTGTGGCACACGGAAACGCCAGATCGCATTTGACGCTCCAGGGACGCTGGCCTTCCCTGTACTCGCAGCCAAACTTTTCGGCGTATTCTTTGATGCGACCGCGACGGTCTTCTTTGAGCTCGCGGATGAATTCCCACTTCTCGGGCGTGATGCCGTTCGGATCGTAAATCGTTCCGCCTGAATCAGACGCAGTCACGACCTTGCCGCCAAGGGCTTCGATCTTCTTCATGCAGTACAGGGCGACATTCCCGGAACCGGAAACGGTCGCGACCTTACCCTCGATGCTGTCCCCTTTGGTCGCCAGCATATTCTGCATGAAGTACGTCGCCCCGAAGCCGGTGGCCTCGGTGCGGACCAGACTTCCGCCGAACGACAGACCCTTGCCAGTCAACACGCCGACGAAGCGGTTTTCCAGACGCTTGTACTGGCCGAACATGTAGCTGATCTCACGGGCTCCAACCCCGATGTCACCAGCCGGGACGTCGGTATCTTCACCGATGTGTCGTGAGAGTTCGATCATCAGCGACTGGCAGAAGCGCATGACTTCGCGGTCGCTCTTGCCCTTCGGATTGAAGTTCGAGCCGCCTTTGCCTCCGCCCATCGGAAGACCAGTCAAGGCGTTCTTGAAGCACTGTTCGAATCCGAGAAACTTCAAAGTGCCCAGCGTTACCGACGGATGAAATCGCATGCCGCCCTTATAGGGGCCGATTGAGTTGTTGAACTGGACTCGCCAGGCGCGGTTGGTTCGCACGTTACCGGCGTCGTCCGTCCAGCCGACCCGGAAGATGATCACGCGGTCCGGTTCGGTCATACGCTCCAGGATGGCGGCGTCTTTGTACTCCGTGTGTTCCATCACGAACGGCATGAGCGACCCGACAACCTCATCAACAGCCTGATGAAACTCGGGCTCACCCGGGTTGCGCTTGATGAGACCTTTCATAAAGGCCGTGGTTTCTGCCTGGACTGCTGTGTTGTCTGCCATGGAAGCACTCCTCTCGAAACTGGAAACGGGCTCAGATGTGATTTACGGACGAGATGGACGATTTACAATCGAGTCAGAAAAACCGTGTCACTGCGATGCTGCGATGGCCATCTCCGCGGTCGGGAAGGTCGGGACGCAGCGTGTGAGTTGCGTCAAATCGAAGACTTCCTGAGTCTCTTTCGACAGGCCACACACACAGATTGCACGCTGGCTGCCATTCATAAGTTTGTATCGCTCCATCAGAATTCCCAGGACGGTACTGGACAGTATACCGGTCCCACTGAAGTCGATGACCAGTCGGCGCGGACTGAAGGCGCCGTCGAGATCAGCGAGTGCTGATCGAAACGTTGCGATGCTGGACTGATCGATAAGATCACGGTTTGTGAGTCGGGCCACGAGCGTGTCTTTGCGTTGTCGGATATCGAAATCGGGGAATCGGCCTTTCAGCGCGAGCGACTTCCAGGGCTCTGACTTACTGACGTCCACAGTCGAGTCGACATCGTTGCGGACCGGGCTGTGCATCAGCAGAACCTCCGCAGTACTGGACTGCAGATTTCGAGTCGCATGCACGGCATCCTGGGGGATCGTGGCGGAGTCTCCCGGTGACAGGGACGTACTCTTCTGGTCGATCCACTGCTCAATCTGTCCGGCCAGGACGTAGAGGACTTCCTCCATACCCGGGTGTCGGTGAAACGGGACAGCCTGACCGCTTGCGATTTCCATGCGTCCGACGCGCAGGAGCGACGATGGTGTCACTCCGGGACCGGCAGTCCAGACGATTTTCCCCCACGGGTGCGGTTCGACGGATGCCTGGCGATCTCGTTTCGCGATGAAGCTCGCAAACGTTTCGGGCAGTCTGCGGGCGGCAGCGCCGCCATCACCGGCCAGTGCGGTCGACGTCCGTTTCTCCCACTTCGCCACCGCGGCCGCTTCAGTCGTGTAAACGTCGATCAATTGGTCCAGGCGTGTGACCTGCAGCACCTTGCGGTTGTTGCTCGTCAGATTGCACACCTGCAATCCGGTGTGAGCCCTCTTCGACACTTTCACCAGGCGAGTCAGTTGGCCCAGAACACTCGACTGCAGGTAGCCCGAGCCGGCGAAATCCAGCAGCAGCCACTCGGGTCTCTCCTTAGAAACGAAGGGCTCCAGTTGCTGAATCATTGTCTCAAAGTTGTACGGGTCGACCAGACTCGTCAGACGCACAATGACACCGTGCTCATGAAATTCCGTGTCGGCGAATTTAAGATCAAGCATGTGTCCCGTCCCGGTGTGTCGTATGCGTACATTTATCCGGCCTTCCATCGATCGGCAATTCACATGGTGCATACGCTCATTCCGGCCCGCGATTGTTCAGACTGTTATCCTCGCTGAGTGGGAGTCGCGACTGAGGCTGGATGCTTCAATCCGGAAGCGACCATAATCCGGCCAGCATCGGAAAGGCCTGATTTCACGCGGCACGGCCAGCCACGCATGCCAGACGCACCAGATTGCCGCTCACCAGTATAGAAATGTGACGACATGCGAATGACACTCAACGTTGCTCCGGTCTGGATTGTCGTCGCTGGATTGGCGAGTGGTCCGCTGCGTGCCGATGACGTCCGCGATTCGACTCCGGTCGATTTTGCTCGCGAGATTCTGCCGGTGCTCTCGAACAAGTGCTTCGTCTGCCATGGCCCGGACGCTAAGGACAAAGACGGCCTGCGGCTGGATGCGTTCGCCACCGCGACAGCGGACCGCGGCGGTTATCGGGCCATCGATCCGGACGCTCCCGAAAACAGCGCCATCCTGAAACGGATTCATTCAACCGACGCCCCCATGCCGCCTGAAGAGGCTGAAAAGAAGCTCACGCCGCACGAGCGGGACCTGATCACTCGCTGGGTCCGTCAGGGTGGGAAGTACGCTCAACACTGGGCCTTCGTACGGCCTCAAAAGGTGAAACCGCCACGTAATGCGAAGGCCGTTGGCAGCGACGCGATCGATGCCTTCATTCAGGATCGTCTGCGAACTGCAGGAATCGACTTCGCCGCGTCGGCGGATCGAGCAACATTGGCTCGGCGTGTTGCATTGGTGCTCACGGGGTTGCCTCCACAACCAGAGCAGCTCGATGAATTCCTCGCCGACGAGAGTGATGACGCATACGAGCGGCTCGTCGATGAGCTGCTGGCGAGTCTGCGTTTTGGCGAGCATCAGGCCCGTTACTGGCTCGACGCCGTCCGCTACGGAGACACTCACGGATTGCACCTGGATAACCGCCGCGGGATTTATCCGTATCGCGACTGGGTCGTCCTGGCCCTCAATCAGAATCTGCCCTTGGATGATTTCATCACCTGGCAGCTTGCCGGAGATCTGCTGCCCTCACCGACCATCGAGCAATTGGTCGCGACCGGTTACGTGCGTCTTAACCCCACAACCGGCGAAGGCGGAGCGATCCCGGCAGAGTTCCAGATGAAGAACAATTTCGACCGTGTGGAGACGCTGGGCACGGTGTTCCTGGGGATGTCGCTCACGTGCGCCCGCTGTCACACGCACAAGTACGACCCGATTCCCCAGACCGAGTACTACCGATTGCTGGCGTTCTTCAACAGTACGGCCGAACCGTCGATGGACGGCAACAAATACGAATACGGCCCGACCATCAAAGCGCCGAGGGACCAGACGGCCTGGCAAAACTGGCATCAGTTAACGAAGGATCGGGACGAGCTGATTCATCGCGCGAGTACAGCCATCGAAAAGGCAGGTGGTCTGGACGTCACAGCGATCGTCGAATGGCGGAACGGAGACGCCAGAACTCGACTGCTGTTGCTCGCCGAGAAGGACGGGCCGCTGGCTCGGCTGAAGTTGATCGATGCTGGGTCCGCGACGCTAAAGCGTCTGGCCGCTGCAAAGGCCGGCTTCACCACCACTCTGGTGGCAAAGGACCTGCCGACTCGGAGAAACACTCATGTCCTGAGTCGCGGCGAATACAACCTGCCGCTGGGCGACCCGTTGGAACCAGGCATCGTGTCGGTCATGGGAGGATTGCCTGACGACGCGCCTCGCAACAGGCTGGGACTGGCCCAGTGGCTGACGACCCGCGAGCACCCGCTTGTCGCGCGAGTCCTGATCAATCGCATCTGGCAACGCACCTTTGGCGAAGGACTGGTTCGAACTCCCGAAGACTTTGGATTGCAGGGTCAGCAACCGACGCACCCGCAACTGCTGGACTGGCTGGCTGTCGAACTGCACGACAGCGGGTGGAATCTGAAACACATGCTGAGGCTGATGGTGACCAGCCGCACCTTCCGTCAGCAGTCGAACCGGCGGACGGACGTCGCAGACCCGGAGAACCGACTGTTGGCTCGTGGTCCACGGCACCGGCTGGATGCGGAAATCCTGCGCGACTTGGCGCTGTGGTCCAGTCAGTTGCTTGATCCGCGCATGGGTGGCGAGGGGGTTAAACCGTATCAGCCGGCAGGCATGTGGCTGGCGCTCGCTCACCCCGGCAGCAACACGAAAAAGTACGAGCGATCCAAGGGACGGTTGTTGTATCGCCGCAGCCTGTATGTCTACTGGAAGCGAACCAGTCCCCATCCCATGATGACTCTGTTCGATGCACCCGATCGCGAATCGAGTTGCGTGCGAAGATCACGTACCAGCACGGCGCAGCAGTCACTGGGACTTTTGAATGAGACGCAGCGCGTTGAAATGTCGCGCAAGCTGGCAGAGCGTCTTCTGCTCGGGGCGGACAACGATGACGCCCGGCTCGACGTACTGTTCCGCCTGCTGGCCTGTCGAGTTCCGACGGATCACGAGCGTCAGGCCTGTCACGCGCTGCTGACGTTTATGAAGCAGCGATACAACGGTGCTGAGAAGGACGCCGTGGCTTTGCTTTCAACCGGCGACACGCCACGCGACGAGACGCTGAACTCCGCGGAACACGCAGCGTGGGCTCAAGTCGCCGTCACAGTTCTGGCGAGCGACGTCGCCATTCTGCTGTACTGATTCAATTGAAGGGCATCCCGATGGAACACAGCAATCCGATCCGCGAACACGAATTGATGGTGACTCGCCGGCAGCTTCTGGGTCGTTCGGCGCTCGGCCTTGGTACGGCCTCGCTGGCCCATCTGCTTGGCGCAGATTTGCAGGCTGAAGGTAAGGGAGTGCTCGAAGAGCCGCACCACACGTCGAAGGCAAAGCGTGTGATCTACCTCTTCATGAGTGGAGGACCGAGTCACCTGGACCTGTGGGATTACAAGCCGCAGATGCAGGCGATGTTCAATAAGCAGTTGCCGGATCACATTCGAGATGGTCAGCGGGTCACCGGGATGACCGCTAACCAGAAAAGCGGTTTTCCCGTCTGCCCTACGAAATACAAGTTCACAAAGCGCGACAACAACGATGGCGGACTGTGGACCAGCGAATTGCTGCCGCATACGGCAACCGTCGCCAAAGAACTATGCGTGACTTACAGCACGTTCACGGAGGCCATCAACCATGATCCAGCGATTACCTACATTCAGACCGGAAGTCAGATTCCCGGACGTCCCAGCCTGGGTGCCTGGTTGAGCTATGGTCTGGGCAGCGCCAACGAAAACCTGCCGCATTATGTGGTGATGCACGCTCGCACGAGTTTCGCGGAACAGAGTCTGTTCAATCGCCTGTGGGGCCCCGGCTTTCTGTCGTCCGATCATCAGGGCATGCTGCTGCGCAGCCAGGGCGACCCGTTGCTGTATCTGAGCAATCCTGCTGGTGTCACAAGTGCCGACCGTCGCGCGCAGCTTGATGCGCTCACCGCTCTGAACCGTGGACAGTACGAACGCTTTGCCGATCCGGAAGTCCTGTCCCGCATCCGGCAGCATGAAATGGCGTACCGCATGCAGACGTCCGTGCCGGAGCTGATGGATCTGTCCGACGAGAGTAAGGAGACCTTCGAGCTATACGGTGAAGACGCCCGCACTCCGGGCACGTTTGCGGCATGCTGCCTGAATGCCCGCCGACTGGCCGAACGGGGTGTGCGAAACATCCAGGTCTTCCATCGCGGATGGGATGCGCATGGCGGATTGCCGCGCGAACACGGGTCGCAATGCAAGGACATCGATCAGGGCTGTGCCGGATTGATCAAGGATCTCCGACAGCGAGGCATGCTGGACGAAACACTGGTCGTCTGGGGCGGCGAGTTTGGGCGGACTGCCTACTGCCAGGGCAACCTGACACGAGAAAACTACGGACGCGATCATCACCCCAGGTGTTTCACCACATGGATGGCCGGCGGCGGCGTCAAGCCGGGGATCACTTATGGCCAGACCGACGATTACGGCTACAACATTGCCGATGCCGAGGGAAACACGCTGACTCCGCAGCCGAGCAAAGAAAAGTGGACTCCGGGCACGATGCATATTCACGACCTCAATGCCACGATCCTGCATCTGATGGGAATCGATCACAAGCGACTGACCTATCGCTATCAGGGTCGGGATTTTCGGCTGACGGACGTGCATGGGCACGTGATTCACGATCTGATTGCGTGACGGCAGAGACCACCGATCGACCAGTCCCAACACAAGCGGCGTTTGGAGTGCGACGATGTATCGTCGCTTTCCATTGCGGCGAAGCCGTTATCTTTCCATTCATCTGAAGTCCGCGAATTGGAAAAATGAAAGGCGGCTCCGCCGCAATGGAAAGCGGTGATGCATCACCGCACTCCAGAACACCTTCTCCCCACGGGGAGAAGGGACATCCCAATCTCGGAGACGCAGCACATGACAAAGCACGTAACGCGGCTCTGTGTTTGTCTGGCACTCACTGCCGTGGCCTCCGCTCAGGCGGAGACGAAGGTCGGATTCCGACAGATCACGATTGTTGAGCCTGTTGCAATTCAGCGCGGCACGACTCAGCAGATGACGCTGCGGTCGAACTTCACGCTGAACGATACCTACGCCGTCTTCTTCGACCGCCCTGGCGTAACCATGACCTTCGCCGAGACGGAACCGAAAGACGCTCCACGCAAAGGACGCGGCTCGGACGGGACTCCGTTTTTATTCGACGTGACTGCTGATGCCGATGCCCTTCCGGGCGTGCGGGAGTTGCGGGTGGCGACAAAGCAGGCCGTATCCAGCGTGTCGCACCTGAAGATCACCGACTATCCGGTATTTCACGAAGACGTGAAGCAGGCCAATAACACGCGTGATGCGTCGATGGCCGTCGAATTGCCAGTCGCCATCTGCGGGCGCGTCGAAAAGGCAGAGGACGTCGACTTCTATTCGTTCGAAGGCAAAGCCGGGCAGGATGTCTCGATTGATCTGTATGCCATGCGCGTGACCGAGGGGATCCACGGCATGGTAGTCCGCGGGCCGCTGATCTATCTGATGGATGGCCTTCTGACTCTGTATGGACCCAACGGTCAGGTCGTCGCGCAGAACGATAACTTCATCGGAGCCGATTCGTTCCTGCATGTGAGTCTGCCGGAAGACGGGACTTACGCACTGGAAGTGCGCGACGCCCGATATGCCGGCAGCGGACGCTACGTTTACTGCGTCGAGCTTGCATCGGGACCGTTCGCCCATACCGCGTACCCGTTAGCTGTACAGCAGGGGGTGTCGTCCCTCGCGCAAGTCGTCGGCCATGTGCCGGGGGATTCCGCAGCCATAGAACTGACCGCTTCAGCCGACGACCCGCCAGGCTGGCGAACGCAACGACTGAAGACCGCCGTCGGTGAAACGAACCCGGTCAACGTGCTGGTCAGCGAGCATCCGCAGACTGTTGCGTCGGGCGAAAACAGCTCGATGGAGACTGCGCAGCCACTGGAACTGCCAGTGGGTGTTTCGGGACGATTCTCGGACCCGGACGGCGTTCACTACTTCTCGTTTGACGCAGAGAAAGACGAGACCTTTCTGTTCGAGGTCAACTCCCGCAGCCTTGGACTGCCGCTCGACAGCGTGCTGGAAGTCTGGGACGTCAACGGGAAACGACTGGTCGAGTCGGACGATGGTCAGCAGACGAAAGATTCCAGGCTGTACTGGAAAGCCGCTGTTGAGGGGCAGCACTTTGTTTCCATTCGTGACTTGCACGGTCGCGGTGGAGAGCGGTTCGTGTACCACCTGAAGGCGGAACCTGTCGGACCGGACTTCGAAGTGCAGGGCGAGTACTACTATGCCCAGATCGCTCCCGGCATCGGCATGATGTGGTTTGCAAAAGTGACTCGACTGAACGGGTTCGATGGCCCCATCGAAATATTCGTCGAGAACCTGCCCACCGGCGTGACGGCGGAACCGGTCACGATTCCCTCGGGGGTGAGTCACTGCGGCATCATTCTGCAGGCCGCCGAGGACGCACCGATCGATGCATCGCTGGCCCGTGTCGGTGGTCGGGCGTTAATAGCAGGTCCAGACGGTGCCGAGCGTGAAGTCGTACATTACGGACGCATTACCTGCGAGCAGCAGGGCAGCGGCGGCGGTCAGGCTCGCTGGCCCATTCACACACAGATCGTCGGTGTCACTCAGCCGCTCGATCTGCTGAAAGTCGAGGCCGAGCCGCGAGACATCACCATTAAGCCGGGAGAGTCCGCAGAGATCAAAGTCCGGATTGAACGGAACGAGGGATTCAAAGACCCGGTCACGCTGGCCATGAGCTTTGATTATTTCGCATCGAAGTATGGCGAACAGCTTCCACCGGGCGTGACTGTTGGTAAAGCCAGCAAACTGCGACTGTCGGGAGACGTTTTGGAAGGTACGGTCGTCCTGGAAGCCAGCGACAAAGCCATCGCGGTCGAGCGCTTGCCGATCGCAGCGCTGGCGCGGGTGTCAATTACGTTTTCGATCACGACGAACTACGCGACGAACCCGGTGTATCTGACCGTACAGCCGGCCGAGTAGTTCCATCGGCAGAACGCATCGTGAGATATCCTGCTCCCGAAACGTCCCGCATTCTGGCGAATGTAGCTACGACGTCGCGGGACCGGGCACCAGTTCCACGGCAGGAAACGGACAGAGCAATTAATGGGGCATTATTCGACGATGCCCACTACTGTTTTTCGATGAGCGTGGCCATGGACGTTGCCAGGGCATCACCGAAACGTACGAAGAACTTTCCGCTCCCCAGATAGTGGTAGGGGCGGTCGCTGCCGACGGCGCACCACTCGGCAAAGTGCTTCTGCCAGCCTTTCTTAAACACTTCCATCGCACTCAGGTCATAGACCTCGTAGCTCTCGACTGACGTTACGTTGTCTTTGAATTCCGGCGCGGCGGCTGCTTCTCTTTGTGCAACGGATACCGCGTTCTCACCGACTTTCTCAGCCGTGACACTTGTTCCCATGACGCCGATGACGAACGGCATTTTCGGTACCGAGTACTCCCTGCGAACGTCCTTCACAAAATTGACCATGTTGTCTCGATAGTTATCTCGGAACGCATCCGAGAACTGGTCATTGAATCCCTGGAACCAGACGAAGCCGGCAAGGTCATAGCCTGCTGCTTCGTCGTAATCGGGGTGGTGGGCTTTGAGATCACCCAGCACTTCCTTCACACGAGCTGTCATCAGGCGGTAGTTCAGGCTGGCGTCCTTCCTGATCTTCTCAGCCTTTTCAGATGCCTGTTCTTTCTCATTCAACACGTACGGCCCGGCCGAAGGCGGACGAAAGTTGTAGTGCAACGACTTGCCGCCCCAGGACGTCTTGATGAGCAGAATCGGAGCGTCCAGCTTTTTCGCGAGGGACATACCAAAACCCAGCTCCGGGCCGATCTTGTCTGTGCTCCCTCCGAAACCCACGGTCAGCGGGCCGGACCTGCGATTGCCATCCGCGATGGAAGCGATGTACACGCGATCGGAAACGGCGAATGCAGATTTGATGGCCTTCGTCTGCTCATCGTATTTCGCCTGCAGCTCTTTGACCTTCGCCTGAGCTGCGGCGATTGCTGCTTCTCCTTCGATCACCTTCTTGCGCAGGTCATTGTTGAGTTTGTCGCGTTTGATTCTTGTCGCGATCTGCTCATCAACAGTCTGCCGTGTGACTGTCATGCCTTCCTTGAAGACGAGCGATGCCAGCTTCTGGACTTCCGTACGTTCGTCGGCGAACAACCGGGGAATCGTGATGTAGTTGGCGTGGCCCACCATGTTGGACTGGCCGGCAAGGATAAACACCTGCAGCTTCTTCGAATCCGGTTCGCGTGCCGTGGCCGATCCCGAGCAGGTGACCGTAAGCAGCAGCGTCCAAAGGCAGAGGATTCGGAAAGTGCATTTCATAACTGTGACCTCGTGTTGAGTGGGTTATCGCGTCGGACGTTTCCTGGGTGGCGGCCTGCTTCATACAGGATGTCGCTTTTGGCCAGGCTGGAGGATACTCGATCGCCGTCCGGTCGACCCGCCACACGAGCAGTTTCCCCCGAGCACGCTGAGTCGAGCCAGTTCGAGCGGTGTGGTCGTGACAACGATGACGTCCACGAGTGCGCTACAGTCCGTTCGTTTTTTGATCAATGTCGGGTCGTACGCATCATCTGGAATTCGGAAGCAGTGCTATACTCTGTCGGCAGACTCACTTGATTCGTCGAGTGACGTTCAGCGGCCAGGCTCCTCAGCCGGGACAACACATGACAGTAATGCCCATACGCCGCGGCGAGTTTCACTTCAGACTGACCGTCGCCGTGGCAGGAGCGATTTCTCTCAGTCAACTTGCTGCGATCGCTCAGGACCGCAACGCATTTCAGGCGGCGGCAATCAAGGCCTTCGGTGCCGTCGAAACCGAGGAGCAATCAGACTTCGGGCTGGTCCGTGTGCGCAAGAAAGGCAGCATCCGCACGATGCTGTTCGTACAGCCATCGGGCAAAGAAGTCGGAGAGACGATGCTGAATCTCCGCAAGCCGCAGGAACTCATGATTCCGTACACGCAAACCATGTTTGCGAGCCTGCTGTTTCAGCCGCGACAATCACGAGTCCTGATTGTCGGCGTTGGCGGCGGAGCGATGGTGCACTTCCTGAAACACCACCTGCCAGACACGAAAGTCGACGCAGTCGAGATCGATCCGACTGTCGTGAAATTCGCCGATGAGTACTTCGAGACACGCACCGCAGGGAACATCCGCGTCATCACTGCCGACGGTCTGAAGTTCATTGAGCAGATCACGGAGCCTTACGACGCAATCTACATGGACGCCTTTCTGAAACCGTCGGCCGAAACCGACACGACCGGGCGACCGCTGACGCTGAAGACGATCGAATTCTACAGGCGCCTGCAACAGATACTGACTGACGACGGCGTCGTTGCTTTCAACATCAACCTGCACGCTGAAGTTCAGGCGGACATCGCCACACTGCGCGAAGCGTTCCCGCAACTCTATCTCTTCAGGATTTCATCGAACGAAGAAGTCGTAGCCATCGCGACCCGCGGTTCGACACGTGTGCCGCTCAGCAGTCTACGGCGCACCGCCCGAGCGGCTGACCGTCAGTACCGCAAGAACTTCTCGTTTCAGGCAATGCTCAAGTCACTGGTAACGAAGTGACGGACGTACCGTTCCGGGCGGCAACTGATCCACCTCAGCGCACCGTTTTCGAGGACTGAAGCAATGCCCGTGGTACGTTTCGCGATCGCACTGTTCGTCGTGCTCCTCAGTTCAGCCGTAGCGGCTCGCGCCGATGAGAAACTTCCTCGCGTATTGATCCTCGGCGACTCCATCTCGCTCGGCTACACAGAACCGGTCCGCAAGCAGTTGCAGGGAACGGCAGAACTCCATCGGCCGAAGGAGAACTGTCAGCACACCGGGCACGGTCTGCGTCGCATCAAGGCATGGCTGGGTGACGGGAAGTGGGATGTCATCCATTTCAACTGGGGCATCTGGGACACGCATATGGTCGAGCCGGGCGGAGCTCTGATTCGCAATGAGGCCGAGTACAAGGGCGAAATGCGTATTCGACATACACCGGAACAATACCGAGAGCATCTCGTCCGATTGGTCGACGCCATGGAAGAGACCGGAGCCCGACTCATCTGGGCAAACACAACGCCCATCATGAGCCGGTCTGGAAAATGCTTCGACGACATCACCACATTGAACACTGTTGCCGTAAAGTTGATGCGGGAGCGAGCGATCGCAATCAACGATCTGTATGCCTTCACCTTGCCGCACGCCGACAAATGGCAGTCAGCCGACAAGGTCCATTTCAACGCGACCGGGAATCAGCAACTCGGTGCCCGCGTTGCCGAATCCATTCGCACAGTGCTCGCGAAGAAACCTCGATCGGATCTAAGGAGTGCATATAGAGAATTGCTCGCTCTGTTCCCCGAGGAAACTCCAGGCAAAGGACTTGACCGTGGCAAAGAGGGCGTGATCGCAGACCAGCCGATGACGTACGGCCTCGTTCTCTCAGCCGAGGCTCTGCGTTACCGCGTCATGCCCAGCGGCGAAGGGAAACGCCGAGTCCGACACGCTGCTGACTGGATTCTCAACAACAGCCGGCTGGCCTCGGATGGGAAGATTGGGTGGGGTCTTCCCTTTGCATGGAACGAGTATCCCCGGCACACCAGCTACACAATCACCACAGCTATCGTGTTGGAAGGCCTGCTCGACGCGCTGTTGCTGAATGGCTTCTGGGAACAGGCCGAGCGCGAGCGGATTCTCCAGACGATCCGAGACGTCCAGCTTCGCTGGTGCCGTGAGATGTGGGTCGAGGGTTATACCGGCGGATACTTTCAATACAGCACGCATGAAACCGGACCGGATTGGTTCTGTGTCAATGCTCCGGCCATGTTCCTGGGTGCTATGGCACGTTTTCACAACGAACACGCGAGCACCACACCGGAGCCGGAGCGACGGCTGTTCGCGGAACGGATGGACGGACTGGCGCGTGCGATCTTGGCGACGGTCGAACTGCGGGACGGTGCTCCGTACTGGAAGTACATGGGGGTGTGATCTCTCTGAGGCGACAACACGTGGGAGTTGTGAGTTGGAGTTCTTCGGCTTTTGCCGTGAGTTGAAGTGGTCTTGGAGAAAGCGGCGTCCTTTGCGATCCTGATTTCTGAACGGAAA
>CAUZFZ010000219.1:0-13637 GCA_963579025.1 Planctomycetota bacterium | reverse complement strand
TCTGCCCAGACGCCAGAGACGCCTGCCCACGAGCAGGTCTTCATCTACGAACACGATCCGCAGAATCGCTCGTTTTCCCGCGAATTCCAGCAGCCCGGGAACTGCTGGCCGGACACGACTGCGGTTGCCGGATTCGCGTCCCCCCCGCATCCGGCAACCAATACGACTAGCAAGAGTGGTCCGAGTACAGTCAACATTCTGAGGCACATCGTCGTTCCTTGTGGGTGTTGGTGTGCATGTACTGGAAGAACGCAGGCACGTTATTGTGAATCAGGCTCCACCCGATCCCTGGGCAGAAACAACGCAACAGCAGATGCGAGATCAGAAGCTGCCCGGTTGCTCTCCGCCTGCTTTCGTGCCCAAGGCGGTCCATGTGGGTGTGTCGATATTCTCTGAGATGAACCGTGTTGATCCATCGGTCAGTCCGACGTGAACGCCTCCGACGTGTGGCGACCGTGCTCCGGCGATCTGCCCACCGCCGGTATCCCCGGTACAAGGCATCTTTTCCAAAGTGGAAGACTCACACCGCATAACGCGATCGTTCGCAGCAGAGTTGGGCCCAAGTCCCGTGCTGAACGCTGTAGAGCCCATCGCCCCATAAAACATGATACCCCGTGAATCACTCGTACCACTGATCCGAAACTTGATCTCGCCGAGCATTAGCGTATTGCTGGAACCGTCTGTGACGTTACGGAATCCACTGTTGGAATTAATTGCAAAAACGCCTCCACGAGTTGTGTCGGTACGGGCCTGATTCAGATTTCCAGAGCCATAGCACGCAGCATAGTTATTTCCGCGATAGAGGCTCTCCATGTTTGAGAAACTGCTCACTACTTTGAAGTCACCGGCGTTGCTGGGACACCGCAATACGTCCATGGGGATGTTGCCCCAGGTTTCGTTGAAGTGGTCGACCGCATGAATTCGGTTAAAGACAATGCTGGTGCCGCGTTGGTAGTACGGTTGCTGATCCATGAAGGGCAGGATGGCTGCCGACCAGTCCATGCCGATACCATTACCGGAAATGTTTCCAGCCAGATTGTCGAGCAACGACGGATTGCCATGCACGGCCCCGGGCGGGAATGTGTTGTGGGTGCCGTGATAGTTATGCAGCGCGAGGCCAAGCTGCTTCAGTTTGTTCTTGCACGTTGACCGACGGGCCGCTTCGCGAGCCTGCTGGACGGCGGGCAGGAGCAGCGCGATCAGAATGGCAATGATGGCGATGACGACAAGCAGTTCGATCAGGGTGAATCCACGCCCGGGATACTGTCGGCGGAAAACAAGGGAGCGAAATCGTGACATGGTTTCTCCTCCATGAACGGAACAATTACAGGTAAACAATTACAGGTAAACAATTACAGGTAAACAATTACAGGTAAACAATTACAGGTAAACAATTACAGGTAAACAATTACAGGTAAACAATTACAGGTAAACAATTACAGGTAAACAATTACAGGTGAAGTGCCGAACAAACCTATCCAGGCGGATCGGCCGAATCAGAAGGCGGGGACGATGAAACTCGCGTCCGACGTCTGACTCGCGACCCGATCATGAAGGCGCATGCTACCAGAAGGACTATCGCAGCGAGAACCCTGAACGGCTGATTCAGCAGTGCATTCTGGTAGTCGGACGCGGTGAGCGGTGTCCTTCGGTTGTCCATGACGTACATAGCCCAGCGCCCGGGGAATGGCGCGGCAGCATCTCGGAGAGTTGCCGGCGGCACATCGAGCAGCTTCAGATCCTTGACGATCTGTCCAGTTTCTACCGGGCCACGATAGAGCACGGCGATGCGTCCACTTGCATCGATCAGCAGACTCGTCGGAAGAGCCAGCGGTCGGATGCGATGGAAGAGCGTCCGTTCGACCGTCCCGAATTCCTCAAGAAACCTCTCGTCCACAGTACCAGCGAAATACGGGAAGCCGATGCCTGCAATCAGTTCTCTGGCACGCCGTTGACTCGCTTCCGCCTGCGGGTTCAAACCTTCCACATTCAGGGCCAGCACTTGAAGACCATGATTGTCGAGTTCGTCTGCGTTTCGCGACCAGCCCTTCAGTTCGTCGAGGCACGGACGACACCAGGTGGCCCAAAGGTTGATCAGAAGCGGCTTTCCGGAATACCGACTGCTTGAGACTTGCTCACCGCTCAATCCGGCTGCTTGAAACACGGGTAGCCGCGGACGGTGATAGAGCACAACACGAGCGCTTCCGGATACTTCCTCGCTGCTTTGTGGAGCGGTCTGGGGATGGCTCACTTTTCGAATCGGGAGCCGCTTTGCCTTTCCAGATCCCTGGACAAGTCGCGCACGCCGCCCGGTTTCGATGCCTGTAAAGTCCTCAGTATCGCCGCCCGGCCACGTGACCGTCATGTGGCCAACAGTTCGCGTGGGGGGAACGCCGAAATGGAGCCACCTGCTGGACTGACTCAGGAACCCGCGACCACAGTACACCGTCTTGACGAAACGCTGCACGATTCCGCCACGTGCCAAGACGGCAGCTTCGCCCAGATGCAATTCCACCCGAGCCCCCACAGCGTCGCGATTGCACGACCGGCCCTCAAGCAGGACGGACACGAACGAATTCGAGTTCCGCAGATCATTTCTCAAAAAGCGAATCATCGGTGCGGTACGGTTAGTCACCCACACATCCAGATCACCGTCGGCATCCCAGTCCACGATGGCAACTCCCCGGCCATCGTCGATCTGGTCGAGCCCACTGACAGCTGAGACGTTGACAAACTGTCCGCCTCCCAGATTCAGAAAGCTGCAATGCCGTTCGTGTCCGCTGAAGCTCAGTCCCTGGTCAACCCGACGGCTGAGTTCTTCCCAGCCACTCTCGTAGTCTGGTGACTTATTCGGACCGGAAGTGGGATCATCGTCCGATTGCGACACGACCTGCCGCCAGTAGAAACTTCACAAATCGCCCGAATCTTCCTGTGTCAGATACCCGTTGGCGACAAACAGATCCTCACGTCCGTCGTTATTCCAATCCAGAAAAGTCGACCCCCATGCCCATCCCCCCACCGTCACTCCAGCCTGCACGCTGGAGTCCTCGAACGTCCCGTCACCGGCATTGATGAATAATGAGTTTCCGCGAGCGTGTCGCTGAAACTGGCGCCGCGTCTCTTCATTGGAATCGGTCTTGAACTGCTGCTGAAACGTGATTCGGTTTCCAGCGGACGAGAACATGTTGCTGACATACAGGTCTGGCCTGCCGTCGTTGTTGGCATCTCCCCACGTGCAGGACATGCCGGCTCCAATATCCTCCACTCCGGCCGCCGCCGCCGCGTCCTCAAAACGACCGTCTTCATTGAGGTAAAGATTGTTGCGGCCAAAATCATTGGCAACATAGAGATCGGAATCCCCATCCTGATCGAAGTCTTCCCACGCGGCGGCCAGGCTGAATCGATGGTTGTTAGCGTCGAGACCGCTTGCGGCAGTGACATCAACGAGGCGAAACTCCCCGTCGTTGCGAAACAGGATATTGCGACCGCCGTTAGTAGCATCGTGGTAGGGAACCGGCACGACAGCGTGCCGGTCGGAATTGTGCGACAACAGGCCGGTCGTCATGTACGGGCTGCGCGAATACACACAGACGTAGATATCGAGATCTCCATCCATGTCGTAGTCGGCGACCGCCAGAGACGAGGGAGGGGACATTGTGGGACGTCTTCGAGTGGATGCTGAGTGCGGACTGAAATGTGCGGCACCATCGTTTTCGAGAATCAGCAGCCCCGCGACACTACCCACAATCAGGTCCTGATCACCATCGTTATCAAGATCCGCAAAGAGTGCCGAGTGTGTGTTGTCCAGCCAGTCGACGCCCGCCTGCGTTGAGACGTCAGTCACAGTCGCGTCCGCATTCTGAAGGTAGAGACGATTTGGCAAACCGCCTGGCTGACACACGTAGAGATCGGCCAGCGAATCGCCGTTGACGTCGCCGATGGCCAGTCCATGATGACCCGTCACCGCAATTCCCAGGTCTGCCGGAATACGCCCACGCCAGTCATCAATGCTCAGACTGAGCTGATCGCGATATCCGGCATCGAACCCGAACACCGTATCGGTGCCGTCTGAAAATGCGGGCGTGTCACGTCCTTTCAAATGGACTTCCTGGAAATCCATGACACGAATCAGGTGCAAATACACTGCGGACGGTCCTCTTTCAGAGTGCCACACGCAGTGCCAGCGGGCATTTTGTTGCAGACGGCCTTCGTGACCAGAGCCCGAGGCCTGGTAGAGCACTTCAGTCCTGATACTGTTACCTGAGTTTTCGAGACGGATAACTTTAAAGTGAATGCGCACGTCGCTGCCGGTTTTGAACGGAGATCGTAAGCCAGCGACCGCTCGCTTCCATCGCTCTTGCCCGGTCTGTGTTGCATCGAGTCCTGCAACGCGCTGGCTGGCTTCCGCCGATTTAAGGACGACGAACTGCTCGTGTACAGAAACGTTCCTGAGTTTCGGTCGCAACGGCTCACACCGAAAGTCTGGAGTCAGTATGGCCGCGGCCGCGGCTCCTGCAGTTGAACGTGATTGTTCGCTGGCCGGTCGACACGGACCGATGACTTCCGCCAGACTCGTTAGCTGACGCTGGACAACATCGTGCAGTCGCTCACTCGGCCATGCGTGCGGCGTCGCGTTGCGCTCAACTGGTGAATCTGCCCGCGCATCGATGCTGTTCCACTGCAGAAGCGTCAGTGTCGCAAGAATCGTAGCAGGTCGGACCAGCCATCGTGGAAGACCGGAGCCCTTACGACAAGCGGATGCGAGCATGAGTTTCATCGGGAACCAACGCTCTACCATGTTCTTTCCAAGCGCCCACCACACACAGTTGAGTGCTCGCCTCGGACGTGAATGCGCGATTGCAGCAGGTATTCCCGCGTCTCATACGTTGACTGCCGGGCTTCGCAGACTGCTCGCATCAACCGTCTCGACAGCCGGCGGTCCCGGGCTGTCGGGACGCCGCGGACTTTTACGAAACCGGAAATTGCGATGATAATTGTCGCCAGTGTCACGATGATCGTCAATCACGTGCCACGGTTCTGTGGTCCATCTGGGTTTGTCGTGGGTTCGCCCAAGTGCAGCCCGGCTTCGCCGCTGTGGCTCTGCCCTGAGGAATTAATCTGTTTCCCTGGAAGCGGAGGACCTTCGTGCCGAAACAACTTCCCCGGTTTGACCTGCGTCGCGCTCGCTCAATGAGTCGGCACGCTGTATGGCAACAATGCCCGATCAACTACCGGTGAGACACTGAACTTTCCCGCTGAGCATCGTGACGACGACCTGCCCGTCGCGGTCGACCAGCAGGCCGCCGGGCAGTGGTCTCTCGTGAACCTCGTGTCGCCACAACTGAAGAGGTTGACGATATCGTGACTCAGCGGCGCCGGTAGATCTCAGACGAGAATCTCATGAATCGGCCGGGCCTCTTCCTGGACTCCGGTCAGCCTCTCATCGAGGCCGCGGTGCTTCACGGTGAAGCGCTGAGAGTCGATGCCCATCCGATTGAGAATCGTCGCGTTCAGGTCGCGGATGTGGACGGGGTCTTTGACGATGTTATAGCCGAAGTCGTCGGTCTCGCCGTAACTGACTCCGCCCTGGATCCCTCCTCCAGCCATCCACATCGAGTAGCACCTTGGGTGATGGTCGCGGCCGTAGTTCTTTCGCGTAAGCGTGCCCTGACTGTAGACCGTCCGCCCGAACTCGCCGCCCCAGATCACAAGCGTTTCGTCAAGCAGACCTCTTCGCTTGAGGTCCTGCACGAGTGCCCATGCCGGTTGATCGACTTCCTTCGTCTGTCGCCGCAGATTTGTCGGCAGACTGCTGTGGTGATCCCAGCCTCGATGAAAGATCTGCACGAAGCGGACGTCACGTTCGAGCATCCGCCGGGCGAGCAGACAGTTGCGGCCAAACGTGCCGGGCTTCTGAACGTCTTCGCCGTACATTTCAAGGATGTGTTTCGGCTCACCGGAAGTGTCAACCAGTTCTGGTACCGACGACTGCATCCGAAACGCCATTTCGTACTGCGTGATCCGCGTCTGTGTTTCCGGATCGCCGACATTTTTGTGGATCCGATCGTTCATGGCTCTAAGCCGATCGAGCATCAAGCGTCGCGCCTCGTGGCTGAGTCCGTTAGGATTGGACAGGTAGAGCACAGGGTCCCCGGTCGCGCGGAAGGCAACGCCAGCGTGCCGTGATGGTAGAAAGCCGCTACCCCACAGCCGTGAGTAAAGAGCCTGTCCGCGAGGTTCGCAGTTAAGCACGACGAACTCCGGCAGGTTGCGATTCATCGATCCCAGGCCGTAGCTGATCCACGCCCCGAGTGTCGGTTTACCGGGAATCTGATTGCCCGTCTGAATGAACGTGATCGCCGGGTCGTGGTTAATCGCCTCGGTCCAGACGGTATGTATGAAGGCGAGATCGTCGGCCATCGAACCGGTCTTCGGCAGCAGCTCGCTGACCGGCTTGCCACATTCGCTGTTTCGATCGAAACGAAACATCGTCGGAGCAATGGGAAACCGTGACTGCGAGGCCGTCATGGTTGTCAGCCGCTGGCCCTTCCGTACCGACTCGGGCAGGTTCGTATCGAACCACTTTTCCAGCTGCGGCTTGTGATCCAGGATGTCCAGGTGAGACGGAGCGCCGGCCATAAAGAGCCAGACAACTCGCTTTGCCTTGCCTGGGAAATGACCTTGCCCGAGGGCACCATCTCCGGCGGCCTGCGCATCCTGACTCAACAGCGAAGCGAGCGCGGCCGCGCCGAGCCCCTTTGCACTACGGCCGAAGAACTGTCGTCGAGTTTCGAGATTGATCCACTCGTCAACCGGGTTGGCAGACATAACTCATTCCTTCAGCAGGACGACCATCCTGCGAGAGAGCCCTCAGGCGTGCGGCAGGTGAGCATCTACCGCCCCTGAGTTTATCTCAGGGGTTCTCGCGTCTTTGCACTACCGATTGGGTAGTGCAAAGACGCGAGAACCCCCGACGTAAAGTCGGGGGCGTTGGTAAGTTCTCACCTGCCGCTCGGCTGTTATTTCATGATGAAGTCATCGCGGTTCATCAGTGTGTTAGCGATGATCGTCCACGTGGCAACTTCCACTGGGTCCTGACTCTCGTCGGGCTTACTGTCGCCTGTACGGATCAGTTCCGCGGCCAGTTCCGGTTGAACTTCAAAGACGCTCCGCATTTCTCTGGCGAGAGTGACCATGTCCTTAATGTCGAGCGGGGTTCCGGGGTACCGAAGTGCTTCATGGAACATCCACATCGCTCGCGATCTATCACCTGGTGTTTTTCGAATCGCGCTCTGGGCGAGGTGGCGTGCGGCCTCAACGTACTGCGGGTCGTTCATCAGCACGAGGGCCTGAATTGGTGTGTTGGTCCGCTCGCGACGGACTGTGCATTGTTCACGAGTCGGCGCGTTGAAGGCGGCCATCGAAGGCGGCGGCGACGTGCGTTTCCAGAACGTGTAGAGACTGCGACGGTAAAGAGCATCACCAGAGTCTTTCTCAAAGATGCGAGTGTTGCTGCCTGTAATCGCAACAACTTTCCAGAGCCCCGCCGGCTGATACGGCTTGACGGTGGGGCCACCCATCTTCCGAACGAGCAGGCCACTGACGGCAAGGACCTGGTCGCGCAGAACTTCTGCATCGAGGCGAACTCGCGGACCGCGTGCGAGGTAACGGTTGTCGCGGTCGACTGCGAGCAACTCTGGTGTTGCCGCTGCGTGCTGCTGGTACGTTGCGGACGTGAGGATCAATCTGAGAATGTGATTGATGTCCCAATCGGATTCGACAAATTCAACAGCGAGCCAATCAAGCAGATCGGGATGTGATGGCCGCTCGCCCATCACTCCGAAGTCTTCTGAGGTGCGAACCAGTCCCACACCGAACACGGACTGCCACAGTCGATTTACTGTGACCCGAGCCAACAGTGGATGGTCCGGATGAACAAGCCACTTTGCCAGCCCGAGCCGGTTGGCCGCTACGCCTTCGGGAAGGGCCGGCAATACAGACGGGACCCCCGCCGAGACTTCATCCTGCCGCTGGTCATATTCGCCGCGTTGCAACACCCAGGCTCGTGGTTTTGTCGGTCGCTCGCGCATGACAAGCGTCGTTGTCGATCGGGAATAGATGAAGTCACGGCGTTTTTCGATCTTCGCAAGTTCGCGCATCCTAGACCGATGTTTCTCATTGAGCGTTTCCGCACGAAATGTTGCGGCGAGTCTCCGCTCTTCTGGATCGAGGTGCTTCCAGTACAACCTGGATGAGAAAAACGATTTCAGTTCAAACTCTTTCGCGAGGAGTTGCACTTCGCCCGTGCTTACCCAGCGACGAAAAATCCGGATGTCACTAAGCCCGCCAGTGGGAATCCGACTCGCAATTCTGAGCGGCGCTTCAGGAAGCGCTGTGGCGTCGATGAGGTTTTCAGTCGAATTCCGCAGGATCCCCTTGCGACCGTTGACGAAAACCGTGACTGAGGAATTGGACTGTCCGCCTGAGTAACGCACGCAAACGTGTTGCCAGGCTCGAGGCGTGAGTGCTTCCTCTCCCGGCAATCGGCCGTGGATCTTCTTGCCCGTCCCATCGAGCAATTCGAATGTCAGAGCCCCTTGTGTGCTGCTTGTGATTTTCCAGCCGGCTGTCTTTTTATCGTCTGTTTGAGCCGTGTGATCGAAAATCGTTGTTGACAGAAGTCTGTCGGGAGTACGGAACCAGAAGCTGATCGTGAGTGGCTCATCGCTACGCAGCTCCGCGAGTTTCGTTTGGAATTCACTCTTCTCATCGAAGCGAACACCACGTTTACCACCCGGGTGATGCTCGGCCCACTTCGTGGACTTGGTGAGTTCAAAGTCTCGTTTGCCTTCCTTCGTGAGCGGCAGAAAGAGCAACAGTTCGTCTTCGCCGACTGGGCTCCTGATATTTTTCTTTCTACCGACCCAGCAGCCTCCATAGATCGGCCCTTTCGGGTCGTTGCCGCGAGGGCCGGTCTTCCGCAGCGCGGCAAGCCGTTTGTTTCGCCGGGAATTCAACGCCGCCCACTCGTCTTTGAATTCGTCGTTCGGAATTGCGATTACTGGTGGCGTATCTTTCTGGTTGCCGTCCATCACCTGTGCTGTGCTGTTATTGAAAAAGGCGCCCAGTTGGTAGAACTCTCGCTGGCTGAGCGGATCAAACTTGTGATCGTGGCAGACCGCGCAGCCAGCGGTCAGGCCGAGGAACACCGTTGCTGCGGTCTCCACACGGTCCACCATATATCGCACTTCCAGCTCTGCCGGGATCGCTCCGCCTTCTGATGTTGTGATGTTGCAGCGGTTGAACCCGGTGGCGATCTGCTGGTCGAGTGTCGCGTTGGGGAGCATGTCGCCAGCGATTTGTTCGACGACGAATTCGTCAAACGGTTTGTTCGAGTTGAACGCGTTGACCACCCAGTCGCGATACGGCCACATTTCGCGGTAGTTGTCGACGTGCATCCCGTGCGTGTCGCCGTATCGGGCTGCGTCGAGCCAGTACCGGGCTCGATGTTCACCCGCGTGCTTCGACTTCAAGAGCGTGTCTATGTAACGCGCGTATGACTCGGGCGTTCGACGTTTGATAAGCTCGTCGAGGAGTTGGTCATCCGGGGGCAACCCTGTCACGTCGAAAGCCGCGCGTCGAAACAATGTGTAAAGAGCGGCGTGACCGCCTGGCTTGAGGCCCAGTTCGTTCAACTTCCGATAAATAAAGAAATCGATCGGATTGCGAGCCCAGCCGACAGCTTCGTCCGACTTCGGAACTTTCGGACGAATCGGTTTGATGAACGCCCAATGAGGCTGCCATTCGGCTCCCGATTCGATCCACTCCTGCAGAAGTGCTTTCTGCGTCGGGGTGAGTTGCTTACCGGTCGCTGGCGGTGGCATGACCTCTTCAGGGTCGTGACTGAGAATCCGAACGACCATTTTGGACTCAGCCGGATTGCCAGGTACGACGACTCCTGCATCCAGGACACTCTCACGTCGGTCGAGACGCAGCTCCGCTTTGCGACTTGCGGAATCCGGACCGTGACAGGCAAAGCAGTGCTCAGACAGGATCGGCCGGATCTGATCGTTGAAGCCGATCAGTTTGTTTCCGGCGCCAGTCTGGCCCAGTGTGGGAACCGACGTCGTCACGGCGACGATCAACACGAAGACGGCCATCTGTAGTTGATTCATAACTCGTCACCTTCTCGCTGACGGAGCCAGTTATTGGACGGCGTACTCCTGAAGCTGCTCCAGGTCGACAAACTCCAAAGCCGACATGTGCGTCGCCTCAACATGGACTGGCGGTGCCATTCCCGCTTCCAGGGCCTGCTTCCAGCGTTGTACACACAGGCACCAGCGATCGCCTGGATTTACGCCGGGAAAGTGATATTCCGGAATCGGTGTGCTCAGGTCATTGCCGACCTCGGCTGAGAACTCCAGAAACTCCGCCGTGGCCTCAATGCAGACGAGATGCAGCCCAAGATCGTCCACTCCGGTATTGCAGCAGCCATCACGATAGAACCCCGTGATTGGATCCATCGAGCAGGATTCCAGCGGTGTTCCGAGAACGTTCTTTGCTGATTGAGTCATCGTGTTGATTCCAGATGTTTCCCCGCAGCGGGGTGTTTGTTGAGAGTAAGTGGATGGCACGCGTAAAGGGTGGCTGGTGGTTGAGCGTAGCGAACCCCCAGCACTGCAACTGGGGGCTCGCTACGCTCGACCCCAGCCACCCCAATACTCAACGTTGACGAAGCACTCATTCCCGTGTGCAGTTAATTGTGACTTGCGGCATCAGGGGATCAACTGGCTGAGGATATCCAGCACGCCGTCGATCTCATCGAGCGGCGAAGTATAGTCGGCCGCCTGCTTGATTTGCGGATCGGCGTTTGCGGGACAGGCAAAGAACGCGACTCGGTCGGCCACATACTTGTCGCTCATGGTGTCGCCAATTCCCGCCACTCTGGATGGATCGATGCCAGTGTGGGCCAGCAACCGCTCGATTCCCGTCGCTTTCGAGATGTGCCGCAAGTCACAGTTGATGTAGAGCCAGGTCATCGAAACGCGAAACGGCCAGTCGCGTCGGTCCAATTCGTCCGCAACAGCGGGCAGGATCGAGCGGAGATATTCGGTGTTCTGATGATACAACGTGACCGCGGCAGACTTTCCCGGCTGTTGAGTCACACCTTGGAATTCGTATTCACGTCGCAGGAGTTTCGACGCTTCGTGGACGATTTCGAGATGTTCGTCTGTGATCGTGGGGTCCATCTCGAAGACGTTGACGTCCGGTCGATACAGCCACACTCCATTTTCGCCGACGCAAGGGATCAACGTGTTGTGAATGAACCGCGACATGGCTTCGACGAATGCAATCGGCCGGCCGCTGCATAGCGTCACGATCGGACGATCCTTCCTGCTGACCGCCAGGCGGTTGTGTGCAGCAAGCCGCGAGAGTGCAACGTCGTTGATCGGCGCATGCGATTCAGGCGACAGGCAGCCGTCGATGTCGCAGACGACCAGATCGAACTTCCCTGTGGATCGAAACGTCATGCGCGTGTCCGGGACTTGCTGTGTAATCGTCGAGCCGTCACGACGATGCCTGCAACTCTCTAACCGGCGACGATTCCGGTTGAATACGAATCGGGCGGCCGAATTCGTCAGAGAGTACCAGGTCGGAGTCGATCCCCAGCTGGTGATAGACGGTCGCGAGTATTTCGTTCAGATGCACTGGACGTGACGCCGGATCGCTACCGTCGGTTGTCGTGCTACCTAAGACCTGACCCCGCGTCAGGCCGCCACCGGCCATCATGACCGACCAGGCTCGCGACCAATGGTCTCGCCCGGCGTTGCCGTTGATGCGTGGAGTACGACCCATCTCGCCTGTCATCAGGACCAGTGTCTCGTCGAGCAGACCTCGATCGATCAGATCACTCAGCAACGCCGATACGGCCTCATCCAGTTGCGGCAACTTTTGTCGATGACTGCCGAAGTTGTTCTTGTGAGCGTCCCAACTGTTGTTCTTTGACAGATTGACCACAACGTAAGTCACACCAGCCTCGATCAGTCGGCGAGCCATCAGAATGCGCTGGCCGAAATAGTGATCTCCGTATCGGCGTCGCGTGGCTGCTGATTCCAGGTTCAGATCGAATGCCGTCTGTCCTCGACTCCCCAGCAACAGATCGCATGCGTACGCCTGGAAACCACCGATGCTGTTTGTGGCCTGGGAATCCACGATTCGCTGAGTCCGGTTCAGCGAGTCGAGCAGAGTACGGCGGTCCCTGAAGCGAGACAGCTCGACACTCTGAGGAAGTACCAGACCGGTGGGCACGGCGTATTTTCCAGCGGCCTGGTCGGGTATCTCTCCCGTGTCAAACGCTTCGTTCGCGCTGCCCAGATGAAGAGCGTGGTTGAAGTTGACTCGACCACCAAGCTGTTTGCGGTCCGGGACTGCGACAAAGTTCATCAACCCGGCTGGCGAACGATCGCCTCGCTGATGCGCGACGACCGCACCCATCGAGGCGTGCGTATTCACCTTACCTAAACTGACGCCCGCAGCCTGGTTGTCATACCCGGTCAGCACCCAGTGCAGACCAGGACTGTGGTCATTCCGTTTGTTGGGCGAGAAGACACTGCGGACAATGTTGTATTCGTTCGCCAGTCCGGCGAGTCGAGTGAAGTGCTCTCCAACGGTCAGGTCGGGATTGGCTGTCGCAATCGCATCGAACTCGCCGCGAATCTCCGCCGGTGCCGACGGTTTTGGATCCCAGCTCTCAAAGTGCGACATGCCTCCTTCCAGCAGCAGCACAACAACGGACTTGCAGGGAGATTTAACCGGTGCTGCCTGGGCGTGCGGCGTCGATTGAGGCAGCAGAAATGCACCCAGACCAATCCCGGCACCAGCGAAATGCCGGCGCGAGAATTCGTCGTTTCTGAGGTTTGTGTTCTGGGACATCATGTGCTCAGGAACCTGACGTCGTGCTGCGAATCGGGTCCTGACCCAATATCAGGACTACGGACCTGTATAGCCTGTCAGTGTATCGCCTTTGGCAGTCAGAAGTGCAGGACATGCAGTCACTCAAGTGCTTTGTCGACTGGGTAGTTGACATGGGAGAGGCCAAACAGCACGTGAGCGCCATCGCGGAGGTAGAACCGGTCGTCAGTGCTCACTTCACGAGGGAGCACACGCAGCGTCGGAAATGGACCGTGTGTCCTGACCATCGACGAGTAACAGAGTGTTGACTGTTGCAGCGTGCCCCATTTTCCGTACATGGCATGCAGCATGCCGATGCCCCACAGGTTCGAGGGCGCCTCGCGATTCCCGAGCTTCACCGTCGCCTCATCCTGAGCGAAGAAGCGGAGCGTGCCACCCTTCCAGAATCTTTCGACCGATTTCATTGTTCCCGCCCGAGTCCACGGAATGCGGACCGCATCCCGCGCGTCCCGATAATGCTCAACGCCCCAGAGAATGTAGGCCTGGTGGACGAGATCGTTCGGGCGGTCGCTGTTGTACTTGTTGGGGGGAACCATGTACGGGTCCAGTCTCTGTGGGGCGCGGATTATGCGGCGGTTTTTGCAGCGTGGGAGCTGTTTTCTCCGTAAGGTCGCAGTCCGGCGGGATAGGCGGCCCTCAGAGTTGCCCCGTAGGTGGCGCTCCAA
>CAUZFZ010000218.1:0-13644 GCA_963579025.1 Planctomycetota bacterium | reverse complement strand
CTATCCTCCATGAATGAAAACGTAGTTCCTTCCTCATGGAGAACATGTAACAACAGCCTATAGAATGCGCAAGCCCCTATCTGCCCCAGGTTATCCAGAGTGCGCGCTGGCCCTGGGCGCATCTGGAAGACGGCGACGATGCACCGATCCCGGGCGTGTTAATGCTGGACGACAAAGGCAAGTGGATCGCGGCAGCCAATCCGTTGAACCGTTTCGCGAGCAATCGCAAAGTTCTCAGCATGCAGCGAATCGGTCCCGGGGCGGGATTCGCTCATCGTATGCACGCCGCTCTGTCGGATCGGACGCTGGGGCTTATTGTCAACGCTCGTGGTGGAACATCGATCAACTTATGGAAGAAGGGTGGCGCGTTGTACGACAACGCGATGAAGCGAGTCCGCACGGTGCCAGATGCAAAAATCGCCGGCGTGCTGTGGCATCAGGGAGAAGCCGATCGCAATGACCCTGAGTACCTGGCGAAGCTCAAGGTCCTGATCGCGACACTGCGCGAGGACTTGGAGAGTCCGGAACTACCATTCGTTGCTGGCGAGGTCTTTGGCAAAGGTCACGTCAACGAAGTTTTTGCGGGTCTGTCGAAGGCAGTGCCGCACACTGGAGCCGCAAAAGCGACAGACCTGAAGGTCTTCGATGGCGTCCACTTCGACCGTAAGAGCCAGCTCACATTCGGCGAACGCTACGCCGAAGCCATGCTGAAGCTGTTGAAGGCTGGTTCGAAGTAACCGATTCCAGAAACTGCCCGCGACGCTCAGCGGAATGTCGCCAGGTATTGCAGCAGGTCGGCCATGGCCTGCGGGTCGATCTCCTTCTCCAGTCCTTCCGGCATGAACGACAGGCCCGTACCGCGGAGCTGTTCGATGTCGACACGCTGGATCGTTGACTGCATGCCGTCCGGACGCCGCAGCGTCAGGCTGTTTGCGTTTTCGGCGACGATCATGCCGGCCGTGACACGTCCATCGTCCGTGACCACGACATAGCTCACGAACTTCGGCTTTACTTCGCGATTCGGATCCAGAATGTTGAGGAGCACGGACGCATCGCCGCGATCACTGATGGCCTTCAAATCTGCACCAACCGCTGTCCCAACACCTTCCAGCCGGTGACAGGCCGAGCAGTTCTTCTTGAACAATGCCTTGCCGCGTTCTGCATTACCGTCGAGCTTCAGCGCTGGCTGGTAGGCGGCCACCACAGTGGCGCGTTCGCCGGATTCGGCTGACGTGAAGACGGCAGAGACCTTCTTACGAATGGTTTCGTCGGGATGTACTTTCAGCAGTGCGACGCGCGAGGGTGAAACGTCCGCTCGTGAGATGTCACCCTCCGTGACGGCATCCAGAAACGCGGTGATCCACGGCCCGCGGGAAAACAGAGATTCGGCCGCACGGCTGCGAACAGAAGGGCTCAGTGACGGCCACGCGTCGATCAACAACTGTGCGACCTGGGGACGGTCGAAACCGGCCAGCGTGTCGATCGCGGCCACTTGAATCTGCTGCGACTGTCGGAGTTCAAACAGACTGCGAAATCGCTCGACATCCGAATCGAATGTGCCCAGCCCGAGTGTCGACACCGCCTGGACTCGCTGCGCCAGATGCTTCTCTGGATCCGTCGGATCGTCCAGTGTCTTCCGCGCCTCAGCCAGAAGTTGGCCGACCAGTTCGGATGCTCGTCCGCTGGCAGCGGTCAGAAGTTTCTGACGATCTTCGCCCTGACGTGATCCCAACAGTGCCTTGACCAGCGATTCGCTCAGTCCACGGTCCGCCTCGGGCAGTGCGTTGATCTCGCTGACAACGGTGGCGATCTCGAAGGACCGATCTGCCGCGCTGATCTGGTGGACCAATTTCGTCAGAAGTGCCTTGCCGTGCGCCGACCGGCGGAACGATTCGTCATGGATCAGATTCTGCAACACGTCGTCAGCACCGTTCACAAGCGAGCTTTGAATCGCCAGTCGCATCCACGCATCGTTGCCGTCCGAAAGAGCCAGTCGAGTCAGCGCATGATTCCGCACGCGACTCTTCGGCAGACTGCCCAGAGAGAATGCAAGCTGGTAACGCACATCCAGTTCGGGGGAGTCCGTCATGGAAGTCAGCACGATGCTCACGGCTGTTAATTCCGCCGCGACGTTCTCGGCCAGCCGCATCGCCTGAACCCGGACGCGCGGATCGTCGTCGTTGAGTCCCCGCAACAATACGGTTTCGTCCAGGGCATCGAGTCCATGCAACGAGTACATCGCAGTCATACGGCCAACGGGTGACTTCGACGCGCCTGCGAGTTTCCGTAGACCACTGACGGCTGCCTGGTCCTGTCGCTGATAGATCAGACGCGATGCCGTATCCCGGTGCCATCCGTTGGGGTGCTCGATCAACGCAACCAGTTCCTTAATCGACGCCGTACCTAGCTTCGGAGTCGCGCGATGCCGAAATGTTTTCGGCACAAGGCGGTAGATGCGACCGCGGTCGTGTCCGCCCATGACATTGATCACGTCAAGAAACTCGGGGGGCAGGAAGGCGGCGCCTTCAATCAATTCGCGGTACATGTCCAGCACGAACAGTGATCCGTCGGGTGCATTCGCAAACTGCACGGGTCGAGTCCAGACGTCTCGCGTGGCGAGGAATTCCGCTTTCGGGTCGGCACGTCGCGCGGTCACGCTGACACCGTTCGCCTCAAGGTTCGCCCGGTAGACCAGGTTGTTCGCCACGTCGCCGACGATCAGGTTGCCGCGAAATGCGGCGGGCCATGCGTCGCCGCGGTAGATCGTGATACCGGTTGCCCCGGTGAAGAAACCGAATGGTTTGCCGCCTTCGTCCGAGCCGCGGAATTTGCCCGTGCGGCGCAGACGAGTCCTCAACTCACGCCAGGGTTCCGGCGGACTGATGCGGTACAGCTTTGTGAACTTGCCTTGCGGAGCAATGTCGACAGCCGCATTTGGCGCCGCCAGTTGCGGGTTCCGGGCAACGTACCGATCGTCATAGACGAGCGTCTGAGCTGGCACACTGTTCGAGCACACGAACTTCCGACCGAAGTCATCCATGCTCATACCGTGCTGACCACCGCCGGAGGTCAGTTCGAAGTTCGACAGATCGCGCGGGTCCAGCAGGATGCCGCGTTGCCGCACGGAAACCGGTTTCGCGGACTCATCTGCCGCGACACGCACGTTGCCACCCGACAGGTTCGTCGAAATATGGAACCGATTGTTGAAGCCCCAGCGGAACGAATTGAGATGCGCTTCTCCGGCCTTGTCGCTGCCAAAGCCGGTCAGCACAGTCCGTCGTTCGTCAGCCTTACCGTCTCCGTCGGTGTCTTTCAGGTAGAGCAGGTTCGGTGAATCACCAACGAACACACCGCCGTCCCAGCAGGCGACCGCGGTCGGATAATTGAAGTCCTCCGCGAAGATGGCCGAGCGGTCAAAGTCACCGTCGCCGTCCGTGTCTTCGAGTAACGCGATCGAGCCCCGAGGCTTGAAGTCGTCCACCACGTACGCGTTGTAGCGCGGAAGCTGCACGACAAACATCCGCCCGTCCTCGTCGAAGTCAATCGCGACGGGGTCGTGAATGAGCGGTTCGGACACCACCAGTTCAGCGTGGAACCCATCACGCATCTGGATCTCTTTGAGAGAATCTTCCGGTGACCGTGCGGGAATCGGCTTGAGCTGTGCGGCTTCCTCGGAGATCGACTTCTCTTTCGGCTTCTCGTCAGCGCGAACGGACGTCGTGAGGAACACAGTCGTGAGCACAAGTAAAACGTGTCGCATGTCGTCAATCTCCGAGTGGCTGCAAACGATCTTCCCGTGGATCGCGGGAGATCGTAGGTGAGTGCGTCTGAGACTACAGCGGAGCGAGCAGTCCGGCGTCGCGCATTGCGACCTCAAGTCTTGCGACATCGGCCGGTGGCATGGGTTTAGTTGGTGCACGCGGGTGTGTGCCGTCGAAGCCCATCAGGTTCAAAGCGGCTTTCACGCCGGCCGCCTGATACGGCAACATCACGGCATCGATCCGTTGGACTTTGTCCTGCAAGACCTGAGCCTCGGTAAACCGGCCAGCCATGCCCAACTGCAGTAATTCATGCAGTGCCGCCGGCCAGACGTTGGCGAACGCCGTCGTCGTTCCGTTGCAGCCGATCTGTGTCCCCAGCAGCATCATGCTGCCGTTGCAGATCCAGAAGCGCCGGTCCTGGGGAACGTGCCAGCGGACACGAGTTTCGAACCGCATATCGTGGTCGGTCACGTAACCGAAGACATTGTCCATCGAGGCGATCTGTCCGATGACTTCGGGCGACGCGGCCGGGTCCCCGGCCATTCCGAACTTCTCGGGATTGCACTGGTGCATCAGCAGCACGGGAACTGGACATCGTGGAAGAACCTGTTCGAAATAATCGACGACAACGGCTTCGAATCGGGGTATGCGAATGCGGACCATCTCGGCACCGACTGCAGCAAACGCTTCCGCCCGCCGCAGCGTTTCCGTGATGGACGGACAATCGATGCCGCCCATTAAACATCGCTGGCCATTCAGAACCTGTCCCACTGTGCGGGCGATGTCGAGTTTCTCTTCCTCGCTGAGGAACCATTCTTCGGCGGAAGCGGAACCCACCAGAAAGCACCCCAGTGGTGTCTGCATCCAGCGTTCCACATTGCGAGCGACGGCGTCGAGGTCAACTCGATCGTCGTCATCGAACGGCGTGATCATCGGGATGTTGATGATCGGGTCGGAATCGGGAATCGGCATGGGAAGGAAAATCTCCATCGTGGGTGGCGTTTCGCATCCCGTGCATCATGTTGTCGCGTGCCAGATTGCACCAGGCAGTCAAACCAGACTTTCTATGCGCCACGTATCGCGAATCCCCTGGCAGTAAACGGTGACAATGGCATCGCAGCGGCGCCTGAAGTAGCATCGATCTCCTTCGGCGAGCGGCTGGAAAAATTGACCGGCAGCTGAGTTTCGTAGTTCCAGGTTTGGGGTAGCCGAAGTCGCCAGACTTTGGCCACCTCGTGAGTCACGTCGAAAAACCAAACTCTGGCGAGTTCGGCTACCACGTCCGCCGGCCAAGTAGCAGACACGGGATGGATTCCTGACCGCTGTCATTCCACCCGACTGGCTCTGTCCCAAACGATGCACTACTGCCCGGAATCCTGCCGCGAGTTTCTCGACGAGACCCCCATGGGGGGATTGGCGCGCGACGCTGGCCGTAGTTTCCATTACCGGTCGGCTCCGATCTATCTGCTGACTGCCGTTGTCGGCCTCCTGTTTGCCGCCGATCTGGTGATCGGGCTGCTCTCCAGCGCCGGTGTCCCGGACTGGATTCAGTATCAGTCGCTGGCTGGATTCCGGCTGGCCCTGCTGGCCGCCGTGCTGGGTGGCGCGCGGATTCTGTACCAGACGCTGGAGAACCTGTTCGACGGCAAAGTCGGAGCCGACCTGGCACTCACGATCGCCTGTCTGGCCGCCATCGTTCTCGGCGAACACGCGACTGCGGCACTGGTTGTCTTTATCGCAGTGTGTGGTGAGAGCATTGAAGGCTACACCATCGATCGTGCCCAGCGAGCGATCCGAGGCGTCTTCAACCTGTGTCCTCCGACTGCCCACCTGCTGATCGGGGACCGCGAGCAGGAAGTTCCTGTCAATGAAGTCGAAGTCGGAAACATCCTGCGTGTGCGTCCGGGAGAACGCGTGCCCGTTGATGGAGCCGTTTCCTCGGGTGAATCATCCGTGGACGAGGCCGCGTTGACGGGGGAAAGCCTGCCTGTTGAGAAGCACACAGGCGATGACGTTTATGCTGGCACACTCAATCAGTTCGGATCGCTGGAAATCACAGCCAGTCGCGTCGGAGCGGACACAACACTGGCGCGAGTGATGCAACTCGTCGCAGAGGCGACTGAGCGCAAAGCGCCGCTTGAACGCACTGCCGATCGATACGCCCGACTGTTCCTGCCTGTCGTGCTGGCAGTCGCAGCATGCACGCTGATCGGCTGGCGGATCAGCGCGGGAGAATGGCGAGCCGGTTTCCTGCCCGCTCTAAGCGTGCTGGTTGTGGCGTGTCCGTGCCCTCTGATTCTGGCAACGCCCAGCGCTGTCATGGCGGCGATGGCGTGGCTGGCTCGCTCTGGAGTTGTCGTCAAGGGCTCGATCGCTCTGGAGCGACTGGCGCAGGTCGACACGATCGCTTTTGACAAGACGGGAACGCTGACGCAGGGACAACTGGAACTCGGCACAGTTCTGCCGATCGACGGTCTCGACACAGACGACTTATTGCGCACCGCCGCGATCGCGGAGCGACGAAGCGAACACCCGGTTGCCCGACTCGTCTGTCGTGAGGCAGAAGCACGCGATTGTGTCATTCCGGGTGTTTACGAATTTGAAGCGCATCCGGGCTGCGGAATCACGGCCAACGTGACAACGGCAGAACTGGGTGATTGGGCCGAATCACTGACGTCAGCCGACGACCGCATTGAATTGGTCGTCGGCAACGTGCAATTGCTTGAACGTCGAGCGATCGAAGTGCCGCAAGCCATCACCGCCCAGCTCGAAGAACTGGACGATCAGGGTCAGACATCGTTGCTTGTTGCAGCCGGGGGCCGCGTACTTGGAGTGATGGGTGTTCGGGACGCGATCCGCGACTCGGCCCGCGACGTGCTGAATGAATTGCGCGGGTCCGGGATCGAATCATTCGTGGTTCTGACTGGAGACCGCGAAGCGCCAGCGCGGAACGTGGCCGCACAGCTCGGGCAGTTCGACGCAATCGAGTCGGGTTTGCTGCCCGCCGATAAAGCCGCCTGGATCGAGCAGGCAACGAAAGAGGGTCGGCATGTGGCCATGGTTGGCGATGGTGTCAACGACGCTCCGGCACTGGCAACGGCAACCGTTGGTGTCGCGCTTGGTGGAGTCGGCAGCGATCTCGCCGCGGAAGCTGGCGATCTGATTCTGATGGGGGATCCGCTCAAGCCACTGCCCGGGCTGCTCCGGTTGTCGCGACAGCTCGTGCAGACAATCCGCCAGAGCATCTACCTGTTCGCATTCGGGATGAATGGCCTGGGCATGGTCCTGGGGGCGACGGGCATCCTCTCACCGGCGGCAGCGGCCATCTTTCACGAAGCGGCATCGCTGGCCGTGATGCTCAATGCTCTGCGGCTGTTGTGGTTCGAACGCTGGGATGAAACGCGACTCGGTCGGTTCAGCCGCGGACTGGGAATCGCCAGCGATTATGTAGTGGAAGCGTTGTCGCCCAGTCGGCTGGTGTTCCGATTCCTGGAACGCTGGAGCCTGCTGCTGCGACTGGGACTGGCGGGCGTGGGACTGGTCTGGTTCACATCCGGATTGGTGCGAATCGGCGAGGACGAACAGGCGCTGGTCACTCGGTTTGGCAAGTACGAAACAACTCTGTCATCTGGACTTCACTGGCGCTGGCCGGAACCGTTTGAAGTCACCCATCGCGAGCGTATCGGCGAGATTCGCACTGTGCAGATTGGTTTCCGATCGAGCGTGGAATCTGCCCTGACCGACGAGTACCGCCCAGGTCCCATCGAATGGACCAGTGAGCACGCCGGTCAGGATTTTGAAGCCGTTTCCGACGAGGCTCTCACATTGACCGGTGACGAGGTCCCGGTGGAACTGACTGCCGAAGTTCGGTTTCGAATCAGCAACTTGCGAGACTTTGTCTTCGCCAGTGATCAGCCAAACGAAATCATTCGTGTGACCGCGGAGAGTTCGATCCGGCAGGTTGTGGCGAGGATTGCTCTTGATGATGTGCTCACGGACTCGCGCCCGGTGATCGAATCGCAGGTCGGTCGCGATGTGGCATCGGCCGCGGACGCTTACCAGCTTGGTGTCGAGATCACCGGTGTCAGCCTGCTTGATGTGCATCCGCCGCGGCAGGTCGTTCCGTCCTATCGCCAGGTAGCCGATGCGCTGGAGTTGCGCGAGCAGCTCATCAATGAAGCCGAGGCCTACTATGCGCGAACCGTGCTGAGTGCCGCGGGAGAGGAGACGATCCGGCAACTGAGCAATTCCGTCGACAATGAAGATCGGCGTGTCGAATCAACGACAGGAGCGGTCACCGACTGGAAGTTGACCGACGAACTGTGGACGAGTTTGACGGACGAGTCCGACGGTCGACCAATGTTACTCTCGGGCGAGGCAGCCGCTCGGTTGCATGACGCTCGGCAGGCCCGTGCACGCCGTCTGGCTGCGGCACAGGGCGAGGCCGCTCGGTTTGGCAGCCTGGTTGGTCAGTACTTCCTGCATCCCGGCCTGACCAGCACACACATGTTCCTGCAGACCGTTTCTGAAACGCTGGCGAGCCGGCCACTGACAGTCATCGATCCGACCATCTCCGGCCGGCAGCACATGCTGCTGCTTGACCCGGACCAGTTTTCAAACCCGTCATACCTGCAGCCGATGCTGAATCCTCAGCCCGGATCCGAAGACGTTCCTCCCACGGCGCCGCTTCCCGCGGAGCCGACTCGATAACGTAGAGTGAGACTTAATGAGTTCAACCGATCAAATCGATGCTGCTGTCGAGTTAGCGCCGGCGCGGCGACTAGTCCGGCGCGTGCTGGCCAGTGTTGCCGCCTGTGGCATTGTGGCGTGGCTGTCGACGTGTTTCGTATTCGTCGACGAATCCGAAGTCGTGTTGATTGAACGCCTCGGCACAATCGCCGCTGTATTGGACCGACCTGACGACCGCGGACTGAACGTCAAACTGCCGTGGCCGATCGGAGCCGCCCGGCGATTCGACCGGCGGATACAACTGTTCGATCCCCTGGGCCGCGAAGCGTTCACTCGCGACAAGAAAAATGTCACGGTCGATGCCTACGTCTGCTGGAGAATCGCTGAGGCCGCGGAAACGGGTGACTTGCTTGATAGCCCGGCCGTGCGATTCTTCCGTTCGCTGGGCAGTTCCGAAGTTGCGCAGGCTCGACTCGAAACCCGTGTGCGTTCGACACTGGCAACGCGCATCGCCCAGATCGAACTGAGCGACCTGATGCGAGTCACCGATCCAGAGAGTCCGCCCGACGACGCTGCCGATATCTCTCTGGACACATTGGCCGACCAGCTTCTGTCGGATGTGCGGCAAAGGCCTGACGAGCAGCAGTCGGTGACCGAGCGTTTGGGGATTGAAGTTGTCGATGTCCGTATTAAGCGGCTCAATTTTCCGCTCGGTAATCAACAGGCCGTGTTCGAACGGATGAAAAGCGAACGGCAGAAGATTGCGGATCGCTATCGCAGCGCGGGGCTGGCTCAGAACACCGTGATTCGCAGCCAGGCGGATCGGCAGTCCAGCGAGATTCTGTCACGGGCTGAAGCGGAGGCCGAACGCATCCGCGGCGAAGCGGAAGCCGAAGCCCTGGCGATTTTGAATGAGGCCCATGCACGCGATCCGGAGTTCTACCGGACCGTCCGGACACTCGACGCCTATCGCAAAGTGCTCAACGAGAAAACGACGCTGGTGCTGTCGACGTCGAGCAGTCTGCTTAAGCTGCTGGTTGACGGCGTGCCTGATCTGACGACAACACCGCCGAACGGTCGCCCCGCGCCCCTTCCGAACACCGATGCCAGCCCGGTGAAGCCGGTTGGTGCTGAATCAGAACCGGACGAGTCAGAAGACGGCGCCACTGACAATCCAGCGGCTGAACCGTAATCAGACCGCTAGACATCAGAGCTGCGAGAACCGTGTGATCGGAACGGCGTGCTGCTGCGGTTCCGGGGACTGCTGTGATTGAATCTGTTCTTCGACTTGCGTCACAGCGTCGGCCGAATCGTGAATCCGCATCTCGATCGATGTCTGGTAGCTTTCGCCGGGTTGCAGTTGGATCACCCGGCCACGGTCGCGTTCGAACGTCTTCAGGTTGGGGTAATTTGTGCCCGGTTCGAGCCCTGTCACAAATCCATCCGCCTCCGCCTGCGTGTTCTTCCACAATGTGAAACATGGGAGCTGTTGTTTGGGGAAGCTGAGGCTCAGCCCGCGATCTCCCGCGGCGTTCCTGAGCATCACGTTGGAACGGCCGCTGGCATCGGCCGCGAGTTCGAAGAAAAACGCTTCCTCCGTGAACACGGTAACCGGACCGGAATACACATCCAGACGATCCGCTGCCGCGGCTGAGTGTGCATCGCGAGGAGCGGATTCAACGATGGCCGCCACAAGACGCGAACCTTCTTCCAGGAAGGGGCGGCCGATGTTGGTGTGGTACAGCAGCTCGAGCTCGGTCGGCTGCGCGCCCAGATTGGTGACACGATCATGAATCGTGACCGCATTGGAACCCGCCTCAGTTGAGACCGTCGAAGTCAATTGCAGCGCGGGCCCGAACATCATGGTTTCGTCGACAGAGCCGGTGACACTCAGTGTTCCCGCTCCGACACTGCTGACTTCCACTTCGACGTGGTGAGCCGGCAGATTGGCGATCTTGCCGTGCAGAGTCAGCTCCGTTTCGATCGGGTCACCGTTATTGTTCAGGACACGATCCGTGCCGGGCGGTCCGTTGTAAGACAACCCGCAACGACACAGCAGCTCATTGAATCCGTTCAGCCATCCGAGCCCGCTGCGCTCCTGCAGGTTGACGAACTGCGGGTTCACCGGCCGAGCGACCGGCGACTCCCAGCCGATGGGAATGCCACGATATTCGCCACACCACAGTCCCATGCCGCGTGTGGGCAGCACCGATATCGACAGCTCACCGTTATCAAGTGTCACGACATCGACGCCGTCCGATAGACCCCCACGCAGTGTCCGTTTCGAAATGGACCATTCAGACGAGCCGGCCAGCTTGGGTCCGGATGCTTGATCAAGCATCCATTCCTCGTGAAAGAGATCGGAGTTGACATCGGTCAGAACGAACGACGACATGCGGAACTTCCTTGACGGCGGGTGAGAGTATCGGGCCGGCAGTCTATGCGGGGGCCACGATCGCGTGAAGCAGATGCCGGAGTGGCGCTGCCATCCGTAAAGCCTGTTGGAGTGAGTTGCGGTTCTCCCGACTTCGCTGTGATGCTGCGTGCGATGATCGCACCTCAGCCTTGGACACTCCATGACCGACGAACGCCCACGAAATCGACTGGCCGACGAAACCAGCCCGTATCTGCAGCAGCATGCTTACAACCCGGTCGATTGGTTTCCGTGGGGCGATGAAGCGATTGCTCGGGCACGTGAACTCAATAAGCCGATCTTCCTTTCGATTGGGTATTCGGCGTGTCACTGGTGTCACGTGATGGAGCACGAGAGCTTCGAGAACGACGACATTGCTGCCGTCATGAACGAGCACTACGTGTGCATCAAAGTCGACCGTGAGGAACGCCCCGACCTCGATCAAATCTACATGAACGCTGTGCAGCTTCTGACTGGACGCGGCGGCTGGCCCATGTCGGTCTTCCTGACGCCCGATCTGCATCCGTTCTACGGCGGTACTTACTGGCCACCTCACGCCCGCATGGGTATGCCCGGGTTTCTCGACATCCTGCTTGGCGTCAACGAAGCGTGGGTTGAGAAGCGAGATCGTGTTGATGCCCAGGCTGCGGAACTGACAAACGCTGTGGCTCAGGCCAGTGGCATTCGAGTCGAGCCCACACAACTGGATGTCTCACTGCTGACGAATGCCGAGCGAGACTTGCTGCGATCGGCCGACCGCACGCATGGCGGGTTCGGAGGGACGCCGAAGTTTCCGCATCCGATGGACCTGCGCGTGCTGCTGCGAACATGGCAACGATTCGGCAATAGCGATGCATTGAATGTCGTGACGCAAACGCTCGATCTGATGTCGCGCGGCGGGATCTACGATCAGCTTGGCGGCGGTTTCCATCGCTATTCGACAGACGTCCGCTGGCTGGCGCCGCACTTCGAGAAGATGCTCTACGACAACGCATTGCTGACGCCGGCCTACATCGAAGCGTACCAGGCAACCGGCAACGAAGACTACGCTCGCGTCGCTCGCGAGACGCTGGACTATGTGCTTCGAGAGATGACACAACCCGAAGGCGGCTTTTACTCCACGCAGGACGCTGACAGCGAAGGCGAAGAAGGCAAGTTCTTCGTCTGGTATGAAGACGAAGTCATGGAATTACTTGGCCCGGATGACGGTCAGTTGTTCTGCTACTGCTACGACGTGACATCCGAGGGCAACTGGGAAGGCAAGTGTATTCTCAATCGGCCGCAGCCCCACGCTCAGGCGGCGCAAGTCCTGGATCAAACGCCCGAGGAACTCGAAGAGGTTCTGGCTCGCGGTCGCGCGAAACTTCTCGAAGCCCGATCAACGCGGATCGCACCTGGACGCGACGACAAAGTTCTCACTTCATGGAACGGGCTGATGATCGCGGCAATGGCGCGTGCTTCGACGGTACTGGATGAACTTCGCTATGCCGCGGCCGCCAGCGAAGCTGCTGCGTTTATCCTGAATAACATGCGTGAGGAGGGCGGGCGGTTACTCCATTCGTTTAAGGACGGTCGCGCCCGATTCAATGCGTACCTCGACGATTACGCATGTCTGATCGACGGCCTGGTGGAGCTTTGCCAGGCGACGGGTGAGGGACACTGGCTGACCTCAGCGATCGCACTGGCTGAACGGCTCTTCGAACAATTCGCGGACACTCAGGCCGGCGGGTTCTTTTACACGTCGTCGGATCACGAAGAACTGATCACGCGGGCGAAGGACTGTCAGGACAATGCGACACCGTCAGGCAATGGAATGGCCGCGTATGCCCTGCTGCGTCTGGCGCGCATCGCCGCGCGTCCCAACATCGAACAGAAAGCGGTGGCGACGCTTAAAGCGCTGTCCGGGCAAATGGAGCAACTGGCACTTGCAAGCGGGCAGTCACTACTGGCTCTCGACTGGCTATTGGGGCCGTCGTATGAATTCGTGCTATGCGACGGTGACGATGCATCCGCTAACCGAACGGCCCAGCGGCTACTCGCCGACAAACGCCTGCCCAACCATGTTCTGATTCTGCGTCCATCAGTCGCAGTTGTCGAGGAGTCGTCTCCGTTGCAGCCACTGCTGGAAGGACGACAGGCGGTCGATGGCCAACCCACGCTCTACATCTGTGAACACGGAACATGCCGCGTGCCGTCGGTCGGTGCCGATGCCATTTCAGAAGCACTCGACAATCTGGTTCATTGCAGTTCCTGAACCAGGAACCCGGTTCATCAAGTGCGGTTATGGACCCAATCGATCGTGTCCTGAAAGCAATCCGCATTCAAAGTGGCAACGAGTTGTGGATTGGCACAGGTTTCGGCAAACAGTCGCTGCTCCGCCTCTGTCGGCCCTCGGACCAGGTCCGCATTCATCGGAGAAAGTACCTCGTCTGAGACTTTTCGTCGGCCCTCAATCACGAAATCGATCGTCCCATCATGCTCGAGGTCGATCATTGACTTTTGGATGACCCACTGATCGCCTCCCGGTGAGTTCCTGGGACGCACCATCAGCATTAGTGCTTTCTCACCGCTAAGAAAATGCCAACTGGGAAACCCGGAGAAGTCATAGAGCGACAGGCACACTCTGTGTTGAACATTCTCCAGTGGGAGCCGCACCACGACCGCAGCGGGGTAAGCCGCCAGAAAAGAATTCAGTCTGTCTGCTGGAGGGACTTCCCGAGGTGTCGGTGTGGATAGCCGATCGTCGATCACGCCGAACAGAGAGCATCCCGCAGCGATGAC
>CAUZFZ010000217.1:0-13926 GCA_963579025.1 Planctomycetota bacterium | reverse complement strand
ACGCAACCGATACTGCTCAAGGCCACCGCCGCACAACGAAAGGCGTACCTTCAACTCAAACAAGTCACCTGAATTATCCTTAACGGCGTTGCCCTCCGGGGAAAGAGGGCGAACCCGAATTGGAATGAAACAGCTTACGGGTCGACATTCTCCGGCGCGTGCATCTTGAACCAACTGAGAATGTACGCGACCTTGTTCATCAGATTGCTCGGCCGTTTCACGATGCCGTGCGACGCATCCGGAACACGCACCAGGGCGGCATCGATGCCGCGCAGCTTCAGGGCCTGGTAGAACTGCTCGGACTCTGAGATGGGAGTGCGGTGGTCGTTCTCGCCGGTGAGCAGCATCGTCGGCGTGACCACATTGTCGACAAGCGAGAGTGGTGAGCGTTTGAGGTACTCCTCTGGCTTCCTCCACGGATAGTCGCTGAACCAGTATTGCCAGAAATACGGATACACGTCCGTCGTCAGTGCGAAGCTGTGCCAGTTGATGACCGGCTTCGCTGAGACCGCTGCCCGGAACCGCTCGGTCTTGCCCACAATCCATGCAGTCAGGATGCCGCCACCACTGCCTCCAGTGACGTACAACTGATCCTCGTCAATAAAGCCTCGCTTGAGCACGACGTCGACTGCCGTCATCAGGTCGTCATAGTCATGTCCCGGGTAGGCATGATGAATCTGTTCGACGAACTTCTGTCCGTACCCCGTGCTGCCTCGCGGATTCACATACAGCACGGCATAGCCCGCGGCCGCATACAGCTGCATTTCCATGGAGAATCTCCAGCCGTAACTGGCGAATGGTCCACCGTGGATTTCGAGGATCAGCGGGTACTTGGGTTTGAGTTTCGGGTCGAACCACTGTGGTTTGACCAGCCAGGCCTGAATCTTCAGTCCGTCATGTGCTGACTCGAACCAGAACTCTTCGACTTCTGCCAGGCCGCGTTGACGAAACAAATCGGCATTCAATGAGGTCACGCGTTTCGGTTCGTCGCCCGATCCATCCAGGGACAGAACAGCAACATCGGCCGGACGGTGAGGGTCGGTTTCCGTGAACGCAATTACTTGCGGCTTGCCCGTCGAAACAGAAAACGACCCGCTCTGGTAAGGCCGACCGATCGTGGTTCCACCCACGTCCGAGGCAAGTTGCGTCACCTGTCCATCCAGCCTGATCCCGGCAAGCTTTGAGTGTCCCTCGTCGTCGAACTGCACGAACAGCCCCGAGTTGTTCTGCATCCACACAGGCGACTGCAGCGAACGATCGAACTTCGTGCTGATTTCACGACGGTCCGATCCGTCACGGTTCATCACGTACAGACGGTTGAGTTGCGAGCCAATCTTGCGGTCATCGAAACCCAACCAGGCAATCTTCGATCCGTCCGGCGAAATCACCGGCGATTCGTCGGGACCCCGACGATCCGTCAACCGTTTCAACTTGCCGGTTTCGACCGAGATCGAATACAGGTCCGACTCGCGCGGGTCGAGTTCCCAGTCGCGACTGCGATTGGTCGAGACGATCAGCTGACCGTCGTCAGTCCAGGCGAATGGTCCCTTGTGGTCGAAGTCGCCGGATGTGATCTGTCGCGGCGTCCCGCCTTCGACCGGCAGCACAAAGATGTGGTGATAGCCGTCTTCCAGATATCCCTTGCCGTCATATCGGTACGAAATGCGGTCGATGTATTCAGGCGGCTCTGCCCAGGTCGCTCCCTTGGGCTTCGTCGGGACATCAATCAACGATCCCCGCACAACGGGAACTCGCATGGAGAACGCCAGCCAGCGACCGTCCGGCGACCATTTCAGGTCTTCCGGTCTTCGCGGCAACTGCGTCAACTTCGACGCGACACCGTGATTCAGCCAGCGACAGAACAGCTCAGTACTTGTGTTCTTCCCGTCAGCCTTCAGCGTCGAGAAGTACGCCAGTCGCGATCCGTCCGGAGAAAGCCGCGGAGATGAGCTGTCCGATTCGCCAGACGTCAAAGGCAAGTGAGACGCTGCACCGACCTGCCACAACTGAGACCGCTGCCGGTCAGTCATGATGTCGAACGAATTCCGCACGTAGACAATCGAAGTACCATCGGGCGACACCTGCGGATCGCTGGCGAATTCCAGCTCGAAAACGTCCTTCAGCTCCAACCGCGGTCGGTCCGTCCCATCTGCGACGGCTCGCGGAACACACGTGAGCATCAGGATCAGAAATGCGCCGAACGCCAGCCAGAAGGACGGGCAATGCCGTGTCGTTAATTTCATCGTCGATCTCTCTATGCCGCGAGCGGCGGAACGATTGCCAGAGCGAGTGATCCCGGGAGGGTAGTGATGGGAGCACGCCACACGGAAGTGACAACGCAAACCGTCGCTGGCACGTGGAGAACGAAACCGGGCTGACGTCTGTCAGGCCGTTTTCTTAGCACATGCGCTACACGAGCACTTCCGGGCACTGCGGTGCCATTTCTGCGTTCAGGGCGATGTACTCCGTCCATTTGTCTGGCACGTCGTCTTCCTGAAAGATGGCTTCGACGGGACATTCTGCCGAGCACGCAAAGCAGTCGATGCAACTCTCAGGATCGATGAACAACATGTTCTCGCTTTCGCGGAATGAGTCGGTCGGGCACACCGTCAGACACTTCATCGACTTGCATCCGAAGCACGGTTCGGTCACGACATGCGTCACGGGACTGTCTCCTTGTTTGAGCCAGATATCACGGAATCTCCGCGTTCGAACGCAGATGCAGACGACGGTGTCAAAGCGGACACGGAATCCGATTTCTTTTTCAACTCGATGCCCGCGTGAGGATTTGTGCGGAATGGCAGAAACGACCGTCCGACTTGTGGAGCAGTTTCAGGCTGGCGACGCCGACAGCGCTGACGAGCTGTTTCAGCGCTATGTCGAGCGGCTGTCACGACTCGCCCGCTCACGGTTGTCCCCGCGACTGGCGCGGCGTGTGGATCCAGAGGACGTGGTGATGTCGGCGTACCGCAGCTTTTTCCTCGGTGCCCGAGATGGCCGGTTCGTGATCCAGCGGAGTGGAGACTTATGGGCTCTGCTCGTTCGGATGACGCTGCACAAGCTGTATCGCACGGCGGCTTTCCATCGCGCGGAAAAACGCTCGATCGACGTCGAAGACCGAACACCTGCAAATCTCAACCAGCTTCACTCAGATGAGCCGACGCCCGACGAAGCCGCTGCTCTGGCCGATATTCTGGAAACGCTGCTGGCTGAGTTGTCCGATCAGCATCGAGGTATGCTGGAGCTGCGATTGCAGGGTGAGCGGATTGCTGCGATCGCGATCGAGACCGGCGTGACCGAACGCACTGTCCGACGAGTTCTCGAGAGAGTGCGCGATCGACTTGGGAGTGCCGAGTGATGAGCGACCCTCGGGCAGCAATCGATCTTGATTCCGCCATCACACTATTCGAACGGGAGTGGCAGTCCGGCCGCATGCCAGACATTCGCGGCTTTGTCGCGCGACTGCCGGGATGGAATCGTTCCAGTCCAGTCGAACGGTTGTCGCTGATCTGCGAACTGGTTGCTGTCGACCTCGAGTTTCGATGGCAGACTCAACAAGTAGACCCCGCCGACTCGACTGGTCATCACGGCGACCAGCGTAAGAGCGTTGAGGACTACGTTGCAGAACTCGACGAACTCCGAACCGCACAGGAGTTGCCTCTGATGCTCTTCGTTGAAGAGTATCGAGGGCAGCGCAGGTGTGGTGACGTGCAGTTTCTAAGTCGGTTGTCCGTGAGTCGTGACTCGTTGGCCTCCGCATTAGTCGCGGTCGAAAGCGAGATTGCTGCCGATCAACAGCATTCACACGCCAGGCGTCCCGTCGCCTCTGGGGGCTCCGACTGGCGAACGGATCCGCAGGCGCCGCTTCCGTATAGCGACTTTCTGCTGCAGCGGCAGATTGGTGCAGGCGGAATGGGGAAGGTCTACCGCAGTCTGCAGAAGAGCCTCGACCGCCCTGTCGCCGTGAAGTTTCTGCGACGGTCTCTACTGGAGTTTCCCCAGGCCATTGATCGATTCATCGCTGAAGCAAAGACGGTCGCCCGACTCCGTCATCCCGGCATTGTCGGTGTTCATGGTTTGGGACGTACTCCGGGTGGTGGGTACTTCATTGTCATGGACCTGATTGACGGTCAGGACCTGGCGGCACTTGCGGCGGCCGACACGGTTGAGCTTCAGGATGCAATTCGCTGGGTGGCGGATGTCGCCGAAGCCGTCGCTTATGCCCATGAGCATGGAATCGTGCATTGCGATCTCAAGCCGTCCAATGTTCTGATCGACGCGGGTGGACAGGGGCGGGGGCGGGCATGGGTCACTGACTTTGGTCTCGCTCGCGGTTTCGGCGACGGGTTTCTGCAGCCTTCACGCGAACCGGAGGGCACTGCCGCCTTCATGGCTCCCGAGCAGATTGATCCATTACTGGGCGTGATCAGTGAACGGACCGACGTCTACGGACTGGGCGGTCTACTCCACGCGACCCTGGCCGGCCAGCCACCTCGCAACGGCGAACGAGTGGCCGACGTCCTCGCGAAAACGATTGCACACGCCCCAATCTGTTCGCTCAAAGACTTACGATCCGACGTGACAGACGACGTCGCGCGAATAGCTGACAAGTGCCTGAGCTGGAGCCCCAATGACCGCTACGCGTCCGCAACTCAGGTCGTGAACGAACTGAGACACCTGCATTCGAGATGAAGAACGAAATCCCGCGGAGAAGTGTGTCTCGTTCTGCAAAACGAAGCCCGATCGAACAAAAAACCGCTGCGTCTGATATTTGACTCGTCCGGAAGGTGACGTTCCGGGTCGGAGAAGCGGTCTGGATAGCGCGGCCGAGGGGTCATTGATGATATTCACGTCGCGATCATTCAGTTCGCACAGCTTCGGCCGTGTCGCGAAAGGCTCGCTATTCATCAGTGTCGGTCTCGGCAGTACCAGCGACTGACGTACTCGTGCCGACGTCCATGGCAACCTTGATTGGCTCGGCGTAGTTGCGGCAGTCTTCTGTTGCCGCGAACGGACTGTACTCGGGGATCCTGTCAGCGAGTTCCGGGAACACGGTATTCATAGCAGCGAGAGCGTGGGCTCGATGGCTGCTGTTGTCCGACGTCAGGCGCGAATAAAGGAAGGGCAGCTCGCTCATGATGTCTTCGCCGCGACGGTTCAGCTCAAGGAGTACCAGGTTTGGAGTCAGGCAGTCTTCGGAATGCAGGTAGCTTCGGAGTTCTTCGGCCGTCATGCGAACGAGCTTTCGGCTGAATAAAGTCGTCGCGCCAACAAGCACGCAGTTTCCAATGATGGTCCCGGTGACGAAGCCAGCGATGACCCCGACAATGACTCCTGCCCATCCGAACCAATGCCATCCGCACGTCGCACCGATCGTTGCGCCAGTGATCGCGCTTAGAAGTGCGATGAGATGAAAAACCGTGAACAATGTGCGATCCGTTCGGCAGGAGTTACTTCACTCGTTCAAACAGCTTCGGTTTCTTTTCCAGCGCGCGAGTCCACAAGTCACACGTCGTCTGCTTTCAGTTGCCGGAAACATCGATAGTAGTCGTCCTCGAGCGCGTCGGGGGCATTCCAAAGTGACTGTTCTGACGTGAGTTGCGACACAAAAAAGCACCGGCTGGCACGTAATGGCACAGCCGGTGCAGATGGAGGCGGCGGGCTTCCAGAGTGGAAGTCGTAAACCCTTAAATTCAAGTAGTTTATGAAGACGCGTTTTTCTAATTGGACCTGCTTCTGGCCCTTATTGGTCACCTAATTGGACCTTTTCTGGCCAGTCATTTTTCCCCCTGTCGATGACGTCGGGAATCATATCATCACGCATCACTTCGCTTGAGTTGGATGTGCGAAGCGTCCTTAAATCGTCTCCGCGATCAACGAGGTCTTCGGTTTCGTTTCTTATTCATCTTCTGTTGTTTGCGTTTTGCTTTTAACTGGCGTTTCGCGTCTTCGAGCTTTTTCAATGCCAGCACCCGTTTACGTTCTTCGGCTGCCGGATCGACCACGGGCGAAGCTGAACCGAAGAGACCAATATTCGGGTTGATTCCCATCCGCTCTGCGATCGTCGTCCAACCTGGCGACTCATCCGGAGCCAGCCCCAGGCCAGAGACACCAAGTTCCCGTCGAACATCTCCCCAATGTCCGACAATTGTCGGATCGACAACATTCGCCGCGAAGGCCCGTTCGATGTGTTCGGCAGCCTCGATGGCATCCAGGTCGAGCAGCTTCGAGATCAGATGACCATTGACCTCCCCGTCTCCCGCATGCCGCCCCAGTTCAGCCGTGAGAATACTGAGTACCTGGCCCCGTGTTTCCGGAAACCGGCGGGCGATTTCGGCAAGTCCGCTTCCGGCGGACTGGCGGGGAAATTCTCTATGCCTGTCGTCGGCCAGAAATGTCGCCAGTTGATCAATGGCGGGCGGTCCGATCAGACCAAACACGAGGTGAAACTCTTCCAGATACCAGTCATCTTGAAGCTCGTCGAGTTCGTCCTGGACGTCCAGCAGTGGCTGCACGGCTTCCACGGCCCGCATCTGCCCCAGTGCTCGCCAGGCGTAAACCTGACCGTAAACTTCGGGATCATCGGATGAAAAGTCGGCCCAGGTCGTCGCTGCTTCGATCAAAGCGGGAATGTGCTCGGCGGTCAGCGAGTATTCCGACGCGTAATCAGGAACACCGTCAGTCCACTTACTGTTCATCGTGGTCTTGCCACGCTTCATCAGGGCATCAACTGCTGATACATCGCTCAAATTCTCGGCCATCTGACGACTCCATTCTGTGAATCAGGTGTAACGCGAGCTGGGATGAATAAACGATGGGAAAGAATGACAACTTCTCCAGAAAACGCACGGAAGCAGGCATGCCCGGAAGACTCATGGTTCTGATCTCCGTTGTAACTCTCAGCCCCAGACGACATGGTCTGGGTTGACGCTGAATCCGCATTCGGTGCATTGAGGCTGACTGGCTGTCAGCGTGCCTTTTTCGCAGTTTGGGCAGCAGTCAGTATCGAGCAGTAACCTGACGTCTTTGCCCATCTCTGAGCCGCAGGATTCGCAGGTGGGAAACTTTGACTTGAAGTCCCAGCGGCCCCAGCATTGCGGGCAGTGATCGTGAGGGACGATTACCAGATCCCCGTGGACGATGTAACGATGAGGTGTCGAGTCATTCCACATCTGATACGGCATTGCCCCGTCTGACGAGGCCAGCCCGGTTTGCACGAGCGGCAGGGTTTGTCCATCGTCGGGATTGCAGAGCTGCAAGTTCATTTCGAGCGTGACCGAATACACGCCGAGTTCGCGACTCAGGTCGGCGAGCTTCTGTTTGAGTTCGCTCAGGGTGTCGCCTTCGATCAGTGTGGTGAGCTGATCCGCGATTTCATTCACGATAGGATCAATCGTTTCGAAGAGATTCTTATCCATGAGCGTTCTTCAAACGTCCTTATTGAGACCAGCCGGAAGTTGTTCTTGATTGCGATTCGCTTCGAACCGTAGTGGACTGACAAAACTGACAGAAGTCAGTTGCTGGCTGTAAAGCTGGAATTGACGTGGCTTCGGCGATTGCGGGAAAATACCTTCATGTTCGAACTCCTCATCGCCTGCCTGCTGTCCGATCTTCCCGAGCTTGAAGGTCCTCCTGGCGTGGCCTCGGTCAAGTTTACTGTTGAGTGTGACGCCCCGAAACTGACGATCATCCATGTTCGTGACTGGCACCTCGTCGAGAAGGCAAGCCCCGCTGTGACGAACTTGTCCGGCAGGGCAACTGAAGCCACCCCCTGACTTTTTGCCCGCACCTCCACCCCTTCGAGTGAAGACATGGGGCCTCGACAGGGGACAAGATGATCCATCCAGCTCGCTCACTGGGCTCGTCAGCCGAGAAGAAGCCTGACGTTAAAATCCGGAATTGGGAAATCCATCTCGATCTGCTGTAGCGATAGCGACTCAGGCACCAGGAAGCAGAATTAGGTCGTCGCGTGAAGAGATACCCTACGTATCTCGTCGGTTCACCAGGCGTTTTCAGGTGTTTCGTTTTGGTGAAACCTTGATCGCCAAACGTCAGACCTTGAGGCCGTTGTCGAACTCGGATAATCAACCTTGGCTATGACGGAGTCGCTTATCAGTGACGCCGAGCAAACCTGTTGAAGCTGATTCGAGCACTTGTCTTCCGACCTTTCGACGGCCTATCAGGTCCATTTGGTCGGATCGAGTTGGTAGTACTTGGTCAGTAGCCCAAACAGCTCCGAATGCTCATCTTTAAGCTGCCTTGGCTTCTCGAAAAACGTCTCACTGGCGACCGCAAAGAACTCGGCCTGATTGGTCGCTCCATAGTGGTTAAGCAGCGTCTTCTGGCGACGTTGAGCGGCACGAGCGAGAGCTTCGAATTCCGAACTACATACCTGCTGCCACCGTCGCGTTGTTGCGGAGTCACTAAATGCGAGGCTGCCTCCCATTTCGCCGTCGAGGCCATCAAGGCAGTGAGCGAATTCGTGGACGACCAGGTTGCGTCCGTCAAATGGGTTTCGGGAATCACTCAGGACGTCCTGCCAGGAAAGTACGACCTGACCGTTCTGCCAGGCTTCGCCCGCATGTCGAGACTCTTTTCCGACAATCAACCCGCCGTGACTCTGCCGACGAACTGGATCTGGAAACACAATGATTGTGTTGACATGCTCAAAGTAAAAATCTTCAACGCCTAATAGTAGTAGCGAGGCTGTGCCCGCGATGGTGACCTTGATTTCATCTGACAGCTCCAGACCGCCATGAGCTTCCCAGTGCTTTTCGCTAACAATGATCCTGATGCTCGCTTTGAGCTTGTCCTTCTCGGCCACGGACAGCCCTTTGTAGTGGCCGACGTTGTCTTCCAGAATCGAATCCCAGGTAGACGGCCAGGGCTTTCGAAGAATACGTTTTCGTTTTCTGTTTCTGAACCAGCTGAACATTGAATATCCATGACCATGAGCCGCGTTGCCAACGCATTGGTTGCCAGCGGGGATCGAATTGGGTTTGTCACCGTGATCCTAACGGGCCAAACGCAGAACAGATCAACTGCCGCTGCGTGGCGACCTGCCTGAGAGGATGCAGCAGCTTACAGAGCGGCGAACCCGGTGCAGGATGGTCGAATCGTCTTCAACGAGAAGGCCAACGAAGCACGTGAAGATGCCGTCATCAGGAACACGCGGAGATGGACACGCTAATGCAGGTGATTGAGCAGGAGCCGCCGCTCGCTCGTCAGCTCAATTCTTCCGTACCGGCAGACCTTGAGGCGATTTGTTCAAAGTGCCTGATGAAGGACGCGAGTCAGCGGTATGCCACGGCTGATGAACTCGCTGATGATCTTCGTCGATTTCTTTCTGGTGAACCGGTGAGTGCTCGAAATCATTCAATGGCTGGGCGATTCGCAACGGCACTGCAACGAAGTCAGTACGACGTGCAGTTTGGCGGATACAGCAATCTGCTCTACGGCATTGCAATTATTGTTCTTTTGGATCAGTCGGCAGCAGCATGGGTAATCTGGACTCGTCAGCCGATCTATCTTTTGCCGCTGGCACACGTCACGCAGACAGTCTTGATCGGTCTGTTATTCTGGCGAACCCGGACCGATGGCTTGCTTCCCAAGAATCCAGCCGAACGACAAATGTGGGCTGTTTGGGGCGGCTTCTTCGTGACATGCACCGTTCTCGGGATCTCTCATCAATTGATGTTGGGAGGCGATGTCAGCGGCGAACTTGAACTCTACCCGAGCCTTGCAGCGGCATCAGGATTTTCTTTTTGCTGTTTGGGCAGCACGTACTGGGGGCAATGTTACATATTTGCCGCCACCTTCTTTGTACTGGCTTTAGTGATGGTCCTGAACCTCGCGTGGGCACCTGTTGAATTTGGGGTCATTTGGGCTGGAATTCTACTGATCGTCGGGAAGCGTCTGGAAAAGCTGACGAAGGAATGAGTGGCGTCGAAAGTTGCTCATCGGCAGCCACACCGAATGCATCGTAACCTGCCCGACCTGCAATCACTTCCCGGTGTGGCTTCGGCCACCGTTGCCGTTGAGTGTGATGCCCCGAAGCTGACGATCATCCATGTGCGTGACTGGCACTTCATCGAGCGGAAGACGTTCGCTCTGGACGTTCAGGACGCCTCAGACGAGCCATTAACGGACGATGAGGTCGACACGCTATTCGCAGAGCATCGGGAAACCGTGGCTGCTGTCCAGCAGCAGCAGATGCGTCTGACACTTGCTCTGGTTAAACAAGCCGGAATCAAGCAGGTGTTTCAGGAAGGCTTGGTTGCTGAGGAACTCGCCGCCTATCGGTCGGCGAGTTTGACGTCCCGATGTGCCGAAGCGGTCCAGCAGGACAACTGACGCCCCTCGATTTCTTAACCCCACCCCCACCCCCTTCGAGCAGAAGGTACGCCATCTTCATGTGAATAGTTCGTCCGACTCTACAGAGATTCCAGATCGATCCGCTTTTCCGGTTCCGGGTCGGTGACGAGCCAACTCGGCTCATGGTCAGCGTCCAGCTCTTTCGCCAGCCCCGCCTTCTCCAGCAGGCTCTTGCCCGTAGTCACATCGAAGGCCGGAGGCGGTTCGTCACTTCGCGGCTTGTAATCGATCTCGAACCGGTACTTCGCAACGGAGAGAGTTGCACCGGGCATCAGCCATTCCTCGACGGTTGGCTGCCCGTCGACCCGGATGCCGTTGTGACTGTCAAGATCGAAAACACACCAGTACCCCGCACGGAATTCCAGGCGACAGTGTTCTGTCGACACTGTGGAAGACTTCAGCCGAATGCCGCATTCCCGGCCTCGCCCAATCACAATTTGTTCGTCCATCAGGGGCACGGGGTCGCCGCCCGCGTTTGGAGTCAGTATGCCAAGGAACCGTCTGGTTGGTTTTGCAGGATTACTTGTATCAATGCAGCCTGCGACGGTCGGTTGCGGATTGCGTTCTGCTGGTTTTGGCAATCGTTGCCTTGAATCAGGCTGTTTGCGAGACCGCGAAGTTTGGGCAACGGTTTCCTTTGGGGACCGAGAGGCTGCCGCCTGAGTCGCGAGGGATGACAAATCTGGCTTTGCTCCCAGCAACTCCAACGCAAGGTCGTCGTCGGTCGATGTTTCATTCGGCTGCACATCACTCTCTCGCGAGTTATGAACGGTCAGTTCAACTTGAACAGTGCCGATGTGCAACAGACTGCCAGACTTCACTCGGGCTTTTTCGCACCGTTCACGGCCGACAAACGTCCCGTGCTCACTGCCAAGGTCGCGGAGAAACCAGGAGCCCCTCCCGCGGAAGAGCAACTGGCAATGCTTCGGCGAGACAGACGGGTGACGAATCACAATGTCACATTCCGTCGCACGTCCGATCGTGATCTTACCGGACGTAATCGGAACAGACTCGCCGCCCCCTGCCGGAATAAGATGACCAAGGATCGCCATTTGACGCACGCTCCGTTTTAGTGAGCCACATAAAAGCCGAGTCACACCGAACTCGGACAGAGAATAATGGAATCAGACTCGATCGGCTGCTAAGCCGTTGCTCCTGGAGCACGGGGTATGAACTCAAGCACGTTCTCAGCTGAAAACGGTTTTCGAAGCACGTCGGTGGCTTTGACAAACTCCGAAAAGCTGTTGAGCTCGTCGCAATCGAGTCCCGTCATCAGGACGACGGTCGGCGAAGGTTCAATCAGTTTCAGCTTGGCACAAACGAGCCAACCATATTGCAGTGGGATGCTGATATCGAGAAAAACGATGTCAGCCTGAAAATCGAATGCTTCGATAATCGCTTGCTCTCCGTCGGCGGCAACGTGGACCTCACAACCAGCGGCTTCGAGCACTCGGCCGACGAACACGCGGATGTCAGGATCGTCATCAACAACCAAAGCACAAATCGATTTCGACTCGTCGGTGTGCATGACAACAACTTCCCAAGTGAGATCAGGACTCAAGGTCCTGCGGGCAGGTAGGTCCGTCCCGCATTAGCAGCTGCGGCGGAAGTCAGGAGAAATTGGGGTTCAGCTGGCGTGTTCAACGGCAGCGTTCAACGTGTCGTGGTGCGGCCAGAGTTTCGTCAGGTTCATCGACTGAAAGACATCCTTGACCGTCTGCGACCCGCCGCAGAAGCACACGTCGGCACCGAACAAACTGGCCTCACGAGCGATCTTTACGAACACGCTGATCTGAGAAGAATTCAAGAACTCCACAGCACCAAGGTCGATGACAACGTCCGCCGGTCGAGACTGCCGGAGAGTTGCCAGTACACGATTCGTGTCCGCGTGAATGTCGCCATACCGCAGGCTTTCCAGATCAGTCGCGGTGGTGACGACCATTCGGCCTTCGACGTCCTGAAGTGAGAATGCTCCGCAATTGTGATTCGTCATGGCTTTTCGGGGGCGATTTCTACGTCCATAGGGGGGAGATGGAGTGGACGTGGGGGGGGGGAGGGGAGGCACGGTGGGCACGGGGCACGGGGGGCACTATCCTGCCAAATTCGACCTGAACTGTCAATAAAAGGATAAATTATTGCATGTCTTATGTGTATTCTGAAATAGCTGACGCACGAGTTAACTCTTATCAGGAGCCTGCTGGGAGCCTCAAAGACGGCTGTTCTTGTTCTGGGCGGTGCTCACGATCTGAGCGACAACGTTCCCGCAGGCGTGAAGCTGATCGTGCTGACGGTGAAGGTCTACCCCGGAGAGTGATCGCCGATCCTGAAGGTAGCGGACCGCAGGCCTTTTTTTAGCTATCAGAGATTGTGGGCTGCACTTTGACGCTGAGATTACGGAGCCGTCACTCCCGCAGTCTGCTGGCACAGTTCGGGCTGACGCCGAAGTCAAAACGCGGGGTGGCTGCGAGGGATCCGCTCGCTGAGTTGTGACAGATTGGCGAAGGATCAACCGGCTGAGATTACGATGTTTCAGATTTCGGAAGTGCAGGAATCTCCTGCATTTAACGGTCGGCGGAGTTTTTTGATCCTTCGCGGACGACGTAGCCTTTAGAATCGCTACACCCACCTTCATCGCTACAAGCCGCAAACTTTGCCAAATGAAGCGATGTCGGTTGAAAGACAGTCTGGCAAGCAACCGTTTCACTGGCCGGGGTGGTACGACAGCAGCTTTGTCCAGAGACGAAACGGCCCCTTGCGTGGGGTAAAGGGCCAGCGTGCGTTCGGACAATTCAGGCGATCGCGAGAACGGCCTCTGGAGCAGTGAGGCCAGAGATTTCCGCCGCTGTGTCCAATGCAGCCTGGGCTCGCAGTCTTAGCATGGCATCCGTTGCCTCATCATCGAAGTACCGATAGAAGGCATTCATGTCGTCGACCGGAGTCCAATTCTGGCCAAGCATCATCGCCTCGAACTTCTGCCCCAGGTCAGGCCCGTCGGACGACTCGTTGATCACGCAAAGAACATGGTGGCCCATGAAATTACCCTGAATTGTGGCGGTTGAATTCCTCTGTCACCGAGATTGATACAGTGAACTCGATGGGAGAGCACCCGATAATAGCGGTCCATTTGTGACAAATAATTTGATCGGCAGCCTGTAACGGTTGTATGGATTGTGATGACTGTTTGGGTTGCGTAGATTCACGCTGCTACCAGTGTTTCGACCAGAGATGCTTACAGCGGCATGGGACTATCGCGGACACAGTACGGGAGCCGCCCGGGAGTCGCTCAAACGTGAAGAGAGAACGGCAAGACCGCCAAATTTTCAGATTCGGTCAATCCGACCGCCCGGCTACGATGTAGAATTCTGTCGGTCTCGACGCCGTTGAGTTTGAGCCCCGAGCTCGACTCAATTGGGTCAGAGACCTGAGTGTAGACGCCGGTTAGAAAACGTAGCGCCGGGCGGTGAGTGGCGGTCGGATGAAAAGCGTAGCGCCCAGATGATCACCTGTAGCAGTCGAATCAGACTTTCGGAGAATCCGAAATCGTCTGAACCG
>CAUZFZ010000216.1:0-14421 GCA_963579025.1 Planctomycetota bacterium | reverse complement strand
GCCCCGGACATGGGACAGGAAATGAAGTCCCCCCGCGACATCCAGCCGCCAACGCGGCAAACTCACACTCAACAACAACTTACGTCAGCATAACCACCGCCACGTAAAGGGATCACGCCCGAACGCTATTCCGTTCGAATAACGAGCGAACAACCAATACCAGAGCCGATCAACACTCAGTTCCTAGAGTTGTTCAACTCATTTGAGCTTGGAAGTGTGTCCGTGCGGTCGGTGAAGATCGTCGGAAACGACGTCGAGGATGTATAGGTCGTGGGCGGACAACAAAACATGGCCGCATGGTCCGCTTCGCGGATCGCCTTCCTTCTTCCTCGGCGCTGGCTCAGACAATAGAATCAATTATTGTTCCACGTCGCTCGCTTCGTTTACAGCGGCGACGGCCATGTTAACCGTTGGGCGATCCGAGATGGTTGTGACAATCGGCAAGTGTCCGACCTGCAGTGCCAAGGTGTCGCGTGCAACGCACCGTTGCTCACAATGCGGCGAAACGTCCTTCCATGAAGTCGTCCGACGTCGCGCTGGCACCGAGCCCTGTTATGACTGCTCCCATGTTCGAATTCGGGTAGATCCAGATTGTCACCGTTGCCACGGATTCGGGCACGTTGTCGTTGTAAACAGCTATACGGTCGACGTGCGCACTGGAGAACGTGGCTACGAATCACGAAACGAACACGCACCAGATGCATGGGGTGCTGATCACGAAAAATGAGGCCGCCCAACAATGTGTGGCCGCTGAGTTGCGGCATCCATGCCGCAAACGCCTTCCTTCTTCATTCGACGTGGGCTCTCGTAGTATAATTCTCTCGTTGGCTTTCGTCTTTCGCTTCGATCAGGGGCGGCGTCGGCCACACAACCCGTTGGGCGAGCTAGCGAACAATGTCGCGGAAGCTTCTAGTTATCGCCAGTGGAATTGCGTTCGCGCACCTCGTCGTGTCATTCATCCTGTTTGGCGTGCTATTCTCGGCAGGCTCGGACCGGTTCGATCGCGGCGGTGAACCTGCCTCGTGGGAACAGCCCACAGAAGTGCTGCTTGGTATCCTATCCTTTCCGATCGTTTTAGTAGTTCGGATTTCGCCGATGCGATTCCCGGCGTTAATCCAGAACCTGCTTGTCCTCGTCAATAGTGCGCTTTGGGGGTTCGGTATTGTGTGGATATGGTGCAGATTCAAAGCCTGCTCAATTGGTTCGCAGTCGCCATAGACCGCCTCCGGGCTCAACAAGGCGCCCAACACCGCGCAGCCGCAGAGTTCGGCATCCATGCCGAATCGCCTTGAACTGTGGTTGGCGATTGAACTTCTGGTAAACTGAATCCATGCACGGCCTGTCTGGTGCTGCAGCACGCGGCGACGGCTGTGCGATCCCGTTGGACGAACAATCCGCGATTTAAATGCCAAATGGACGCCGACCTTCTCGAAACATGGCGAACTGAATTCGAATCCGCGAGGCAGCAACTCACCATGCTCGGTGCCAGCGCGTCGATTCGCGGTGAAGGAAACGGCCTCTTCGTGTTGGTTGAACACGAGGACCGAGCCGTCGAAATCTGCGGCGATGACGTTGGTGGCTACAACGTGGAAGTGTGGGATGCAGCTTGCGACGGCAGTGACCACGATTTTGATGTTCCAGGAATAGAGGATGCGATAAGAGAGTCGCAGAAGTGGCTGTTTCGGTAATCGCCGCCCAATATCTGGCCGCTGAGCTGCGGCATCCATGCTGCAATCGCCTTCGCCGTTCATTCACGTGGGATCTGGTTGTACAATTCTCTGACCAGGCAAGCGTCTTCCGCTCCATTATGGAGCGGCGGTCACACCTCCCATTGGCAGATCGAGAGCAGATGTCAATTTCACTGGAACTCGACGGCGAACAATCCGAACGGCTCGCTGAACGTGCACGCGAACTCGGCGTTGATCCTCGCGAACTGGCAAAGGCGGCGGTAAACGATGTCCTGAACCGTACCGGCGATGACTTCGATCGTGCCGCCGAGTTTGTGCTGGACAAGAATCGTGAACTCTATCGGCGGCTGAGCTGATGCGAGGACCAACGTTTTCCGAACTACTGCGCGATCGCGTTCGATCGATCTGAAAGATGCACTGGCAGATCGGTGCCCGGTTCGATGGGCCGGGAGGCGACTGAGAAGTTCAGATCGCGGGCATACGCGGCGATTCTTCGCGCGTCCGCGAAGCTGTCTGTCGAGACTGCGAGACGGATGACCGTTCCGGGTTCGGCCTGCACCAGCAATCGTTCGACGATGCCGCCGTTCGCCAGCGCCTTTCCGATCGGCTCCGACGGAGCTCCTGGCAGCGTCTTGACCAGGCCGCGCAACCGGACTCGGGCCGAATAGCTTTGCGAGCCGGAAGCTGAGTATGTCGGCACCGTCGCGACACCGTACTCGTAGGAGAACGTGACTCCGTCAACCGGTCCAGCAACTCCCCGCCGTGTCCGCCCACTCATGATGGATGCCATGCTGTTGCGTTCCAGACGGACCGCTGTTTCGACCAGTTCGCTCACCGGGAGATGGACGACCCGGCCGTCTTCGACGCGAAATAGAATTTCTTCTCCAGTGCTGCGCCGGCCGACCGGGTTGATGCGCAGTTCCAGTTGTTTCTCCGGTCGCTTTCGCCCGTGCATCTGCTCCAGCTTTGTGTTCGTTTCGACCAGTCGCATGCGCAGTTGCTGGTACTCGCGGTCGACATTCTTAAGTTCTGTGACCAGTAACCCGGATTGCGTCGTACTGCGTTCCAATTCCGCCTGGAGTGCACGGACACACGCGGCACGCGCGGCCAGTTCCCGCTGGAGCGTCCCTACTTCAGCCTGCGACGATTCGATGTCCAGACCGGCGAGACGAGCCTGCAGAGCCGCGACCTGCTCCTGCGCCGCAGTGATTTGCCGGCGTGCCTCGTCGAGTGTTATGCCCTGTTCTTCGACTGGCTCGGTCGCCACAACGATCGGTGGCTCGGGGGCCGATTCAATGGGTGGGGCAGGGGAGGGGACTGGTTCCGGTTCGCTGACAACCGGCTGCGGTGGTGCTGACGTCGCTAGCAAGTCTGTCTCGGCGGTCAATTCCGACTCGACGGGCGCTCGGCCGGCGCGCAGCCCGGCTAACACGATCAGCACGATCAGAATGCCAACCAGATTCGCGATGATGTCGAGAAATGAATCGGACCCGAAATCCGGATCACCTCCCCCGCAACGACCTCGCATGATTCCCCCTGTCTGTGAGAACGTGACAGAATGGCTGACTCACCTTGCCACATTCACCACCTTGACCTCGACTCCTTCCTTTCGCAGCGCCTGTGTCAGCATGGCGCCCAACTCATCCGCATCCGGTGCAACACCCAGCGTGACTGACGGCACCCAGTAGAATCGCTCCGGTGGCTTGCCCCATTCGCGCGCGACCTGCTCCAGTGCCTGCATCGTGCGGTTCACCATTTCGAGTGAGGCGTCGCCTGGTTTCCGGCTGACGGCGTATCGATTGGCCACTGCGATCTGGTCGTTGCGCACGATCAACGTGACCTTTGTTTCCAGTTCCAAAGTGGCGTTCGGATTCGAGATGCCCCAGCGCCGCGCCGCCCTCATATTGGACGGACGCCCGGGCGGACCTCCGGATGGGCTCGATCCCGAAGACGTTCCGCGCGATGCCGGACCGTTTCCTTCACCCTTCGATGCGGTACCGGAAGTCGAGCCTTTGCCATCGGCTGCGGTCCCGGATTCAGAGCCGGCGGCTGCGGACCCACCGCGTTCCGCGAACGGATCAATCAGCTCGAACGGCAATTCCTGCGTGGATCGAGCGCCGGTGGATTGTCGCGGACCGGTGCCTGACGCTGGATTCTCACCCGGACCCGCATCCTCGCCCGAACCCGGTGCCCGAGTCTGCTGCTGACCTCGCGAGGAGCCTGGACGACCAGTCGGCTGTGGAGAGGTTGCCGGCCCGGTGGTGAATAACCCGGGCACTCCCGCTGCTGGACCCGTCCCGAACGGACCGCTGCCGCCCGTGCCACCGCCGGTTGCCGATCCTCCTGCGATTCCGCGTTTGCGAAAATCGTCGCTGTTGAAGAAGTTCCCGGACGCGGGCGGAGTATGACGCACGTAGCTCGAATCAACGGATTTCGGTTTCGGCATTGATGGGACGGGCGACGGTTTCAATTCGAAGGCTGTGTTCACAGCCTCCTGGCACTGCCGAATCGCCTCGGGAGTGGTCGGCGGTAACGCGTAATCGAACTCGGCTTCGATCAATTCGTATCCGTAGTTACCCGTCAATCGATCGAGCAGGATGCGTGCCATGTCGAACGTATCGGCCCCGTCCGGTCGCACGAGTATCAGTGGATACGGTCGCAGCACGCGGCCATCACCCGAGGCTCGATCGCTTTGAGCCCAGTAGTCTGCGAGAGCCATGACACCAGACAGAAGCGGATTCTGATCCGAGTTGTAGCCTTGCAGCTTTGACGGGTTCAGCGCGATGTCCTCGGCTGCGAAGCGGATCGACTCGCCGGTACACTCAATCACGATTGGGCGTCGGATTGTGCCCGTCTGCCCGTCGTACGGGATGATCGAGTAACGCGGACTGGTGAGTTCCTTCTTCCGGTTTTTGATCAACTCCTCGGAATCGTCGAGCAGCTCTTCAATCTGCCGCTTTTCAACGCGGCTTTCACGAAGCTGTCGTTCTGCAGATTGGCCCTCGGCCCGCGCCTGTTGAATCCGGCTGGCAATCCCCTGTTCGCCGGACGCAGCCAGACGCAACTGTTCTCGCAGAGCCGCTGCCTTCTGGCGCGTCGCGACACTCTGGCGGGCACGTTGGTCCACGGCGGCGGCGAACTGCTGCGACAGCGCCTTGAGTTCGTCGATCTGCGCAAGTTCACGTGGTGACGCCCGCGGAATCGGAGCGACTTTCGGTTCAGGATCTGGTATCGGCGCTAGCTGCACAAATTCCGATGGATCGGGCTCGGTCGTGGGCGCAGTCGGCGGCGGTTCGGGCAGGGCAGGGGGGGCTTGCTCCTTCTGCTGTCGCTGACTTTTCGCCGTTGCGACGGTGTCTTTCCGAATCTGAGCCGAAACAACCACAAGCAACAGAACGAGCGACCCGATCGTGCACATCAGCACGGCCAGGAACGGAAACAGCGTCACCGGATTTGATGCTCGAGTTGTGCGCGCCACGGTTTTCGTTCGTCAGTGGTGGTTTGAGTGAGGGCCTTGCCCAATGAGGTTGATCAGGCGGCTTTCTTGGGCACCCGCGCGGTCAACATGTGAATGGCCGCGCTGAGTGTGTGCAGTGTTTCGTCCAGAGCGTCGTTTGATTCGACCTGCTTCAGCCGTTCGATCACGCGTTCCTGCGCAGCCGTCAGTCTGTCCTGACCAGCTCCAATTTCTGCGAGCAATCGAGCCACGTGCGCTTGAGCCTGGCTCTGCTGCCGGAGAGATTCGGTCTGTCCGGTCAAGGTCTGCTCCGCCGCCGAACTCAACGATTCCTCGAGCCGCGTCTGTTGGCTTTGCAGCGTCTGATTCCAGCGATCGCGCAGGGTCTCAAGTGACTGTTCCCACATCGCCACCTGACGCGCGATGAGCGCGTCTGATTGTTCCAGCAGCCTGCGAGCGGATTCGCCCTGAGCTTCGATGAATGGATTGCCGGTCGTCGGCTCCGGTGGGAACAGGTCCGTGGTTGTTTTCAGAGCCAGCATCTCGACGTCGGCCAGGACCGAACGCTCGAGTTTCTCGATCAGATACGTGCCGAAGACAAGCACAAGGGACAGTCCCAAAGCGAGTGCTGTTGTCCCGAAGGCAACGCCCAGGCCCATTGATACCTGCCCGAATGACGTGTCGAGCTTCGCCGGATCCAGATTCTGAATAGCGGTCGTGATACCCACGACTGTCCCCAGGAAGCCGAGAATCGGCACTGCCCATGTGATGGTGCGGACCAGGGCGTAACTATTGTGAAGTTGCTCACCGGCGAATTCGGCGAGGTAACTCAGATGTCCGTCGAGACCCTCCGTCGACTTGCGTCCGCGGACAAACGCCGCGATCGCACGCAGCCGAGAGATGGCAATCGTGTCGCTGTGATTTTCCGGGAGTCGGTCGAGTGTCCCGCTGAGCTGTTCGGCCGTCGCAGCCGGGCTGCCAGGGACGGACTCGACTCGTAGACCCGGCTCCGTTGCCGTGCGCTCTCGGGGGAGTCCGATCGCCTTCGCCCCCAGTGCCGCCATTCCGACCCAGAACAACGACGTCGTGGCGTAAGCCAGCCAGTGACCACAAAAGAGCGTATCGAGGGATGCCTCGAATCCGGGAACTGTGGGGAGAATCTGATAAAAGCCCAGTGTCAGGGCTCCGCCCCACAACAGCGGCGACCGCACGATGCGACCAGCAATTGACACGTCCTGTTTGTCTGCACTCATTCCAAACGCCCTTTGTCAGGACAAAAATGCTCATGAAGTCGGAGATTGGCTAATCACCGGGGCTCTCGCGATTCCCAGTGTCAGCGCGCAACGGCGACCAAATCCCTGCAAGAGTCAGAATCGGCAGAACGGGCGATCTGGCTGCAGCAGGTCCCGCCGCCGAACACGGGATTCCTGTTGCAGATCGCATTAAACAACCCGTTCCACCGAGGTTTCCGCGTCGGCCGGATTCTCCTGGCCTGCTCAGTTGGTTGCCCGCACGGCCAGCGGTATGATCGCCGCGTGAAGCGACCAGGCGGATGTTTCTGGTCACGACGGCCAGATAGGAACTGACGCATCTGGTCGTAAACTGCCACATTCGGCATTGATTCTGTTTGCGGCGCTGAAAACCACTCAGTGTGTCCGCAAACATGCTCTGCGTGCGTATCCCGGCAGGAACGATGGCAGAAATAAACCACGAGTGCGGAGTCGCCGCGGTCTATTCACTGGGTGAAGGAGCCCCCAGTCGGCTGGCTCCGCCCCAGGGAGGTAAAGAGGCATCGCGTCTCATGCCCCGCATTCTGCTGGATATTCAGAACCGAGGTCAGCTCTCGGCGGGGTTCACGACGTTCAACCCCGCACGAAAACAGCTCATTGACACGCATCGGCGAGTCGGCAGCGTGAGCGAGGTCTTTCACCTCAATCGGCACGACAAGTACGACGAGCTGATGACAGAATACGCCGGCCCGGCCGCAATTGGACACGTGCGGTATGCGACGTGCGGCGGAGACGACGCCAGCTATGCGCAGCCGTTTGAACGGCACCACATTGAAAAGCCCAAGTGGTTCAGTTTTGCCTTCAACGGGCAACTTGCGAACTACCCCGCGATGCGCGACGAGATTCTGAAGGACGACTACTTTCATTTGGCGCGCGAGACAGACACGGAAATCCTGATGCATATTCTGTCTCAGGAACTCCGCACCGAAATCGAAGAAAACAACGGTGTCAGCAACCTCATCTGTGTCCTGCAGCGACTGGCCGAGCGGCTCGATGGTGCCTGGAACATCGTCTTTCTGAACGCACTGGGTGACATGTTTGTCTGTCGCGATCCTAAGGGGATCAAGCCACTGTGCTACGCGATTGAAGACAACATGTTCGCGGCGGCCAGCGAAAGCGTGGCACTGGCAAACATGGGCTTCAGTGACTGGGCGATTCACAGTCTGGACCCGGGGAAGGCGGTCATCATTGAAAAGGGTGACCTGCGGATCGAACGATTCGCCGAGAGTCCTACCAGAGCTCACTGTTTCTTTGAGTGGATCTACTTCGCCAACGTTGCCAGTGTGCTCGACAGTCGCAGCGTCTATCTGACGCGCAAACGTCTGGGCGAGCAGCTCGCCGCTCAAGAACAGGACTGCGGCATCACAATCGATAAAGACACCATCGTGGTGCCAGTCCCGGACACCGCTAAAGCCGCCGCCGACAGCATGGCGTTTCAGTTGGGGGTCCCATCTCTGGAAGGCCTGATTCGTAATCGGTACATCGGCCGGACGTTCATCGAAGGCCGCAACCGCGCTGAAAAAGTCAGAGCCAAGTACACGCCACTGCGGGAAGTCCTCGAAGACAAACGTGTGCTGCTGGTCGAGGATACGATCGTTCGGTCGACCACCATGAAAGCTTTAATTTCGCAACTTCGGGAGCGGGGCCGCGTTCGCGAGGTTCATGTCCGCGTTGCCTGTCCGCCGATCGTTGCACCGTGCTTCTACGGTATCGACATGTCGACGGTCAACGAGTTGTTCGCCCCGAAATTCATGGGCTCCGGAGAGATGACTCCGGAGATCGAACGTGAAATGGCGAGCACACTCGGAGCTGACAGCTTGATGTACCTGCCCGTGGACGCGATCTCCGAGTGTGTCGACCTTCCAGCCACGTCGTTGTGTCAGGCCTGTATTACGGGCAGCTATCCCACAAAGTGTGGTCAGGAGCTCTACGAACAGGCCCTGGTGAATTCCGCGTCGGGCGACGACGCGTCGCGTACCTACGACTTGCCGGTCGTCGCGACCAGAACATAATCTTGTGTTCGACCAGTGAAGAATCCGGGATTCGGGCGGTTACTGGTTCGTAGTAACCCGATTTATCGGGTTCTGGTCCGTCGACGACAGCACAGGAGCGGACTGATACAACCAGCCGGCCTAGAGCATCAACAACCGCATAAGTGCGGTTACTACAAACTGGGCGAACACTACAGCCAGGATTCGAAGCCGTGTCGCAGGCAGTCTCGTCCGACTCTTCCAAAGCCACGTCCGGGCTGCTGAATCGAATCAGGCAGCTCCTGGAGCTGATCCGTTTCAGCCACACGGTCTTTGCTTTGCCGTTCGCACTGCTGGCAGCCGCAATCGCCTGGTTCCGCCCGGATACCGACTTCCGCTGGCAGGATCTCGGCGGAATCGTGCTTTGCATGGTGTTTGCCAGGTCGGCGGCCATGGCCTTCAACCGGCTGGTCGATGCAAAGATCGACGCTGGCAATCCCCGCACGGAAAACCGTCACATTCCAGCCGGACAGATTTCCAGCCGCCATGTCATACTTTTCACGCTGATCTGCTCGGCTGCGTTCGTTGCCTCAACAATGATCTTCTGGCCCAGGCGACTGCCTATCATCCTCTCCGTGCCGGTCCTGCTGTTTCTGTTCAGCTACTCGTACGCCAAACGATTTACCACGTGGTGCCACTACTGGCTGTCGACTGCGCTGATGCTCTCGCCAATTGCCGCGTGGATCGCAATCCGTGACGAGTTTGCGTTCATCCCGGCTCTGTTGGGCGTCGTAATCTTCTTCTGGGTGGGTGGCTTCGACATCATCTATGCGTGCCAGGACGCGGATTTCGATCGAGAACGAAAACTGTTCAGCGTCCCCGCCCGCTGGGGAATTCCAGCAGCGCTGAGAATCGCGATGGCCAGTCACCTGCTGACAATTGCCGCACTCATTGCTCTGTGGCACTTCGCCGCGTTCGGCACCGTGTTCCTGGTTGGCGTTCTGTGTGTTAGCATACTGCTGATCTACGAACACTGGCTGGTCCGCCCCGACGATCTTACGCGAGTGAGCATTGCATTTTTCAACGTCAACGCAATTGTGAGTTTTGGCCTGCTGGTAGTTGGAGTAGCGGACCTGTGGATTTCCCGAGGGTGATATCCGGAGTCGCACGCCATGTTTCTACATGCAATGGGTGTAGTTCGCACAATCTGCGTGGTGATCTCGCTCGTTCTTTTTGCATGTGTCCTCCCAGGGTGTGGATCGGATGACCCGGCGCCGAACACAGGCGACCAGTCACAACACGACCGAATGCTTGCGACCCTACGTGTGATCGCCGAACGATCTCCGGAAAAGCATCCGATGCTCGGCGTTTCTCAAACACGACAGCTAAAGGAAGCACTCGAGAACCTTCCCGCTTCCGCCACCAGCTATGAACGGTCCATGGCTCACTTCCAACTTGGTAAAGCTGAGCTGAACATCGACAGTCTCCAGTCGGGGATTGAGCACCTGACCACCGCGTTCGAACTGGTTGAGTCCATTGAAGTACCCAACGAGGACATCCGGCTTGCCATCTCCGACCGGATGCAGTTCTATCTGGGGACGGCCTACATGCGGCTCGGTGAAACGCACAACTGCTGCCTGCAGAACTCAAGTGAAAGCTGTATCGTCCCGATTCAAGGTAAGGGCCTGCACGCCCGCCCGGAGGGCTCGCGGAAGGCGATCGAGCATTTTCGTTCGGTGCTGGCACACTCGAACAACAAAGTGGGTGACCAGCTCGAACTCTACCAGCCAGCCAAGTGGCTGATGAACATCGCATACATGACATTGGGCGAATACCCGCATGGAGTGCCTGCGGAATTCCTCGTGTCCCCAGCATACTTTGAGTCTGAAACCGAGTTCCCGAAGTTCAAGAACATCTACCCTCAACTCGGGCTGAGAACCTTCAACCTTTCCGGTGGCGCTATCGTTGATGACTTTAACAACGACGGTTACCTGGACATCTTGACCAGCACGTACGACGCCGCTGGGCAGACTCAGTACTTCCGCAATAACCGGAACGGCACGTTTACGGAACGCACTATCGAGGCTGGGCTCAAGGGTCTGTATGGCGGCCTGAATATGGTTCAGGCAGACTTTGACAACGATGATGACATTGACGTCATGATCCTGAGAGGCGGGTGGCTCGGAGCAGAAGGACGCCATCCGAATTCGCTGCTGCGAAACAATGGCAACGAAACTTTCACGGATGTCACGTTCGAATCCGGTCTTGGAGAGAACCACTACCCGACCAAGACGGCCGCTTGGGGCGACTACGACAACGACGGCGACCTCGACCTGTATGTCGGTAACGACTCGTCCGAGACTTGCCGTGCTCCGGCGCAACTCTTTCGCAACAACGGAAACAGTACATTCACCGACGTCGCCGCTGAAGCGGGTGTGCAAGAGCCGTTGCTCGCCTGTGGCGCCGTCTGGGGCGATTTCAATCAAGACCGCTATCCGGACCTGTTTGTTTCTGCCGCAGGAAGAAATCGCCTTTACCGCAACAACGGTAATGGTAGTTTTACAGACATCGCGGCACGCGTCGGAGTAACGGCACCGTTCGACAGTTTTCCGACGTGGTTCTGGGACTTCAACAACGATGGGGCACTGGATATCTATGTCAGTTGCTCAAATGGCACCAGTGGCCACCAAGCGCTGAAGCCGTTCGGAGCAGACGACTCGTCGGTGACCAGTTCCATCGCTGGCTGGCAAGGTGACCCTCCAACTGAGTTGATGGCACTGTATCAGGGAGACGGGCAGGGCGCGTTCCGAAACGTCACTCGAGAGCAGAGTTTGACCGGTCTCACGCTTCCGATGGGAGCAAACTTCGGAGACCTCGATAATGACGGGTTCCTGGACTTCTATCTGGGAACGGGTGATGTAGCGTTCTGGGAAATAATGCCCAACCTGATGTTTCTGAATCAGAACGGTAATAACTTCGCGAACATCACGATGGCCGGTGGCTTTGGACACCTGCAGAAGGGGCACGGAGTTTGCTTCGCCGATATTGATCACGACGGTGATCAGGATGTGTATATTCAGCTTGGCGGTGCCTTTGCCAGCGATCGATTTAACGACGCATTGTTCGAGAATCCCGGATTCTCGAATCACTGGTTGACGATCAAGCTCGTGGGAAACAAGTCGAATCGATGTGCCATCGGTGTTCGAATCCGTGCCGATATCGTCGAAGACGGAGTCGAACGCTCGGTGTTCCGACACGTGAACAGTGGTGGAAGCTTCGGGTGCAACCCTTTGCGACAGACAATCGGCCTGGGCCAGGCATCAAGCGTTCGAAAACTCGAAATCTACTGGCCCACCACGGATGAGACTCAGACGTTCGTTGACCTTTCTGTCGACCGGATTATCCGCATCACCGAGGGAGAGGATCAGATCGAAGTATTGAATCTCCCTGCGTACCGCTTTCAGACTTTTGGGGAAGAGTAGAGGATGGGGTCAATACTGATGTACTTGCAAACGTCGCGTCCAGGAGTCTCCTCAACAAACCACCATCGGTCCGCGTGAGTTTCAGAAAAGACTTTCGAAGACCGGGTCGTCGCGAAGAGTGACAGTCTTGCTCTCACTCAGCCCGAAAACAAGTGTGACGACAAACAGGACGGACCCGTGCTCGACCCTCGCATTCGTAAGCTGGCCGAACTGCTCATTGACCACAGTTGCCAGATCCAGCCCGGCGAGAAAGTCCTGATCGAAGCGTTCGATCTGCCGGACCCGTCACTGGTCTGCTGTCTCGTCGAGATCGCTCGGGACCGTGGCGGAATTCCCGCGGTTAACTGGAAGTGCAACGCCGTTGCACGCAGTCTGCTGCACTACGGCGACGAAGAGACATTCTCGCTGCTGGGCGACATCGAGTCGCATGCGATGGAACAAATGGATGCCTACATCGGCATCCGAGGCGCGGCCAACAGTAACGAACTTGCCGACGTCCCTTCGTCACAGATGCAGCTCTATCAGGAGCACTGCTGGCAGAAAGTGCATCTGGCATTGCGAGTGCCGCAGACCAAGTGGGTCGTTCTGCGCTACCCGACTCCATCAATGGCCCAGTCCGCGCAGCGCAGCACGACAGACTTCGAGGACTTCTACTTTCGCGTCTGTACAGCCGACTATCCGCGCATGGCCGAGAATCAGAAGCCACTGATTCGACGAATGGACGAGGCCAGTCGCGTCCGAATCGTCGCACCAGATACCGACCTGACATTCTCGATCGAGGGGATTCCTGTCGTGCCATCGCACGGTCGGCGCAACATCCCTGATGGAGAAATCTTTACCGCGCCCGTGCGTGACAGCGTTAACGGAGTCATCACCTACAACACAAAGTCACTGCATCAGGGAGTCGTCTTCGACCAGATCCGTTTCGAGTTCAAGGACGGCAAGATCATCGACGCCTCATGCTCGAATGGTCAGACGACACGACTCAACGAGATTCTCGATACGGACGAGGGGGCCCGTTACATCGGCGAGTGGTCGATGGGCCTGAATAACGCAATCCGGGAGCCGATGCTCGACACTCTGTTCGACGAGAAAATTGGCGGCTCGCTGCATCTGACGCCAGGCAACGCCTATGACAACGCGGATAATGGGAATCGCAGCAACGTCCATTGGGACATCGTGCTGATCCAGACAGCCGAGTGCGGTGGCGGAGAAATCTGGTTCGACGACGACCTGCTCCGCAAAGACGGCTTCTTCGTCCCGGAAGACCTGCAACCCCTAAACGAAGGTTTGTAGTAACCGCATTCATGTGGTTCGCGCGCCGCGGAACGCGCGACTGTCCCGCCGGTGCTGTCATTTGTCATTAGTTATTTGTCAATAGTCATCTGTCATTGCTGTCCCACAGATAGCGAGACGTGCGCCGTGTCCGTGAAGCAGTGCATGGCCCTCAAAAATGACAAATGAGAGATGACAAATAACTAATGACAAATTGAAGCCGCCGGACGACATTGAATGGTCGACGACAACATGTTGGTCGATCCCTGGATCGAAGGGCCCGTGTCAGGCGCTGGCTTGATTAATGCCCAGCCGAAGGTGCCGGCCACCCGAGACAAGACTCTGTGTGTTACCGAGTATACCGCACGCTGACGATTGCGCGCGTGCGACCGGCAACTCGTTTGACCGGCTCGTACTTCTGGCCGATGCGGCGGCCTTTTCCGGTGGCCGCGTCCGCGCTCTTGGCGCCCACTTCGTCAGCTGGAGGTTTTCCTCTCGGGTCCCAGGCAGCGGCAAAGCTGGCCGTGATGACTCCTACCGTTCCGGATATCCCTTTCGAGGCCGCAGCACTTTTCGAATAGGTGGTAATCTCAAAAGCGTCTGTCGCGTCCTGTGTGATGTACCAACCGGGGATGTCCACATACTTTCCCGGTGGAACCAGGACCTGACTCCCGAAGTTACCCTGTTTGCTGAAGGCGAACATGCTCAGGCCGTCGATCGTCAGCGTGATGGCGACTTCGAAGTGTGCGCGGTTGTGCAGTCGCACAATGTATTCGTCGCCTCGATTGAGTTTTACAAACGACTGTCCTTCGAAGTCTTCGGGTGTGCGCGCGACCGTTACTGAACTCGTCCCACTGCGGACGCGGATCTCGACACCGAACGGACTGGAGTTTGCCGAACGTGTTTCGTTTCCGACGATCACTGCTTCCGGCAGGTCGATCGCGTCGTTCAGTTCCTGCTGGCGTTTTGCTTCGCTCGCGCCAGCCGGCAACTCGACACTTGGCCCCAACACTTGCGAGGCTCCGTCACCGAAGATGGGAATGGCAATCGGCTGGACGATTTCGTCCGACGCACGATCCCGAATCTCCGCCGTTACCCGCATGGCCACACTGTTATGGGCATCAAGCGTGTTGGCTTTGCGGAACTGCTTGAGAAACAGCAATTCCCGGACGGTCTGTCTCCTCGGGGATTTTGGGGCTCAGAGCGGAGTGAGGAGGGTTTTGCTCGGACGATGGGGCTGGTGCGACTGGCTTTGAGCTG
>CAUZFZ010000215.1:0-14740 GCA_963579025.1 Planctomycetota bacterium | reverse complement strand
ACAGAACGCTCTACTTGTTCAAAGCATTCTATCTCGGCTCGCATCCATGCTCGCTCGACAGAACGCTCTACTTGTTGTGGATGACCGCGACAGCCCACCGGTCACCTTCGACGCGGTATCCGCCGAGGGACCTGTCCACGAACTGGTGTATCTGGCTTCCGCCAATGCCGGGATGCAGTTGGTCTATGGCTCCGAGGACGCGGAAGCGCCCAGCTACGACGTGGCAGCGATCCGGGCAGTTCTGAAATCCGGCGAGGAGACGGCGGACGCCACGTTGGGTGAACCCGTCCAGAATAATTCGGCTGGCGACGGCGTCCCGCTCAGGCTGAAAGACGTCTTCGACAATCCGGTTGTGATTGGTTGTGTCGTCTGCGTGCTGGTGGCCCTGCTCGCGGTCGCGCTGGTTCGAGCCGGCCGTCGGATCGATGCGCTGGCACCGGAAGGTGACGACGACGATTAGCCCGTAAGTTGTCTATTACAATTGGCTTACGGCATTACGGCCAGCGTTTTCAGGTAGTAGCCATGCGTGGCCTCACCCAGATTCCCGATCGCACTAATGCAGACCAGCAGTATGAATCCGATCATGAAGCAGTACTCAACGGCTGCGGGCCCGGATTCGTCGTGGATGAACTGTGACACGCTGCGAAACACGGTTTTCATAGAGCACCTGTTCCCAAGTCCGGAAGGTCTTGCTAGCCATCGTGCCGAGTTGAACAGAAGTCGGCACTGAATCTGGTCAACGTTAGGTCGACTCTTCATGCCGGAGCGCCAAGGGAGGCATATCGCCGAGGATCTGTTCGACCTGGTCGTAATTCGTTTCGCGTTTGGGACGAAGCCCCCGGAAAACCGGATTGTCTATCTGGAATCTGCGGTCACGAATTTCCGGGCGTCTCGTGGCTGGCGTTCGGTATGCCGCCACACGGCCCTCAAACTCGGCGTAGTCTGACGGGATTACGTTTCCGGTACAGAGGCAGCTTTCGCGTGCAGTTCCTGTGGGTTGTTCAAGAAGTCGTTGCTGTTCCGGATCTTCGGATTGCCACGGTCGGGCGTAGCGGACACTGCAGTTGTCGAGACAGAGGGTCGATATCGAACCCGGGAACGTCCGGTTGTCTCAACTGCGGGAACACACATGCCACGGAACGACGAACTGCAGCAAGAGGTCAAACAACTCCGCCAGCAGAATGCGGAGTTGCAGCAGCAGATTCTGCATTCTCAGAAGATGGTCGCGGTGGGCCAGCTCGCGTCGTCGATCACGCACGAGTTCAACAACATCCTCACGACGGTCATCAACTACGGGAAGATGGGGCTGCGTCACAAAGACGCGGCCACTCGCGAAAAGGCGTTCAATCGAATCCTTTCGGCCGGACAGCGGGCTGCGAAGATCACGAACGGCATGCTGGCTTACGCTCGGCAAAAGGGTGACCGCCGCGAGGAAATGGACTTGGCTCTGGCCGTCAACGACGTGCTGATCCTTGTCGAAAAAGACCTCCAGATGCACCGTGTGCGTCTGCAGACGGACATTCTGGGAAATCCCGTGTGCGAAGTGAACGTGTCGCATCTCCAGCAGGTCGTGATGAATCTGATCGTGAACGCCCGCCAGGCGATGGACGACGGCGGTCGGCTGTTCCTGACCGTCCGCCTCAGCGAAGACGGAACGATGGGCGAGATTTCTCTGCGTGACACCGGACCGGGCATCCCGGCGGATCGGTTGCCGAAGATCTTCGAAGCGTTCTACACAACGAAGGATGCCGACGAACGTGGGCAGGGCGGCACCGGATTGGGATTGGCGTTTTGCCGGGACGTCATCGAGGCCCATCATGGACGCATGCGGGTCGAAAGCGTTGTCGGACAGGGAACAACATTCACGCTCCGCCTGCCGCTGGCCGCTGCCTCGAGCGAACGCAAGTCTGCGTGAGCGGCACCAGAACTTCGGACGGATGCTTAACAATGCCAGTCGCAAACTGGACGACTCAGTCCTTCAACGTCATTCAGAGCCTGCTGTTCAACAATCCGCACCGCGTGATCGAATACAGCGTGCGCGATGAGCACGGCGAGTGGAAAAACCGGGCCGACAAGCCGGCACGCGTCACGCGACTGTATGAGCATGAAACGTCTCCCGAGCGCACCTGCCTGCAGACCGTTCAGTTCGTACATCACATGCTGATACCTCCGGGTGGCCGACACGTCGCCGAACTGCACGTGCATCCGGACGCCGAGGAAATCGTGGTCGTCACACAGGGAACGGGAACCGCACTGATTGGCGATTCCGAACATACCGTCGCGGCCCAGGATGTGGTCTATGTGCCACCGTCCGTCGAGCATGAGTTCCGCAACACCGGCGATGGCATGCTCGGTGTTCTTTTTATCTGTGTTCCGACCGGCGACGGACTGGCGAAACTTGCGGCGGCTCAGCAGTCGTAACACGCCATGTGACCGCTCTTTCCACGTCCCGAGGATAAGCGGTACCGTCCGCTGCGGAGAACGCGTCTTCAGTTCTCACGCAACCTGTGATTTGCAGCGTCAGGCACGGAAGCCCATGTCCTCGGTTTCGACACTTACAGAAGCGGCATCCCGATCCCGTCGGCGATTCGGTCGCGCGCCAATTGCGCACCTTGTCGGCGCACATGGTTCGGGCATGAAAGCGCTGGCGGAGCTGCTGAGTGATGCCGGCTGGACGCTCACGGGCTCGGACCTGCAGTTTGCTCCGAATCGTCCGCGGAAAAATGACGGACGACTGCGCCGTGTCCACCAGGGACACACGGCGGCCAACGTGTCCGAGGCCGTCGATGTGCTGATCTTCAGTCCTGCGATCCGTGACACAAATCCCGAACGTCAAGCGGCCCGCGAGAGGGGCATTGCCGAGCTGTCTTACGTGGACGCGCTGTCGCAACTCATGTCAGAGCGGACAGGCATCGCTATTGCCGGCACGCACGGCAAAACGACGACAACGGCAATGGTGGCGGCGATTCTGCGGGAATCCGGCCAGAATCCCTCGGCTCTGATTGGTGGCGAGGTCATTCAATACGAACGCAGTGGATGGGCGGGAAGCGGAGATCTGCTGGTCGTTGAGGCTTGCGAATACCGCAGGCACTTTCTATCGGTGAGACCTCGAATCGCGGCGATCCTGAACATTGAACCTGATCACTTCGATTGCTTCGCCACGATCGATGAATCTCGCAAAGCGTTCGAGGAATTTGCTCATCGCGTGAATCCGAACGGCGCACTGCTGCTGCGAAGTGATGTGGCCAAGGCACTGCGTGACAGGCTGCCCGCCCGCCTGGCGATCGAGACGTATTCCATCCGTGATTCAGCGGACTGGCTGGTTCGTGATCTCGATTTGCGACCGGGAATAAGTCACTTCGAAGTGTGTCACAATGGCAAGTACTTCTGCGACGCTGCTCTGTCGGTGCCAGGTCGGCACAACGTCGAGAACGCACTGGCGGCAATCGCGTTGGCTCACGCCGTGGGAACGGACGCGGCGGCCATCGCATCGGCATTGAGCCTGTTTCGCGGTGTGCGACGGCGATTCGAGTTCATCGCGGAGCGCGACGGTGTCACGTTGATCGACGACTACGCTCACCATCCGACGGCGATCAGGGCGACCCTGGCCGCGGTCCGGCAGACATATCCGGACCGACGTATTCTGGTCGTGTTCCAGCCGCATCAGGTTTCCCGCACGGAAGCTCTACTGGACGACTTCGCAACCAGCTTCGGGGACGCGGATCAGGTCCTGCTGGTTCCCGTGTTTGCGGCAAGAGAAAGTCAGTCGGACGCCGCAGCCTGCCTGAAAAAACTCGGGAGGGCGGTGCAAGCCACAGGGCAGACCGTGCGGTTGCTGGAGTCTCTTGACCACGTCCTGGCAACAATGCAGGATTCGGCCAGCCCGGGCGACATCTGTTTGACGCTGGGCGCAGGCGATATTGATCGGATTCCGCATGAGTTTGCTCGACACGTTTCCTGACATCACACAGTCAGACCAGCCGCTGGCCCCGCTCACATGGATGAAGGTCGGCGGGCTGACGCAGTTCATCGTCCAGCCACGCGGCTTTGATGAACTGCAGGAAGTCATCACCTACTGCAGTCAGCTCGAAATCCCGGTGCATCTGCTGGGCGGCGGTTCCAACGTACTGGTCCGCGACGAAGGCGTTAGCGGCGCAGTAGTACGATTGACTGATCCCGCATTTGCCCAAATCGAGATCGACGGTACGAAAGCACGTGCCGGCGCCGGAGCACTGCTGTCAAATCTGATCTCAGAAACCGTCAAAGCGAATCTGGCAGGACTCGAGACGCTGGCGGGAATTCCGGGCACGGTGGGTGCCGCCCTGAAGGGCAACGCCGGCGGAAAAAGCGGTGACATCGGCCAATACGTCTGCAGCGTGACGGTACTGACGGTGGCCGGTGACCGCTTCGTTCGATCGGAGGACGAATTGTCGTTCGCGTATCGCGAAAGCAGCGTTAACGAGCTGGTCGTTTTGCAGGGCGAGTTTCAACTTAGCGAAGACGACGGCGAGGAGATCACGCGGCGGATGCGCAAGCTGTGGATCATGAAGAAGGCCACACAACCACTGGCGTCGCAATCGGCTGGCTGTATCTTCAAGAACCCGCGCGGGTTGAGTGCCGGGGCATTAATTGAACAGGCCGGGTTGAAGAGCACTCGCGTCGGTGGAGCTGAGATCAGCGACCGGCATGCCAATTTCATTGTCACGCACCCGGAAGCGACGTCCGACGACGTGCTGCGACTGATCGATCTCGTCCGCTCCAAAGTGGCCGAGCAATTCGGAGTCGATCTGGAGCTGGAAATCCAGATCTGGTAGACGATTCATCGTCGCACACCAGAACAGTGCAAATTCAGGTACGCCGCAAGGGATGAGCCATGGAAGGCCTGCAGCCCGTTTCGCTTGATCCGCTACGCATTGCCGTGCTGGCTGGCGGCGACTCAGCCGAACGTGAAATCAGTCTGCAGAGTGGCGCTGCCATCGCCGCTGCACTGTCTGATCGCGGTCACCCGGTTGTCACCGTTGATCCCGCCGTGATCGATATCGAGTCTCATGACTGGACTCAGGTCGACATGGCGTTCCTGGCTCTGCACGGCACATTCGGGGAGGACGGCGGCGTCCAGAGTCTGCTCGCACGACTTGGTGTTCCGTTTACTGGAAGCGGAGCGGACGTGTCGCGACTGGCCTTCAGCAAGTCGGCCGCCAAGGAACGCTTCAACCAGGCCGGTGTTTCGACGCCGGAATACGCGCTGATTCACTCAACCGATACGCCCGAACGAATCGCGGAACACGCCGACTCGATCGGATACCCGCTCGTGGTGAAGCCGGATGCTCAGGGATCGAGCCTGGGCGTCAGCATCGTTGAGTCGGCCGACGATCTGAAAGCCGCTGTCTCGAGTTGCTTCGACCTGGGCGATTTCGGTCTGCTCGAACGAATGGTCATCGGCAGCGAATGGACTCTCGCCGTCATCAACGACCACTCGCTGCCGCTCATCCGGATTGGAACGGGCCGTGAGTTCTTCGACTACGCAGCCAAGTACCAGGACGACGCGACGGACTACGGCTTCGACACGGAAACGGATGCCGCGACACTTGAGCACCTGACAGAAACCGGACTGACTGCGTGTCGTCGCCTGGGTGCGACCGAGTTTGCGCGCGTAGACATCCTGCTGGACGACAACGGCCAGGCATGGGTACTGGAAGTCAACACGATCCCCGGAATGACCGACCACAGCCTGGTCCCGAAAGCCGCCGCCCGAGTCGGTCTGAGTATGGGCGAGTTGTGCGAATTAATTGTGGATCACGCTCTGAAGGCCGCCAGTCCCGGTGGTTTGCGCAGAGCTTCGTAACACGAGTATTCTGTCAGTCTTTAGAACCAGGTTTGGGTGGCTGGGGTCGAGCAACGCGAGCCCCCAGCAAACACGTCTGGGGGCTCACTTCGTTCGACCCCAGCCACCCCTGAAATAAAAGCCTGACACTGAAGCTAAGCAATGAGTTGCCGACCGCGTCAGCCCCGTCGAATCCACAGTTCAACTCCGGCGAGTTGCGAGTTCGACTCCGCGACCTTCACCATGACACGGTTGCGGCCGTTGGAAATCGCCTGCAACGGAACGCGGCACTTGAACCGCCTGATGCCAGCAACTTCCTGCCCGTCCGACTGGGGTCCGAAGTTTGCCGAGCCAAACAGGATCGTCGGAGTGGATTTCGCTGACAGGCCCTTAATGTCGACGCGGACTTCGGCAGTTACGCTGATGTCCGCGCCTCTGAAGTCCTCGGGAACGATCATGTAGGTCCGCGTGAACTCATTCGCCTTAAGCGGCAGCGGTAAGGCTCCGGAGAAATCAGCGGCATCCTTTGCCCAGAAATGAGACGGCATCCACCATCCGGCGTCCGACATGGCGTACTGAATTGATGATTCGAGTAACTGCTCTTTCGAGCCAATCGTCGTGAGCACGCGCCGCGCATACTCGCGATCGGCATCAGTCCCCGGCCCCGGAAACAGATTGAACGTGTAGATGCCGTCGGCTCCGTCAGCCCACAATCGCGACGACGCTCCCAGCCAGGCTTCCGGTGGTTGCTTCGTGGATGTGCCGCGAGGCGGTCGTTGCATCAGTCCCGATTGACTCAGGCATGGATAAACGGGCACGCCGTGCTGATGCCCCAGCGCGATCATCTCGGTCACTGGGACATCAAATGTGATGTATCCACCTCCGAGCGACATGACGTCAATCAGCCCATCCTCAAGCCACGCTTCAATGTCGATGCCGATCTTCCGGCACAGTGACTGAGTCGTGGGAACTCGGACCGACAGCAGCAGCGGCTTGCCCCGTCGCTGGCTGTGCTGCAGGACAAGATCGCGAATTCGTCTGACCAGGCGAGTCAGAATCGAGATCTGTGATTCGGTGGCCGGCTGCCCGAGGTACGCGGTGCGGAAGTAGAACGGAGCACGCAGGAAATCCAGCTCGATGCCGTCGACGTCATAGTTCTGCAGTACTTCGTCGATAATCGCAGCCAGCCGCGGTTCGACGTCCGGGTGTTCGAAATCGACCAGGCTCCACAATCGCCGTCGGTCTTTAAACGCTTTCGCGGCCTCCTGTGTCGACATGATGCGTGCCGGATCCTGTTGCTTCCAGTCTGACAGAAACGCTGGCGTCCAAGCGTCGTGAATGTCGTTCATTCGCAGCGTCCAGAACGTCTCCAGACCATGCTGCCGCGCGAACTGGCTCGACATCCGCAGGCCGTCTGTGTTTTGCCCGAGGAACGTCTCCAGGTTGTTGTCTGCAAAACTGCCGGTCTTCGCCTTGAAGATCTCCGCAGTCCGGGTTGCGTGCGTGAAGCGATTGAAGCTCTGCGTAGTGCAGTAGTAGATGCTGTCGACATGCGTATTGAGCAGCGGCGTGTGACGAACGGCCAGGAACTTCTCGACGGTATCGGCGCCCGATGCCCAGATGTCATCACCATCATTATTGAAAATCACGCGACGGCGACGATTCGCTGCCTGCTTACGCGCGGTCTGAAGAGCTTTCGACTCAACGGCCAGTACATCGCCGGTACCGTGCCACCCGACGCCGAGTGCTCCGCTTCCGGCCGCCAGTCCGATCAGGAATTCGCGACGCGATGAGCTGGACTTATGCATGAGAGGCTCCGTGGCTCGAGCGGCCATTTCGAATCAGTTCTCGACGTATCTCAGAATCGACGGACACCTCACGCCATTTCAGTTGGATTGATGAGTTTCGATATGTGAAGTGTCAGGGCTGGCCGCCGTCGGACGTGTCTACGCTCTCACCGCCGCTGTCACTTCGAAAATCATCACTCATCAATCGACAATCATCAATCGATGCCGTGTGCATGATTCCCGAACAACATGTTGGTCACAAAGGAGTCCGAACGGACTATGATGAAAAGGCACGCGTTATCCCGTGCCGTTTATCAGGATGTTTGAACTTGCTGGTCCACGAGGCAAATCATGGCCACCTCGATGCTGCGAATGATGCCCCTGCTCCTGGCTGGATCATTCCTTCTGCTCGGTCCTGAGTCGACCTTTGCCCAGAGGAAGAAGGGTCTGACGCGATTTGCGGCGGACATGGTCACGCTTAAGTCGGGCGAACGACTCCGGGGTGCCCTGCTGGGCGAACAGCCGGATGGGACGGTCTCGATGGCCGTGCAGAGAAAGTGGCTCGAAAAGAACGAAGCAGAGATGTACCGAACGGTGACCGAGACCGAGGCGCAGGCCGCAGCGCGTCAGTCCACTCAACTGCGTGATCGGCTACGTCGCTGGATCGACGAGCAAGCTGATGCCAACACACTCGTCGCGTTTCTCGAAACGGAACTGGATCGCGTCGATGAGCAGGTTGATCGGCTGAATGACAGGCCCGGTGGAGGACTCGGAACGCAGTTTGTGATGCTCAGCCTGCCGAAGAACCGGTTGGATTTCTGGTTTGCCCAGCCGCCGGAGAACCGTCGTGTGGCCGGACTGGCATGGAGCGAACGACTGGCCGACGTTGAGACTCGCGAGGTGGGCGATCTGATTGAGGAACTTAAGTCGAAGAGAATTGACCCGGAACGAGACACATTTCGTCTGACTGACCGGGTTCCGGGACGTGCCCAGTCGGATCGTGAATGGGCCGCTCGCCAGGCGATCGTCGAATTCGAGTATGGAAAACGGGTCGAGTTCCAGGGGATGGGATCGACTCTGCTCCGCACCGGTACTGGAGCAAAGAAGATCGGCATGGAGCAGATGCTGGCGGAGATGCTGCCGCAGTTACTCCAGAGCCAACTGACAAACCAGCTCGGAGGACTGAGTGATCTGTTGAATGAGCCAGGGCTGGGCGGTAATCGTCCGAAAGCACCGGCGCCGCGGAAGCCCGATCTGTCGAAAGCGATCGAGGCGGCACGTCAAGAAAAAGTACGAGGCTTTCGAGTGACTCAACTGGAACTGAACATCAACCAGAAGGTGGCCCGAGTGGTCGGCAGCTTTGTGGCGCGCATGCCGGACGGCGAATGGGTCACGGTCTGGAGCGAGACCGTGAACGGCGACGCGACGCAGGCGCGACCGGAATTGCGGGAGCGTATCGAGAAGGACCCGCAGGTGGCCGGCGTTCTGAAGACCGTTAAGGGGCTGGGTCTGGGAATCGAGCAGCAGCTCGGCACGGCTCTGCAATTCGGAGCCGCCACAATGGAAGCACAGCAGCAGGCGGACCGACAGTTCATCGAGTTTCGGGAACGCCATCTCGATCGGCTCGACAATCCGCCGCTGTCGGTCAGATAGTTGATAGTTCTTAGTTGATAGTTGATTGTGCGGCCCCGAGTGGCCTATCAACTATCCACCATCGACTATCAACTAACCATGACCGAGAACGAAGAAGGCCGTCCCCCCGTTCGGGAATTGACGGCAGCCCAAAGACGCGTACTGGGTGTCCTGCTCGAAAAAGCCTTTACGACTCCCGAGTATTATCCGCTGACGCTGAAAGCGGTCCTCACCGGATGCAATCAGAAAAGCAATCGCGCCCCGACGGTCAACTACGACGAAGATCGGGCCGAGGACACGATCGACGAGCTTAGGGGACTGGGCCTCGCAGCCGTCATCCAGCCAGCCAGCGGCCGGAGCCTGCGATACCGCCATTACATGCGGAATGCCTTCTCGTTCAGCGAACCGCAACTGGCGATCCTCACCGAACTGCTGCTGCGCGGACGACAAACGCTGGGGGAGCTTCGCGGCCGAGCCAGTCGGATGGTGCCGATTGACGATCTGGCGACGCTGCGACAGGAACTCAGTGGATTGATTGCCGAAGGCTACGCTCAGGCCAGCGGGTCGCTCGATCGTCGTGGTGTTGAAGTGGATCACGGTTTCTATCCCGCCTCCGAAAACAGCGGCTTCAACGCGCCGCCACCTTCTCCGATTTCCGAATCACGCCCCCAATCAACTGCCCCGGCTCCAATCCCCACGTCGCCGCAGGTCACTGCCGCGGCTGTACCGGACACCGCACTGACTCAGCTCAGGGCCGATAATCTCCGCATGCAGAGTGAGATTGAAGAACTGCAGACTGCCATGTCGGCATTGCAGGGTCGATTCGACGACCTGTGCCGTGAACTCGGCGTGAACTCGTGATTGCCGTTCCTATTCCGAAGCCATGCGTTGAGTCGAGCGCTCCACGTTGATCACCCGCCGGCGGTGCAGACTGGTTGCAACTGGCTCAGTTCAGTCAGCGTCAATCCGCGAGCCCGAGTTCGTCGGAATCAAGTGGAGCCTGGCCCGGCCCACGAATACGCAGGATCAGAACGTCGCCATCGTCGACGGTGAACACACCACGGTAGACCTGCCCGCGACGCGTCTTGAATGTGAATTGCCGCAAGTCAACGCCGAGATCATCGGCCTCGATCGCTTCTGGATAGCTTTCGGGGTCTCCGGCAAGCATTGCCAGGGCATTGCGGTAAGCACCGCGCCAGCTCGTGGCACCCTGACGAGCCTGACGCACATTGGCGATCCAATTGAAGATTGCATCCACATCCCGGTTGGCCCGCCGGGTCTGTCGAATGCGATAGGTCATGCGTCATCCGGAATGTTGTATTTTTCACTCATCTCGCGCAGGTGTTCTTCCACCGGTGTTCCACGATCGCCGTTTCGTACGTCGTCCAGCGCGACTCTGACCGCTGCGACGTTTTCACGATGTTCAGAGTCACTTGGGTTTTGGGTCCACCACATGTCAAATAGTTCATCCAGGTTCGCGTCTGTCTCATCGTTAAGCAGTTTCTCGCGGACGAACTCGTTGAAGCTCAGCAATTGCTGTTCGGTGACACTCATGATCAATGTCTCCTGTAGATCAGGTATGGCCCCGAGGATACTGGCAGATATCGAAACCGTCAAAACCGAGTTTGTTCGACGAGTTCAGTTCGCTTCAATCTGGCTGTGCAGGCGGTGGCACTCTATTCTGCCGCCTCGAAACTGGACCGAGTTTGTGATCGCCGGGAATGACGACAGCGAGTGCCGCAGAATTAACTGCGCTGGTGCCGCTCCTCGAAAAGACGCCCGGGTTTGAGGGCTTGATCGAAGCTCTTGAAGCCGGCAACAGTGGGACAATCGATGGAGCATGGGGATCAGCCTGCGCGCTCTCCGCCGCCGCGACGGCCAGTCGCCACAACGGAACGCTGCTGGTCGTGCTGCCCAGACCGGCCGACCTCGACGACTTTGCTGATGACCTGACTGCCTTCCTGGATCGCTCGCCCAGCCTGTTTCCCGCCTGGGAAACGCTCCCGCAGGAGAGTGATGTCACGGACGCGGTGTTCGGCCGGCGATTGCATGTCCTCAAACGCTGCCTGAGCGGCAAGGCACCACGCCTGATCGTCACGACAATTGGTGCACTGCTGCAGCCTGTGCCTGCACGTTCAGAAATCCGCGACGGAACCCGCCGTATCTCCGTCGGAGACGAACTCGATGAAGCGGCGTTTCAGGCGTGGTTAATCGACCGCGGCTTCGAACGCGTGACCGGTATCGAGTACCCCGGCGAGTTCGCAGTGCGTGGCGGGATCGTGGACGTCTATCCGCCTGACTCGGAAGACCCGGTGCGAATCGAGTTCTTCGGGGATGAGGTCGAGTCGATTCGCCGATTTGATGCCGAGAGTCAGCGTACGATTACCAGCCTCGATGCCATCGACATCGTGATTGTGGCTCCCGCAGATGTCACCGAGCCTGATGCCTCGCGAGCTGCCAGCGAGTCGTTGCTCGACTTCCTGCCGGACGACACATGGATCGCGCTGACGGAACTGTCCGACATCGTGTCCGAGGGCCGGCAGTATCTGGAGCGGCTGGACGATCGCCGTGGGCTGTTCAGCGTCGACTCGGTCATGGCCCGATGTACGGAACGGCCGACGGTCGAAATCGCTCCGATTGCCGCGGACGGATTCGACACGCCGTGTCATTTGCAGGTCGAGTCGATCGAACGCTTCACCGGACCGCGTACCGAAGTGCTTAGCGAACTGGCGGAAGTCGTCGGTCGCGACGAACGCGTGCTGATCGCGTGCCACAACGAAGCTGAACAGGAACGACTGGGCGAACTGCTCAAGGAAAACACTCCGGAACTGGCTCCAAAGGTCACGTTGTGCGTTGGACGCGTCGCCCGCGGGTTTCGACTGGTGCCGCAGGGCATCCTTGTCCTGAGCGATCACGAGCTGTTCAGCCGAACGGAAGTGCGACGGACGGCACGCCGCAAGCGGAAGTTCGAAAGCCGCATCATTGACAGCTTCATCGAGCTGAATGCCGGTGATCTCGTGGTACACATCACGCACGGGATCGCGAAGTTCCATGGCATGAAGGTGCTCGAAGAAGACGGCACGCTGGAGGAGCACCTCGAACTGGAGTTCCGCAGCAACTCGCGACTGTACGTGCCGGTCTCACTGATTCACCTGGTGCAGAAATACGTTGGCGGCGCGAAGCATGCTCCGGAACTGTCTGTCATCGGCACGTCGGCCTGGTCGAGGAAGAAGGCGAAAGTCGCTGAAGCGGTCAGCGATCTGGCGTCGGACATGATCCGCCTGCAGGCCGCACGAGAAGCCGAACCGGGCATGGCCTGTCCGCCCGATTCACACTGGCAGAAGGAGTTCGACGCGGCGTTTCCATATACGGAAACGCCAGACCAGCTCTCGGCGATCATCGAGTGCAAACAGGATCTGGAACTCGCACGCCCCATGGATCGGTTGATCTGCGGCGACGTCGGTTACGGCAAGACCGAAGTCGCGATGCGGGCCGCATTCAAAATGATCGACTCCGGAAAGCAGGTGGCCATCCTTGTTCCCACCACCGTGCTTGCCGAGCAGCACCATCGGACGTTCACCGAACGGATGGCCGAGTTTCCCATCACGGTTGAATCGCTGTCGCGATTCAAGTCGAAGGGAAGGCAGAAGAAGGTCGTGGAGGGGCTGATGGATGGCTCCGTCGATCTGGTGATAGGCACGCACCGACTCGTGTCGAAGGACGTGTCGTTCAAGAACCTGGGGCTGGTTGTTATTGATGAAGAGCAGCGGTTTGGTGTCGATGTCAAAGAAGCACTGAAACTGCTGCGGCTGGAAGTCGACGTGCTGACGCTGTCCGCCACACCGATCCCACGCACGCTGCATCTCTCGCTGCTGGGCATCCGCGAGATCTCGAACCTGACGACGGCGCCACAGGAGCGAGTGGCAGTCACGACGCGTATCTGCCGTTTCGATGGAGACCTGATTCGCCAGTCAATCGTGCGGGAATTGAATCGCAACGGACAGGTGTTCTTTGTGCATAACCGCGTCTGGAATATCCACGAGATCGCGGCCCGCATCGAACAGATCGTTCCCGAAGCCCGCGTCGACATCGGTCACGGCCAAATGACTCCGCGCGAACTCGAAGCGGCGATGATGCGGTTTGTCCGTGGCGAAACCGACGTCTTCGTCTGCACGACAATCATCGAAAGCGGCGTCGACATTCCAAACGCCAACACGATGTTCATTCACCAGGCCGACAATTTTGGACTGGCCGATCTGCATCAACTGCGAGGCCGCGTTGGACGGTACAAGCATCGCGCGTACTGCTACCTGCTGCTGGAAGAAGACAAGCTGCTGACTTCCGTCGCAGCCAAGCGACTGAAAGCCATTGAGGAGTTCAGTGAACTCGGCGCGGGCTTCAAGATCGCAATGCGTGACCTGGAGATTCGCGGCGCCGGCAACATTCTGGGGACCGAGCAAAGCGGGCACATCGCAGTCGTCGGCTACGAGCTGTACTGTCAGCTCCTCGAGAATGCCGTTCATCACCTGAAAAACGAACCGTCCCGCGAATCGCCTCACGTCACAATCGAGTTGCCGGTCTCTGCGTTTTTCCCCGGGTCATATGTGCCCCCGGGCCGACCGAAGATCGAGGTCTATCGTCGCCTGTCGTCGCTGCAGACCGTCGAGCAGATGCGCGACTTCGAGACCGAGTTGCGCGATCGCTTCGGCCCGATTCCGGATGAGGCTCGGCGACTGCTTGATCTGCAGGAAGTGCAGATTCTGGCGCGGATGTGGCAGGTCAACCGCATTCATCTGGAAGACGGCTACCTGACACTGACGTACGACGATGTGAAGTACATGAACCTGCTGAAGGGTCGCCTGAAGGGTAAATTGCGAATCGTTGATAACCGGCAGGCGTGTATCCCACTCAAGGATCCGAATCCAAACCCGATTCCGCTCCTGAAGACACTGAAGAAAATTCTGCGGCCCTATGCGGTTGGCGCAGCCGCGTCTATGGAAGCGACAAGTCCTGCGGAAGGCGCAGCGTGACGCGAGCGGCAGTTGAAAACTGCCCTGTGGCTCCGCTTATTCATCAAGACATGTTGCAGTCGAATCGAGTTTCATTCCCGGCCATGAAGGAACACTAATCGACGCTAATTTTCGCTAATCCAGGCGGCGGGAGTCACGTGAATCATGAGCGTCAATTAGTGCGGATTAGTGTTCCTTCCTTCGGTCTTCCGCTCTCGGCCAGAGGCGCAGCTTTTGAAGTTGCACACTTCAGTCCCGAAGGGACGTGGGCAAATAGCCCGGGGTTTCAACCCCGGGAAAATCAGCCATTTCTGAACCACAGCCCCGGAGGGGCGGCGGCAATTCCGTGTCGGTCTCTGCCGTCGCCCCTCCGGGGCTCATTGAAGCTCTCACCGCTTGTTTCCCGGGGTTGAAACCCCGGGCTACTCGCCTTTGCCCCTCCGGGGCAGCAAAACTGTGCAACTTCACAACTCGCAGGTTGGGACTTT
>CAUZFZ010000214.1:0-14962 GCA_963579025.1 Planctomycetota bacterium | reverse complement strand
AACAGCATCCTGTTTGAATTCGTCACTGAACGACCGACGTGGTCGCTTCGATTTCTTTGACATAACGATCTCCTGAAAGGATTCTTTTCGATCCTCCCGGAGTCCACCAGTCATGGGCTGCCGCACTGCCCCCTCATCCGGCCTTCGGCCGCCTTCTCCCCCACGGGGGAGAAGGAACAGTCCGCTCCCCCAAAGGGGGAAAAGTCCCCTCTCCCCAGGGGGGAGAGGGTTAGGGGCTGGCCGCCTCCCGCTCACGACTAAACGAAAAGAGTTTCACTTACGACTCCTGGACCAGCAATACGATGGCTTCTGCGGAGATCGCTTCGCCGCGACCGATCGGGCCGACGTGTTCGCCGGTCTTGGCTTTCACGCTGACGTTCGCTGGATCAGTCTGCAGCAGTTCGGCAATCCGTTCGGCCATCTGTTGCTTGAACTCCGAGAGCTTCGGTTCCTGAGCAAACACCGTGCAGTCGAGGTTTCCGATCTGCCAGCCCCGCTGACGTACGGCGTTGGCGGCTTCGCTGGCAAAGACCGCCGAATCCGCGTCTTTCCACTGCGGGTCTGTGTTCGGAAACCACTCGCCGATATCACCCAGAGCGAGTGCTCCCAGCAATCCGTCCGTGATGGCATGCAGCAGGACATCGGCATCGCTGTGCCCGACGAGCCCCAGAGAGAACGGAATCGGAACTCCACCGAGAACCAGCGGCCGGTTGGGGCCAAGTCGGTGAGTGTCGTGTCCGAGTCCGATTCGAACCGGGGGAAGCGTCATCTTCGCAGCCGTTTGATGGTGTGTCCGACAGCTCGAAGAGTCACACAAGCGACCTCCCTGCCGCAGCCACGCGGATCATAGGCCTGCCCCGACACAGTGACAACGTGACCTGCCACGACCTCATCGCTTGCGGCGCTGGCACGACAGCTCCCAGGATAGGTCATTCATCCAATCCATCTTTGCCGAAACTACCGAGAAAGCAGCCCGCATGGCCGACACGAACGCCAGTGATCCCGTTACAGCGACTGCCGTCGGCGACTCTCCCGGCGGAGATGACGGGACAATGGAAGCACCCACGACACCCGGCGGCATCGCCCGACAACTCGGCCCTGGCCTGATCATTGCGGCCAGCATCGTGGGTTCGGGGGAGCTGATTGCGACCACGAAGACCGGTGCTCAGGCCGGGATCGCGCTGTTGTGGCTGATTATTGTCGGGTGCCTGATCAAGGTCTTCGTCCAGATCGAATTCGGGCGGTACAGCATTGGAAACGGTGAAACGACGCTGTCAGCACTGAATCGAGTGCCAGGGCCACGGCTGATCGTGAATTGGATCGTGTGGTACTGGCTGATCATGATGTGCGTCGGATTTGGGCAACTGGGCGGCATCGTCGGTGGAGTCGGTCAGGCGCTAGCCATGGCCGTTCCGATCGAAGGCGATTACGTCTCGGCCGTTCGCATTCCGGCCGAAACGGAGCTGAAACGGTACATCGCCTGGTCCGACGATGCGGCGAGTGGCGGTTCCGCATTGGCCGGACTTTCCGATGAGCAGCGTGGGCGCGTGGAACGGAGCCAGCAGGTCGTGTCCGACCGGCTCGCGAAACTCGATACGTTCGAGACTGGGAAAAGCGACGAAATCGTAGCCTTGGTTCGCACGCTGATCGAGGCGGAAGGCGCTGAAGACTCTGGCGCCGTCAAGGGTGCGAAGACGGCCGTCAACAGTGTGCTCAAGCCGACCACGAAGGATGACAAATACTGGGCCGTCGCCGTCACCCTGATGACGATCATTCTCCTGGTCCGCGGCCGCTACAGCATGCTGCAGAATGTTTCGACGGTGCTGGTCGTGGGATTCACGATTGTCACAATCGGCAACGTCATTTCTTTGCAGTTGAAGCCTGAGTTCGCGCTCACGGCAAGCGAATTTATAGGCGGACTGTTCCCCGGTTTACCGGAAGCTGGTGTCGCTCCGCCGGGTCTGACGGGCTGGAAGATCTCAAGACCGGTCGCCACTGCTCTGGCGACGTTCGGGATCATCGGTGTCGGTGCCTCGGAATTGATCGGCTACCCCTACTGGTGCCTGGAGAAGGGCTACGCAAAGTACACGGGACAGGGGAAACGCGACGACGCGTGGTACGTGCGGGCGAACGGCTGGATCCGTGTCATGAAGTACGACGCGTACTTCTCGATGATCATCTACACCGTCGCCACGCTGGCGTTCTTTGTGATGGGCGTTGCGGTGATGTACCGGCAGGGACTCGACCCGGAAGGCATGCGTATGGTCAGCACGCTGGCCGAACAGTACGTGCCCGTCTTCGGCGAATACGCCAAGTGGCTGTTCCTGATTGGAGCGATCGCGGTGCTGTATTCAACGTACCTTGTCGCGAACGCCATGTTCGCTCGCGTCTATACGGACGCATTCAAAGTGTACGGCCTGATGAAGCCAGGGAATCCGACGACGCACGATCGGTCGGTCATGATCCTGTCGGCGATCTTCCCACTGATTTCGATGTCGATCTTTTGTCTGGGATTCAACCCAGTGACGCTGGTGCTGCTGGGCGGATTCATGCAGGCGGTCATGCTGCCGATGCTGGGCGTTGCGGCTCTCTACTTCCGCTTCAAGCTGACGGACGAGCGACTCAAGCCCGGCAAGTTCTGGGATGCCTGTCTGATCCTCTCGGCAATCGGCATGCTGATTTCCGGAGCATGGGGCGTGTACAGCAAGCTGCTGTCGTGATGAGCGGACAGACACACCATTAGTCGTCCGCATCGGTGCGGAGCAGGCCGGCGGACGATTCGAAATAGCGACGCCGTCGTTGCTGAGACTTTTCCGGACGTGACTCCTGCGACTCTTTCAACTCTGAGGCAACGGCATTGCACAGTCGGCAGCCGATTGTCTCGAGATGGAACTCGATGTAGCTCAGCACATCGTCGTCCAGCGCTCCGAGCAGATAACTGCCCAGCGCCGTTCGATTCGGGCAGCTCAGCCGATGCCGTCGCCAGATTTCTCCGACGGTGTGGCCGCCCTGATCCCGACGCTGGATCAGTTCGACCAGCCGCTCTCGCATTTCTGTTGAGTCGCGCAGGGACTCTTCCAGCGTACTGGCTCGCTCGACGGGAAGCTGTTCATCGAGGAATGCGAGTAGTTCATCGTCAGAAAACGACGTGCTCATGGCTGGATCGTGCGACATCTGGGACAGAAGCACAGCCACTCAGTCGAGGAGCAACTGCAGTAGAACGGACATCGTACCGAACGAGACCACCGACGTAAGCGGAGGCCGCGGGTCGAACGGAACATCGGTCACATAGATCACCAGTTCCTGTTCACCACTTGAAGTCACGTCAAACGCATGTTTAGCTTGTCCCGCAATTCCAACGCAGCCGGACGCATGCACGGCTCTGACAACGCCGCGCCTGTCCGTCTGTCTGATCCGGGCCGGGCCGCAGACGGGATCACTTTCACATGCTGGCGAGTCTCTCGACATTTTCACTGCTGGGAATCGAGGCGAAGCCGGTCGAAGTGGAAGTCGACATTTCGCCTGCGGCGATGCCCCGCACCACTCTGGTCGGACTGGCGGAAGCCGCCGTCAAGGAGAGCGTCCATCGCATTGAGCGGGCGCTGGTCAACAGCGGATATCAGCGACCTCAGGATCGCATCGTCATCAATCTGTCGCCGGCCGACCTGCCGAAAGACGCAGCATCATTTGATCTGCCGATCGCACTGGGCATCCTCGCGGCCAGCGGGCAGTTTGACTCGGACCTCTTCAAACGTTTCGCCGTCGTCGGTGAACTGGCGCTGGAAGGTAAGCTGAGACCGATCAAGGGTGTGCTTTCGATGGCGATTGCCGCGCGGGAACAGGGCCTGCAGGGAATCGTCGTGCCGATTGAAAACGGCCGCGAATCGGCTGTGGTGGAAGGTATCGACGTGATCCCGGTCGGCAGTCTGACCGAAGCGGTTGGCTTCTTCACCGAAGAACTGAAGATTGACCCGGTGATTTTCGCATGGGGCACCGCCGTCAAAGAGCTCGGCCGGTACGACATCGACTATGCAGATGTCAAAGGGCAGGAGAACGCTAAGCGGGCAGTTACGGTAGCCGCGGCTGGAACCCATCATCTGCTGATGATCGGGTCGCCTGGGACGGGCAAAACACTGCTGGCCCGGCGGATCGCCACCATCCTCCCGCAACTTCATCCGGAAGAGAGCCTCGAAACCACGCGAATCTGGAGTGCCGTCGGCCGACTCGACCGAGGTCAGGCCTTGATGGTGCAGAGACCGTTTCGATCACCGCACCACACGATCAGCGAAGCCGGGCTGGTCGGCGGTGGCAGTGTGCCGGCTCCCGGAGAAATCAGTCTGGCCCACAACGGCATCCTGTTCCTGGACGAATTGCCCGAGTTCAACCGCCGCACGCTGGAAGTCTTGCGTCAGCCGCTGGAAGAGAACTGCGTCACGATTTCCCGGGCCATGGGCAGCGTGACGTTCCCGGCCAACCTGATGCTGGTCGCTGCGATGAATCCCTGTCCCTGCGGATTTCGCGGCGATCCTCGACGGCAATGCAACTGCTTGCCCATGGCGATCGAACGCTACATCGGCCGGATCAGCGGGCCGCTGCTGGATCGCATCGATATTCACGTCGAAGTGCCAAACGTCCCGTTTCGTGAACTGTCGGATTCAAAATCCGGCACCGGCAGCGTGGACATGCACGAGACCGTCGCAGTCGCGCGAGAAGTCCAGCACAAGCGCTTCGAAGGCGAGCCGGCGATGGTCAACGGCAAGATGAGCCCCAAGCAAATTCGCAGCTACTGCAAGCTGGCGTCCGACGCCGAAGAACTGCTGAAGACGGCGATGGAAGAAATGGGCCTGTCCGCGCGTGCTCATGACAAAATCCTGCGACTCGGTCGAACCATCGCCGATCTAGCGGAATGCGACTCGATTTCGGCCGAGCACCTCAGCGAAGCGATCAACTATCGCACGCTGGATCGCAATTACTGGCAGTAGCCGGCGACTTGGAGTGCCCTGCCAGACACGAACGGATGCACGTGGAAACGGTCGTGGGGACTCGGCCCCACATGCGCACGAGGTTGGCAACCCGTCACGAAACACCGGCCATTGCACGAGTACCCGCTTGAATCAGCTGGAGCAGTAAGTTGTGCCATGACAGTCAGCATCACGGGTACACCCGGTTTGCCGTCATTTTCTGTCATTCGGGTATTTTGTGGCGCACGCGTGATCGTGGGATCGTAGACTCCGACGAACGAACGGCGACGCGGTAGATGAACGGGCCGAGTTCACTGTTGCTGCGAAGGCAACTAACGATGAACACCTGTCGGGACTGGCCCTGTGATCGACGAACAAACGATTGATGTTCTGCTGAGTCGCTGGCAGGAATCCTGGTCAAACGGCCAGGACGTTTCTGCTGAGGAGTTGTGCTCCGAGTGTCCGGAATTGACGGACAGACTCAAAGCCCGGATTCAGCCCTTACGGGCGCAAGCGCAACTGACAGAGACCGCGGTGGAAACGGCCGATGAGTCCGCCGGCGCTCGCACCGGAACTGAGCGAGTTGGCAGCGCGCGACTTTCCACACAGCAAAGTGGTGGCACGCCGGTTCGCGGAGCCAGGGTCTCGGGTGAAAGCCGATTTCGAATCCTGAACGCCCATGCCAAAGGCGGCCTCGGCGAGGTCTTCGTTGCTCAAGATGACGAACTCGAACGTCATGTTGCACTGAAAGAAATTCAGGGGCGATATGCGTTTGACCGTGACAAGCAGGCTCGGTTTCTGCGTGAGGCTCGGATCACCGGAAACCTTGAGCATCCGGGAATTATTCCGGTCTACGGGCTGGGCCATTATGAAGACGGTCGCCCGTATTACGCGATGCGGTTTATTAAGGGCGAGACGCTCCGGGACGCCATTCAGCGTTTCCATCACATGGACGATTCGGAGAATCGACAGGCCGGCCTGGAACTTCGCAAACTACTGAATCGCTTTATCGATGTTTGCAACGCGATCGAATACGCGCACAGCCGAAATGTCATTCATCGCGACATCAAGCCCAGCAATGTCATGCTGGGAGAATACGGCGAATCGCTCGTCGTTGACTGGGGGCTGGCGAAGGTTGCAGCAGATACCGGCAGCGCCGACACCAACTCACAGCCGGACTCATCGGTTTATCATCAACCCGCCGACATGCGCGAAACGATGATGGGTAGTACAGTCGGCACGCCAGCGTACATGGCGCCGGAACAGGCTGCCGGCGACCAGCACCGAATGGGAACGGCCGCCGACATCTACAGCCTCGGCGCGACTCTCTATGAGCTACTCGCGGGGAAACCGTCTGTCTCGGACAAGAACGCCTACCTCGTCCTGGAGAAGGTTCAGCGTGGAGACTTCCCGCCACCGCGAGCTGTCAATCCATCGATTCCACAGCCGCTTGAGGCGATCTGTCTGCGGGCGATGGCGCTGCAGCCTGAGGATCGATACTCCTCCGCCGGAGCTCTCGCTGAGGACGTTGAACACTGGCTCGGCGACGAGCCCGTTGGAGCTCATCAGGAATCGTTCATTGAACGCGCGGGACGCTGGGTCCGAAGACACCGCAGCACGACAGTCGCTGGAGCGGGAGCGTTAATTCTGGTCGGGATCGTGTCGATCGCTGCAGCTCTGCTTGTTGGACGCGCACGCAACGAAGAATCCCGAGCCTGGGAGGTCGCGGCCAAGTCCCGGCTGTTCGAACTCAAGCTGCAGGAAAAGCCCGACTGGACGAGCAACAGCCTCACAGAGCTGCAACAGATGTTGGGCGAGATCTCGGAGATCTCGCCTGAGGACGCTCAGCTTCGACAGCGCCGGTTGTTTGAGTCATTCACGTCAGACATGAATTCGCGACTCAAAAAGGCACGGTTTGGAGATGACGACTCGAAGTCGTTTGATGACCGTCTCGGATCCTTCTCGGGCGTGTTTCCTGACTCCGACAGCCTGCTGGCCGACCTTCGATTGGCGCGCGACAGTCGACTGAGGCAATGGAACGAGTTGATCGACGCCGAGTCACTTCTGACATCCGGCCTGGACCAGGTATTTGACGACACGTCCGTGATCGTCGCCGATGGCACGATCCGACGCCGTGAGACGGAAACAGCCGACGACAATGAACACGACACCGTGAAAACTCGACTGGTGTGTCCACCCGGCAGCATCGAACTGAAAGCCACGTTTGGTAGAAACTGGACTGAGGCATCCGTCATTGGTCTGGTGTTGAATCTGTCCGACTCGCACCGCTACGACTTCCTGCTCACCGTGCCGCAGTTTGATTACCGCGACACTTCGCCTGAAGACCTTGCCGATCTGCCGCCTGCAGCGACCGTACTCCGCAATCTGTTTAATAAGCGGTTGCAGATATACATCCTGCGGGACGGGCAGCCGCTGGCAGGCACCTCGCTCTCGGTGTCAGATGAACGTCTGCGACTTCTGGCGCGTCGCGAAGGCGGCCGTTTAAGTTTTACCGTCAATGACAGGCAAACCATCCACTTCGAAGACCCGTTTCCAGTGACCGCCACGGAACCGGGTGTTTTTGGACTGTACCTGCCGGAAGACGTGGAGCTGGAAAACCTTCAGGCAATGCACTTGCGCACGGCAGATAAGCCAAGTCCCGTTGAACATGGAGACGAACTGTTTGCACTGGCTCAATTCGGCGATGCCGAAACCGAGTATCGACGCATCGGAAACGCCGAATGCCAATACAAGCGGGCTCTCTGTCTACTGCGTGTGCAGAAGACTGACGAGGCCATCAGCATTCTGAAGGAGCTCTTCGGACAGGCACCGGGCCCCAAACAGACACCTGACGACGCCTGGCGCCTCCGTGCAGGCTGCAGCTTGTTGCAACATCATGTGGAAGAGAAAGCGTGGTCGGAGGTCGACGGGATTCTTGATGAACTCGCGAACTTCTACACGCCCGAGAAGATCGCGTTGCTCATTCCGAGAGCGCAGATTGAAATGATCCTGCAATATCGTCGCCGCGAACACTACGGGGCGTTTCTGTGGTCAGCCGGTCGAAACCTTGTCGACGATCTCAAATGGACAATCCGAGTCGAGGAGTTGTTCAACATCGATCCCGTGCGCAGACGGCAAACACGATCAAGGCTCGCCGGAGTTCATGTGTTTAACCTGAAACATGATGAGTCGTTCGTCATCTGGAAGCAGTTACTCGGAGAGATCGATAAGGACGAAGCGACTCTGCCGGCTGAAAGAATACGAGTCCTGACGCTGTGGGCTTACCTTTTGAAAATGCAGGGCAAAGCGACTGAAGCAATTGAGGGACTTGATGCGTGGCTCGTTATGGAAGACGGCGAGTATCAGCACGACTATCTGTCGCTGCTGCTGATTCGAGCCATGTGCCTGCAGAGTATGGGTGATGTGCAAAAGGCCGCAGAGAACCTTGATCAGTTTCTCGACCAGGCTTCGAAAGACTCCGTTGAGTACGTCGTCTACAGTGGAGTCTGCCTGCTGCGGGGCATGCTGTATGAAGATGCCGGTGATCACGAGGCCGCGAGCAAAGTCTGGCGGGAGGGGCTGCGCCGCAACTGGCCAACGGGTGTTGACGACGCGGACGAATGGAGAAGCTCTAACGATCCAGGAGCGCTGTTCTCATTCGCATTCAACGCAGTGCTGATGTCCTGGACAGGGGAAATCACGGAGCGCGAAGCAGAACTGCTGTGGGATATGTTTATCCCGGGAAGTGGTGTTATCAGCGCGTCCGTGAAAAACGTTGCTCGGACGGCCGTGACGCCAGCACTTGTGCAGGGTGCGCTGACCAACGGCTTCAAGTCACCACTCGCGCGACAGGCCGTCCGAGACTGGTGGGACACCGGCTGGTACACGCACACATCGCTGCGGCTTCTTCTGCATCCGATCGGTGAGGGAGTGCGAATTCTGGCCCTGTCCGACCTGGTGCTTTCCGAGGAAGAGCAGGCGGAGATTGATGCACTCCTGCTCAAGGAAGCGCAGACGTTTGTGGATGCCTTTCACGGTGGCGTTTACACAGACAAAGACCTGCAGGTCTTTCTCGATCTGGTGCGTGGCAAGTTTCAGCCAGCAGCTTTCAGGAGGCTGACGGAGAAACACCCGCGACGTGAATTCTCCATGTGGGTTGCCATGGTGTTTGGAAACAAGTTTGCAATCGACGGCAACGAGAAAGTCGCCAGGTATCTCTTTGATATCGTCCTGAAGGATGAGAATTCCCATCCCGTGGCCATACGTGAAGTGAAACGGAAACTGGCGAGAATGGAAAAGCCCGCCGAGTAGTTGCTGGCTCAAGAATTCATGCACCAGGAATCAACCACCCACTCGAAGCCAGAAAGCTGAGTCATGCACGTCCGCTTCGGAATAACAATCTGCTCTTGTATTGCTGTGGTGATGATATCGCCGGCTCAGACCACCGAAGCAGGCACGGCCGATCGACTGTTGCCCGACACGACACGGGCATTCATTGTCGTCGAAAATGCGGTCGAGCTTGAGGTCGCATGGAAGACAACAGCCTGGGGACAACTCGCTGATTCAGCGGCGATGCAGCCGTTCGTCGCGGAAGCCGATCGCTACTTTCAGGAGTTCGTTCTTCCTGGATTCGAAGAAAACACGGGAACGACCATCGACGAACTTCGCGAAGTTGCAACGGGAGAGATGTCGGGAGCACTTGTGGACCCGGGCGATGGGCCGGCCGTTACGATGATCATCGTCGATGTGCGTGGAAAAGAGAGCGAGGCCAACGCTCTGCTGGCGACGGTTGCCGATCGGTTTACACAACGCGGGGCCACGGCTGATGCCGTTCAGCGCGACTCTGTCGAAATCAGGACATGGGTATGGAAGTCCGATGCGGACGTTGACCGGGTTGCCACCTGGCTTCTGAAAGACGGGACGCTGCTGTTTTCGACCAGCCAGTCGGAAAGTGAGGCTGCCCTCAAACGCTGGAATAAACCGGAGTCCTCTTTGAGTTCAGTGCCGTCGTACCAGAAAGCGATGGCCAGTTGTCAGGTCGAACAGGTGACAACGCCCACACTGCGGTGGTTCGTTGATCCGGTGGGTCTAGTTCGCCTCGTGCATAAGCCCGGACCATTCGACGAACCCGAGGATCACCCGGCCGAGTTCGCGAAGCGACACGGTCTGGATGCCGTCAGGGCGATTGGCGGCACTGTGACTGGAGCCTCCGCTCCCTACGACCTGATGATTCGTGTTGCGATCCACGCCCCCAGGCCTCACCGCGGCGCCATGGCGATCTTTGATTTTCCGGACAATAAATCTTCGACGCTGGCCGACTGGGTTCCGCATGACGTCAACATGGCGACGTCTTTGCATTTCAATCTGACAACGGCCTTCGACCACATCGGCGGTCTATTTGACGACCTGTATGCCGACGGGATTAAAGGGACTTTCAATGACATCATGAACGACCTGAAAGCCGACGATGGGCCACGCGTCGATGTCCGGAAAGATGTTATTCAGAATCTCGGGTCACGCATCACGATTCTGAATGAATCGGTCCAGCCGGTCGCCGGCCAGAACGAACACAGCCTTGTCGCTGTCAGCGTCGACAACGATGAGGACGGCGTCGCGCAGGCTGTTAAGCGGATGCTGAGAGACGACCCCGGTGTCAAACGATACCGCGTTCCAGGTTTTGCAAACGATCTGTGGACAATCGGTGAGTCACGGAATCGCGACGAGGAAGACGGCGCACCGCGTCTCCGCACGCTGGCGGTCATGGTGGCACGCAAGCAACTGTTGATAGCGACCAATGCAGTTGCCATCCGCAATGTTCTGACACGAAATGACGGCAAGCCATTGGCCGAGGCTGATGAGTTCCATCAGGTCATGGCGGCGATCAACAGGCTCAAGCCGAGTCACAGCATTGGTCGTGCCTCATCGAGACTCTCGCGCGATCTTGAGACCACTTACGAACTCATACGCACTGGCCGAACTGACGAAGTTGAGTCGGTCTATGGAATGTTTGCCGGGATGGCCGTCAAACGGTTTCGAGACACCGAGACCGGAAATTCAAGAATCGATTTTACGAAGCTGCCTGAATTCGACGGGATACGGAAATACTTCGGACTGGCTGGACTGGTCGGTGAACACGTTGCTGACGGGTGGCGTGTCACTGGCTTCACACTCTCGAAATAATGAGGTTCCGAGATGAGCATCCTGAAACGGCAACTCCTGATGACGAGCTGTCTCATCACTCTGCTGTCCGGCCCGCGGACAGCACTGGCTGACGATACAGATGCACAACTGGTCGCTCAGGCTGCATCGCAGTTTCAACCGATCACCGCAGCAAGACTCGGGGCGATCCGTGCGAAACTTAACGAGGACCTTCAAGGTCTCGACCGAATCCTGGCGCGAACACCTGAAAACGTCGATGCCTGGGAAGAATCCCTGCGGCTGGGACAACTTCGCCAATATCTGCAGGATCCTGATGGCAATGACGCGGAGTCACTTGAGGTCGTGTTGCAGCAGGTCTCCCGCGACGAGCCCGGTCTGGGTATGCCGGAGATTGTGCAACTGCGACACGATCTTGCGCACTATCTGACACTTCTTGCTGACCATGCCGCCGGTGATAGTGAGATCGTTTACGGGCAACGGTTGGATGCACTTCACTCTGCGCTTCAGTCCTATCAGAAAAGGCACAAGGCTGAAGTACGTGCCGAGGTCGGAAGCATTCTTGGCTGGTTAGCAGATCGCAGACAGGCGGATGTTCTCGTGAGGACTATCCGCAATCGGTATTCGCACCCCAATGTACGAGTCGCATTATCGGAACGATTAATCGCCAGCGCCGTTCAACGGGAGATCAATCTCGAAACGCCGTTCACCGCAGACTTCGGTGGAAACTCTGTCTCGGGCACTGCCGTGACGAAGGGATCCGTCGGCGCGACTCTGGTGCCTGGCCAGTCACCGGCAGAAGTAGAGATTCGCTTCGACGGTCAGACTGATGTGCAGGGTGTCGTGAATTACACTCCCGTAACCGCGCACGTCGTCGGAGCGGCGGGAATCAGTGCTGGTTCCCGTGTCATGATCGACGAGGATGGGATTCGCTCACAGCAGCCGTGGGCCGCGGCGGCAGCAAATGTCTGTGTCTACTGCATTCAGACGGCACTTCCGTGGCCGATTGATCCACTGGTTGTACAAATCGCACGGGTCGAGGTGTGGCGACGACAAGGGGAGTTCAATAACACAACGGCGCGTCGCGCCGAAGAAGAAATGCACAAGCAATTACCGGAGCAGATTGCCGCGGTCCTTGACCCTCTGAATGATCAGTATCTCCGAAACATCCGATTCAGACTGCAGCGGTTGGACGCGTTTCCGGAGTTCGTCGCTACCAATACGACTGAAGAGCAGTTGATCGTCAGCGTACTGGAAGCGTCATCGCATCAGATGGGAGCCTCGGAGCCACTGCCGGCGATAAGCAACGATCACGATGTTGCCCTGCAGTTACATGAGTCAGCGCTGAACAACGTCGCTGCCAGCATGTTCGGTGGCAGGACACTCACCATCGGCGAGCTTCAGCAGTTGGTGGAGGACCTGGCGGGGATCCCCGCACCCATCGATGCTGTTGCCCCGCAGGAAGAAGTCGCCATTACGTTCGACTCAACGCGTCCGATCACGCTGCGAGTCAACGGGAACGCCATCACGGTGTCGATAACCGGACAGCAATTCATTGCCGGCAGGCGAACCTACCCTGCGATGCGGGTTTCAGTGACGTTTCAGGTCAGCGAGACGAACGGAATCGTTCACGCAACGCTCGACGGCGAGCCTGTCATAATTCCACCGCGATTCGACGACGCGGAACGCAAGTCGCTGAGTCTGCGTGAGACCGCCATTCGTCGGGTTTTGAAAAACCGCCTGGATCGCGATCTCGTCAAAACGGTTGAGCTGAAGGACATACCCCTGCCGGCGGCGATGCAGGACATGCCGGCACTCAGAATCGAATCTGTCTCCGCAGTTGATGGCTGGCTGACCGTGACGGCCAGGCAAGACCGCGTCAACAAAACACCCGAATCGCATTGAAGTGCCGAGGGCAGCGGGCCATTCTGGCTTTTCCCTCGCCCGGATAAGTGTCCCCTTCTCCCCCCGAGGGGGAGAAGGTGGCCGCAGGCCGGATGAGGGGGCGGCGAACGGCTGTTACGTTTGCGAGGCCCCTCTCCCTAACCCGCTCCCCCACAGGGGAGAGGGGACTATCTCCTGGCGAATGCGGCAGACGATTCAGAGCATGGCTTCCGCTGCGATAACGGCCAAACGGTGGCGCCATCGCCACCAATGACTCAGCGTCGTTTTCAGGCTACACTGCGTGGCTTTCCGCCACCCTAAACGCATCGAAGTCGAGTTATGTCTGTCCCGCGCGTGTCCATCGTTGGCCGACCGAATGTTGGCAAGAGTTCGCTGTTTAACTGGCTGGCGAGGAAGATGATCGCCATCGTCGATGGGACGGCAGGGACGACGCGCGACCGCGTCCGGTATCTGATCCACGAGGATGAGCGGTACTTCGAGGTCATCGACACCGGCGGAATGGGGATTGAAGACGCGGATGATCTCACCAGCGATATCGAGAATCAGATTCGATTGGGCATCGACGAAGCGGACCTGATTGTCTTTGTTGTCGACGGTCAGTCCGGAGTGGTCCCGCTGGACGTTGAAGTTGCCGAACGACTGCGGCATATCGACAAGCCAAAGCTACTCGTGGTCAACAAATGCGACTCAACGAAGCTCGACGACGAGATCGCCGAGTTCTATGCACTCGTGAATTGCGAGGTCGTGGTCACCAGCGTCAAGGGAAACCGCAATCGTGACGGGCTGGTCGAAGCCGTTTTGAAGCACCTGCCGCCTGCAACAGACAACGAAGGCGAGACCGGTGCGGAACTGTCTGAGGACCCGGAACTTAAGCTCGCGATCGTCGGGCGTCGCAATGTGGGCAAGAGTACGTTCATCAACTCGCTGGCGGAAGAAGAGCGGGTCATCGTCAGCGAGGTGCCCGGCACGACGCGTGACAGCATCGACCTGAGATTCGACGTCGATAACAAGACGATCATTGCGATCGATACGCCGGGCGTCCGCAAGCGAAAGAGTCTGGCCAGCAACATCGAGTATTACGGACTGGTCCGAGCTCAAAGAAGCATCCGTCGCGCGGATGTCGTGCTGATGTTCTTTGACTCGCAGGAGACCGTTTCCCGAGTCGACAAGCAGCTCGTTGAAGAAGTCATTAACAACTACAAGCCGTGTATCTTTGTCGTCAACAAATGGGACCAGGCCGTCGAGGCCGGTATGACGATGGACAAGTGGGGCAATTATCTGATCAGCGAATTCGCATCGATCCGGCATGCTCCCGTTTCATTCGTGACGGCGATCGACGGCAAGAACGTGCGGAAGCTGGTGAATCTGGCGCAGAGTATTTTCAAGCAGTCGCGACTGAGGGTTTCGACTGGCAAACTGAATCGAGTGGTCCGGGCAGCCGTCGAACGCAACCGGCCGCGAGTCCTCAAGAATCGGGTCCCGAAGATCTACTATGCGACGCAGGTTGCGACCCAGCCGCCGACGATCGTGCTTAAGTGCAACGATCCGAAGTTGTTCTCCAATTCCTGGAAACGATTCCTGCTGGGTGTCCTGCAGCAGGAACTGCCGTTCAACGAGGTCCCCATCAAGCTCTACATGCGTCCCAAAACGCAGGACGAACAACGGTATCCAAACGAGCGGCCGGATGATGTGGAAGAAGCGGTCGACAGTTACTGAGGAACGGGGCCGAAATAGCATCCCGATATTGGGTCAGCTCATGATTCGTAGGCGCTAGTTTTGAAGTTGCACAGTTTTACTGCCCCGGAAGGGCAAGGGCGAGTAGCCCGGGGTTTCAACCCTCACCCTTACACACAAGTTGAGTGAGGGCGGCCCGAGGATGCGGAGAGTTCATTGAATGTTGTCCAGGCGAGGCTGAAGTCGAAGACTCGACGCAGGCCTCG
>CAUZFZ010000213.1:0-14970 GCA_963579025.1 Planctomycetota bacterium | reverse complement strand
AAGCGAAAGTGGCACTCAGAAAGTCATACGGTTTCCGCACTAATAAAGTCTACGAAACCGTGCTATATCACGAACTCGCCCGCCTTCCAGAACACGATCTCGCCCACCAATTCTGTTGACGAGGCCTAAAGAGTTTGCCGATGCTTTCGAGTTCCTGGGCGGATTGTGCGATCACTACTCGCTGCCGAGAAGTCGCTGCATCGTCATCCCCGGCAATCACGACATTAATCGTTCAAATTGCGAAGCGTACTTTCTCGAATGCAAGGGGGATGGTGAGGAACCCGAATTCCCGTGGTTCCCGAAGTGGAAACATTTCAAAGCGGCCTTCGATGAATTCTATGCCGGGATTTCTGGAATCACCTTCAACACTGAAACGCCGTGGTCCTTGTTCGTGAACGAAGATTTGCGCGTTGTCGTGGCCGGGCTCAACTCCACCATGGATGAGGGCCATCACACTGCGGTGGACGCCGAAGACCGTCCGGACAAAGGTCATCACGGGTTGTGCGAAGAGCGGCAGTACGACTGGTTCAAACAGCGACTGAGTGAAGCCCAATTTGATGGGTGGCTGCGAATTGGAGCCGTACACCACAACACGAATCGCGGTTGTCGGGAAGACAACGAGAACCTCCGTGACGCGGAACTGCTTGGCGGCATCCTTGCGGATCACCTGCATCTCGTTTTGCACGGCCACACGCATGAGGCCAAAGCCGATGTCCTCGCCCGCACAGTGCCTGTCTACTCAACCGGCAGCGCCTCTCTCAGAACGAGTGGCGAGACTCCACCCGTGCCCACGGATATTCCCAATCAATACCAATTCCTCCGTATCGAACAACGTGCGATCACTCGGTATTGCCGTCAGTACGCACCACGCAACACACCACCCGTCTTTATTGCAGACGTCCGACAGTCAAAGACCCGAGAAGACTGGACCATCGCGGATAATGCGGACCTCAGCAGTGTCAGTGCATTTGGCAACCAGGCGGACGAAACTCCGGAACCTGACGAACCAGCGCAACCAAGCGATGGTTCGATCCCTTCGCCAGTCATTCCTGCACCGCCGGAATTCTATGCGGAACCGGATTACATTGGCTCGCACCAGTTCGTCGGGCGGGCGAGAGAACTCGAAGATCTCAGCGACTGGGCCAGGCCTGCCGATCCGACCAACTTGCTGCTGTTCGAGGCCATCGGCGGGAATGGCAAGAGCATGCTCACCTGGGAGTGGACGACGAATCCAAAACACGCCATGCAGGTCCGTGCCGACTGGGCCGGGCGGTTCTGGTATTCGTTCTATGAGCGGGGGGCGATCATGGCGGACTTCTGCCAGCGGGCGCTCGCCTACATGACCGGGCAGCCGTTGGAGGAGCTTCGCAAAAAGAAGACCGCCGAGCTGAAGGAACCGCTGCTGGCGCAACTTCACGCCAGGCCCTGGCTGTTGATCCTGGATGGGCTGGAGCGCGTGCTCGTGGCCTACCATCGGATTGATGCCGCCGAGATGCCGGACGAGGACGCGAACAGCCCCACCGACAAGATCGTCAACCGCAACCCCTGCGACGCCATCCGCGACGAGGACAACGACCTGCTCCGCGCCCTGGCCGCCGCCACGCCGTCGAAGATACTCGTCAGCTCCCGGCTCACCCCGCGCGTGCTGCTGAATCCCTCCAGCCAGCCCATTACCGGGGCGAAACGGATCACGCTCCCTGGCCTGCGCCCGTCGGAAGCGAAGCGGCTTCTGCGGGGTAAAGATCGAAGGTTGCGAAGTCGTAGGCCCGACCAAATGCAGCGCGGTCCTAGCAGCGTCAGTATCAACCAGTCTCACCAATCATCTCATTGCCCGAGCAGCGTCGCTTCGTTCCTTGATGATCCGGCCTATTCAAAATCATCCTATACGTCATCCGGCCTGCGATTCACACCGAGGAATGCATTTCCCTAAAGCTGCGCCAGACTCACCGAGCAATAGTCGGTTGCTTCGAACCGTCGTTGCTGTTCCTTCATTGAGCAGCCTTTGCGTCACACGGTTGAAGCACTTTTAGGAAACGCAATGCGGTTTCTGATATTGCGCGATTGATCTCGATACTGATGGCGAATCGCTGTGTGACTTCGTTGAGACCGCGGAAACCAGTATCCATAAACGTCCGAAGCATCTCTGTATCGAATTCAATTAACTCGTCAGTATGCGTCCTATCCGCGCAACAACTACAACAACAAGCCGCAAAGAGCTGCACAGTTTTCGATTCAGGCATCGCGAGAAAGAACAAGAACGGGCAAGCGGAGAACACTTCCTGTAAGAAGTTTACCACCGCCGGAATTTCCCACAATTCCCGCGAGTCGTCGTCGAATCCGTCGCTCCATATTGCTACTCGCTGCATAGCGCCGATCGCGGACTCGCGCGTTGCAACGAGTTCATTCAGTCGCGCGACAATCTGCGAGGTGTCGCCTGAATCGATCTCCTCACGGGTTACGCAGACTGCCAGAGCCTTGACTTCGCCATCTAGCATGTCCGAGATGACGTCTGAAAACTCGGAACTTTCGGACGGAGCGCCGTCTGCATATCGTGTCGGATAATTAAGCAAGTGATCCTCAATGCATGAATACGCGTGCACAGCGTGCGCCGTCACTCTCACTTGGCCAGAAGAAGGCAGCCTCTTCGCGTCACGTGTCCATTCAGTGAATCGCGTTTCAAGTTGGCTCAACTGCTCGGTGTGCTCAATGCGGTTGGGGTCGGGTACCAGCAGAGTGAAACAAAACCCATCAATGTAGACTTGGCGCTGCACGATCTCCGACATGAAATCGACGTTTGTTCGAAATTGCGTCAAACGGAACCAGCGCGGTTCGTCGATATCGTCATCGCCGCCGATGATTCGGTGTGCGGGAGTTGGCGGCGTCGTACCGAAGTCAGTAGCTGCGACGAGATGGGCATACGTGGACACCGGGGCCGGGATCGGCGAGTTGCCGAGTAAAAAGTCCTTATATTTGACCAGTATGGACACGTCGGAGTTATGCACACGCGCGCTGTTGAAGCACAGTTTAAGGAGCCACCGAAGGAGAAGCTCGTAGTCGCAGTTGAGATCGACCGACTCGCCGTAATAAACAGGGTGTCGGAGCAAATCGAAGTACAGCCGCTTTCCGTACGCGTCCAGAGTACCAAGAGGCCCACTGTTGCACTCTTTGCAAACGTCCTTGACGAGAATATCGCCACGAATGTGTTTGGTTGGGCTTCGGGCGTTGAACGTCTCAATGCCGTCCTTACCAACCGCTTTGATGTACCAACGCGGGACGACATGCTCCCGCGTCGGATTGCATTCCTTGTCGCAGTAGGCACATGAAATCACGGCAGATGCCCCATTTAGAAACTAGTCAGTTTGGCTGTGTCAATTACAAGGAGCAAGACGCCGCGTGGCTGGTTCGGTAAAAAGTGGGAGTAGCCTAATCGGCGTTAGTGGCTTGGACTACTCCTGTGCCATCTTGGTCTACATCACCAACATATTGCTAAACGCTCTCTTCGGCGACCCCGCGCAAGCGAAGCCCCACGCGCTGGCCGCCTACCGGTGGGCCTGGGCCGACGGCGAGCCGTATGTACATCGCTACGAACTCACCAGGACCACCGAACTGCTCCAGCAGATGAACGTTCCCATCCCCAACCTCCCGCCCAAGGACGAACCGTTCCCCTGGGAAGCCGACGTCCGCGCCGCCATTGAAAAACTCCGCGCCGAGAAGGAAAAGTAGGGCCGGTTCCCACCGGCGGATCATCGGGATTTGATGCGACTGGCCGATAGAAATCGGGCCCGTCTTGGGGATGTGATGCGGTCGGCCGGTAGGAACCGGCCCTACGCGTCGAGCGGCGACTTCAGACCACGGCTCTGCACGAAGTGCACTGTGTTACTGGCCGCTGACCAGTATTTCGCCGACGGGTTCGAGGTCGGGGACTGTGGCCAGCAGAAACGTGTTCTGGCCGTCCTGAATCGTAACGCTGCGACCGATGGATTTGCCACGCACGCGCGTGCCACTACCGCGAGCGGATGTGACCGGTTCGAGTTCGATTGAGTGCTCGCCAGCGGGGAGTTCCAGACGCAGCACGTCGATGTGGTCGGGGAGCAGTCCCCAGCAACGCGTGTCGGCGGTTTCCGTCGCCTCCCATGCGACGCCGACCGCGTCAAGCGCCAGCGAGGCCAAAGGGTCGTCGACGTTGCCGAACTCTTTGGTTGCGTAGATGGCGCCCTTCTTAACCACTCGACGAACAACGGCTCGCGCCATCACTTTTGGAAGCATGGCTGCGTACTGGTCGACTGCCATGCGTCCGATGTCGGTAATTGTCTCCGTGCGGTCTCGATGTTCGCCGTCAACGGAAACATCGATGCCTTTGACCGCATTGCGATTGCGGACGACGATCGGGACTCGGATCGGAGCGATCGTCGGCGGCAGCGAGTGTTTCGACGTGGCACTCAGAATCCGATCGGCGATCAGCAGCGCATTTGAGGTCGGTTGTTCGAAACGCTCTTCCTTGTAGGGACCGCGACCGACCAGAGCGATGACGTACAGCACTCCGCTGCCGGGTTTCGAATGAACTCCGCCCGTGATCCGCTCGATGTCTTCTTCGAGGAACGGAAACTCCGGTTCCCAGTTGGCAACTTTGCGGATCGAGCTGGCGGCTTCGTCATAGCGTGTCGGAAATGGCTCACGCAGAGACGCATGCAGATACGCGCCAAACGCGACGCGCTTATATGCCAGCTTGGGATTCTCGCCGGATTCGTCCTTGCCGGCGTCGATGATCTGCTGTTGCTTCTGGCCGACCTGCAGAGCGTACGCCCCGGCGTCCTGACCATTGTGCATCAGGCTCGACAGGGACAGGAAGCAGCGAACGAGGACCTTCTCATAGTCCTCACCAGCGTAGGCCAGCTTGTTGTCGTCGGTCAGTGCTGAGATGACCGCTTCACTGGCATCCTTCTGTTCCAGATAATCGAACCGGTCGCGGACCTCGCGCAGAGTCCGTTCGGCATCGTCCGGTCGACCGGACGCGAGTTCAATAATTGCTCGATCCAGTTTGAGAGCATCGACGTCCGTCTTGCCGCGGGCAATTTCACGATCGACTTTGGCCAGGGCATTGTCGATCTGACCCGCGTAATACGAGTCGCGAATCGAGACAACGCGTCCGGCATGCGTCGCGCAGCCGGGCAGCATCGCTGCGTACGCGACACAGATGAGCAGGAGTCCGGTTGGAAATCGTTGTGTCATCGATCAGGCCATGAGCCGCGTTGCGGCGGCATGAAATTGTCTGGGGCGCAGGCCTCAGGGAAACTGTCGAAGCATCGTCGGCTTCAGCCGACGCTTCCTTGCCACCAGCTTCAGCTGGTGGATCACAGAACTGGAATGCAATATCAGCCGGCTTCAGCCGGACTTCTCGTCGCGACTTCAGTCGTTCGCCATGCAACGGGCAGGGATGAATCCATGACGAGAAGTCCGGCTGAAGCCGGCTAATAAAATGGGTTACGGTCCGGCGACCACCGGCTGAAGCCGGTGGCAAACAGGTGTCGGCTGAAGCCGACAGAGTCATCGTTCACGGCGTTGGACGGCGTCCCAACAGACGAACACTCGCCCGGTCGCTCATCGGTTACGGCTCGCTCAGCCGTGGCAGCGTAATCTCAATAGTGCTTGATCTTGCCCAGGGCTGAGCGGTGGTATCCCTTGCGGAGCTTCGCATTGGATTTGCTCTGCACGCCGGTGTGGATGTTGACCAGCTCCAGCGTCAGCAGGTAATCGCGCTGGTAGTCTTTCTCGTTGCTTCGCGTCGTGCCGGATGTCAACTTGCCGAACAGCAGGTAATCGAACGGTTGGCCCTGTCGCTCCATGACTTCGGTAAACAGCCGCTGGGCGTGTGGTTGAAAGAGCTGTGTCATATGCAGCCCGGCTTCACGCAGGCCTGAGTCCACGTAGCGTCGGCTCAACGAGACGAACAGGCCCGAGCTGCCGATTTGCTCGTCGATGATCTCGAACAGTTGCTCGCGGAAATCGCCGATCTCTTCGGCACTGGCGTTCTCGATGCCGACGAAGCAGATGCGCTTCGGCTGCCGGGCCTCTTCCACGAATTCAATCTGCTGGATGCCGGCCGCTTCTTTTGAAAGCAGCTTTTCGACGGCTTCTCCGACGATGGGTTCGTAGACCGACGCGCCGGCCGTGTGGCTGCCGACCATGTTCTCGTCGTCGTCTTCCAGGATGTGGGCGTATTGCTTGCCGCGGCAGCCGCTCAGAAGCAGGGCCGACGGTGCGGCGCAGCCGAGCAGGCGTACGAAGGTCCGACGATTCATGGCGATTCCTTTCGCGATGTGGTGAGAATACTGTATCGCAGATGGGGTGGGAGATGACCGGAGACGGTCGGGTGGGCTCGGGGAAGGGGCGGGAATACTACTCCTGCCCCGTAATCTCAGCGAGACAGCTTTCCCGGAGGGATGTGGCCGAAACAACCACGTTCGCCGCCCGGTCCGGCATCTCGTATTCTGCTATCGACCATTTCGCCGTCGAATTTCCACAACGGAACGAACGATGACCAGTGAACTTCCAAAACCACTCGATGTAATCGCGGTCGGAGCCCATCCCGATGACGTCGAGATTGCCGTCGGCGGCACTCTGGCGAAACTGGTGATTCAGGGGTATCGCGTGGGGATCGTCGACCTGACTGATGGCGAGCCGACGCCAGGCAGTCCCGGCCCTGAAGTCCGTCTGGAGGAAGCTCAGGCGGCCGCCCGGATTCTGGGCGTCCACATGCGTGAAACGCTGGAGCTGCCAAACCGGCGGCTGTTCGATTCGTTCGAGGCGCGCGTTGAGCTGGGCAAGGTCTTCCGTCGGTGGCGACCGAAGATCGTCCTGGGAATCGCCGGCAAGACACCGATGGCCTCGCCCGATCACTGGCAGGCTTCACAGATCACCGATGCGGGCGTCTTTTATTCGCGGCTGACCAAATGGGACGACGACTTCGACGGCCTGCCGGTCCACACGGTCACGAAGCAGTTGTGGTACCCGTTAGGGCTGCGGGCACTGGAACCGCCATCCGGCGCCGGCTACTTCGTGACCGATATTTCGGACACTTTCGAGAGAAAGATGGAATCAATTCGCGCGTATCAGACTCAATTCCCCCCTTCCAAGCAGCGTGTGTTCCATCTGGTCGAAGGTCAGAACCGCCTGTTCGGGTCGAGCGCGGGTTTCGACTTTGGTGAGATGCTGATTTGCTCGACAACTCTGGGAGTCACTGATCTGGTCCAGACGGTATTAACCTGAGGATGACGCGGGAAGAATTGTCTGTCACAATGACGCGTCTGCGGGAGTTGCTGTTCGTCCGTTGGAAATGCGGCCTGAATCATTCGCCGTGACTGTCGCTGCTGAAGCGGTGTGGTTACGGTTCGAACGCGTCAGGCCCCATTTCCGACCGACGCATTTCCCAATGATTCACCCTCTCTCGGACTTGGACAGAGAGGGATCAGAAGATCACCTGCTGGCTGAAACGATGCTGAATCTGAAATTCGGTCACCTGAGCGTCGTCGGAAATTTCCGCGGAAACAATGAGGACGCCTGCGTCGCTGACGATGCCGGTCGATTCTTCATTGTCGCGGATGGCATGGGAGGGCAGGCCGCCGGCGAAAAAGCCAGCGAACTTGCCACCGACATCGTGCCCCGGAAGCTCGATCAGCTCATTGATTTTGAGAACGGGTCTGGCAGCGACGTCACCAAAAACATTGACGAAGCGGTCGGCGAAGCGAATTCCGAGATTCTGGCCCTCAGCGAAATCGACCCCAACTACCACAACATGGGGACGACAATTGTCTTCATGGTGGCCGTGGCCGGGAAGTTCTTTGTGGGCGGAATCGGCGACAGCCGCGTCTATCAGTTGCGTGATGGCTCATTGACGCAGCTCACGACAGACCATTCGCTGACCCGCGCACTGGTTGAGGCGGGGACGATCTCTGAGGAAGAAGCTGCGACGCATCGATACCGGAATGTGCTGTATCGCTACCTCGGCTCGAAAGAGGGCGGCACCGGGACGGATGCCAAAGAAGTCGAACCGCAGTCCGGCGACCGCTACCTGCTGTGTTCGGATGGGGTCACGGACGGCATCGGTGACGACATCATCCAGAAAGTCCTGGCTGAGACCGACGACCCCCAGGCAGCCGCCGAGGCAGTCGTGAAAGCAGCCCTCGACGGTGGTTCCAAAGACAATGTGACCAGCGTCGTCGTCCACGTCGGCTGACCAGAGCGAACCAGGCACTCCAAGTCGTGTCACTCGCACGATGACTGACCGTGCAACTTACGCCCACCTCGAATTTCGACGACCTGCCTGAGCTGGAGACGCCGTTTACAGCTGGTATCACCCTCGTCGTGCATATCGGCCGAGGTATTATCACGCGGAACGTGATGGCGACTCTACGGCAGCAGTGCAACTACGGCGACCGAGCCAACTTCGCTCTCGTCGAGTTCGACGACGATCTGCTCGCCGGGGCGGAAGATCTGCTGCGACGCGTAACTTGCCGACTCACCGCTGCCCGTCGGACTGGTGCAGACCTCAATCTGTCGATCGATCAGATTGATGATCCAGTAACAGGGAATCTTTGCAGCGGCGTAGATGCGTTGTTTCCAGACGCGATCGCGTTCCAGCGACGAGTCTGCCACCTCGACGATCAGACCGACGTCACCTGGTTCCGCGTGTCGGTCGCCATAGTCATCGATCATCCCGCGAATCACGACGACGTCGGGCTCAGGTTCGCTGGTGGCCGTCGAGATCGGTTCCTGGCTGTCAGTGAACCAGCCGTCCGGCACAATGCGCTCCAGAGCCCGGCGGGCCTTGCGGGTCGACAGCACGTGCGACGGGAGTTTTGTCATCTTTGTCACCAGCCAGCCTTCGAGGAGTTCGATCGGATCGCCAGAATCGAGGATTCCGGCGTCGATCATCTCGTGGTACTGCGGCACGGTCAGAGGCAGGACGGGCTCAGGCGGCCGTGCCGGCTGCAGGCTTGAAGACTGCGACAGCGTTTCGACGCTCATCAGACATTCTCTCCGGCACAAGACCCGTGGAACGCTTCGATTGTAAACCACATGACGTGATTGTGTGACCAAAAGCGATTGGATGGGCACAGTCATCCCCAAAGCGACGCCCGGAGTTTTCCGCCGGCCCGTGTATCCGACGCGCTGCGGATTGCAACGCGTTCATTGCTCACGCCGGAAAGCACATTCACTCATCGTTTTTCGACGTCTGGCCGCCAACGTCTTTGGTTCAATGGATCGACGCAACTTCAATGGCCCGACGCAGCGCGTCATCAAAGTCGGCAAACTCAACGAGCTCTTGCTGCACCTCTCGCCGGGCGAAGATGCGCACGCGCTTCACGTAATCATCGAACTGGATGCGGGCCAGCGAATCGATGACTGGAGAGACCTCACCGAGCGGCCGGTACGTGTTTTCCTTCGGGAAGAAGATGGATACATCGAACTCGACCTCACGATGCGGCGGTGGGGCATCGATCAGGATGTCGACCGGCGATAGACGCAGGCCGATATCGCGGCGATTCAACTCATCGACCAGCGCCCGGCCGCAGCGCACCAGAGACTCGTATGGTCGCCGCGCGAGTAGCGTGTAGATGTCGAGCTGCTGGTAATGCGAGTACTCGGCAACCCGCTTGAACAGTGCCCGACGCGGCCCGAAAATGCCCTCAATCAAGCACTCGCACTCAGTACCACGAGCCTGCTCACGAAGCACGTTTACCGTTTCAGACTCCGTCATCTGAAACAACGTCGGCAAGTCGAGCTGTCCATGCAATTCGTAGAATGAGCGGGCAAACATGCTGGTCGACGACCGCACGGCATGGTGCCAGTAGACCTCGCTGAACATCACATACCGGGCAAACACCATCAGCTCGGCGGCAGTCTTGCCTTTCTGTGTGATGGCCAGCCCGTCGCCCGCTTCGTTCAGGACCAGTGATTGAATCAGGCGGTTCTTGTCGAAGTGACGTCCGTAGGGAACGCCACAGTGCAGACTGTCGCGTTCCAGATAGTCCATTTTATCGATGTCGATCGGACCTGACAGAATCGACCGCACGAGTCGCAATTCAGGCGAATCGGTCTTCGCGACCAGCACATCCAGCACCTCGCCGGGATCAATGTCCCAATCCGATCGCAGCACTTGAGCGAGTTCGCGATCGGGTCCTAAATACTCGGCTGCCCAGGCCTCGTGCGGCGGCAGATCAGCCAGGCCCAGGTCCTCGATCGGATGACAGTACGGCCAGTGTCCGAGGTCATGCAGCAGAGCGGAGACCAGCAGCACTTCGGCCTGATGCGGATCGACGATGTCGGCGAAGCGCTCTCCGCCGCCAAGCTGCCAGCAGTACCGAATCGCGTTGTTGAAGACGCCCAGCGCGTGCTCAAACCTCGAGTGCGTTGCGCCGGGGTAAATCTGAGCGGCCAGGCCGAGCTGTGAAATATGCCGCAACCGCTGAAACTCGACCGTGTCGACGACCGCGCGCACACGCGGCGTGAACGGGACGTCCTGCTCGTTTGGAATCCGGACGATCCCGCGTCCCGCGGAAAGGCTCGCAAACTCAGGGATATCACTGAAGGGGTGCTGCATGAGCCACATGCTGACACGGCATTCCGCAGTCGGCAAGGAGTGCCCGGCTGGACCTCTGGATGTCGCCCGATTGCTGTCTGATCGGTCAGCGTGGCAGAGCCGACAGCTCTCGGCTGAACGGGGCCATTCCAACGGCTTGCCCTGTTCAAACAGCGGGATATAATCCCGCCCCTCATAGTCGGAGGGGTGAAACCGGTCGCATCGAAATCGTGCCGCGCTCACCTCGTATTCGTTCTGGTGCCCGATACGGAAACTCTGTTTCGACACCGCAGTAGCGAATAGTTACTGATAGCGCAAGTGGCGGAATTGGCAGACGCGCCAGGTTGAGGGCCTGGTGGGCCCTACGGCCCGTGGAGGTTCGAGTCCTCTCTTGCGCATTCAGTTTGCCCGCAATTGACTCGGGTCCGTGAGTCTCGGAGCATTCCATACTGACCCGAGCATCAGGGGCTGTAGCTCAATCGGTTAGAGCAGCGGACTCATAATCCGTTGGTTGGGGGTTCAAGTCCCTCCAGCCCTACTCTTAGACTCTCTTGTTTTAAGCAGTATTTGGCGATCCACAGGGACGTACGGAATTCTGAATCTACGCGATTCCGTGCCCTGACTTCACCGCCAGCTCGGTGAGGGTGGTCTGCATTTGCTCGACTTCGCCACCCGCGAGCGGACGTCCTTGCATGGCCTTGTGCCTCTTGGCGCGTACCCGAATAAGCGCTCGGCAGACCGCTACTCAGTTGTCGGGCCTGGCAGCAGCAGTTCGGTTTGATCCTTGGCGATCGCCAGATTTGCTTCCTGGAGTGCACTCCCGGCTCGGCTCTTTTTTGTTCGACCGGCAGGGAATTCTACCAGGAGTGTGTCGTCTCGGTGGTCGAAACCACCACGATACCGAGGCTCCAACTGAAAGGCGGCCGCATGATTTTCCGCCACATTGCTGTTGTCCTGCTGGCGTTCGGTTTGTTGTCGTGGCCCGCAGGCGCCGCAGAGCCAACTCGTGTGGCACTCGTCACTTCCGGTGAATCGTCAGCGGCTGACGCGGTGATTGACCTCGCGATGGTTGCATTGAGTCAGCAGGAGTCAGTTGTACTGCTTGAGCGGAAGGCCGTGAGCGACGCTCTGGCAGAGCAGGAACTGTCGCTGGCCGGTTCGCAGGGAGCCGATAGTGCGATTCAGGTCGGCAAGCTGCTCGCGACTGATGTGTTTGCCGTCGTCGAAGTCGAGGCCATTGGGTCGCGCGGACGCCGCAGCGGAGATGAGCAGGTTCCGGCGCCGGTTGGACTCGTCGTGTTTGATGCCCGGACGGGAACGCGGCTGTGGGATCAGGCTCTGCCGCCGTCTGATGCTGAAGAACTTTCGAAGACGGTCAGTACGGGCGTCATGTCTGCCGTCGGAAAAGCCCGGTCTGATTCCGCGGACCGAAAAGCGGTTTGTCTGGTCACGGTCCGGAATGCGGAGTTGCCGCGAAGTTTCGACTCGTACCGTCCCGCGATGGCGGCGCTGCTGCAGAGGCAACTGGCGCGGCAGCCGGCGCTGGAGCTGCTCGAACGCCGACATCTCGAACATTTCAATCGGGAACGAAATCTGGCGGCCGAAGCAGTCGGTCGGGAACTCACCGGGTCGGCCATTCTTATTGCAGTCGACCTCACGCGAGCCGACAAAACCAATGCCGTCCGAGCTGTGGCAGTTCTGACAGACAGTGCGGGCAGGCGATTAGGTACGGCCACCGCGCAGGTCGACGAGCCCGACGTGTTGTCTCTGACAGAACGTCTGGCTGAGTCACTTGTCCGCGAGTTGGGTCAGACATTCGCCGGGTCACTTGCGAACCCGCGTCTGGAAGCACGTCGATTTCGGATGGAGTCAAATTCGGCAGTGATTCATGAGCGGTTCGCAGATGCCATTCCGGCGGGTGAAGCAGCGTTTGCTCTCGTACCCGATGACATCGAACTCGCGGCTGATCTGGCGAACACGCTCGCGCGAGGCAGTCGCAACCTGGTGTTCACAAAACAGACCAGCCCGACCCGCAGGAAACTTGAACCGGCGACGGATGCGGAAATCATTCTGGCAATCGACTGGGTGTCCAGGTCGCTTGCGATTCGACGGCAGTTCTATGCGGCGGCCCGCTCCAGCGGCGACGTCGAACGGATTGATGCGGACGGGCGTCAGTTCGCTCATCTGGGTTGGGCGTTTCCGGCAGAGTCGGCCATCGAGACGATCATGCGGCGGTACCGGTACGTCACTCCGGACGAGCCGCCATCTGCCGTCGTCGGTACAGCTCTGCGCCGACTTAAGGCCGAATGGCTCGCCTGGCAGACCGAGATTGCCGATGCCGGTGCTCCGCTCGCCGCGGCGCGCGAGCGTGCGCATCGCATGCTGATGTTCGACGACCCGGGCGCTTGCATCGCGCTGGAAGCCGCATGGCTGATGAAGTGGTACCAGCAGACGCGAGACAATCTCGATGAGAGCGCGACGTCACCGCGTGATTGCACCTACACGGCACGGACACTCGGTGGCGGATGGCTGGAGCCGACTCCACAACAATGCGAACCGCTGTTCGAAGCCTACGCCACGATTCAGGCCGACGATTCGCACGTCATGTTTCCGTTCATGGGTCTGCAGGGGCGAGCATATCTCTGCCGCCTGTCGGGACAGCCTGTGTCACAGGACATGATTGATGACGCCCAGGCCCTGCGACGGCAAGTGCTGGAACACGGAGGTCGCCTGGTGGGTTTGGGCTCGAAGGCTCGGATCGCGGACAAGCAACTGGCCTACGAAGCCTTCTTTGAGATCATCCGGTGGCCGTGGACGGGCGAGTCACCGGCCGAGCGACTTGAAGCGGGAATGACGGGCTATCGCAGCATGCTCGACCAGGGCGTGGCGACTAGCACCATGGTCATTCCTCTCGAAATGATGCTGGCCGCCGAAGAAGAACACTGGCCTGAGCTGTACCGACTCGTTCAAGACCTCGAAAAGCGTCACCGGGAGAAGCAGTTCAGGACGAAGTTTTACTGGTCTTCGGTGGCGACAAGGGTCGGGAAGATTCGTGCGACGATCCTGAAACGGTATCCGGACCTCGACCCGTCACGCCGTCCGCGCGAGTGGAATTCAACGCAGCAGCTTGTGGACGTCAAAGACGTCCCGGGAGTCGATTACGTCATCATCCCGATGCTCGTGAAGGACCGCCTGTTATGCCTCGGAGTCACCCGTGGCACGTCGCCCTGTCGGGTCAACCTGATTGAGGCTCCTCTGTCCGGCGACGGGTCGCCGCGCGTTGTTAACGAAACAACATTCACAACCCGATTCATCACGTACCGGGGGCAGGGCCTGAAGAACATTCGCGGAGTCTGCCGAACAAGCGATGCCGTCTTTGTCGCGACGGCGGAAAGCGGCGTTGCCCGTCTGCCGTTTGATGGCAGTCCGCCGACGTGGATCACAACGGACTCTGGACTGCTGTCGAATTACACGCATGCGATCGCAATGCTGAATGATCGTCTGATTGTGGCCAGCGGTGATCTGGGCGCTGATGGGTTCGTCCTTGGCAAAGAGATGTATCTGCAGAGCCTGGACCTTGAGGCGGGCACGCACAAAGTCATCGTGTCGACGCGTCGCAAAGACCGGCAGTCCCCCTTCGACGACGGGCCGTTATTCGACGTGAACGCCATAGTGGCCGACCCGGAACGCGACCGGTTGCTGCTGATGATTCAGATCGAGCACCGCCCCGGAAGATCCGGCGGCGACCCGAAGACGGGCTTCTGGGAGTACTCTCCGAAAACCGGATTCCGGCAGCTTGCGCACCTCGTTGGACACCTTCGTGAAGGCTTCGCCGATTCGTTTCCGGATGGAGTGCAGAGCGATCGGATGTGGCTGACGGACCGTGGTGGCATCATGGGAATGAATCTGAAAGACGACACACTGGACTGGGCTTACCGCACCAACCAGACGGTATGGACGCGCTCGATTCGCAACCGGATTGAGACTCAGGTCCGCTACAAAGGTCCGTTCGTCCTCACTGACGATGCCTTGTGGACATTCGAGCCGCTTGGCCGATTCGACATTCGCTCCCGCAAGTACACACGCTTCGCGACGCCGGCCGATCCCGAGCGTCTGCGATTCAACCATCGCTTCGAACGCTGGACAGCATTCCTGCGTGTCCTGCCGAATCGAGAGCAGATGCTGTATGTCGATGGCAAGTCGATCTGGCTGCTTGAAATTCCACCGAATTCCGCCGATTGACCGGCCGGTCAGCCCATCGTTTCTTCAGCGCGAATCCACCGTCATCACGTGTCATGCACACCTACCGCTTTGTCAACGTTGAATATTGGGGTGGCTGGGGTCGAGCGCAGCGAGCCCCCAGTTGCAGTGCTGGGGGCTCGCTACGCTCG
>CAUZFZ010000212.1:0-14999 GCA_963579025.1 Planctomycetota bacterium | reverse complement strand
ACGCCAGAGACGCCTGCCCACGAGCAGGTCTTCATCTACGAACACGATCCGCAGAATCGCTCGTTTTCCCGCGAATTCCAGCAGCCCGGGAACTGCTGTCACCGAAGAAGCCTATTTCTGCGGAAGCTGCCACGAGCCATTGAACAACTCGGCCCATACAACGGACTCGTCGTAGCTGCCGTCGGTCTTTCGCTCAAACGATTGAACGGCGATGTCGCCCAGCCGGGGAAACAGCCACGAGTTTGATGCTCGGAAATCCTTCTCGTGCATCGTGTGTCCGGAATTGACGACCACATAACGATTCGGGTTGAGTGGATTCGGAAAGATCAGCGACACGCCGTGAGTGGCAGGATCGAACGACTGTCCGTCGACTTCGATCGCGTCCTCGGTCCACTTGACCGGCAGCGCGCCGACGATCCGTTTCAGGACCGAGTTGGAAGCCGGATCCCCGAACAGGATCAGGTTTTTCGCCGCGATGTCCTCGTCGCTCAGTTCTGTATCGTCGATCACCGGAACTCGTCCGCGGAGCCATTTGTCGAACTCACGTTCGAAGCGGCCGAGCGTCCAGGTTGACCAGTCCGCATTCTGCTTCGTCCATGGAGTGCCCGTACCTCGCACGCACACGAAGGGTTCCATAAACGCGTCGTCGATCGGTCCCTGTAGATCGTGCCGTTTGTGCAGATTCGGATTGCGCGAGAATTCGCGAGATTCCTCGTAGCCCAATGCCCGCCAGCCCTCGGGCTCTCGTTGGAAATAGACATTGGGCAGCAGACCCTCGGCGGCAGCGCCCAGCTCAAGTTTCTTACCGTCGATTTCGATCTTGAGCGCCATGTCACGATTGATGCGCACGGCATTCACGTTCTTCGTGCGAAGGCGCATGACGCCGTCGGGGAACACGCCGCCCTCGACTGTCGCAGCATCGTATTGCCTGTCGATTTCTTCGATTGTCAGCCAGTCACACTGGTTGTACTTCAGTGTGTAGGTCGTAAACCGAATCAGCTTGCGTCCGGGGTACTTTGGCCGACCTTCTTTGGAATTCGCCTGATGAAACGACATGAATTCTTTGAAACTGTCCGGGTGAAACTTGTGGCCCACGCCCGGGCCAACGATCAGTTTGACCGGGACTTTCAGCTTCTTTGCCTTTTCGACCACCGATGTGCTGGCCACAAGCTGCGCGTCGAGTTCGCCGCCGTAAGTGCAGACCGGAACGTCATACAGATTCAGCGTGTAGTCGATCGCATCGTAGATTCGCAGAGCCTTGTGTTCGTGCGGCGGGCGTTGTTCCGTTTGCTTCTGGTACTTGTAGAAATCCACGAACCCGGCGCCTGGTCCGACCGACGACCACTTCGACGGATGATGCAATCCCAGATGCCATGCCCCGGCGCCACCCATCGAAAAGCCCCATAACGTGACTCGTCGATCATCGATGCGATGCCGTCGCCGCACATCAGCAATGGCTTCAAAAACGTCCGTTTCGCCACTCCAGCGATACGCGTTGTCGGTGCGTCCGAAGACATCGAGCTGGATCCACGTCTGCTCTTTCTGAGGCGCCTTGCCGGTATGTTCCGCAAAGAACCGCACTTCATTACGAGTCCCGCCACGGCCGTGCAGCTTCACATGCAGCGGCCAGCGTTTGAGGCGAGGTGCATCGCTCAGGCCTTCCGGCAGGGAAAGGGCGTAGGGCTGAATCGAACCATCGACTCTGGAAATGTAACCGCGGATCGTCGAACCCGTCTGACTCGTCCAGCTATGCGACCCGGCCTTAAGTTTGGCGGCGCGCGCCATGCCGGTTTTCAATGCAGTCTGGCAGTACTTGATCCACGTGGACGGGACGCCCTCTTTTTTTTGCGGATAGAACTCATCGTGTCGCAGGCACCAGTCGACGCCTTTCGCGAACACCGCAACATCGGCAATCAGTTGGTCCGAGTGTTCCCCCTCGCGGAGTTCTTCGACAACGACGTGAAGTTGAGCCAGATCTAATTTCAGTTGAGCCCTGGCATCATCGGACTGCGCCAGGCCGACCTGGAATCCAGCCAGCAGAAGCAGAGTGGACTGTGCAATCGTCAGCAGAATTCTCATCGTCGAGCGTCCCGTGGCAGGAGAAAGTCAGTGCCGCGCGAGTCTCGTGAGATTCTCATCGTTAAACAAGCGACGTGGCCAGTGTGAAGTCGTCGGGACTGAAAGCCCACAGTCAGGAGGCCGCGCTGCGTCTGGGTCGGTCAATCCGCGTGTGGATCGACATCACCGATTCAGGTCGGCCAGCGTTTTCGTGATCAGGTTGTTGACGTAAGCGCCCATCCGCCCGGGTACGGACTCGTGCTTACGCGGCATTGCCTTGAGCGCATCCTGCAGCGCACCGGCCCTGGCATCGAGTTCATCGATGGCGTTGAGCGCCGCCATCGAGATGTAGATGCCGTTTTTGTCGACCGGTGCAAGACCTTCCAGAATCGGCAGCGTCGTTTCCAGATGCTGCTTTCCCTGTTGCGACAGGACCTGAGCGGCGTTGATGCGTACATACGGCGAGTCGTCCTTGAGGGCTGCCACAAAAGCCTCGTCGGCACCGGCGGTATTCTGCCAGACCAGACCGCCCACCGTACCCCAGTAGCGCACCGCACTGTCTTTGTCTCCGAGGTACGCGCGCATTGAAGGCGGCTGCGGCCTGCCCGAAACCGGCCGCGACGTCGCCGCATCAGCCACGGCCATGATGCGTTCTACATCGTATTTCGAGTCATCGTGGCCCATCTCGTATGGCGTCGATCCTTCCGCGCGTACGTGCATCTCGCCCTCGGGCAGAAAGCCCAGATCGCGAATCCGTATGGCCAGATCCTGCTGCGCTTTGCGAAGCCGCTCACGAATCTCCTGGTGCTGCTTCGAACGGGCCAGGTTGTCGACCTCGTCAGGATCGTTCCGCAGGTCGTACAGTTCATCCGGAGCCTTCCTTTGCCAGAACGTGGCCTGGTGGTCATTCAGTTTTCCGGCCAGATACCGTTCGTGCCAGACACGAGTCGTCGGTGTCTGGAACATGTACTGGATGTACTGCCCATAGATTTTGTGCGGCATGTAGTTGCGGATGTAGACGTAGCGACCGTCGGTGACCGAGCGGACCATGTCGTACCGTTCGTCCATGCGACCGCGGTAGCCGTAAATGAATGGTTGTGGCCCAGCATCGAATTTGCCTGCGAACGCATGACCCTGCATCCACTCTGGTGGCTTGATATCGATCAGGCTGAGTAGTGTCGGAGCCAGGTCGACGAAGCTGGTGAGTCGGTCCGTTTCGCCGCCGGCTTTGTAGTCATTCGGGCGAAGGTTCTTGAACTTCTCCGGGATGTGGACAATCAGGGGAACGTGCAGTCCAGAGTTGTATGGCCAGCGTTTGCTGCGCGGCATGCCCGAACCGTGGTCGCCGTAGTAGAAAATAATCGTGTCGTCGACGAGTCCTGCTTCTTCGAGTTCCTTCAGGTTCTGCCCACACTTCTCGTCCATCATCGTCAAGCGGTCGTAGTACTGAGCCCAGTCCTTGCGGACTTCCGGTGTGTCCGGGTGATAAGCGGGAACGCGGACTTTCGCGGGATCGTGAATGTTGTTCTTCGGATCGATCTTATTCCGTATCTGGCTCTCGTGGCTGATCGTGTGATTGAAGATCGCGAAGAAGGGCTGGTCGGTTTTGCGATTCTTCCAGTGAGCCTTGCGCGACGATTCGTCCCACACCTGACCGGGTTTGATCAGGTTGTAGTCCTCTTTCGAGTTATTCGTGCAGTAGTATCCGGCCTCCCGCAGAATCTGCGGATACATTTTCATGAAGGCTGGCATCTTCACATTGCTGCGCATGTGCTGGGCGCCAGTCGATGTGGGATAGACGCCGGTAATAATTGTCGTCCGAGCCGGAGCACAGACGGGAGCATTCGACCAGCACGTCCGATACAGCAGACTCGTGTTCGCGAGCGAATCCAGGTGAGGCGTCGTGGCATACTCGTCGCCATAGCAGCCCAGATGCGGCCCGTTGTCTTCGCTGGTAATCCACAGGATGTTGGGTCGCGAAGACTCCGCGCCACTCAGGTTGAGTGCGGCGATCGCTACGATCGTTGAGGCAAAGGCAATGATTCGCGTTTTCATATCAGACCATTGTTTCTGGCAAGACACAGTTTCAGCGGTTGGGGGACCTTAACACGTTCGAGCGCCCGGTACCGGGATGAGGCGCCGGGATGTTCACGCCGGTCACGACCCAAACACATCTTCGAGTGCTTGTCTCATGACTGCGGGATCCGGATCAACTCCGGTCCAGTAGCGAATGCCGATGACTCCCTGGTTGACCAGCATGCCCAGTCCATCGATGACCTTGCAGCCAATCTCGCGGGCATCGCGGACGAGTCGAGTTTCCGGCGGGTTCGGAATCACGTCGGCAACAACCATGTCGGCCGTCAGTGATGCGGTATCCAGACCGATCCGCGCATCCACGTCGGGGAACAGTCCGATGGACGTCGCGTTGATGACGACACCCGTGCCTGCGGGAACAGAGTAGTCGCCGTCAGGTACGACAAGGTCGGCTTCGACGTTGACCCTTTCGCGAAGTAGAGAAACGAGTTCCGCTCCGCGCGATTCCGTGCGGTTCACGATCGTGATCTTCGTGGCTCCTGCCAGTGCAACTTCGACACCGATGGCGCGAGCCGCGCCGCCGGCTCCAAACATGACGACTGATTTTCCGGTCGGGTCTGTCAGAGTCCGGAGCGACTCGACGAATCCCTTGCCGTCTGTATTCTCGCCAATCAGTTGCCCGTCCTGCCGAACAACGCAGTTGACCGCGCCCATCAACGAGGCCGATTCGCCCAGTCCGTCGAGATGTTCGATCACGGCAACTTTGTGCGGGATGGTGCAGTTGAATCCGGCGAAACCCATGGCCCGGACGCCCCGGACTGCGTCTGCCAGACCGTCCGGTGCGACTTCGATCGTGAGGTAGCGCCAGTCGAGTCCATGATGCCGGTAGGCTGCCTCGATCATGGCCTGCGTCGGGTTCTCGGCCACCGGCTGACCAAAACAGCCCGTCAGTTCCTGTTTGAAGTTGAGTTCTTTTGCCACGTGGCGTCTCCTCAGGTGCGACTTCGGGACGGGGAACGTAATCGATCCTGGGGCTCAGGTTCCACGACACGAGCGAAGAGAGACCGGAGGCATGGTAGTCGGATTGTCGATTCAGTAGGCTGGACGGTTCGCACTAACTGGTTTCATACCATCGCCTTCGGACTTTCACGTCCTTCCGGCCTGTAACCTCGACTCATCAATGAGCCACTGGAGACTCAAATGGTTCCCATCGGCCTTTCCCCGGAACTGGAAGAGTTCGTCGATCGTGAAGTCGCCAGCGGACGTTATCTATCTCGCGAAGAATTGATTGCTGACGCCGTTCTGCAGCTACACCAGGAACGCGAGTTTGAAGACGATCTCCGTCGAAAGATCCAGGTTGGAATTGATGAATTGGATCGGGGAGACGTAATTCGGATTCGCAGCGACGAAGACGCTCGTGACTTTTTTGAGGACATCAAACGTCGCGGCAGAGATCGGCTGAATGCAAGTCGTGGAGAGCAATGAATCACGGCTTTGATGTTTCGCCATCTGCCCGTCGGGACCTGGATGATGTCTGGTCATACGTCGCCCCGCACAATTCCGATGCGGCTGACCGACTGATCGACGATCTTCACGAATGTTTCGCGATGCTCGCGCGGCATCCCGGTTTCGGTAGTCGCTGCGACCGGATCGCCAGCGGGCTGCGGCGATTCCCTGAAGGCCGCTATGTCGTGTACTACCGACCGCTGGACGCAGATGACTACTCGATAGAAATCGTCCGAGTCCTGCATGGCTCACGGGATGTTGGAAAAGCGTTCGGCTTGAAGCCAGGGGACGGCGAATGAGTCGGTATCTTCAACAACTGATCGTTCTGTCAATCGCCGCTGCGCTTCTCATCTTGAATTGGCGGAACGAACTGCCAGGCAAAGCCGGGGCATCCTATCCCGCCCGCCCCATCAAGCTGGTGGTACCATTTAATCCGGGTGGTGGCAGCGACACGTTTGCACGCATCATCCAGACCGGAATCAATGAGAACAGTCTTCTTCCACAGCCGTTCGTAATCATAAACCGACCCGGTGGCAGTTCGACGATCGGCAGCCGGTACGTCCGTGACGCAAAGCCCGATGGTTACACCTTGCTGCTGTTGCACGATGCTCTGATCACGGCGAAGTATTCCGGGACCGTCAGTTACGGGCCCGAGGTATTTGAGGCTGTTGCCGGGACGGGTGAGATTGGACTGGTCGTCGCCGTTCACGAAGACTCGCCATACACATCGCTGAAATCGTTGCTGGACGCTGCGACCGAGAAGCCCGACGAGATTGTGTATGGAGTCAACATGGGGGCTCCGAGTCACTTTCTGGCGCGGCGGCTTGAGCACGTGCATCCTGGCGCAAAGTTTCGCTACACGCAGGCCGGTGATGGAACGGATCGCTTAGGGAAACTGGTCGGCGGACACATTCAGGCGGCGACGTTCTCTGCGACCGAAATGCTCAACTTTGCAGGTCAGGGCCTGCGTGGTCTGGCAATTTTTGGCCCGGAGCGGCGCGAGTCACTGCCCGATCTGCCGACGGCACTGGAACAGGGCGTCGATGTCGAAGAGGTCAACAGCCAGTACTGGTGGTTCCCCAAAGGTACTCCACAGGACCGCATCGATTACATGGCCGATGTGCTGCGGAAGGCCATGCAGACGGAAACTGTGCTCAAACGACTGACCGAACTGCACATCCCGCCGCGATTCCTTTCTGGTGCCGAGCACGAGGCGTATCTTGAGGAACGTGTCGCGGCAGCGCAATCGGTCGGTCAGCAGGAGTCGCCTGAAGTGCCAGACATTCCACTCCTTATTTGCTGCGGATTGATTGTGTGCCTTCTCGTAATGATCTTCTCACGCCGTGTTTCTCCAGAACCGGGAGACACGGTGAGCCTGAAAGGACCCACGGCGAAACGCGCCACCATCATGCTTGCGATGTCAGCCGCATACGCACTGGCTATGCAGTTCGGTGCGTCGTTCGCATGGGCCACGACGGTGTTCATCATGCTGGTCGGCCTGCTGCTTAGTACCGACCACAAACGGCACCTTGTGCCGCTGACCGAGACGGCTGTGATCGTCGCGTTCGGAATTCAATTCGTTCTCACCCAAATCGTCGTGACTGACCTGCCGTGACTCCGCTCGAAACCGCTATCCAACTTCTGACAACTCCCATGGGGCTGTTCCTGATCTGCCTTGGAACGGCGCTGGGGATTACGGTCGGAGCCATTCCCGGTCTGACCGGGGCAATGGTGATTGCGCTGACGCTCCCGCTGACGTATTCGATGGACGCTGGCGAGGCCATGATGCTGCTTGTCGGGATGTACGTCGGTTCGATCAGTGGTGGATTGATTACCGCCACACTACTGCGGATGCCGGGGACTCCCGCGTCGGTCATGACAACGCTCGATGGTTACCCGCTGGCAAAGTCCGGACAACCTGGCCGCGCACTCGGACTGGGAATCATGGCATCATTCGTCGGCGGCATGGTGTCGTGGGTGTTCCTGATTTCACTCAGCCGTCCGATGGCGGACCTGTCCACAAAGTTCGGACCGTTCGAGTTCTTCTCGCTGGTCATGATGGCGCTGGTTCTGATTGCGTCCGTCGGCGGTGCATCAATCAGCCGGTCTTTGTTTTCCGGACTGCTGGGCATCCTGTGTGCGATGCCCGGAGTCGCCGAAGCCACGGGCGAAGTACGGATGACGTTTGGCTTCGAGGAACTCAACGGCGGACTGAAACTACTGCCCGTGCTGATCGGACTGTTCGCTGTCAGCCAGGTGATCACCGAAGTCTTGCGTCTTGGTCAGCCGCTGGAACGTGTCGCGGTGTCCAACCAAAGCCTGATGCCAGGAGCCTCCGACTGGCGAACTCATAGTGGCAACATGCTGCGGTCCTCGCTGATCGGCACGTGGATCGGCATCCTGCCGGGTATCGGAGCGAACATCGGATCCGTCACGGCTTATTCGACGGCACGCACGTTCTCGAAAAAGCCAGAGGACTTTGGCCATGGTAGTGAGGAGGGCATCATCGCCTCGGAATCGGCGAACAACGCAACCGTTGGCGGTGCTCTGATTCCGCTTGTGGCAATGGGAATTCCCGGCAGTGTGATCGACGCGATTCTACTGGGAGCCCTGGTTCTGCACGGCCTGCAACCGGGCCCGCAGCTCTTTCGACAGAACCCGACCTTGATCTACACGATCATGGGCACGTACTTCATTGCGAACATTTTCATGTTCGTCTTCCTGGTCGTGGCCGCCCGATACATCGCCCGGCTGGTCGATGTCCCGCGAGCATTCCTGATCCCAGTCATCCTGACGTTCTGCGTTGTCGGTTCCTACGCGCTGGGGAACCGGTTCTTTGACGTGTGGATCATGCTGCTGTTCGGGCTTGTCGGATTTCAATTGGAACGCTGGACCATCCCGCTGGCACCATTCGTCATCGGATTCGTGCTTGGACCCGTCGCCGAAAAGAACCTGTGTGCCGGCCTGATGAGTTCCGGTGGCAGTTGGCTGCCACTTGTCACAAGACCGATGTCGGTCGTGTTTCTATTGCTCAGCGCGGCACTGCTGATCATCCCGTTCGCACGTACGCACCTACAGACGAGGAAACCGTCGTAAACCCAGTGTCGAATGCAGTGGCGAGCCGGGGTCCGGGTGAGTCCGCGATAATCAGCTCGGAAACGTCCGGACATCACGTCCGTGGCGCCGAGCGCCGCCTTCTTCGCCGCAGTAAATAAAGCGCCGTCGTGGTGCAGATCAGGATGGACGACGGCTCTGGGACGCTGGACGCTGGACGCGGACATCACGGCAAGGCTGAATGATGCCGAGCCACGGGCCGGTCGGGCGATGGACGTGACGAACGTATTGGATAGTAAAGCCAGGAAGTCCCCGACGCCCGCGGATTCGTCGTTAATGCTGGCCAGACTAAGTGCGTTAGTGCCGGAAACAGGTTGAGTGTTGGATAACAGGTAGACGATCGTCTCATTCGAGTCGGCGGTCGCTGCTGCATTGACCGCATCGCGTAGATCAAACGCAGCCTGATTGGCATCGCTGTCTGGCAGTGCACCGATCAATACAGTCGTGGCCCTGTTGATTGGAATGTTGTACGTGATCGTAACGTCATAGCTGACGCCGTTTACGTCCAGGCCCGTCACATTGGTCGGCCGTTGTGTACCGCCGATATCACTGAATGTCACAGCGCCCAGCGCCGCTGACGAATTCAGGGTTGCGATGGTGGCACAGATGATGAGCAGAATCAGCTTCATCCGGGTTCCTTTGGAACCGCAATGTGCGAAGACAGGCACAGGTGGATCGATTGGGGCAATCGTCCCGATGCTACCGAACAAGGATGTGGATATCTCGGCGAAGTCTCGACAAACGATCGGACGCGATACGTCGTTCAGAGGATCACGCGGATTTGTCACTTTGTGCGGCATTGACAGGTTCCGCGTTCCAGCACGCACTCACATGTGCCCTGGACAGCTCACACCGGATTGCGGGTACCAACCGGTGAAGTCAACTCTCGTCCTCGTCATGTGAGGTCCGATGAGCGTCGACGCGCGCGAAGTGCTGGACCTGGCTTTCGACTGGCTGTGCCACCGCCGGAAGAATGTCGGGCACAATGCGGATGTGTGGGATGTCCGCTGTCGCCGTTGATCGGGGCCATCTTTCTCAGTCGCCAGGATGAGGCGATGGAGGCAACCGGGTTGTTCTATGCCCGGTTCATGGATGACTGGGTGGTGCTGGCTCCCACGCGGTGGAAGCTGCGGCGGGCCGTGCGCGTGATCAATCAGATCCTCAATGATCTGTGTGTCGAGCAGCACCCGGACAAGACGTTTGTCGGTCGGGTGGAGCGGGAGATCGATTTCCTCGGGTATCACTTCTCACCCGAGGGATTGAGCGTGGCCGCTGCTACGCTCAGGCAGTTTGAGAATCACGAGTCCCGGCTTTATAAGCAGGACTCAATGGGTGGTCGAGTCCGGCACTGCGTCAAACGCTTTCGGCAGTCGGTGCGGTCAGGGCTTTTTGGCGACGACGATTCCGCACTCCTGCAAACAGTGCAATCGCACCTAAGCACGCGAATGTAGACGGCTCGGGGACTGTGGCCTGCCTTGTGAACACCAAATCGTCGATCGGAATGCCACCCATGCCCGCGATACCTTGCACATTCGAGAAAACGCGAAGCCCTTGAAGGCCGGGATTGGTGGTATCATCGAACACGAATGTTCGTCTCGGAGACGCGCCGCCCAGTCCGGCACTGAAACTGGTGACCAGCGGAGTTCCGCTCGCGTCAAGTGCGGTGAAGGAAAAGGCGGGGACAATCACACCAGAGGTGATTTGTGGAATCGATACGCTCAGGTTCACAAGCGGCTGATCAAAAATCAGATCGAACGAAGTCCCGTTGATCCCTGCCCACCATTGGGACAAGTAATTCGGGTTCGAGAGCAGTACGACGTTGGTGTCGAAAAGTATTGGCGTTTTCACGCCCACTGTGGTTGTAGGCGTGACGTTGCTCACGGTGACACCGAAACCAGCCAAGTAAGAGTCTGGCGCGACACCAAAGGTGAGGGGGGGATTCGACGTGTCGACGGCGTCGAAGTTGATGATCCCCGCGGCAGCGTGCGTCGCGCAATCGAGCGACAGTGAAAACGCCAACAATCCAGCCAACGTCGAACGTGCCAGTAAACGGTCGGACGAAATCATTATACACCTCTTCGTAATTGGTCGAATACCAAATCTCACGTAGCCGAGACGCACCATGCATACCATTTGCCGTCAATCGTTGCTTACCACACAGAACTGGTTAATCCGGTTGATGATGGCGGTGCCCCAGCGAGCGAGGGCCTCCGCTCCGGCTCGACAAGAGGGAGCTGCCTCCTGTCGCGTCGCCACTCACACAACTCTGAATGAGTTGTCTGAGCCGCCCGGAGCGTCTGGCCTCGAGCGTTGTTGCCATGTCCGTCTACTAACTGTCTTGCACTGTCAACACATCGAACGTATCGACTCCACCAGTCCAATCAACTGGTAGATTGACGCAGCCTGGCGGAATTAAACGACCTGTGGTGAAGTGACCGTTCAGTAAGTAATGCCTGCAGTTATTCGTAGTGACGGTTATTGGAACCTGGCTCGTTTGACAGGAAGTGCGGGCATGTGCACTGGATCGCAGGGTGGTCCAGACAAGCCCGCCGGGTTGTCTGGGTGCCGACACGCACAAGAGGTCTCACAGCCATTGATCCGGCACCTGGGTCGACGTCCGGTTAAGGCGCCTTTCCATACCACTGAAGCACGGAAGCGACGTAGGCATCGCGTCTCGCGGAGAGTTTTGTGAGCCGTCTGGCCATCGTCAGGTCATCCAGAGCCGGTTTGATCTGCACCTGATCACGCGCCAGCGTCAATTGCAGCACTCCACTGTGATACCGCAGGACACCGTCAGCGGGGTGCTGCAGCACCGACTTGCGGACCAGGCTCAATGCGTCGGCTGCTCGATCGTTCGCGACGAAGACTTCGGCGATGGTGTCGACAAAGGTTGGATCAAGGTCGCCGACATCCGACAGGGCGACGATCCGCTCGACGATCGGCAGTGCCGCATCCGGATGACCAAGGTCCACGGCCAGCAGCCAGGCCAGGTTGTTGAGGACTGGCAGCGAGTCGAGTGACCGGGTCGCCAGTTGTTCGAGCAAACTTCCGGCCCGCTCGATCAGCGCGCGATCGTTGCCGGCCTGCCCCTGTTGATACACGGCCATCGCGTACAGAAAGGGATTGGCCGAAGCCACGTCGACCCTGTCGAGCCAGGCGGCCCCTGCGTCGACTTCTCCGGCTGTCAGAAACGCCAGCGCCAGTGACAGCGGCGTCTCGGGATGATCGGGTGTTTCCGCAAGCTGCCGGTCCAGTGTTTGTGCCTGCTCCAGACGATCGTGTCGGACCAGTAATCCGAGCAGCTTTGATCGCAGTCCCGAGTGCTGTGGATGCTGCTGCAGAGCGGCACTCACCAGGCCGATGGCCTGCTGGCCTCCGGATTCACGGTCGTAGTGCTCGGCCAGCCGCAGCCACAGCGAGATGTGCTGCGGCTCACGCTGCAGGAATTCGGTCAGTACGGCAGCCGCACGATCATGTTGCTCCAGACGCCGCAGTGTCTCGAAGCGCAACACCACGGGGACGAACTGGCTGGAAAGTGGTCCGGGCAGTCGGTCGAGGTGCTCCAGCGCCTGCTGAGGCTGGTCACGAAACAGCTCCAGACGAGCCCCGAACAGCCGGGCATCCGGACGATCGGCACGCTCCAGTGACGTATTCAACTGCTCGACCGCCTCGTCGATGCGGTAGGAAACAGCCAGCAGCCGCGCAAACCAGTACTGCGCCCGTCCGGATATCGGATCGATTCGGGCCAGAGCCTGGGCATGCTTCCACGCGTTGGGTACGTCATCGCGATTGGCGAAGTAGACGATGGCAGCAATGTGCGGGCCGGGCTGATCCGGGTGCTTCCGGACCAGCTCACCGATACGGCGCTGCATATCCGCCGCATCGGAGTCCGCGATATCACCCAGCGCGGACAGCATCCCGCCTTCGAGACGGTCCAGAACGTTCTCTGATTCTTCACGGTCGCCACCTGTCGTCAGCAGGTACTGCATTTGAGCAAGCACACCCGGTCCCCCATCAGCCTGCGAGGCCCGGACGGCAACGTTCAGCAGTCGCCAGTCTCTGACCGACTGCGAGGAGTCTTCCTGCAGCAGTTCCACCGTTTCCGGCGCGAGACTGGAATCGGATTTGTTGCGTCGCAAGCGAATCGCAAAGCTGGTGATCTGCTGACGCAGTCGGTCCGCATATTCGGCGACCTGAGGAGTGCCGGACATCCCCTTGATCAAAGCGTCCAGCTCCCGCTGCTGGTCTGACGTTTGCAGCAGCAAGGCTGCCATGACCCACGCATGCAGGAGTCCGGGGCGAAGCTGCGTCATGTCGCTGTACTGTGCGACGGCATCGCCGGTTCTTCCCGTCACCTGATACCAGCGTGCCAGCAGCATTCGAACCCGCAGGTCGTCGGGATGACGAATCAGGTGATCCGCCATGCGGGACTCGATTTCGTTCCGCCTGCCCGCAGCTGCGGCGATCGCGACATCGGCAATCACGAACTCCGTCGCAGCCGGGTCGTCCACACGTGCCGCATTCAGCCGGGCCTGAGCCTCGACCAGGTCGCCCTTCCGCAATTCGTACACGATGCGGATCAGGTGGCCGCTGGCGTAAACGTCTGATTCGACCAGCGTCTGCAACAATTCGTCGGCTGCTGCGAACTGATTCAATTCCAGCAGGGCAGTCAGTCGAGTCAGACGCCGCTGTTCGGGCGGGCCAAGTAGCGCACGTAGCAACGCGGCCTGTCGGGGGATCGATCTCTTGTCCGTCAAGGCTGGCGAGTGCGTCCGCGACCAGCTTCCAGTCCTTCGTCCGCATGTCACACTGGCACCGCAAGGCAAGGATCAGATGTGGATCGATCCGGTCGTCCTTCGCCGCCGCATCCAGGTGTTCCCGGGCCAGTTCCGTGTCGCCATCGTGAGCGGCCAGCAGCGCACTAAGGAGAAGTGCCGTGGACATCGTGGATTCGTGGGCATGCAGCTGCTGGACGCCGTCTCTGGCATCCTCCTCCGTTTCCGTGCCCAGGACCTGCGACAGAGCCGTTGCGTGGTACGCGATCAGTCCGTCCTGTTGCTTGGCGGTGGGCTCCCACGTCTGGCTACCGTCTCGTTCGGCAACGAGGCCGGGAAGAATGCCGACGGCGAATTCGGGAGACTCCACGATCACGGCCGAGTGGTAGAGCAGCAGAGCGAATGCCGGTGACAGGTACCGCGGATAGTGTTCCGAACCGATCAGCCACCGCCCCGTCTCGACGAATTCTGCGTGAAGATTGCGCACGGCAACCGGATCGTTGTCCCGCCTGGATGTGTTTACGGCGACGATCCTCTCGGCCAGCTTCACCTGGGGCAGCAGGTTTTCGTTCTGCGGTCGAATGGCCAGGAGTCTGCGAATCAGCCTGATGACTGCTGTTGAACGGGGGACGAGTTCACCATCCGGTGACTTGTCGAGATACCGGGCACTGATGGACGGGAACATCGCTATGACGGACGTGCCGACCTTCGCCAGATCCGGGTCGCGCGCCGCGATCAATCGCTGCACGAACAGCTCACATTGTGCCTGCAGCGATTCCTCGTCGTGGGTCAACTCCAGAAGCCGCAGCCGGCGAGCGATGAACGCGATCGACTGGTCTGTGACGGCTTACTCCAGGCGGTCGATCAGTCTGCCGGCTGACTCCAGATATCCCTGATCCAGTTCATCGTCAATGACATACATCCATGCAATCAGATCGGCACTTTTCAGTTCGGTCAATCTGCGTGCCGTCGTCGTTGCGGCATCGCGCCGTCCCAGCCGATGCCAGCCGTAAAACAGCCGCGTCTGCAGCTCGAGGTCGTCCGGTTTCAGTTTCGCTGCATGCGCGATCTGCTCCACTGCCGCAGGGACGTCTCCGGCACGTCGCTCGTCGGAGAGCCTGTTGAGGATGTTGGCAATCTGAATCCGAGCCTCGGCATTGTCGGGGTCCAGCCTGATCGCATTGCGGATCAGGACCGACGCACGACCGAGGTCGTCATCCTGCACGGCCTTCGCCGCCCGCAGAATCAACCGTTCGGGCGTCGACCATTGTGAATGCAGGTAGTAGATCCAACCCGAACTTGCCGCCAGACAGATCGCGCAAAGAACCCCAAGGAAGATCACACGACGATTTCCCATAGCACGGACCTGCGAATCGAGAAGTGGAAGACACGAATGGCACTGCTGGTTTGGTAGCAAGGGGTTACGTCATGCGGCGGCTTCGAGTTCGGCCTGGAGTTGGTGTCGTGGTTTCTTCATCAGGGCCAGAACCTTCGGTCTGCGTTTGTTGACGC
>CAUZFZ010000211.1:0-15047 GCA_963579025.1 Planctomycetota bacterium | reverse complement strand
GGCCCAGTCTGCCGGTCAGATGTTGCATCGCCTCGTCACTCAGAGGGGCCTGAAAATGATTGAAAAACGACCGTGGGATCGTGCCCTCGACAAGTCCCAACTGTTCGTAATTCTCCGGGTCGACAACTCGCGCGAGAAACCGCCGCCGACTCCCAGAGAACTCAGCCTGAACACGCTCCGTCGTCAATTGCACCGGCGTTATGTCATCGAGTCCACAGACGCGCGGACCAATCTCGAGCGTCACGTTCCCATAGGATTCGTATCCGTGCAGCACCAGATCCACAGATTCGCCGTTGCTGGTCTGCCCTGTCAGCCAGCCTTCGAACTCGGTACCGGACGCGTACTGATTGGATCTCAATTCTCCCTTCAAGTGGCCAACCAAGTGGCCAACGACTTCCTTGTTGCCGCCCGCACCAGTGTGGACCTGCCCGGTGAATTCGGTATCAAATTCTTCGATCACTTCACCGGCGGTCAGTGCAAGGTCTTCCTGACCGCGATGACGCAGAAACTGGGCCGCAGCCGGCAATGCGGGCAACCCGATTCCGACCTGGGCGAGATAACCAATCGTTCGCTGCCGGGGCTTCTCCGCAGTGCCAGACTTGTCCAGTCGCAGATGGACGGCTTTCGCTTCGCCCAGCGAACAGCCCCAGACGTAGATGCCCAGAATGCAAACGCAGTAAATCGCCGCTTTGAAATACCGGCGCTGATAAAGATGGCCAGCCCCCGGAAACAGGAACGCAAGTAGTGCTGCCAGCGCAGAGTTTCTGAGATCAATTCGGGAATCAGGCATCGGCACGATCTGGTTTGGCGGGACAGTTGGCAGGACTTCCGAGTCGAAACGAATGACGGGCTGTCGATCGGGAGAGGCCCGTCGGCGACACATCCATCGATATCGACCGGCCCGAGACGGAAGAACGCGATTCTAGGTCGTCACGTCACTTAAGGGCCAGTCCGATGACCGTTGGCAGTTTTCTGGAACGAAGTGTTCGACAGTGATCCTACCCGAGACTGACGATTCGGGTTTCACGACGTGGCGTGGGACCGTCACATCAGCCCGGATCCAATCCCGTGTGTCGCGTCACCGCTATGGAGATCACTCGCTCGTCAGTTCGGAACTGGCCTCGCTGGTCAGCCCGAAATTCGCCTCGTTCGACCCGCCTGAGCTGACGTCGAACGTCAAGTCACTCTCGGTGTTGTAGTGTGCCGGAATCAGCGCCGCTTCCGGCGGAGTCACCAGTTCGTCCGACTCGGCGTCGCCTCCATCACTGACGTTGATGCGGACGACGTGCGTTCCAACCAGAGCCCCGCCTTCACCGTCGGCCACTGTTTCGAGAGTGTAACGGCCATCGGCGTCCGTCCTGCCGAACGAACTTGGGCCTTCTGAATGTACGAACGAGACCGTCGCGTTGGCGAGAGGTTCGCCGTCCATGGTCACCCGGCCGGACACGTCAGCAAGCTGATACGAGTTGCCACAACCCGATATTCCTGTCACCAGCGGCAACAGCACAGCAAGCACGGAACATCGACAAGCTTTCCAATTCACTACGCGGTCGAGAATCCGACGCTGCCACGTGTCTCGTGGTGGCTCTTGTCTGTGTATCAATGACATATCAACTCCAAACTGATCTAACAGGGACCAGCAAACGCCGTCCGCTGACCTGACATCCCGCACTGGTACGTCGGGGGCCAATGCGATGAGTACTTATGCCGGACGGCCTGTGTCAGAATTCACCGACAGTCTCGCCGCCAGCGACGGTTGCGAGGCTGGTGAACACGTTTGTGTCCAGGTGCACATTCAGGAATTTGGCCGAGCCATCGCAGCGAAGAAACTGAATGCCGCCAACATGCAGGCTGCCCCAGCCGCGTTTGCAGGCGTTCGATCCGCCAGTTCCGCCGATACTCACGCATCGGTCGTAATCGGCGATCAGGGTACGTGGCTGGCTGACCGCGTCTGACGAATTGTACGACGTGTACGTGTAGGCCCAGAACGTGCCCCGACGCGTATGCGTTGTCGTGTGCTGCTCTCCCACGGCGAGGGTGTTGGACGTGCCGTCTAAGATCGTTGAGAAGCTCTCCGGGGCAAGGATGCCGTCCAGCGTGTGCAGCACGCCCTGCCATTCAAAGGGCAGTCCCGAGTACTGCCGCCCGTCCCACCAGCCGTTTCCATTCGTCTTGCCTCCCATGCATCGGTACGAACCGTGCCTATAATCCAATCCGCTGCCAGGGCCCGACTCGGGCCTTTCGATCTTCCCGATGTTGATATCCGTCGGACACTCATAAACGGGCACGCGCTGGGTGCGGACGAAAGTGTTGGCAGCGTCTTCATTGAACTTGTCCTGATCATACCGCCTGAAGAGTGGGGTCTGATCCAGGTACGGCAGAATCGCGATCGCCCAGTTTGTGCCGCTTCTGGTTCCGCAGCAGTTTCCCAGTGTGACGCCACCGGGGGGGAACACATTCGCGACGTCGTGATAGTTGTGCAGCGCAAGGCCGATCTGCTTCAGGTTGTTCTTACATTGGGATCGCCGTGCAGCCTCGCGTGCCTGCTGCACAGCCGGCAGCAGCAGTGCAATCAGAATGGCGATGATGGCGATGACAACGAGCAACTCAATCAGTGTGAACCCACGACGCCTCTGGTCTGGTAAGCGCAAACTGGACATGAAATGACTCCGAAATGCGGATACGAAAAAAAGACAAGCCCGCGCGAAAGTAGCCAGACACTACAACAGGTTCGTCCGGTTTGCTCCAGCCGGAAAACGAAAAAACCCGGCTCCAACGGATCGGAGCCGGGTTCGAGTTCAGTTTGAGTCGAGTCAGACCTGACGGGTCCACCGCTTCACCGTGCGAACGGTCACTTAGGGGCGTTAACTCGTTCCGCGCCGTCTCGTGTGCACATGTCGCGAACGATCCGGAAGTCAATGCTCTTTGAGAACGACCGTGACGATCCATCGGCGAGAGCAAATTGCACAAGGTCACGGTGCCATGACCCGAATCCGAAGAAGTGATTGCCGCCCGCATTCAGGTATGTGTCAAAAGTTGACGGACTGGCAGACGGCGCTGCGCCGTCCGTGCCCCAGTCAGGTTGACCGTTGAAATCGTCGTCGGCCATCCGAGCCACGCCGCTCAGTCCATCACCCCAATAGCCAAACATGCTTTCACCCAGCGCAAGTGTGTTGGACTCGCCGTCTCGAATCATTCCGAATGAGACACTGCTATCCCTGTAAAAAATTCCATTTGTGGTCGGGCTTCCCGTCCCCAATCCTGGAGGAGGACTCGAACCACCGTTTCCACGGTAGGTCAAATAGGCAAAGCCACCCAGCGGCTGACCGCCAGCCGCGGGTCGTTGGTTCGGCAGACTGACGCTCGCACACACGTACGACGGCAATATGACCTGCACGGCGCCCTGATTGTTCGCTGAACTCTTCGGCTGCGCGAAGTTCACATTGACTGTGCCCTGTCCCATTTGGGGCAGAATGAATGCGGCCCAGCCCCAATCGTCGCTGTAGGTCCAGTCGGTCAATGTCACAGCCGGTGGAGGACCGGCGCTGGTTGCTGGCCCCAACGGAATCAGCGCCGGTTCAGGCAACGTCAGCGATGAGGAGCCCGTGTTGCCCGAGATGATGCCGGACGGAAACGACTTATGGGCGTCGTGGTAGTTGTGGCACGCCATGATCATTTGCTTGAGGTTGTTCAGGCATTCAGATCGACGAGCGGCCTCCCGCGCATTCTGTACGGCAGGCAACAGAATGGCTGCCAATGCACCGATGATGGCGATGACCACCAGCAGCTCAATCAGGGTGAAACCCGATCGTTCCGAGCTGGGCGACACTGTCGTTTCAGAGCGACGAATCATGACATTGCTCCGCATAATGATGAGGGTAAACGGCCTGGCCAAAGCCCTGACAGTTCGAATGAGGTCAGCCTATCAGCGGACGAAACTCACTGCAAACGCCGCCGTGAAATGACTTGTCCCGGTGCTCGCGGGGCGAACGGTCTGATTCTCCCGAGGAACTCCACCCACCAAAGACGGAAGCACGCGGCGGATGACGTTCCTGAACCAAACATGGTGGTCCCGTCTATGCGACCTGGGAGGCTCGAAAGGGACCGTCAACGTAAGTCATTACTCGCGCCGATATCCGAACGAATCTGCAGTCGCTGAAGAAGAGCGTTGTTACCGTCCGGAAACGGGAGATCCCGCAACTCGGAAACTCGGATCCACCGGAAATCTCCGGTCGGCGTCGCTTTCTCGTCAATCGGGTGACACAGCCAGAAATTCAATTCAACGCGACCGTGATCGTATTCAAACAGAGTTTGTTCGAGTTGCTCGACTGCTCTGACAATCAACCCGGTTTCCTCTCGACATTCACGCACGGCGCAGTCATCAGATTCCTCTCCCGCTTCGCACTTACCACCGGGAAACTCAGCGTGCCCGGCCAGAACCTGCCCCGCCGTGCGATACCCGACAAGGTACTCATCATACCGTTCGACAACGGCAATCCCGATCCGTGTTGCATCCAATCCTCTTACCTCATTACGCGGCTGCAGGGCCTCGCCGAGCGGGAACACCAAGTGCTGTCTGAGTTGCCACCTGTCGGCCTGGAACTGACCAGCATGTCGGTCAGTTCCAACTTCGAACGTCGTAACGCCGCGAGAACGACACACAAGGTTTCACGTTGGCCAGCCGTCCGGCAGCTCGCAACGTTGAGATGTACACAATTCCGTCAGCGAATCGACGTGTGTCCGATGCAATGGAATGCCATCGCCTTTCCAGCGTTCGGACCGCTCCCACTCAAGTTCCCCGGCAACGCGAACCTGGTCAACGCCTTCCGCAGGCTCAAGTGCGCGAATGTCCGCGATCGTCGCGTCAATCTCTTTCAGGAACCGCTGTGGATCGCCAAAGTGGCTCGGGTCAATCGCCTGGAAGAAGTGGTCGGAACCCGGGCCGAATGGACTCTTCACTTTGTGAATCGGAGTCCGCCGCCCGATCAGCGCGGATGTCAGGGCCGAACATACGAATCCCAGACCTGAACCACGCGCTCCGGCTGCCGGTTGCAATGTCGTCGCTGCCGCGGCGTCCGTGGTGGGCCGACCGTTCGCATCCAGCGCCCAGGTACCAGGCATCGGCAGGCCATACATTCCAAGAGATTCGATCTTCCCCCACGAGGACTCGGCTACCGCCATGTCGAGTATCCACGGAGCACCGGAGCCTGTCGGAATTCCCCATGCCAGCGCATTATTGGCTGTGCCGGATTCGCGACTGCCGTAGGCCGCAACAGTGGCTGTGCCGGTGCTGGTCGTGCAGAAGCCAATCATCCCGGCTCGGACAGCCAGCAATGAATACAGGCCGGCCGCACCAAAATGTTGCCCCTTTCTGATGACGACTGTGCCAACTCCGACTTCCCGCGCTTTTTGAATCGCCAGTTCCATGCCGCGCGTGGCCGCAACATGCCCCAGGCCGCCGCTGGCTTCCACGACCGCCATGGCCGGACTGTCCGCGGCCGTGATCGACATTGCTCGCGGGTCGATATCGCCAGCGTCCATTGCCTGGATGTACCTGGGAAGAGCTCGGCTCCCATGCGAGTGAATTCCTCGCAGGTCTGCTTCGACGAGTCGGTCCGCGGCGATTTCCGCTTCGGCACCGAACATCCCCTTCCGGACCAGGATCGTGACGATCAGGTTCTTGAGCGGCTCAACAGCTACCGTGATCTCTTGAGCGTCATCCCGTGGAATGTCCGGAGTAATCAGATTCATGAAGTCTGGCTCGAATACTGGTTGGGGTGCGAGTCGACCTGACGCAGCCACACGAGAGGCCATTCAGAAATGTGGTCCCGTACCAGATCGGTTCACTGCGACCGGTACGCGAAAATCTGTCGATCGAGGGCCCGCCAGTCGCACTGAACATACCGAAACAGGCCGACGCCGTGAATGCGGACTGGGACTGGATTGAGACTCACATGCACAGCCCATCGGAGTGATGGCATCTCCCGACAGGCATTGCTAATCTCCGCCTCCTTACCCGATTTCACTGTATTTACACCGAGTCAGCCCGTGAGGACATGGGCCGTCGAGAAGGAGTCATGACATGGGAACTGGCATCCCCCGCACTGCCGAACACGTTGGAGACGGTCATCCGGACAAGTTCTGCGATCAGGTCGCCGACGCGATTCTGGACCGTACTCTGGCCCTGTGCCCGGCGGAAGCACTGCCCGCAGTCCGCACGGCGATTGAGTGCCTGGCCAAAGACAATCTGCTGATCGTTTCCGGCGAAGTGAAGTGGACCGACGAAATTCGTCTGGGCATCGACATCGACGCGATCGGCCGCGAAGTCTGGAAAAACATCGGCTACAGCAAGACCGCCGACGAGCTGACGGTCGTTGATCACATCCGTGCGCAATCACCGGAAATCGCTCAGGGAGTCGACACCGGCGGAGCGGGCGATCAGGGCATCATGGTCGGATACGCGACTGACGAAACACCCGAAATGATGCCGACGGAATACGTTCTGGCCCGACGCCTGTGCGAGCGCCTGCGAGACCTGCGTCGGGACGGAGTCTTGACATGGCTGCGGCCGGACACGAAGTCTCAGGTCACGATCAACCCCGACGGCCAGCCCACCGATTACATCGTGGCGACTCAGCACCAGGACCCGGGCGACGCTGGTGTTTCTCATGATGAGATGCGACAGCAGATCTTCGAACAGGTCGTGAAGCCGGTCCTGGGAGACGACATCGAGTTCCGCCCTCACAAGATCAACGGCACCGGATTGTTTGTGATTGGCGGACCGACGGGAGATGCAGGTGTGGTCGGCCGCAAGATCGTCGTGGACCAGTTCGGCCCGCGCGTGCCCGTTGGTGGCGGAGCGTTCTCCGGCAAGGACCCTTCGAAAGTGGATCGCAGCGCCGCGTACATGGCACGGCACATCGCAAAAGCCGTCGTGGCCAGCAAAGTCAGCAGTGCTCGTGAATGCACGGTGCACATCGCGTATGGCATCGGCCAGGTGCAACCCGAAATGGTGACCGCCATGACGCAGTCCGGAGAAGACGTCTCGGGCTGGGTCAAGGATCAGTTCCCCGACCTGTCGCACGGGTTCATTGCGAAGCACCTGAACCTGCTGCACCCGGAAGGTTGGTCGTTCTTCGAGTCGGCCAGTTATGGCCATTACGGTCGCGACCAGTTCCCCTGGGAGGCCGTTGCAACGGGTTAAGTACCCTGCTATCAATCGCCGCGAATTCAAGGGGCTCCCGAACTCGGTGGCGTCGACTTGAGTCGGGTGTTTCAGACAGGTGGGGTAGCTCAGATGGTGAGAGCGGCGGATTCATAACCCGCAGGTCGGGGGTTCAAGTCCCCCCCCCACCACTCCTCAGGAGTTATCAACTCTTCACTTAACTCCTCATGAGTATTCACATTACGGCCGCCATTGGAGTCACATCCGATGGCGGTCGTTTTTTGTGATGACTCCTGATATTGCCTGTCACGGGTGCAACCATAGGTGCAACAAAATCCGAGGACGTTCCCGGTGCTGCCGCTTGCTGAGCTTCCTGGGGCTGGTCCCGGACAGCAGGCAATGACTCCAGTGCGGCATTCATGTCCAGGAGTCCGACGTGAGCGTAACGATCCATAGTCAGCGTGATCGTCGAGTGACGCGCATACTCACTCTTTGGCCAGCTTCGGATGCACTCCACTCGCTGCCAGATTACTCACGAAGGTGTGTCGCAGCGCGCGGAAGTGGGCGCGGCCGTCGTCGGTTGCCGGGATCAGGAAGTTGGACTTTCATGACGACCTCGCTATTCGGAATTCGACCGTCGCGACGAGACACCGAAGTAGACCCCACAGCTGCCGCTCTTCGGCCACTGCAAACGAAAGCCGCCGCCGGGCAGGTGGTCACTGAAGGTGTTCCACGGCATGACGTATGCAGCGGGCCAATGATTCGGGTGTGCATTCGCCTTTGACGATGTAGTCGTGAGCACCCTCTTGAACGGCCTGGGCAGCCCCCTCTTCCCCAGTGAGGACCACGATGGGCAAATCGGGGGCTGCGGCTTTTGCTGTCAGGAACGTGTCGAATCCGGCACTGTCAGTGACGTTGAGGTCCAGCAACAGCAAATCAAAAGACGCCTGGGCCAGTCGCGCCAAACCTCCTGCAAGGCTCTCGTCGTGTTCCATATGGACTGGCGCGTCGAAACCCATACGGAGATGCTCACGCACAATCGCCACCTGAGTGCGACTGTCCTCGATCAACAGAATGCGCAGTTGTCGAGCATCAGCCATTACTGATCCTGTTCCGCTTTCACGATTAAGCGTCTCGAATTCAGTCTACTCAGGGATCCGGCAATTGCCGCGGGGCTGAGTTCATGGTTGGCAGCGCCTAGCTCCTTAGCGACCTTGGGCATGCCCCAGATTAGACTCGTGGCTTCACTCTGCACGAACGTTTCGCCACCGGCTTTTTTCAATGCCAGCAATCCGTGCGCACCATCGTCTCCCATCCCGGTCAGTTGCACGCCAGCCGCTTTGGGTCCCAAGTGTTGAGCCAGCGATTGGAACAGGGAGTCTCCCGATGGGCAATGTACATCCATTGACTTGCGAGTCGGCAGCGACAGACGCGTGGGGCTGGACAGAACCAGGTGCCTTCTCGCAGGAGCCAGCCAGATGCCCGGCGCCAGTTGCTGGCCGTCCGTTGCCATGCCGACAGTCTGTCCGGTTTGCGCAGCCAGCCATTCGCCAAAGCCCTCCACGAAACCTTGCGAAATATGCTGCACCAGCAGAATTGGAATCGGATACGGTTTCGGCAGGTTCGCAAAGATCTCACTCAACACGCTCGGCCCGCCCGTGGAAGCACACACGCCGATGGCGTGGATTTCGGATTTGTGATGTGCAGTTTGCACCTGCGGGCTGAAGGCGGGGGAGTCACGCCGTGTCAGCCGGGACACATTGGCTTGAGCCGCCGCCAGCAGCTCATGACGCAATTCCGGAGCGATCTCTTTCAGGTGCAGCAAAGCGGCACCCTCAGGCTTCCGTATCACGGAAACCGCGCCCGCCTCGATCGCCTTCAGGCCATGATCGACATCGCGTTTCTTCAAAGTCGAACTGGCGATGACGATGGGAACCGGGCATTCGCTCATGACCTGGCGAGTCGCTTCGATCCCGTCCATACCAGGCATGTGAATGTCCATCACAACGACATCTGGTTTCAATTCGCGGACCATCTCCACAACCTGACTGCCGTCTCGCGCTTCGCCGACGACGACAAATTCGCTGTCAGCCTCAAGCAAGCGCTTCAGAATCTCTCGCTGTGTGACGGAATCGTCAACGATCAATACTCGAATCATGCACTTCATCCCATTCGTCTTCTGAAACTTACGATTTGCGATTCAATTCTTCACACCAGGCTGTAATACGAGACGACTTTGTGATTCTGGCGAGTTCTTCCGCATTCTGGATCGCCCGTCTGGATTTTCCAAATCGCAAATTCGGAATCACACTAGCTGTTTCACGATTTCCAGCAGCCCCTGATCCTGGAACGTTGACTTGACCACGTACGCATCGGCGCCCGCTTCAAGGCCCTGACGGCGATGTTCCTCCTTTTCCATCGCTGTGACCAGGATGACTGGCAACTTCATTCTGGACTTGATCTGCCTGGTCAGCTCAAAGCCATTCATGCGCGGCATCTCGACGTCGCTGACAACAAGGTCGAACGGTTGACTCGCCAGCCGATCCAGGGCATTCACGCCGTCTGTGGCAGTCTGCACAGAGAAACCGGCAGCGCTCAACAGGTTCCTCAACAGCGCGCGTGTCGTCGGCGAGTCGTCAACGACCAGCACGCGCCGAGTCACGACCGGCTTCTCTTCATCAGATAGAGCCGACTGGGACCACATGCGATCGGCCATGCCGGAAAGATCAAGCACGAGCTGTACCGAGCCATCCGGTCGGATCGTGGCGCCGACAATCCCCGACAGGCCACTGAGTGGAAACCCCAGTGGCTTGAGCAGGACTTCGATTTCCTCTTCCAGATCGTCAACGGCCACAGCCATTCGTTGGCCGTTGCGGACCAGCAGTAGAAACGGCCAACGGTGACCGGGCGACAGCTGCCGGGTCGAATCAACTCCCAGCAGATCACCGAGATGAACCCATCGCACGGGTTCACCATCGACGGTCAGAACCAGGCTGCCTTCCAATTGGTGCAGGTCTTCGAATCGGGCGCTACTCGTGCGGATGATGTCGGAACTGGGAATGCCGTAACGCTGCCCGTCGCTGAGAAGTGTCAGCACGCGGACGGTCGAAACCGTTACCGGAACTGTGATCGCAAACGTGGTGCCCTGGGATTTTCGATTGCCAGTTTCCGATTGCCGATCTGCGTCGTCCTCAATCGCGGGTTGCAAATTACAAATCGGCAATAACTCGACGCTGCCTTGCAGTCGGCGGACAGAATCCAGAACGACGTCCAGCCCCACGCCGCGGCCGGACACCGCGTCACTGGTCGTTCTGGTTGTGAATCCTGGTCGGAACAGGAAGCGGCCGAGTTCGCTTTCCGAAAGCTGGGCAAATTCCGCCTCGTCAATCTCCTCGGTTTGCTGGATGCGTGCGCGAATCCTGTTGTAGTCCACTCCGCGTCCGTCATCGCTGAGCGTGATCCGCACTCGGTTCCCCACCCGCGACGCGGCGATCTGAATCACAGCTTCTTCCGGCTTGCCCGCTGCGAGGCGCTCCTCGGGCGATTCGATGCCGTGATCGGCGGCGTTTCGAATTAAATGCAGCAGCGGATCGTTCAACGCTTCGATGACGGCCTTGTCCAACAACACGTCGCCGACATCGATCTCGTAACGAATCGATTTGTTCAATGACTGGGCCAGATCCCGCACAGCGCGACGCAGTGAATCGGCGACCATGGCCAGGGGCAACAGCCGGGCCTGACGAATGTCGGCCTCCAGAGAATCCAGCAGCAGTTCCTCGTGCAAATGCTTCTTGCGGTGATCGGCCTGCAGGCGCACAACCTGATCGACAAGATTCTCGATTTGCGATCTACAATCTGCAATTTCCGAATCGCTGTTATTCGTCGTTCGGACGTCGGAGATTGGCAGGCTGCGCAGCAGTTCGGTCAGGTTTGCCAGTTGTCCCGCCTGAGCGTCGGCGGACCTCTGCGAGATTTTCAACTCGCCAGCAACGTTCAGCATCCGATCGAGCTGCTCCGACGGTACACGGACGGTGAAAGACTCTTCGGATTGTTGATTCGCGATTTGAGATTTGCGATTTGGTTCTTCGGATTCCCGAGTTGACTCTTCTTTGATCGGTTCTTCTTCAAGTGCAACCTGCGAATCGGCTATGGCCGATTCTTCCTGCCATTGTTCGAAGGTCCGCCGAACCGCGTCGAGACCCGCCAGTCCGCGATCGATCGAGTCACGATCGATACTTTCCGGAGCCTCTCGTAACCCGTCCAGGTGATCTTCAAGTTCCTGTGCCGCCACCTGTAGTTCCGGCAACCCAACGGCTTTGGCGTCTCCCTTCAAGCTGTGCGCATGCCGAAACAGCTCGTCGATGATCGGCGACCGCGCGTCGGCTGAGTCGACGGATTCCAGATCGAGAAACCGCTGCTCCAATGCCGCCAGACGCTCGCAAGCCTCTTCGCGGAAGATGTTCAGGACCGTTTCGTTCATTTGCGATTTGCTCGTGGCCGAATTCGCCAGAATCTGGTCCTTTGGGCGTTTATTGAAAGTAGATCCAAAGTCTGGCGACTTCGGCTACAGTTTTTCGATCGTCTCGTTCAGCGATCGAATCTGTTCGTCGATGAGGATGATTGAGTTCTGTGTCTGCTCGGATGTCGCCAGCGACTCACGTGACGTCGTGTCAATCTGGCTCATTTCCGTGACCATTTCGGTGATGCCCCGCTGCTGCTGTTGAGCGCCAGTGGCGATTTGTCTCATCGCATCTGTCGTTTGAGTGACGGCTTCGACGATCTGTTCGAAGCGTTTAGTGACGCTCCCCACGATCTCGGCCGATTCCTGCGAAAGTCGGCTGCCATCCTGGATGCGCGACACCACGTTATCGAGGGATGCCTGCGTGTCTCTGATCATGCTGTTGATGCGGACCGCGGATTCTTTGGACTGATTGGCCAGTTCGCGAACCTGAGTGGCAACGACGGCGAAACCGTGGCCCTCTTCACCAGCACGAGCGGCTTCGATCGATGCGTTTAATGCCAGCAACTTCGTTTGTTCGGCGATTTCGTTCACAGCGATTGTGATCTCGCCGATCTGCTCCATCTGCTCGGCAAATCTCGACACGCTTTCACCCGCAGTCTGGGCGTTAATCCGCGCGGCATCGCTCCGATCGGCCGATTGTTGCGTCAGTGTGCGGCCTTCGTCGGCCTGTTGGGCCGTCTGGTCGGCGGCGGCCTGCACAGCGCGGGAGCGGTCAGCAAACTCCTGGATCGTCGATTTGAACTCTTCGGCCGTCGCCGTGATCTGGCTCAGCGACATCGCTGATTTCTTCAGACTCTCTACTTGTTGCTGGGCACCTGTCGCAATTTCGCGGCTGGACGAAGCCAGTTGCTGCGTGGCGTGAGTGATCGCCGCGATTGGTCTGGTGAGTTGAGCTGTGTTTCGGCGAGAAACAAACATCGTGGCCAGTACCATTCCCACGAGCGAGAGGAGAGAAATGGTGATCGCAAAGTTGCTGACCGCGCGCACGTGACGAGCGTCCTCACGCATCAGTTCGGACTGGCTCTGCGACATTTCCGACAACAGTCGCGTTGCATCACGAGCGATCGGGACAGCCTCTTCGTTCAATAAGTAGCGGGCGACGTCCCAGTCGGGGGCCTGACGAGCCGCAATGACGTCCTCGGCGAGAACTTTGTAGGCCGGCAATTCGGCCTGGATGCTCGCCAGCGTGCCGTGTTGCTGTTCGGTCAACAACCGCGGTCGAGCGGTGATCTCTTCGAGTTGTTGCGTGGCGACTTCCAGCGTATTGAGGCACTCTGCAATATCAACACCCAATTCCGCGACATCGCGTTCGGAGTCAACCAGCCTCGACAGAACAACTCCGGAGCGGGCAAATTGACTTCGCATGCCGGCCATCGTGCCCAGCAGATATTTGCGCTCGTTCCCGCTACCCAGTGCTTCCTCCATTTCGATCAACGCGCTAATGGACGCCAGAATTCCATCTTCGGTGGGCTGAACGTTCAATTCCCGCAAGGCCCGCGCCGGCTGGTTTCCCAATGTCTGGGCAACATCCTCGATCCACCATTGCGTCTTTTTCAACCTGCGCAGATGACCGGTCACCTCGTCCAGGCGTCGTTGGTTTTCCGGACTCGTCCACTGGACGCTAAGTTCCTGCAGCGTGGCCAGCGACGGATCGATATCTTCCTTCCAGGCGTCTGCCCGCTCCTGCCTGAGGGCGGGGTCGCCAAGTGCGATCCAGCCGCGAAGTCCGGCCAGCGAACGCTGGACACCTTCCAGGGCCAGGGTAGACGTGCGAGCCGTCGGACCACGAAGTTCTGCCGAACGAAGTGCCGCCGACCGCAACTGCAGCATCACGACGAACACGATGAACAGCATCACCAGTCCGATCGATGCCACAGTCACGTACGACCACACCAGCCGCTGGCGGAAGCTGCCGGATTGACGCTCGTTCGTTTGAAATTCAGGGCCGTTCGTCATATTCGCTGCGGCTTCGTTTGTGGGACATGCTTGAGAGAAGTGCGTTCTTTCGCGGAGAGCCTGTGAATTGTTCGACTCCTCACTCGTAGGCCGGAACAAGCGCAGCGCAGTTCCGGCAATTTGGACGCTTGATGACACGTCGTCTGCCGGAACTGCGCTGCACTTGTTCCGGCCTACTCAACACTTCACAGCCTCGGAGCGAAAGACAATTATAAACACCGCTCGATACTCATCGCGTTTTCGACAGCTATTCGCCCACTGCAACAGTTGACGGCACGGTGCCGAGCCAGTCCGTATTCTGTTCGACAAGTTTTCCCAGTTGAGCCAACTGCTTCTCTAATATGCCGACTCGCTGCAACACGTCCGAAGGAAACTTTCGGCCGGGAAAATAGACCTTTCGCGGCAGGGCCGCGTCCGGCAATTCGCCACGTATGTACGCCAATTCCGATACGACCAGAGAGGCGACGTCATACACGTCGCTGGGTGCCGCGCGCGAGATTTCCGCCTCGTCAAGCTGCCCCAGCTTCAAGACCTGTTGGCCCGACTGCTCGGTGATTTTCTGGACCGTCGCGAAGCAACCCAGCAACCGGCGGTAGACGTCGGCCGGAATCTTGTTTGGTTCGTACTTCGGCGGATCGGGGATGGTGGAACTTTCACCCGGGAACTGTTCGATTAGACGCTCCGCATTGCCAATCGCGACTGTGACCTGTTGAAACACGTCACCGGGAGCGAACTTCCGTTCCAGCATCAGGTTCAACTGGCGGTTGGCCTGGACGATTGATCGCAGCACATCGCTCGGCGTTTTAGATGGATCGGGCGCCCCTTTGGTGAACTGCATGTCGAGCCGCAGATGCTTCTTCACTAACAGAACTCGCTCGAGCGCCGCATTCACCGCAGCATAGACGTGCCCTGGCAGGATCCTTCCCTCAGGCGGAATCGGTTCTCTGCCACGCACGCGAGTCTGCTCGAAGCACATGCGGTCCGCCTTGCGGAACAGCGTGACGGCCTGGAAAAAGACCTCCCTGGGTTCCGCCTCGCTGACCGGCAGTTCGCTGGTGAGGTCCTTCGGCCGACCCATGAACGCGCGCACGTGATCCAGTTCCATCCGCACCAGATTCACATGCTCAAGCACATCGGGTGGCGTGATGTCCTCCAGCCTTCTGGTCGTCTGGGCTCGCGTTGAACACAGGCACGTGAGCGATATGGTCACACAACTCAACCAGCGAATACTGGACGCGTATGTCTTTAGCACAGCATTTCCTTTCAATGCTCCACGTCGCACGGATTTACGATTGGAACGCTCATCTGTACGACAATCGCAATCTGCAAATCTCTAGTGCTTTGTCAATGTTGAATACTGGGGTGGCTGGGGTCGAGCGTAGCGAGCCCCCAGTTGAAGTGCTG
>CAUZFZ010000210.1:0-15342 GCA_963579025.1 Planctomycetota bacterium | reverse complement strand
CGTTAACGAGCGCGTGGTATTTCGATCGGATTCCATCGACCATTGTTGCATCCGGCATATAAACAGTTTGCAACAACTCAATGCAGAAGGTCAATGCCAATTAGGTAGTTTATTTACGAACGACGCCGTATTGTCACTGATCGAGGGGCACCAATCTGGCGTGATGATTTCCTTGGCTGCATCTGGATTTCCAGTTACATTTGTCATACTTCTGTCAATGCCTTGGAAAAGAGTTGACGCGTTATACCTTCGTGCATTTCATAACGATGAACACTCGTGGCCGATTCGAAAAGCCATCCAAATTGAATTAGGAGGCAGATTTCGGCTTTCTGGGATCCGTGCACCTTCTGAGCGTATGCCTCATTTGTTACGACACTTCTTCCTGCTTCCATTCATATTTAGATACAATACTGCCCGACTAATGAATCTAGAGTCGGGAGAAGATTGGTTTCACCGTTTGTGGGTGACCATGCGCGAGTGCGGATGTGTCGTGGTTGACGTGACTGAGCTTACGCCGTTCGTAGAAGCGGAGGTTGCGTTGGCAATCGCGACGCTTCGGGAACAGCGTGTCCTTTTTGTCGGCGACGACAGCTTAAGTAGATCAGATTGGCAGAGACAGATTACTGCAATTCTACACTCATACGACATCAAAGAGATGACTCCAGCCGACATTAATGTGGCGATCTGGACAACCGACTCGGCGTTTCGGCTGGTCGTACGAGAATTCAAGGACAGGCTATCGACTGCTCCGTATGGCAAGGGGCTGAATTCGCCACCAGAGTGCGAACTGGGCAATATCGACTATGGTCTAGGACTTGCACTTGATATAGCTGGATTTGTACTGGCCGTGATTGCCGTAGTGGCGTTGCCTCACGTTCTAGTCGTTCTAGTCGTTCTAGTAGGGCACCTAGCGATTTGGGTGGGTCTCATTGTCGGTATGTGTTTGCTATTCTACTTGGTGGATGAACTTGTTTCCTTCGTTCACCACACTGCCTCTCCATTTAGGAAGCTGCTAATCGGAGTCTTGCTTCCAATCGCTCTGGTTTGGCACGCTTTCGCGATCTCGACACAGAGGATGCAGAGCTTGTGAACGCAATCGGCTGCGGACGCGACAGTTTCCCTAGCGTTCATGGCCGTTGCCAAGATGATTCGCCGTGTCACCAGATTCCAGTTGTGTGTTGACAGGTGTTCGGTTGCGATGTCGTTCGTGTGACCGGTGATCGCGGCAGGATCGCCAATGTCCAAGCTCCGTAACGTGCGGCGGTGATCGCGACCGCCGCGCGGAACATGTGCTCAAATCTTGTTCACGGACGCATTGCCGAACACGGGCTGGCAGGCGTAGTCTGTCGGTATGCCGACAAGGACGGCAGGATCGGCACGCCCGCAGTCGGCGTATGCAGGCCTTGACTTCATCAAGGCGGCGTTCTGTCCGCTCAACTTTCGAGCGATGCTCTTCAGCGATCATCCCGAGTTCAGCAGGTTTCGTGCTGACACGGCACTCGGAACACTTGAAGTCAGCGATCCGCTTCACTACCCGCGACAGTTTCCGTACACGGATCAGCACGGCAATCGGAAGACTGGTACGCAGATCGTCACCGCCGCGTTCGGTCTGGCTCCCCACGACTTTGACTTCTTCCTTGGGCTGTACACGTTTATCAAGCGGCATCCGGACTCGGTGCAGGATGGCATTTTCCATTCGACCGTCGATTTCCTCGGCCGCCAGCTCTCGCTGCCGACGACGAGCCAGAAGGACTACCTTCGCATTCGCAGCCGCATCTTTCGTTTCGCACACGTCAATTACACGAACACGGCGTTCTGGAATCCTGAGACCCGGCATCACGACATCGTGAAGTTCGGGTTCTACAACCTCGGCTCGATGTCGCGTGTTCTTGAATCTCGCCGCCCCGTCAGTTTCGAGATAGATCCGACGTTTCTGCGGATTGCGGGCAACGCGAAGTTCCGAAAGTTTGACTACGACCTGTATCGTCAGCTCTCGCCAGCGATGCGACGGTTTTACCTCATTGCCAACCGGGATGGATGGAATCAGCGGAACAGTACCATCTTCATGGCGGACGACTTTGCGATTCACCAGATCGGCTTCACGGACAATCCAGCACTTCGCAAGCACCGCCTTCAGCAACTGCGGCGTCTGCTTGCCAATGCAGAAGAACTGGACCTCATCCGCCCGTGCCGGGCGTGGGGTTCGTACCTTCAGACGAAGAACCAGGGCGCCGGACGTGGGCAGCTCGCTCTGCGGTGGTCCCGCGGACCGGCACTGCGGTCACGTGCGACATCCGACGATCGGCAGAGTGACTCACTCTACGCACAGCTCTGTGACTTAAGGGACGAGCACGGCAAGACAATCGATCCACCGGCGTACCGTCGTCTGGTGAGCGAACATGGGCATGGCCAGATCCAGAAGCACTTGCTGATCGTTCTCGCCCAGAAGGAGCATCACCCCGGCAGTTTCCAGCGGAGTGAGGTTGCTGCATTCGTCGACCGCCTGCAGCACGACTACGCGGCTCCCGACTGGTATGCGGACCTGAAGCGAGCAGAACGACTTTCGCCTTTCGACGAAGTGACGCCTAATCAGCTTTCGATGGAGATGTACGAGACGTTCTTCAAAGCAAGCTGACAAGTGGGTGTAGCACTACCGCGTCCGGGCTATTTCTGGTGGGTGTAGCACTACCTCGATCAGTGGGTGCGTCACTACCGGAAATGAAGACATTTGGTGGGTGTGGCACTACCTTGTCCAGGACTCAATTGGTGGGTTTGTCGCTACCCCCTATTCGTAGGAAGTGGCTTCGCCAAGCCCAAACCCGAACAGGATGGTCTACGGTCGGGTTGTGCGTCCCGGCAGTTGTGATCGACGGTCGTTTTCTGAAACCGGGTAACGGGCAGAGTCTGTATATCTATAAACGACCATTGGTCAGCTTCAATGATAGCTACTACCGTTCTGCCGGAAGAGGGACTGTAAAGAGCAGACTTCTTCTGCCAGTTGTATGGTCATGCGAAAACCTGGCGTCTGCGAATCGCCAGTGGTACGGTTGAGCTGACATGCCAGTACGCAGCAAAGCACGGGCTTCAGATCCAATTCGCATCGCGATCTACATGGGAAAAGGCGGCGTCGGAAAATCAACGACGACCATGATGCTGTCTCTGTTGGCCGCTCGACGTGGCGACCGTGTTCTGACCGTTGACCTCGACCCTGAATGCGGCGCATCCCGCGATTTCCTCGGGTCAGCAGTCCGGAGCAACCCGCACAACATCAAGACGTATCTCGAATCACCCTTGCCGGAGCCGCCGGCGGTGATTCCGTCCGGCATTGAGAATCTCGACATTCTCCCGAGTTGCCCGGACGAGCAGCGTTTCTTTCGTCACTATCCCGAGCATTCCACTCGACTACAGGAAGGATTGTCATTGCTTGGTAAGCAATACCGCTGGATCCTCATGGACGTTCCGAACCAGTTCGACAACGTAGCTGAGATCGGACTGATCGCCGCAGACTATGTAATTCTGCCCGTGGAGCTGACGGTCGATTGCAGTGAACGGATCCCGACCGTGCTTCGAATTCTTGATGAGGCCCGAGCTCTGAATCCCAACCGGTCTGTTCTCGGAGCACTGGCACTGGCCTCGGCCCCACAGAGCGGTCAGGAATTGAAGCTCACAGCCAAAGAACGGCTGATCTACCGGGATTACGAATCCGCACTGGCTCCGGCCGGAGCGTCGCTGTTCAGTACGATCATGTACCGCACGGCGACGACGGTCGAAGAGGCCCGCAGTAATGCCAACTACTCCCTGATGCACTGGACTGCTCGTCGTCGATTCACCGGACTCTACTCTGAAATCGTCGCTCGTATCCGCTCGCATCAACTAATTTTTTCCCTCCCCTTCATGGCACAAACCGCAAACGCCAGTCGCGTCGAGCAACGACGCGAGCAGCGTAATACTCGACGCAAGACAGTCGCAGCGTCCGTTGTCGAGACGCCGGAAATCGTCGCTGCTCCGCAGGCGTCGCACACGGCGACAGTCCTCGCACAGGCCGTGCCACGAGAACTGGTGTCAGAGGGCCTGATCGAATTGCCGCACAGCGGCCAGCCGCGAACGGCGCTGTATGACCCGACGTTGCTGGCCCCGAATCCGCAACGTGGTCGCGTCATTGATCGTGGACTGGATGAACTCGCTCAGACTCTGGACGAACATGGGCAGCAGGAACCGATCATTGCCCGTCTCGTCACAGACACCGACAGGAAGCGGTGGCCGGAAGCCTTCACGGACCGGCACGTTCTCCTGATTCTCAAGGGACATCGACTGTATTTCGCACAGTCACGCAGCCTGCTTCACAAGCTCCGTGTCGAACTCGTGTTGCCCGACGAGGCAGAGGACGATCTCACCTACAGCCGCCGCGGTCTGCAGCGTACGGCGATCAAGATGATGCACTCGCAGAGTTCCGACATCTTCGACAAGGTGAACCAGTACCGAATCTGGCTCGACGAGTTCGCTCTTGCGAAGCCGAAGAAGGCGGACGTTGCAGGGTACTTCGACATTAGTGACACAGAAGCACAACGACTCAAGGTCGTCTCTCAGCTCGACAACGATGTTGCACAACGCATCATCAATGCCGAGCGGCGTCCGGCAGAAGAGATCGTGTATCTGATCGCCAATCGACCCGTGCATGAACATGACGAGGCGTTGCGGCGATTCGGTCATCTCACCGTAACCGGTGCCCGCCGCATGCTCGCGGAAGAGAAGAAAGCCGGCACGCAGGTGTCAGGTGCAGGACGGCCCCGCAACTATGTTTTCCCCGTCCGCAGCGAAGATTCTGACGTCGCGTATATCGCCACGTCCCTCACGCCTCAGCAGTGGCGGGATCGGGGCGGTGCTCGTGCATTCTGGGACGCGATGCGCGAGATCGTAAACTCACGAGAGCTGCAGGATCGCCTCCGTCAGGATCTCGACTGAGAGTCCGACGTCGGACTGTTCCCACATCGCCGCTTCCAGAGCCACGATTTGACACCACTTTACAAACAATTGCCTTGTATATGACGACAGTCATTACCACTCCACCGCACAGTCTGGATGCCGAGCGAGTATTGCTCGGAGCCCTGTTGATGGACGCGGAACGCATCATCGACATTGCCCCGCTTCTGACTGCCGAAGACTTCTACGACCCGGTCTATCGCCAAATCTACAGAGCCATCGCGTCACTGCATGAGCAGAGGAAGTCCATCGACTTCGTCACGGTCAACGAGGCGCTCGCCGAGAACGCCGTAGTCCGCGAGGTTGGAGGATCAGCCTTTCTCGCGGAACTTGCGGCAGCAGTTCCCACGTCATCGCACGCAGAGCAGTATGCGGTGATCGTCCGCGAAAAGGCCCTCAAACGCGGGCTTGTTGCCGCAGGAAAGGCCATCGTTGAGGAGGCCGGCAACCCGTCGGTCACCGCAGACGCAGCACTCGATGCCGCAGAACGGCGTTTACTCGCGTTCTCACGCTCGCAAGCAGACGCCCGGCCCCGACACATAGCAGAGCTGGGCAAAGACGCGTACTCGCGATATACAGAGCTTTACGAGGCTGATGACAAGACGGCTCACTTTGGAGTGACCACCGGATTCGGCCAGCTCGACCAGCTTCTCACTGGTCTGCCTCCCGGACATCTGATGATTGTCGCCGCCCGCCCGAGCATGGGAAAAACGGCTCTCGCCCTCGACATCGCCCGGCACGTCGCCTCAAAGCAGGGACGAAACGTGGCCATCTTCTCGCTGGAGATGACGAGTCAGGAACTGATGGACCGAATCATCGGTGGCTTCCTTGGAGTGCAGACGTGGAAGCTCAAGAAGGGAGAACTCACGCCACAGGACTTTGAGGCATTGGGGCCATTCTTCGACCAGCTCGAATCTCACCCGATCTTCATCGACGACGATCCCGACACGACGCTGGCCCATCTCCGATCAAAGGCCCGCCGCCAGCAGGTCGAACGCGGTCTCGATTTACTCATCGTCGATTACCTGCAGCTCATCGAAGTCCCGGACAATCTCAGCAGGGACAACCGGACCCAGCAGGTGTCGCACATTTCGCGGAGCCTGAAGAACCTCGCCCGTGAACTGCAGTGTCCGATCATCGCCCTGTCGCAGTTGTCCCGTTCCGTCGAAAACCGAAACCCGCCGATCCCTGTCCTGAGCGACCTCCGAGACTCCGGCTCAATCGAACAGGACGCCGACAGCGTCCTGATGCTGTACCGCGAAGGCTCCTACAACGAGGACTGCGACGATCCGGCACTGACTGACGTCTACGTGCGAAAGAACCGAAATGGCCCTACAGGACGAGTGTCACTGCGGTTCCTACAGGAACGCATGATTTTCCAGAGCACCGGTCCCGTTACACGTGACGCACAAAGAACTCTGGTGAGCGGGCGCGAGATTTCGTCGTCAATTTGACGACGAAATCCGAGGCGGTCTTACCTAGGCCAGCAGCGGAGGTCGATTCGACCGGGTGCAGTTACAGGCTTTCCTTTCGACGTACCGGTCGCGATCACTGGATGCGCGAAGATAATCGCCGATGTGTCATTTCGACTGCGCTCGGCGAGTGTGGTCTAAGGAGATCGTGAAGCACATTGTTGCCTGCTCGGGTGTGCCGGACCTCCGCAGGTTCGGAGCAGCCTGATCAAGAGAGGTCGCGATCCCGGCCGCGCGTTCAGGAGCCTGCGTTTCGACGCGGCGGACGCGATCACCGGGCGAACGGGCGATCTTCAGGTCGAATCGTTCTGACTGCGCTTGGCAAGCCCGCTCCAGCGATCGTGCGAATCAGTTTGTGACCGCGGGACGTCCGCCTGTTCCGTGCTCCGGATTGAAACGGAGTGAACGCCGTAGACACTTCGGAACACAGACTTCCGTCAGCCGGGCGGCACGCTGAGGGCGTGTGGTGAATTAACGGGTTCATTGACAGCCCACACGACCACGAACAAGATGTCTGACATCTTATGTGTGTTTTGGAGGGGCGTGATGAGTCTTCAATTGAAGCCGATTCCTCGGCGGTCGTCTGTGGATCAGGTCGTTGAGCGGATTCGGGATGTCATAAACGAGCAGAAGCTAACCGCTGGCGAGCGGTTGCCGGGGGAGCTGGAACTTGTCGAGCAGTTGCAGGTCAGTCGGCCTGTGTTGCGCGAAGCGTTGGCTCGGCTGCAGGGACTGGGGCTGATTGAGATTCAGCGGGGGAACGGCACGTTTGTGGCCAGCAGAGATCGGCTCGCGAATTGTGTCCAGTTGCTGCGGACGGCCGTGACACTCGCGCCCCGGGAGTTGCTGTCGTATGCTGAACTCCGTGCTGCCGTTGAAGTGCAGGCTGTGCGTCAGGCGGCGGAGCGGGCCACGAGCGAAGACGTTGCCGCATTGAAACGGATGTTGAAGGAACTCAATTCGGTTGATCGGCCGTATGAGGAGCTGCTCGAAATTGACTTCCGATTCCACCGCCGCATTCTGCAGGCCGCCGGCAACGAGTTGATGCAGAACCTGATGGAAGTGATCTACGAGTTCGTCGTGACGCAGATGGCGAAAATCACGCCGTCGCCGCGAGAGAACAAACTCGGCCGCCGGCTGCATCGCGAGATCGTGGCCGCCATCGCGGATCATGATCCCGACGCTGCCGAGCGGGCCATGCGAGAACACATGGAAGTTGTCCTCTTGAGGTTGAAGAAAGAGGCTGACGTATGACGACGCATCGAATGAAGTTCGCTCTCGTTCTTCTGTCGATCTGCTCGTCGGCTCGGGCTGAAGAGACGCGTATTGATTTTGCAAAGCAGATTGCGCCGATATTTGCAGAGCATTGCGTACGCTGCCATTCGCCGGAAAATAAGAAAGGCGACATCTCTTTGGCGACGATCGCAGATCTCAATACCAACGAGTACGTGACTGCGGGAGATGCCGACGGTAGTTACCTGATCGAGCTTGTCACCGAGACCCACGGTGAACCACCGGCGATGCCGAAAGATGCGAACCCACTGGCGGAAAGTGAAGTGGCATTGCTTGAACGGTGGGTCGCTGAGGGAGCGAAATGGCCCGATGACGTTGTTGTTAAAGAGAAGTCGAAAGCGGACGCGTCGTGGTGGGCGTATCAGCCGCTCAAGGTAGCTCGACTCTCTGAGTCGAGTTCCAAGAGCCCCGACTCGGAGAGTCAGGCTACAACCATCGACGACTTCATTCGTGCAAATCTTCGGAAGCATGACCTGACGATGAACCCGCGGGCTGATCGCCGGACGCTCATTCGACGCTTGTCGTTTGATCTGCATGGACTGCCTCCGACGCCGGAAGCAGTCAAAGCGTTTGCTGAAGACACGGATCCGAAGGCTTATGAGAATCTTGTCGATCGGCTGTTGGAATCTCCGCATTACGGCGAACGCTTTGCGCGACACTGGCTGGATATCGCTCACTACGCGGACACGCACGGTTTTGAACGCGACAAACGGCGAGACAACGCCTGGCGGTATCGCGATTATGTGATTCGCGCTTTGAATGAAAACAAACCGTACGACCGTTTCCTGCAGGAACAGATCGCTGGCGATGTACTCTGGCCCGATGACGAACAGGCTGTGATTGCGACCGGCTTTCTCGCGGCCGGTCCGTGGGACTTTGTCGGGCAGGTCGAAACTCGCAGCCCTGTCCTGCGACGATCGGCAAGGTCACTCGATCTGGACGACATGGCGACGCAGGTCATGACGGCCACCATGGCGATGACCATCAACTGCGCGAGGTGCCACGATCACAAACTCGATCCAATTTCGCAGCGAGAGTATTACCAGTTGCAAGCCGTTTTCGCGGGAGTCAAACGTAGTGATCGAGTCGTCAGCGACGCGGCCCTCAAACAGTACGAGACAACGAAACAGGAACTGATCGCTCGACATAACAAACTCGATTTTGAGAAAGGGCGGCTTGAAGGCGAGGGACTGAATCTCGCGGGCATCGTCGGCGGCGGAAATGGACTTGGCACCGGCACGTATCGCAATGCCATCGACCCGCGCAACGCCAAGGTGCAAACCCGAAACTTCGGCCAGCTCGGAAACGTGGTGACGAACCGGTTTTCACCGTCAGTATTCGAGTTCGTCGATGGCGTGTTCATTCCCGACGGACACAACGGCAAGGCAGAGATTCCGGTGAGCTCCACCGGTGTCACAATCACTGGTCTGCCGAAGACATCAGGCAACGCGTGGGACATGATTCGTAACGGCCCGGTTGCCAGTCAGCATTCTCCAGAGCTGGACGGAATTGACTTCACAAAGGAAGGCCACAACCTGCTGGGATTGCATGCGAATGCCGGAATCACCTTTGATGTAGCAGCGATGCGGAAAGTAGCTCGACTCTCTGAGTCGAGTAACGAAAGAAGCCCCGACTCGGAGAGTCAGGCTACGCTGCGTTTCACGGCCAAACTCGGCTACTTCGGCGCGGTGGGAAACAACTTTGCCGACGCATGGGTATTCGTGGATGGTCTCAAAGTCGCCGAATTCCGAAAGCTGCGGCGGGCAGATGGCTTGCAACCGATCGACGTCGAACTGCCCGCGTCGGCTCGCTTTCTCACGCTGGTTTCGACGGATGGCGACAACGGATTCAGCATGGATCAGATTGGCTTCGGCGATCCGCAGGTGAAACTGTCTGCGCCGCCAACGCTGACGGACGAAGCACGCAAACGACTCGCGACAATCAAAGCTCAGCGCGAGCAGATCGAGAAAGATCTTGAGAAGCTCGGCCCACCGCCACGTTTCTATGGAGTCGTCGCAGAGAAGACCGTTCCGGAAGTGCGGCTGCTGACGCGCGGCAATCCAGAATCTCCGAGTGGTGACGCGCTGACTCCCGCAGCTTTCTCGTCGTTGGCGATGCTCGATTCCGGGTTGGGAACGGTCGAGACCAGTGAAGGCGAACGGCGAGCAGCGTTGGCCGGATGGATCACGCATCCGAAGAACCCGCTCGTCCGTCGAGTCATCGTCAATCGTTTATGGCAATGGCACTTTGGTACGGGGCTGGTCGATACGCCCAGCGATTTCGGATACGGCGGCGGTCGGCCTTCGCATTCAGAATTGCTGGACTGGCTCGCCGAAGAACTGGCGAAGCAAAACTGGTCGCTCAAGGCCATTCATCGCTTGATCGTGACGAGCGTGACTTACAGGCAGAGTGCCAGGATGGGTCTCCAGACCCGTCCAGACAATGCCACCGAATCAGAACGAACGGGTCTGGATCCCCATCCTACTGAACTCGACTCCGATAACCGCCTGCTTTGGCGACAGAACCCACGGCGAATCGAAGCCGAGGCGATTCGCGATTCCGTGTTGTTTGTCAGCGGTAAGCTGAATCCCAAACGCGGCGGGCCCGGTTTCCAAGACTTTAAGTATCAGGATGCCTACGCCCCAATCTACACCTACGTCACTGCCGACGAGCCGGCGCTCTGGTGCCGCAGCATTTATCGCTACATCGTCCGCACGACGCCCAACCGCTTTCTCACAACGTTCGATTGTGCAGACCCCGCCAACTTCACACCGACGCGGCTCACAACCACGACGCCGTTGCAATCGCTCGCACTTTACAACAACGACTTCATGCTCCGGCAGGCTCGTTACTTCGCCGAACGACTCGAAAAGGAAGCCGGAAGCAGCGTGAACGCTCAAGTCCGACGAGCCTTTGCATTGGCGTTCGGGCGACAGCCGTCTCCACAGGAACTCCGCATCACAACGGACTTCGTGGAAAAGCAGGGACTGTTTTCCCTGTGCCGATCACTCTTCAATTCCAACGAGTTTGTCTATGTCGATTGAAAGTCGCTCGACCGCTAACGGTCACGTTTTCCGTAGTGGAATTCGCCAGAATTCCCAGAGACGGAGTTCTGGCGAACTCCACTACGCCACCAGCGCGAACCTCTCCCGGCGTGAGTTTCTACGGGCTGCTGGCGGTGGACTTGGCGGACTCGCATTGTCAGCGATGTTGAGCGGCGAAAGCCATGCGCAGTCGCATCATGCTCCGAAAGCGAAACGCGTTATCCAGATCTTTTGTCCCGGAGGAATGAGTCAGGTTGACACCTACGATTACAAGCCGGAACTCGAGAAGCGGAATGGAATGCCGTTTGATCCCGATGGCAAGCTGCAGTTCTTCGCTTCGAAGCCCGGCAACTGCCACGGCAGTCACTGGAAGTTTCGTCAGCACGGTCAGTCTGGACTTTGGATAAGCGACCTGTTTCCAAAGCTCGCGACGTGCATCGACGATATGGCGTTCATTTACTCGATGCACAGCAAGACCGCGTTGCATGGCCCGGCGTGCTTCATGATGAATACCGGATTCACATTACCCGGTTTCCCGAGCATGGGATCGTGGGTGACGTATGGGCTCGGCAGCGAGGCTGATGACCTGCCGGCGTTCGTCGTACTGCCTGACCCTCGCGGCCTGCCGCCGGGTGGCATCATCAACTGGGGAGCCGGCTTCCTGCCCGCTGAGCATCAGGCCACGACGCTCGACACAACGAATCCGAAACAGCCAATCGCTGACCTGTTTCCACCGGGTGATGTTTCGGAAGTCTCGCCGGAGGCGGATCAAGCGGGATTGGACTTTCTACAGAAACTTAACCGCCTGCATCGGGAAACTCGCAGTGGCAACAGTGAACTCGACGCCCGCATCAAGGCATATGAAATGGCGGCCCGCCTGCAACTCAGCGCTCCCGAAGTGACCGACCTGAGTAAAGAGACCACCGCGACAAAACAACTCTATAACATCGACCACACCGAAATCGGCCCGTTCGGGCGACAGTGTCTACTGGCAAGGCGCCTTGCGCAGCGCGGCGTCCGTTTCGTGCAGATTTACTGTGGAGCCGAAAACACGACGGCAAGAAAAATTCGCCCGAACTGGGACAGCCATGAAGATTTGACTCGCGACCACGGTTATTGGGGAGCCGTGCTTGATGCCGGCGCATCGGCACTGCTCAAAGACCTGAAGCAACAGGGTATGCTCGACGACACGCTGGTCATCTGCACGACAGAGTTTGGTCGTCAGCCAGCCGCTCAGGGTGGAGCAGGAAAAGGACGAGACCACAATGCCGGGGCTTTCACGGCCTGGCTTGCCGGCGGCGGAATCAAAGGCGGAGTCGGTTACGGGGCAACCGATGAACTCGGTTTCAAAGCCGTCGAGAATCCCACCTACAGTTACGACCTGCACGCAACGGCTCTGCACCTGCTGGGCGTCGATCACACGCGACTGACGTTCTATCACAACGGCATAGAGAGACGTCTCACCGATGTGCATGGGCATGTCATTGACGAGTTGCTGGCATGAGACTGCTCGACAGGCACCACATCGACATCGCTGTAGTCATGACCGTTACAATGAGTTTGGGCGGAAACAACAGCACAGAAAGTTACACCCGCTTCTGAATACCAGTGAGATAATCTATGTCCGATAGCCCATTCCAATATTTGTATGGTGGAATTCGCCAGTACTCGCGAGCTAGAGAAACTTCAGAGTTCGTTTGCAGTGAGCCGTTGGCCGTCAGGCCTCTGGCGCCCGGCCGCTTACGCGTCACGGCTCACGACACCACTGAAGACGAACTCGGAAACTGTCCTAAGCCTACCCGATCTCATGGATTTCTGGCGAAATCCACTACGTGTTTCATCGTGTTCGCGTTCCTTTCCGGAGCGATGTCTGTTTCGGCTGCGGAACCGTTTGAAGCCTTTCTGAAGAAGCATTGCGTCCGCTGTCATGGCCCTCAGAAGGAGAAAGGCGATATTCGGATCGACCGGCTGTCGCGAGATTTCAAGGCGGGACTGGACGCGCACCACTGGGCAGAGGCGCTCGATAAGGTCAACAGCGGCGAGATGCCCCCGGAAGATGAACCGCAGCCGACTCAGGACGAGATCGCGGACTTCGTTACCAAACTCGACTCGCTGCTCAAGGAAGGTCGAGCGGCGCGGATGGCGGCGCGTCCGGCGGTGGCGCACTATCGGCTCAGTCGGAAGGAATATCAGAACACGGTCTACGATCTGCTTGGCGTGCGCTACGATCCGGCCAAACCGGGGGAGCTGAACGAGGACACGTTGTGGCACGGGTATGAACGCATCGGCTCGCAGCTTTCGCTCTCGCCGTCGCATGTGGATCGCTATTACCGCGCGGCGGACATCGTGCTCGACCGCGCTTTCCCCGCCACGTCCGGCGAAGCTCGCAAGATCCGCAAGACTGCCGCCGAGTTGCGTTACGGCGGTGGGAAGAGCCAGCAGGAGGCGCTGGACCGGTTCGGCATCAAGCGGCCTCTGCGTTACCTCCTTTTCCCCGGTCGAGTTCAGCCTGCGCTGTCCTCCAACTGGCTTGGAAGGACGGGGCCGGAGCACAGCGGGCTCTACAAACTCCGCCTTCAAGCGAGCGGAATCCGCCCGCCCGGCGGCCAGCCGGCCCACCTGAGTATCGGCAAGCAGACCAGTGAGGAGACCGTGGATGGCCTCATTGAATTTGACATCACGGCACCGGAAGACAAACCGCAGGTTTATGAGTTCGAAGTGTTTCTCGAGACGCCGACGGGGCTGCATTTCTGCGTGGTGTCCACCGATGTTGTGGACAGAAGGGGCGGCGCTGCCTTCCGCAATGCGATCGCCAGCAGGGGTTATGTTTTCACGCACAGCAGCGAGACCGTGCTTCTGAACCCCAACGCCCCGCAGATGTTCGATGACAAAGGGAACGGCATCTTCTCGACGGTGCTCCTCGATTGGATCGAATGGGAAGGGCCGCTGGTCACAGAGGCGGAAAAGTCCCGGCGAGCAGGCGTGCTGCCGCCCGATGACGTGACTCCCGAAGTGGTTGCGGAGCATTTGCAACGCTTCGCCGAACGCGTCTGGCGGCGGTCGGTGAAGAAGGATGAACTGGAGGACTATCTGCAGTCCTACCGCGCCGAACGCGAGGCGGGTGAAAAGGCGACCGATGCTTACCGTATCGCGCTGCTGGGCGTGCTGACGTCCAGAAACTTCATCTATCTCGTCGAGGGCGATCCCGATGCCCGCGAACGATTGACCGACTCGGAACTCGCCTCGCGGCTCTCGTATTTCCTCTGGAGTTCGATGCCCGATGACAGTCTCTTCGCCGCGGCCAGAGGCGGCGTTCTGAACGGCGATGGGCTGAGGAAGGAAGTGGACCGGATGCTGACGGACCGCCGGATCAACCGATTCATCGACGACTTCTCGCGGCAGTGGCTACAACTGCACCGCGTGGGCATGTTTCCGCCGGACAAGAAACTCTACCCCGGCTACGACGACTGGCTCGAAACGAGCATGCGTGCCGAGCCGGTCGAGTATTTCCGCGAGATGCTTGTGAAGAACCTGCCCATCGAGGGCTTCCTCGATTCCGACTGGACCATGGCCAACGCCCGGCTCTGCGATTTCTACGGACTGCCCGAACCGAAAGGGGGCGGCTTTCAGCGTGTCTCGCTCAAGCCCGAGGACCATCGCGGCGGTCTGCTCACGATGGGCGCGGTGCTCGGGTTGACCTCAGACGGCACGCGTCACCGTCCGGTGCATCGCGGCGTGTGGGTCAGTGAAGCGATCTTTAACAAGACTCCGCCGTCACCTCCGGCCAATGTGGATCCGATCGAGCCCATTCCACCAAAGGGCACCAAGATAACCATCCGCCAGAGAATTGAAGCACACGCTAAGAACGCGAGTTGTGCTGCCTGCCACCGCAACATCGATCCGCTGGGACTGGCGTTCGACCAGTACGATGCCATCGGCCAACGGCGCACCCGCGAGCGGGTTCCAACGGGCGTGGGTGAAGATCCGATCGTCGATGCCTCGGGCGTCATGCCCGACGGCCGTCCATTCACCGATTCCATCCAGTTCAAACGGCTGCTGCTTGAGGACCGCGACAAGGTCGCGCGGGCCTTCATCGAACACCTTTGTACGTACGCGCTCCGGCGTGTGCTGACCGTGGATGACCGTGGCGACCTCAAGTCGATTGAAGAAGAAGCGAAGAAGAACCAATACCGAGTCAAGGACATCGTGCGTGCGGTGGCGCTGTCGGACTTGATTCGGAAACGCTAACTCGCCGGTACGAAGAAATGATTAATGAGTATTGGAGATTGGAAAATGCAAAATGAAAGGAGGAGGGAACAGAGCGAATCGGCTCGGAAGGGGGCAGATATTGAAGAACGGCTTTTGGAGTTTGCTGTTCGAGTTGGGAAAGCAGTAGATGCATTGCCGAACACTCGGCTTGGACGACACATTGCCGGACAGCTCGTGCGTTCGGCAGCAATTCCCGGACGGTCTGTCTCCTCGGGGATTTTGGGGCTCAGAGCGGAGTGAGGAGGGTTTTGCTCGGACGATGGGGCTGGTGCGACTGGCTTTGA
>CAUZFZ010000209.1:0-15511 GCA_963579025.1 Planctomycetota bacterium | reverse complement strand
GGGCCGACTGCTCACGAGCAGCGCGAGCCTGACGGCAGTAACGATCGACACGACGTCGGGAGGCGTGATCGACAACGGCGACACTGGTGGTGAAGACATTGACGCCGCCAACGGACGGGTTGTGATCAATGCGGTCACAGGCATCGGCACAGGAAATGCCATCGAGACGCAGGTCGCTTCGCTTGATGTTGACAATGTCGACCAGGTCGGGGGAAGGGGCGCCGCCGGGAATATTGAGATTATTGAGGTCGACAACCTGACGATCATTCATGTCGATAACGACGCCGACGCGACGGGGTCGAATGACCCTGATAATGGTATGGTTTCAATTACTCTGCAGACGGGCGGTGATCTGCTTGTCATGAACGACAGCGTGGACGATCTGGCCAATGCGGCTGTGCAGTCTGAGAGCATTGTGATACTGACTGCAGACGACATCACGATCAACGACGATATTGTGGCCGTTGAGGATGCCACCCTGAGTGTCGCCGGGATGGCGGGAGATGGAACGAGTGTCAGCGAGAGCATTCGAATCACCGCGCGAGAAGACTTCGTATTGATGAACGGTCGTTCGCTCTCCACGGACGATGATCCGACTCCTGGAATGAGTACAGACATCAACCGCGATCCCACTACGGGGCTGCCGATAGCCACCTCACCAGCGGACGCGATGATTGTGAATGATGCGGTCCAGATCGAAGCACAAGGGCGGGTGACGCTGGGTGAAGACATTGAGATTCGCACTGACCATGGTGTGACACGCCAGATCGCTCCGCGACCGGCGTTGTTCGTCACGATGGATGGCAACGGCGATCCGATTCAGGCGGCGTTTCTTCAGGTGGAGTCATCCCTTGAGATGCGAGCCGGACTGGATGCCTCGCAGTTGGGGCGAGTGGACGTCACCGTCGGAGTGCTGGGAGAGGAAAACCTCCGGGTTGACGTGGACTGGGGGGTCACGCCAACTGATCCTCCCGGATTCAGACTCCTGGCCGGGGCACCCGACGACTCGAATTTCTACAGCGGGGACGAAGCCAGACAGTCGATTTACATCGTTCCGACCGGAGGCGTGGAAGCCAGCATTCCACACCGGTACATCCTGGCTGAGATTCTGAGTTCTCGACGGAACGGCCGGGAAATCAACCCGCTCATTGTGGGAGTCCGATTCTCGGTCACTCAAAACGAATCGATCGTTATTGCGGGAGACAGTGTCACAGACCCGGACGGCTCGAATGAAGTGGATGTTGCCACCTTTACAGGGACTAGTGAACCGTTCGATGTCTCCAACATCGCGAACCAGCTCGCGCTGCTGAGTTCAACAGACACGGATGGAATTCTGTTTGATCCAACGCTGGTGGATGCGCAGACACTGGTGAATGTCCAGCAGGCAGGCCAGGGCGAGTCCGTCAACGTCGAGGCGCCATCCACAGGCCGGGCCGAGTGGGAATTCCAAACTGGTGGTGCACCGCCGCAGGAGCTTCTGGTGGACGCCGTGGTGGTTGAAGCAGCCTCCCCGGATCCAAACGCTCGACCGAGTCTGGTCACTATTGTTGAACCACTCATTCCGGAAAGTGCTGGCGCCGCGACGGCTTCCAGTGCCGCACAATCGCAGGACTTCCTGGAAATTCGGTGGAATGACGGGGAAGAATCGCAACAGCTCACGATCGAGCAGGGTGAGCGGCTGCTGAGCAGCCCGGAGCGGCTGGAGAATTACATTACCAGCAATTCGGACATCCGACAGAACACCAGTTATGAAATCTGGACTGTCACTCGGATCCCGCAGAAAGGGATCACGATTGAACAACGCGTCTTCGAGTTCGAGATGTCAGGAGGACGACTCGGACCGGGCACTGAGTTTCTGCCGGAAGCTGGTGAGGCAATTCAGCCACTCGAACTTGTTCCGATCAACCCGGATGGAATGAAAATCCCACATCCGGATGCCGACGCAAATCAAAACGCTGGACCGAACGAAGGCGATGAGGCCGATGCTTCCGCCGACACTCCCGATGATCAGGGTCAAGCCGCCGTCAAAGACGTGCTCGACGTGGACGCACCCAACGGAGCGAATGCAGCCGACTCGGCCAGTAGGACTCAGCTCGATTCATCGGCAGGGAATCGAGTACCCGAATCCGAAGGAGCAGTCGACAGAAATTCAGATCAGGAGCAATCTGCTCAGGTGAGTGATTACAATCGTTCCGACGCTTCTCCAGCAGGCGCTGTCGCTCTGGGGATTACATTTGGAGCTCTGGCGAGACGCCGTCGTCAGGGCAGCGGTCCCGTCGAGCAGGAGTTTTCGCGTGCGGCTCGGCTGTTACGGCGTGTGCGTCGTGCGGGTGAATAGTGATCTACCGGGAACGATGGTCATGACCAGACACAACGAATCGGACGAGTCCAGCCAATCGAAGCGACCGAAGGGTACGTTGATGCCCGGATTCGACTTTGGCGAATCAGTGGACGAAACCGCGTGCGACGAATCCAGCCACCCGGAATCGGGAACGATCAACGCCGCCGAGACCTGGGATGAGCCTTTGCCCATGGATACGTCGGCGGGCACGTCTGGAGGTCAGGGTCCGGCCGGTACTGATTCGAGTCCTGCAATTGTCGCCGATGAGCAGACAGCCGATGCGGGTCGTCCGGCGCAGTCCGCGGACCCGACTGGCGCCACGAGACCTGGCAGCACATCCGGCAGCAAAGTCGTAACCGATGGGCCTGAAGTCTCCGAGCAGGATGCCGACGACACCAGGAGTTTCGGTCGTTCCACGCAGTTCGAAATCCCGGCTGGACCGGTTGTTGGCAGTGACGTTTACTCGCAGACGATCAGCTACCGGACCATCTCTGACGGCAGCGACGACGATGAGTTCGAACACTGGCAGTCGGTGCTGGAAGGGCTACGCCGACAGAAGTCCGAAGAGGATCCATTCGGGGTCAGCGACGAGTCCGAAGAGGGTTCGCTGTATGACTCGACATTACCACCGGGTGAGAACAACTGGGATCCCGGGGCATCGATGCGCAGCCGCGCGGCTTCCAGCCAATGGACAGACCTGGGAGTACTGGGTGATGTCGGATCACTCGACGAACTTGAGTCACCGGACGCTTCCGACACGGGCGATGGTCTCGGCGCGCCCGGTGTCCCGAACGACACGAGCCATGAATATCTGGCAGCGACTCAGGAAGGCACGCTTGTCGAACCAACGAATCAGACGGAAACGACTGCGGAAGGCGCGAGCCAGGACTCTGCACTTCGTATTCGTCGCCGTCCCATCACCGGAGCCCCATTTGGCACGCACAGGGACCCCGACTACAAAGTTGTCAATCGCCTGGCGGAAGGCGGCATGGGTGTGGTGTACGAGGCTCGTCAGACATCTTTGAATCGCGATCTGGCACTCAAGACACTGAAGCCGATGAGTCAGAAAGCCATTCGACGTCTCAAGCGAGCCAACCGGTTTGAGACCATGCAGCGACAGCGGCGTGAGATGTTTCTCTCGGAAGCCGTCGTGACAGCGAATCTCGTCCATCCAAACATTGTGCCAATCCACGATTTGGGCGTCACTGAGGATGACATGCCCTTCTACTCGATGAAAAGAGTCGTCGGGACGCCGTGGAATGAGCGCATTGCGGATATGACGCTGGAAGAGAATCTGGATGTTCTACTGAAGGTCGCGGACGCCGTTGCATATGCGCATCACAAAGGTGTGCTCAACCGCGATCTGAAACCGGAAAACGTGATGCTGGGAGAGTTCGGCGAGGTCGTCGTGCTTGACTGGGGCCTGTCGATCCCGGCGCCTGGATCAGACAACGAGGACGTTAGCCTCAGCGCGACATCACTGGGACAGGGAACACCGTACTACATGGCCCCAGAGATGATCCTCGGGCCGGTCGAGCGGCTGGGGAAGTGGAGCGACATTTATCTGCTGGGGGCAATACTGTTTGAGATTCTGACGGACGCTCCTCCGCACGAATTCAAGTCGCCAAAAGGTCGCGGCATCGATGCAGTGCATTTTCAGATCGCCGAGGTCGTTGGTAACAACAGAATCCGCGAGGTCAAGGAAACTGGCGAGCTGATGGACATTGCGCGTCTGGCTCTTGCGACGAATCCAGGCAGACGGCACCGGACTGTCAAGGAGTTCCAACTGGCGATCAATGAGGCACGTCAGCACGAAGAAAGCCTCACTCTGACAGATCGGGCAAACAACCTGCTGACGGGCGATCCCGACTACGCGAAATTGCAGAACGCGATCACGCTGTTTGATGAAGCTCAACGCGAGTGGTCAGAGAACAGTCGGGCCCTCGTCGGCGAACATAAGGCCAGACTGCAATGTGCCGAAAAAGCACTGGAGCAAGGTGACCACGACTTCGGACTCGCCATGCTGCCGGAAAAGCCCGGTACATCGGACTCCGACGCCATGGATGCGGAATTCGAGTCGATGCGGTCCCAGCTGCGGCAAGGTCGAGTTCAGCGACTCGAAGCGGACAGGAAGAAGCGGGAAGCCGAAGAAAAGAAACAGGAAGCCGACCGAGCCAAACGTCGCGCTCTGAAATTCCTCGTAGCCGCCTTGTTAGTGATCGTCGTCGGTGGTGCTGCGGGACTGTATTCGATTGACCAGGGTCGCCAGGCGCTGGAAGCAAAAAACCACGAGAACGAGACGTTGATTGGCAATCTGGACGTCGCAAAAGAGACCATTGCGACTGCCGACGAGAGCGCGAAAAAACTCATCGCAGACGCGACGCGAGACGCCGACGCGGCAAAAACCATAGCCGAGACTGAGGCAGAGGAGGCGCAAATTGCCAAGGCAAAAGCCGAGGCTGACGCGAAGGTCGCCCAATCGGCTGTGGCGAAAGCCAAGGCCGACGCGCTGGAGGCCGAGGCTAACGCAAAACTGGCGCTAGCTGCCGCGACGAAAGCCGAGGCTGACGCGAAGCTGGCGCAAACTGCTGTGGCGAAAGCCAATGCCGACGTGAAGGAGGCCGAGGCTAACGTGAAACTGGCGCAAATTGCTGCGACGAAAGCTAGGGCTGACACGACGAAAGCTGAAGCTGACGCGAAGCTGGCGCAAACTGCTGTGGCGAAAGCCGAGACTGACGCGAAGGAGGCGCAAAAGGCTAAGGCGCAAGCCGTGGCTGACGCGAAGCTGGCACAAACTGCAAAGGCGAAGGCCGAGGCTGACGCGAAACTTGCTGACAAGCAGGTGGAGGAGGCTTTGGCCGCAGCGGCGCGCGCGGAGATTGAAGGCGTGTATAAGGCGACCGTAGCACAGGCCAATGGCCAGCTGCGTGTCGGCGAGTACGAACCTGCAATCAGGCTCCTGGAGGCGGCTCTTAAGACAGACATCAGCAACGCCAGGAAGGACGTGATTCAGAGGAAGCTCAACCAGGCGCGAGACGGGCTGCGTGAAACGCGTCAACCAGTCAAGACGAGTGCGGTCAGTCGTGACGGCCGAACGGTTGTCGTCGGTGATGCGAAAGGAACTGTCTCTGTCTGGCGAGTGGATGCTGGTGCGGAAGAACTTCCCGAAGCGACGACCGCGACGTTTACGTTGCCGAACAACCGTGCCGTCGAATTTGTGAGCACGACACCGGACGGTCTGAAGGTCTTCGTGGCTGCACAGAAAACTGTGTACGTCGGCGACACTGCATCAGGCGACGATGCGGCACTCACGGTGTTCGCCGAGCTGAACCAGAAAGTGACGGCGATGAACATCTCTCCGGATGGAGAGTGGCTCGTCACCGGGGAGCGTGACGGGTTCGTGCGTGTCATCGACCCGCGCAGCGGAAAACGCCTGGGCAGATATGAAGCCGACAAACCGATTCAGGACCTGGTTGTCGTTCCCGGCAAAAGCCGTTTGATCGTCCTGACCTCGGACCAGTGTCTTCTGGTCAAGGCCACCGTTAAGCCCTCACTGAGCCTTAAGTTCGAATATCAGGCTCCCATCGATCCGACGATTTCGCTGTCACGCGTTGCGATTGCCCCGGACGGGAAAACGCTCGTTGTGAGCCAGAATGGACGCGGCAACGTGTTGGTTCTGCGACTCTCGGGAACAGCCGACTCGGGCAGGCTGGTACGCGAATCCAACTCACGAGTTCATGCCAGCCCAGTGACGGCTCTGAACTTTTCGGTGGATGGAACGCGACTGCTGACCGCATCGAAGGATTACACAGTGGGTGTGTGGGACGTGTCTGATCCCGATGTCGGTCTTCCGGAAACACCAATCCACCGGCTCATGGGTCACGGCGACCCTGTCATCGGATGCGAGTTTGTCCTGAAGTCTGCTGAGCGTCTGGTATCCATGAGCGGTCAGGGATCACTGCGATTCTGGAATCTGGCGAGATACGAGCGCGAACGCGAGTTGCTGAGGGATGGGATCATCGAGAAGCCACCGGGCGATGCTGCACGCCCGGTGTCTTCGACGAATGCGGCAACCTGGACGCTCGATCGCAAGCCGACGCATACACGTCGATTACTTTCAGTCAGAAACCGGGCACAGACTGTACGCGCAGCCCCTTCAGTTTTTCGTCCGGTGCTATTTCAGAATACGCCGAACGAATCAGACCGATGTAACAAGACGCGGTGCGTGATTTCCCGACACATTGGAGCCGTGAATTGCGTACGGCTCAGTCACGATGGCCAGCGGCTGATGACTGCTGGTGAGGACCGGCGGGCGCGCGTCAGTTCGGCTGCAACTGGTGCACCTGCTACCACGCCGGAATCGCTGCCACTGGAATTCCAGGCTGACCCGGCCTTCGAGGAAGGACACCGGTTTAATGTTTCAGGAATTCAGTTCGTGCCGGTGGGTGAGAACGCAGACCTGCCAGACCACCTGGTCCTGACAACTGGTTTCGACGCCACATTGTCGCTGTGGAATGCAGATCTGCAGGGACGCGGCGGTGCCGGTCACCAACTGGCACGAATCCGCAACATTGGATTGCTCAATGCGGTTGCCGTCTCAAAAGATGGCGAGTGGATACTGACGACAGTTTCGGAACCCAGGGAGAACTCAGATACCAACCGAGTGTATGGAGCTCGCCTGTGGAAGACGTCTGAACTGGTGAAGCCGCCGGAATTGGCGAATTCGTCCACACCGGGTCTTGAACTCGAGTTGATCAGTAATCGTCGGGGGTTTCAGGTTGCCGTATCAGCCGTGGCAATTTCGCCAGGGAACGACGTGTTTGCGACTGGCACGCGCCGTGGCCAGGTGGCGCTCTGGGATCGCACGGGATCAGTGATCGCCACAGTCCCCGGAGCACACGGCACTGCCACCGTGACGGCGATTGAATTCCTGAGTGACACGCGGCTCGTGTCATCCGGAGTCGATGGCGAAATCCTTGACTGGAAAATCGAGACGGAGCCCAGTGTCCGATTGGTCTCTCAGCCACGTTTCGACACCGGCTCCGCGGATGAGACTGGAGCCATCACGCAATTGGCACTGTCACCTGACAGGAGCCAGTTTCTCACTGTGACGTTTGGCACAGAATCCCTTCAGACCCTGCACCTGTGGGACGTCACTCAACCAGACCAGCGCAAGGAGATTCCGCTCGACAAGATCGTGCTGGACACCAACGCTGACGAGGCCACAAATCAATCCAATACCGAGATCACTTCGATCGGATGGTCGTCTGACGGAAACCGCTTCATTGTCGTGGCTGATCACATTCTGCGAGTTTTCCAGGCTCCCGACTGGGAGAATCCGAAGTGGCTACTGGCCGACACGACACGACGTTCGGAACCGACTGCCGCGGCTTTCCCACCGGAACCTGGCCTGCCGGGACATGTGGTGACATTTGACGGTTTCACAGCGCACCAGTGGAAGTTGCGTCGCAATGCCGCGGGCGTGCCGCTGGGTCAACATCAACGCAGCTTCCGACCCCACGCTACGATCTTCTCCGCGGATTTCTCGGGTGACGGAAAGTTTGTCGTCACGGGCAGCCGCATGGTGCGAATTTTCAACGCCGATCCGAACGGCAAGTCGTACGGTCGTTCTCTTTACAACCTGCAAACGCCGCACGTCGTATCGTGCGTCGCGTTCAGCCCCGAAATCGGCCGGTATCGGTTTCTGGCTGCGAACCGCGACGGTACGGCAAAGATCTGGGAATGGTTTCCGGAAGACGACAAGGTCACGGAAGTGGCCGCACTCACGGGGCACAAAGGAGTGATTCGTCATGCTGTGTGGTCGCCGCAGGGTGATCGGCTGCTGACTGTGGGAGCCGACGACACGCCGCGAATCTGGACTGAGCAAGCCGGGAAGATGGTCTCAACCGAACTCCCGGTGAACCAGGAGGTGGATTACGACTTTGTCTGTGGAGCGTTTTCCGCGGACGGAAAGTGGGTAGCCGCCGGTGCCAGCAGCAACGCGTCCGACGGAATCATTGGCTGGGTCTGGAAAGTCGACGGGAACAGTTTCCGGCAACACAGTTCGATCACCGAAAGTCCCGAGGGACTGATGGCTGTTGGTTTTGTTCCGGGAGTTGATCCGGGCACGCAACGGCTCGTAACAGGATCCGGCAACGGGGCCGTCACCGTATGGAATGTCCCGCGTGGTTTTGGAGCGAACGATCCCAATGTTCTGCTCGACAACATCGCACTGCCCGCGTGGGACGGTGAAGCGGGCGGTGCGGCACATCGAGGGTCGGTCACTTCTATTGATACCTCGCCTGACGGAACGATCGTCAGTGCGAGCGAAGATGGGACGGCCGTGATCTGGCTGGACTACCGGAAGAAGCCGGCGAATGCTGATGGTCCCGCTGCGGTGGGAGGCGGCGACGGTATCTGATGTTCCGGCACAGCCTCTGGGCCGGGCCTGAGGTTGTACTCAGGCGGTACAACATCACTCTTGGTTGTCGTTGATGTTTGTCGGCTGAGTCATTCCATTTGAAATATGTAACCCGACAAGTCGAGCCACGAGCACGACCAGGTACAACTGACCGATCAGGGCTTCGGCCGTGGTCAGCATTCGAGCGGGCATCGAGACCGGAGTAATATCACCGAAGCCAAGCGTTGTCAGTGTGACGAAGCTGTAGTACAGGGAAGTGAAAGTGTGGCGATTTCCAAAGTGAAAAGACGTCTGACTTCCTGGAGCAGCTTCTCCGGTGTCGAATGCACTGGCGTCTAATTGAATGACGAGCGAATAGACGACGGCGAAGGCAACTCCGATCAGCAGATACCCGCAAATCGAGGCAGCAATTGTGTCGTGATCCGCACTGCGCTGACGGAATTGAGCCCTCACGATCAGTCGCACGACGTGTGCAAGGAACCCAATCGTCAGGATCTGCTGGCTGACACGGAATGAAGACGAATCGGTCAGGTTGCCCAGCCAGGTCAGAACAACGCATGCGGCGGCAAGGATCAGCGTGACTCGTGACTGCCGCCTGCTTTCACTGACGGCCAGCGCGGATGCGACCAGCACTGAGCTGAGCAGAACGACGACAAGCAGGGTCGAAAACAACTCGCCAAGCTGGTTGCCGAAGCTTCCAATGAATGGGGAGGCGAACAGCAGTACGGAAAGTGCAACGAGTAGTCGCGTGAAACTCGTGTGCCCGAGACTCTGAGACCATCGACCAGCGTCCGAATTGTCTTGCCTGCGTTCTGGTTCCGAACTGCTCATGTCGACTCAACCTTGACGGGTTGGACTCCGAAGGTCTCGACGAACATCGCATACAGGGCCGGTACCACAAGCAGCGTCAACAGCGTCGCCACGATCAGTCCGTAGATCATGCACCATGACATGCCTTCCCACAGCGGTCCGCCGCTCATCGCCAGTGGTAACAGGCCGCCGATTGTCGTGGCGGTCGTCAGGAAAATGGGCAAGAGTCGCTGCTTGCAGGCATCGACCAGGCAGCTTCGAAACTCATCACGAGTAAGGCCACAGATCGGACCTGAGCCGTCTGACTTCCTCGCCGCGTCAGCAATCAGCAGGTCTGCAAACTCGATAAAGATGATGCCAGTGTTTAACACGATTCCGAACAACGACAGGATGCCGAGCTGAGGCATGAATCCCAGTGCATTATTCGTGAAGTACAAACCGGGCAGTGCGCCGATCAGCGCCAATGGCAGTGTTGTCAGAATAATGACTGGCTTCGCAAAGCCGTTGTATTGAATGACCAGCAGAAGAATGATCGACAGCACGGATATTCCCAGACACACACCCAGATGTGCCGCGTTCTCATTGGATTTCTCCAGGTTTCCACCAACTTCGATCCCGAAACCGGCTGGCATCTCCGACTGAAGTGTTTTCAGTTCCGGCGATTTCATGATGCCTTTGACGACGTCGTTGCCCAGGACGCCGGCTTCCACCTGGGAAGACACTGAGATGACGCGGTTCAGATCGCGACGCTCAATCGTTGCCGGTTCCCAGCGTGGTGTGATCGTTGCGATGGCGTCGAGTGGTACTTTCCTGCCACTCGTGCCTTCGACAAACGCGGTGCGCAGCCCGTCCAGCGTCGCCCGTTCGTCACTGCCAAGTCGCAGGTAGACCGGGACAAGATGATCCCCCTCGCGCAGCGTCGTCAGTTTGTGACCGGCATAGTAGGCATTCAGTGTGTTCGCGATATCGAGATTGGTGACTCCCGCCAGATTGGCGCTGTCCTGATCAACATCGACACGTAGTTGATAACCACTCACGCCCCAGGAGTCGCTTACGTCCCAGGTACCATGCGTGTTGCGGACCAGTTCGGAAACGCTGTCGGCGTAACGTCGCATTGTGGGCATGTCCGCGAACCCGGAGCCGACGACACGGATTTCGACCGGCGCTTCGGAGGGGCCGAGTTGCAGTTCCTGTGGGACAATGCGAGCGCCGACAATCGGAGGCAGACCAAGTGATTCGTCACCTTGTTCCGCAATCTCACGCACGCGGCGTACGAGGTCTGGGGTGAATCGAGCCTGTGTTGTGCGGACCAGGACCTCTGCAAAGGCTGCATTCGCCGGTTCGGGACCCCAGCTCAGATACCAGCGAGAACCGCCTCGACCAACCATCGTACGGAAACTGCGAACCTGCTGAATCGCTTGACCTGCCTCGTCCATCGCCGGTTGCCCGGCCGAGTCCATCAGCGGACTCAGCTTCTGCAGGATTGTCTCCACCTGTCGCGCGATCGCATCTGTCTGTTCGATGGTTGAGTTCTCTGGAAGAAACACCTCGATCGGAAACTGGTCGCGCATGTCCTTGGGAAAGAACTCCGATGCAACAGGTAATCTTACGGTCACAACGAACAGGACAGCCGCGACACCGAGCGTGATGAACTTGTGATTCACACATGACCGGACCGTGCTGCGAAACAGTCGATCGATTGGATCAGGCTTTTGTTCGTCAGCCGTACTGCCGGCCTTCGATCGACGCGTAATCAGCGCTGTCACCTTTGCGAACAGCCAGGGTAACGGAGCTGATGGCTTCGTTGGATCCGCGGGCGCACGAATAAAGGCGCCGGCCAATATGGTGCAAAACGTCATGGCCAGTATCCAACTGATACCGAGCGTTACCGAGAGCGTCACCGGCAGACTGTAGACGTATTCCCGAGTGCTCCCGATCAGGCCAATCAGCATGGGTGCAAATGCGGCGATCGTTGTCGCGGTTCCCATCAGCATGGCTGTCGACAATTGCGTCGAACCCTTCACGCTCGCTTCGACCGGCGACATCCCGGCAATCTGGTTCGTCCGCGACTGGTCACAAACCTGCACGGCATTATCTACCAGCAGCCCCAGAGCGATGATGATCGATGCCAGCGAGATCTGCTCAAGCTGTACGTCAAACAGGGTAATCAATGCGATGGCCGCGAGAACAACCACCGGAATATTCGCCGCCATGACCATGGCAGAGCGAAACCCGACAACCAGATACACAACGATCACAACGATAATGATCGCGCCAATGACGTTGCTCAGAACCTGCTCAATCTTCACGTTTACGTTCTGCGACTGATCTGAGATGTACTCGATGCCGACATCAGGCGGGATCGACAGTTCGACATGGCGCATCTCGTCGATACGGGCTTTTGCCGCTTCGCACACCGTGACAATGTTCGAACCAGACTTGATGGACAGCGCCACCATGACACACGGCCGGGACGTTTCGGCATCGCCGTAGCGGCAGATCACCTGACGCGGATCAACGTAGTCGCGAACGACATTGATGCCCTGGTCCTGCAGATAGACCTGCCGCGTCGCGTCATCATCGCCCGCAAGACCGGTAACAATCTGGTTAATTTCATTAACAGCGTTCAGTTCGCCGCCAGGTTTCACAAAGAACCGCCCGGATTCCGTGTCGATCGTCCCGCCAGGGGCAACGATATTCCGAGACTCCACCAGTTGTTGCAGACGATCGCTCGTTAGTGCTAACTGCGACCATGTCCCGGCATCGGTCTCCGCGTAGATTGCCTCTTCGACCACGCCATACTGCTCTGACTTCGCCACACCGTCGAGTAGCCGCAATTCGTCCTTGATGCGCTCCGAGATAACATCCAGCTCACGCAATGAGTATTCGTTCTGTGGTGCGATCTCAGCGTCACCAGGTAGCGGTGTCTGATAGACGGCGACGAGGATGACATACGTGTCACCGTACTCATCGTTGACAATCGGTGTGATGCCCTGCTCGGGCATCTTCACTCGCGCCACGTTGGCGCGGACTTTGTCCCAGACATTGTTGATGGACGCGGCACTGACTGTTTCGTCTGCATCGACGAAAACAGTCGATAAGCCGTTCGTGGTTGTCGAATGAACGAGGTCGACATCGTCAATACGGTCGCACGCTTCTTCAATGGGCTTGGTGATCAGTTCCTCGACCTTGGTCGCTGGGGCACCAGGCCATGACGTGGAAACGGCACACGTCCTGACCGTGTATTCCGGATCTTCGCGTCGAGGCATCGTGAAGAACGAGACCACGCCCCACGCCATGAGCAAGATGACAAGAGTCAGGACAACCGGTCGGTAACGGATCGCGAAGGCAGCGAGGTTCATCAGTTCCCCTCCACTTCCGACGCGACGTTCACGGCTTCGCCATTCGTCAGATAGTGGACACCGCCCAGAACGATTTGAGCCCCCGCGGAGAGTTGGCCATCGCCAGTGGCCTCGATTCGTTTTTGTGCATTTGGACCGTCATAGACCGTAACCTCAACCTGTCGAACCTTGCTGCCACCATCGTTTCGGTCCACTGCGAAAACGTAGTACTTTCCGGACTTCTCGGAGATGGCGTCGATCGGTACGTAAAACCCCTGCGGCATACGACTGTCGTTTAAGTCAACACCGACCAGATCGCCGGGTCTCATCAGCCATTGCTCACGCTCGAAGAGGACTTTTCCGCCGGAGAATTCAGTGACGCCGGGTGGCATAACGAGCTTGCCAAGTACTCGATCCTGCTCGGGGTCGAAATCTGCGTCTTCACCGACGACGACATCGCGAAATCGCCATGCTTCGAGAAACGGCTTTAGGCGTTCGCCAGCCGTCACGCGAACTTTCTCAACACCGAATAGCGGTCCACGCGCTCGCCGTGCCCCATCCCTGTCGTCAAGGATCTTCCAGACGAAGTCACCTTCACCGTCCGACTGGATTGCGTGTTGTTCGACATAGTAGGCACCAGATTCGTCGACGATGCCACGTAGGAATTTCCAGATGTCGCGTGTCTTGACGAGAGTCGTCTCATCGACGGTATCAGGAACCTCCGTCGGAATCAGTCGATTACGAACGAGTACCGTTATGGTAAACGTGCGCGTGGATGGGTCGGCGGTTGTATCCGTCTGATAGATAACGCCTTCCTCGCGAATGTCAGTTCCGTCGGGCTGAGCCAGAATGATGTTGAGTGATTCCTTGTAGGCGATCTGACGGACTCTCTCGGCCGAGACTTCGAATTCGACTTTGACTGGGCCCATCATTTGTAGAGTGATCACGGGTTCGCCGCGTTCGACCGAGCCTCCGGGAATGACGTGCACCTCAGCAATCTGACCACGCAATGGTGCTGTCAATCGGCAATCTTTGAGGTCGCGAGCCACGTCTTTCTCGTCGGCTATTGCCTGGTCAATCTGTGCCTCAATTGATGTCACTTCCGCTGCCTTAGCTTCTGTGGTCGCCACGAGCTGTGCGACTTTCGCCTCGGCGCTTGCCTTTTGAGCGACGTACTGGTCGTACTCGGCCTTTGCGATCGCGTCTTTGTCGAGTAGTGCTTTGGCTCGCTGGAAGTCAGCGTCGGCGAGTACTTGAGCGGCCTTGGCGGCGTCCTGTTGAGCTGGCAGGACCTTTTCCCATTCGATTACCGCAGCTTCTTTCTGCTTGCGCAGCACGGCGATCTGTGCGGCTGCACTTTCTACTGCTGATTCGTATTTCGTCGGATCGATCCAGGCGAGCGGTGCTGGATCCTGTTCGCTGTCTCCAGGCCCCGCAACATTGGTCTCGGGCTCAATCACGTACTGCACACGGCCATTGACTTCGAACCCGATATCCTCGGTCTTCCATGAGCCAACCGTGCCCGTCACAGCGAACGACCGCGTTGGATCAGTCTGCTCCAACGTCAGCACACTGACGGGCCGCGGTGCGGGCTTTCGCTCGGTCTGCGGATCGGGACTGCCCGAACAGCCGGTGAACACAAGAGCCAACAGGGGTAACAATCCAGACCAGCGCATGCTCAACCTCTTCGTGTTTATCGGGAACTCCATCGCAACGGATATAGAGTACATTGCCGTGGGGTCATTTGTTGATCGACGGCGGTCGTCTTACCACATCGAGGGAAAGATTTGGCAGCGGCTGACCGGCGACGATTCGCTGGCTAAGCGTCATCCGGAACGAGTCGATTCCGGTACTCGCATAAGTGGCGGTGGCATTGCCATTCATTCCGCCGGGGAGCACTGCAGTGGTCTTTACAATCCAGCCCGCTTCGGTTTCCGTCCAGAATCCGGTTCCGAAGCCGCCCTGGGAATCGAAGATCCATGAACGGACCTGCCGTTTTTGAGGATCCCAGCCGATGCGCTGCGTGCCGCTGATGACAAGCGCGCTGGCGACGTTCACATTGAATTTCGTGATGATGTAGTTGCCGTCATCGGACCAACGAATCGACGTTTCAACAGTCGACTCGTCGCTTTCGTCGACCCAGTCTCCGATGAGCCATTCCAAGGGCTTCAGCCGGTCATGGTTGCTGGCTGGTTCACTGTCGAGGTCGCGTGCACTGGCGATCTGCCAGCGGTCTTTAGTCCGGACATGAACCACGATGTAGCGGCTGACGGTGACGCTGTCGTCCTCTGCACGCGTTACTGCGGCCGTGCCTTCTTCGATTGCCATCGAGTCGCCAACAAAGCGCAGGTCGTCCACGTCGACCGCGAGCTTAGTTCCCGGGAGTGCCTTGAAGAATGCGGCAAACTCGGCCTCGATATCGTCACGTCCCTTGAACAGCGTGCCGTCATCGTCCACGTACTCGCCGTCTTTGACGGGTGTGATCTCTCTGAGGCGACAACACGTGGGAGTTGTGAGTTGGAGTTCTTCGGCTTTTGCCGTGAGTTGAAGTGGTCTTGGAGAAAGCGGCGTCCTTTGCGATCCTGATTTCTGAACGGA
>CAUZFZ010000208.1:0-15671 GCA_963579025.1 Planctomycetota bacterium | reverse complement strand
GGCATGTAGCCCGGGGTGAGCGAGCGGCGAGAGCCGCGAGCGGAACCCCGGGTCCGCAGCCGGTTCGCTGCTCGTCACGTGTAGTCCTCGGGAGCGTGACGGTTCTGAAAGGCCTGGTTGACCTGGGGTTCCGCTTGCGGCTCACGCCGCGGCGCTTCACCCCAGGCTATATGCCGCCACGCCTCCGGCGTTCGTGTCATGGTCTGCCGTGCCAAAGACGATCGCCACATCAGACAGTCGACGGTCTCGCCACGCACCTTCGCTGGAAATTCCCGGAGCCGCCTGGATCTCAGGCGAATTCGCAAACCCTGTCCCGCAACCAGAGTCTGAATGCTGGGAGTCGCGGCTCTCGACATTAGTTTCGCCGGCTTTACTCGGGCGTTCCCCAGCGCGATGTCAGTTCCATCGGGACGCCGAGCTGATCACAGATGCGGTTCACCACGAAATCCACCAGATCGCTGATCGTCTGCGGGTTGTGATAAAAGCCGGGCATCGCCGGCAGAATGACGGCGCCTGCGTCGGCCAGCGCTTTCATGTTTCCGAGCTGAATGCTGCCCAGCGGAGTTTCCCGCGGGACAACGATCAGCTTACGTCGCTCTTTGAGATGCACGTCGGCCGCCCGATGAATCAGGTTGCTGGACAGTCCTTGAGCGACACTGGCGAGAGTACCCATGGAACACGGGCAGATCACCATTCCGTCTGTCGGAAACGAGCCGCTGGCGATGCCCGCCATGAAGTCGTTGCCCGGGTGAAAATGGACCCGACTCGCGTGTTCGTCGCTGACATTCGGAAGGAGCTGTCGGATGGAAAAATGGTCCAGATCAATTTCCCGACCCAGTTCGCGCTGAATGACGATTGTCCCGGCCGAGCTGATCAGCAGATGCACGTTTCGCCCCGACGCGACCAGCACTTCCAGCAATCGCATGGCGTACGCCGAACCGCTGGCTCCGGTGATCGCAAGGACAAGATCGTTCATGGGGATTCCAACAAGAGTCTTCCGGACGCCGCATCACACGCTGTCGGACCGTTCCCCGGTGAAAATTGAACCGTCGATATCGGCGACCGTCGCGCAGCCTGAGGCAACCATGACGGTTGCCAGTTCGTCTCGCAGTATCTCCAGCACGCGGGTCACGCCCGCTTCGCCGCCGGCCGCCAAAGCCCATGCATGTGGCCGGCCGATCAGCACGGCTTTGGCTCCCAGCGCGATGGCTCGCAACACATCGCCGCCGCGACGGATGCCACTGTCGAGCAGGACTTCTGTTCGATCACCGACAGCCAGCGCGATGTCCGGCAACACATCGATACTCGCCGGCATCCCATCAATGCGACGGCCGCCATGATTCGAGACGATGATTGCGTCCATACCCAGTTCGACGGCTTGCTCGGCGGCCGACACTGTCAGCACGCCTTTCAGAACAATCGGCAGCTTCGTCACACCTCGCAGCCATTTGAAAAAGTCCCAGCTCAGCGAGACGTCCCATGCGTTCGCGTTAAAAGCCAGCAGCTCCTTGTCGCTCTCTTTCCCCGTGATCTGAGTGTGCCCGACATCCCGCAGATGCTTGAGCAGAAACTCTCTCGGCGGCCGGAACTCATTGCGCAGATCGGCGTCTTTCCGCTCGCCCAGGTCGACCGTGACGACGATTGCTTTGTAGCCACTCTGTTCGGCGCGGCGGACCAGGCGTCGCGCGACGTCACGGTCGCGAGGCGCGTACAGTTGAAACCACTTCGGACCGGTCGCCGCCGCAGCGATCTCCTCGACGCTGTTGTACGCGCTCGTACTCGGAACAAAGATCGTTCCGGCTTTCTGCGCGGCGCGTGCAACAGCCAGAGCACCATCCGGGTGATACATCCGCAACGCGGCAACGGGTGCAATCAGGACGGGCAGTTCGATCCGCTGGCCCAGCACGGTCGTCGACAGATCCGCATCCTGAACACCGTGCAGCAACGGAGGCAGCACCTTGATCCGCCGGAATGCGGCGACATTTTCCCGCAGAGTGACCTCGTCTTCCGATCCGGTGGTGACGTAATCGAATGTCGCCTTCGGGAGCTTTGCCTGAGCGAGCGGAATGAAGTCCTCGACCGTCACTGGTGGTTTCTTCCAGGGTAATCCAGGCAGTGACGTGTCATCCGATTCGTCATCGCCCGTGTCGCCGCCGTCTGATTGGTTCTGTCCCATGAGCGCCAATGGTACGGAAAACAGCCCGGCGCCGAACGCCATCAATTGAGAAAACACACGACGATTCATTACAGACGTCCTCGAAGGGTTCCGCGTACTGCGATCCCGCCATATTACGCGGTCTGACGGCGTGCATCGATTGTGCGGCGGAAAGCCGAAGACTGCGGTGAAATGACTTCAACAGGAAATCCGTTGAACGACGACCAGACAAGCTGCCCCGTGACAACCGACATCGGACGTGCAGCGACCGCGCTGCGCGACGGGCAGGTTGTCGCATTCGCCACCGAGACGGTTTACGGGCTGGGAGCGAACGCGCTCGACAGGAACGCGGTGGCGCGTGTGTTTGAGGTCAAGGACCGCCCGCATTTTGATCCCCTGATTGTCCACGTGGCATCTGACGAATGGTTGAACCAGCTTGTGCGCGATGTGCCTGAGCCAGCCCGGCAACTGGCTCACGAGTTCTGGCCAGGACCACTGACGATGGTCCTGGAGAAGACGGACCTCGTCCCCGATCTGGTTACTTCCGGGTTGTCGAGTGTTGCTGTCCGCATGCCGTCTCATCCGCAGGCCCGCGAGCTGTTGCGTCAGGTCGACCTGCCGATCGCGGCACCCAGCGCCAATCCTTTTGGACAGCTCAGCCCAACGTCCGCCGCGCACGTCGCGGAAACTCTGGGAAGCCGCATCGACCTGATTCTCGACGGCGGCTCGTGTGACGTGGGCATTGAATCGACAGTCATTCTGCTCACGGAAGAACAACCCTGTCTGCTCCGTCACGGTGGTGTGACGCAGGAGCGGATCGAAGCGGTCATCGGTCCCGTTCAGACCCGGCAGTCGTCGAGCGGCGAATCGGCTCCCTCACCGGGAATGCTGCCACAGCATTACGCACCCCGCACGCCGCTGATTCTCAACATCGAAGCAGACGCAGACCGGCTGGCCGATCTGCGAGTTGGAGTCCTCAGCCTGCGGCCGATCGCTACGCCGTTCGAACCGACCGCCATCGAAACACTGACTACCGATGGAGACCTGCGAACGGCCACGGCAGGTTTTTTCGCGGCGATGAGGCGTCTGGATCAGGCGGGCCTCGATGTTATCGTCGCCTGGCCGTTTCCGGATGAAGGGCTGGGACGGGCGCTGAATGATCGGTTGGCCAGAGCGTGTCATGTTGACCGCATTGCCCGGTGACGTAGTCCTGGTCCCGTTTCCTGTGTTCTCTGGACAGACCGGAACAGGAGAGGTCGTTGCTTCGAGGGCCGATTTCAAAGTGCAAATTTCAAAATGCAAAATGCAAATTTGAAACGACGCGCCTGTGTCCAATTTGAAACTTGCAATTTGCAATCGGCACGACCTGCGTCGGCCACGGTCTTACGACGTCGCAGTCCCGAGCGCGCGATGCACATCGGCCACCGACTCGGACGGCACCGAATCGTGGCGTCCCAACAATCGCACTGACCGAAACAGGCACGCGAATCGCATGATCAGCATAATGGTCCCGTACACAGCCGTGTTGATATAGAAGGCCTCCCACGGGTCCGGATAGTTGGCGAACTCGTTGAATGGAATGATCATCATCGGGCTGACGATGGTCAGCAGCTCCCCCTCACCAGTTCCATTCATCTCCATCATGATGATGAACGGAAACAGAACGAGCAGTGGGATCAGACACCAGGCCACCAGCGTGCCGACTGCCGCACAGATGGCTTTTCCCTGACTTCGAATCTTCAGCCCGATCCAGAACGACAACCAGGAAATCATCGGCAGATAGATCAGCACGGTGGTCAGGCCAGTCGCGAAATAGCACCACGTCAACGAAGTCGGGTCCATTTCCTCGAGGCCCCAACGCCGTGGTCCCAGCCCGGGCACATCAAACCGCAGCATGGTTTGAAACGAGTAGATCGTTAGCAGCGGTACCGACAGCACGAACATCAGCCGTCGCGTGCCCACGAATTTCTGACGCAGGATGTCGCGATTCGTCAATGGGGTGGTCAGCAGTGTGTCGAACGTCTGACTCGAACGTTCCGCTGAAATCAGACTGGTCGATGCCCCGCAAATCAGTAGCGACACAACGACCCAGATCATCATCAGCATGACGGACATGATCTCCAGCCCGCCGCCACTGGAGCCGACGCACATCGCGCAGACAAACAGCACAGGAAACTCAAGCAGAATGAAGATGCGAACAAGGTAGCGTGCCGTACCCAGCGTCCGATGCGTTGTCTCCCGCCAGGCAATGGGTCGGTCCGCAGGCAGGCGGCTCGATCCCCGCGAGAGCACAATTCCGCGCCCGAAGTGTTGATTCAGCGTCCAGAACAAGCTGTCCAGACTTCGGAAAATCTTCAGCAGAAGATTCCGCGGTTGCGCTGTCGCCCGGCGGACGACACACATACGGGACAACAACAGAAAGATGGCGGAAAGCAGCACCATTGGAATGGTGCGCATTATGCACGACAGCAGGTTCAGGCTGGACGGTCTACCGTCGAATAGAGCGACCACACCGAAGAACATGCCCGCAAAATTGTACTGGCTGTATCCAAGCACCTCGCCTGTTCCGAACAGCGGGACCAGTTGCTCGTGGAATTTGCGAAAGATGCCAGTCCATTCGTCCAGCATCAACGGGCCGAACAGCATCAGGAACCCGAATATGTAACTGGCAATGAATGCTCCAACGGTCCGACGGAACCAGCAGGAACACAACAGTGCGAGTGTGCCGACCTGAATCGTCGTAACAAGCAGCGCCCATGCGGCTGACCAGATCAACTCAGTTTCGAAGCCACCCATCGAATATGCGAACCCGAACAACGGCAGCGACAGGCTCATGAAGAACAGCATTGGCAGGATTCGGCTGAGGAATTTTCCAATCAGGATTCCCCACGGGGACAAGCGCGTCAGAAACAGCAGACTCAATGTGTCGCGTTCTTTTTCGCTGGTAATCAGGTTGCAGCACATCGCTGGCATGAACAGGTAAATCCCGAAGAACTGCATACCCACAAACAGCTTAAACAGCTCCTGGCCCTTCCCCAGGATCGCATAGGGATTACCCCAGTTCTGGTGCAGAATCTGGAAGCTGAAGCTGAACCCGGCCAGAAACGCCAGGCATGCATAGACGAACCGCAGTGTATATGTGCGACGTCGGGCCGCCTGTTCGAGTAACTCCTTCGACACCAGCGGCAATCCCCGGCCCACAAGCGTCAATCCGACGAGTGCGACGATTCCGACACACGTAAGAATCGTTGCCTCTAATGGCGACGCAAAACCGAACGTGATGTCGTATCCCCAGTGGAATCGCGTGACCAGCAGCGGGGTCGTGATCAGCAGGGATACAGCGAACGCGATACGAACCACGCGTCGCGCGAACCACATGATCAGCAGTTGGGCGAGCACAACCCACGTGAGCAACGTGGCCTCGCCCGGGTAGGTAGAGACCTGCTCCTCGACGCCAAACGTGACGTTCAGGACGAGGATGACCGGCGCCAGAGTGATCAACAGGATGGTCAGGGCTTTGCTCGCGCGCGGGCGGCGGTCCTGCTGCGACTCGGTGTCTGTCATCGTTGGCGTTCAATCCGCGAGCGGTCACTTTTCCGTGTCGGTGTCCGCTTCGAGCAACTCTTCGATTCCGTCGAGCACGCTTCCAATCGCCTCGTCATTCAGCTTGCCGTACTTGAAGGCCAGATTCGCAACGGCCTTCTGTTCGCGATACAGCACGACCGTCGTCGCCGCGTCCTGGTGCAACCGATTGCCGCCTGGGCCGGCGACAGCGGTTGTCGCGGCGGTCAAAGGCATCCGAATTCGCTCGTCGAACGCCATCGTCTGCAGTACGGGTACAGCGCGCGATGATTCGTCGGTCACCAGGACGCCGAAGCTCCGCAGACCCGTCACTCGATTCTTGTCCACAATTTTGTCGACAGCCTTGAGCAACGCGGGCAGTTTGCGATCGACCTTCTGAACGAAGACCATCACAACCGGCCGGCTGCCGTAGCGGCAGACATAACAGACCGAGCGATTTCGATGCGGACCTGTCACAGCTCGGACAAAGAACGAATGGATCGTAGCCCCGCTCTTTGGCCCGGATTCGAGTGGCTCAGTGGCGGACGTTGTGTCTGCTGCAATGGAAATCGCCGGCGCTGCGAATAGAGCCATCAGCAGACACAGGCCGCGTCCCGAACGATTTCGTTGGCAGTGAGTTGTCATGGTGGGCTCTTCAGGCCTGGCCTGGGGCTACCTGTCGTATTCTTAGTCACTGGGAACTACTCGACTCCCGAAGTTCGATCAGCCGGAACGCGTTAGCGTCCGGTTTGCCGAGAACCGTGGGCTAACGCCCAGCGGCTGATTTCAGGGAAGCGAATCTTTCTCGGTTACCTGGTGACTTGCCGAACAGTCTTCGTGTCGTAAGTAACGACCAGCCCTGCAGCTTACGACTCTCACGCCGCCTGAGCAAGACGGCTCGCCTCGACTCGCATGCTTTCGCAATGGACTCAATCTGATTCGTCGGGACAGGTGTTTCCGGGGCGTCATTGCTAGTTGAGAGCCGGTAAAACCGTGTTGCTGCAGTTTCGCGGTCGCGAATAGACTCGCCTGACACCGAAAGTCGACCTGCCACAGCTCGTGGGCAGGAAATCCCAAGGGACAGGATGTCCAAATGCGGCGCAATGTGATCATCGTAGGACCACCACGATCAGGGACGAGTCTCGCGTCCGATGTTTTCGCACGACGAGGCTACTACACCGGCGAAGGCCTGCGTGTCGGTGACGACTACAACCCGTTCGGCTACTACGAAGCCGAGGACCTGATCGCCGCCAACGTGAGCCTGTTCGAATCGGTGGAGTTCCCGCATCACAACACATGGAAATTCGACGCCATCACGCCCACGCAGGTCGAAGCCATCGGTCGAATCCTAGTCCAGGCGGAACACCGCGCTCTGCTGGATCACTGGAATCGCCATTCACCGTGGATGTGGAAGGACCCCCGATTCGCCATCACGCTGGGGTACTGGGGCCAACTCATCGACCACGACGCGACAGGCGTCATCCTGACGAGCCGCAACCCGGAAGACGTCTACTTGAGCTTCCGCCGCAAGGGCTGGTGCGATTCAGGACCGGATGATCGCAAACGAGCGATCCACATGATCGAGCAACACGCCAGAAATGCGCGGCAGCAGGTCGACCGGCTCGGACTGCCGCACATCACGATCGACTACAACGAGTATCACGATGCACCGACGCAAGTCGCCGCGCGCATCAGTGGTTTCACTCGAATGATTGTCTCCGTGTCTGACCTGAACTTTCACACGGAACTCGATCACAGCACGGGCTCGGGCCGTTTGGCCGGGAATATCCGAGTCCTGCTGAAGAAGCTGCCTCGCGGACCACTGCAGAAACTCGCGCGACTGGTGCCAGCGAGTCTTCAGTCGATGTTGATTCCGGAACGCAAATTCACAGCGAAATCCGTCGGAGATGTTCCCGACGATGTGAGCCAGTCAAAAGCCGCGTGACCCGGCAACCACTCCAGAATCAGAACTCGTTTCCCTCAATCTCGACCCGACTGGCATGCAGCCACGACGTCTCCAGCTTGTGTTTGCCTGGGCAGCCCTTCTGCTGCTGCCGTGGCCCGCGCTGCGCCCGTTCGATGTGGCTCTGACATTCGGTGATATGGCACTGATCCCGGCGATCCTGCTGAACCTTGATCGAATTCAGCGGATTCATGGCTGGCAGATTCCCATGCTGCTGGCGCTGCCGCTCATTCTGGTGTCGCAGGCCACTGATGCCGATGCATCAATCATCGAAGTCGGACAGGCGGCGTACATCTTTGGAATCGTGCTGCCGTTCGGTTGGGTGGCGTTCGCGGACTTTCGACCACGGAACCTCGTCTATGGCGTGCTGATTTCGATGGGCATCAGTTCGCTGGTCGCCGGACTGCAACTCACTGGCGTTCTCGACGCGGTGGGCCGCAGTTCTATCTGGACCGTATTCGGTGCCACCCGGTCAGCCGGCCTCAATATCAGTTGCAGCGGGCTGTGTATGGCCATCTCGCCGATGTTCGCGCTGCTGCTGTATGTGCCCAGTCACCGCTGGCGTCTCGGACTGCTGGGAGTACTGCTGCTCGGGCTGGTCGCGACGCTGGCCAAGTCGGCCATCTTCGCCAGCATTGGTCTGTTGTTTTACCTGACGCGCGAGCCAAACCGCCGCGGCATTGTGACTCTGGGAACGGTCCTTGTGCTGCTCATCACCAGTGTGTTCGTGCTGTCACCTCAACTGCAGGAAACGGTCGACGTGGTGACGACGACTGTCAGCGTGAGGATCGACCGAGCTGACATCTCGTTGTGGGAACGAACATCAACATTACGCTATGCGATGGAGTACGTGCCCGAGTGCTGGTTCACTGGACTGGGATACATGGGAACGTCGCGCGAGTTGACTCAGCACCTGGGAAACACCGTTCACATTTTTCATCTGGGGATCGTTCTCGTCGGCGGGTTGCCGGCGGCGATGCTGCACTATGTCGGAGTCATTCTGCTCGTCAGTGCGTTGTATCGGTCCGGCCATTACCCGTCGGCGATGATGATCATCTGCCACATGCTGGCCTTGTGCACGATGACTGTGTTGATGCTCAGCTTTCAATACGTCCCGTTTCTCGTGGCCGGCGCGATACTGAACTGGCAGTTTGCGCTGACGAATCAGAACCAGCCCGTCGGACAACCGCTGCATCATCGAGCGACGTCGCCACTCACCGGCATGCCGGGAAACCAGGCGACGGCTTGAAGGTCAGGAAGAACGGAACGGGCAGCCATGCAACTCCACCACGTCGGATGCGCGGTCACGTCGATTGAGAGCAGCATCAAAAGCTATACGTCCGGCCTGCAGTTCAGTCGAGTGTCGGACGTTGTGGAAATCGCGAGCCAGCAGGTCCGCGTCTGCTTTGTCGAGACGGCTCCGGGTATCTACATCGAACTGGTCGAAGGCCTGTCGGACGACGCGCCCGTCAGCAGTTTTCTCAAACGCCGACAGTACTACTATCACGTCTGCTACAGCACGCCCGACGTTCCGCAATCGGTGCAGCACTTGGAAGCGCATGGTTTCCGGTTGCTGTCGGTGTTCGCCTCGGAAGCATTTAACGGAGCGGACTGCGCATTCCTGCTCAACCCGGAAATGGCACTGGTTGAACTATGCACGGACGGTTCGTTCACGCTGCTGTGAAGGCCGCCCCGCAGCCCTGTAAACCGGGCAACGATCAGATGTAGTCGTTGATCAGGTTCTCGATCATTTCCTGCCGGCCGCTCTCGTTGGGGGCCGAATCGCCCTTTTCGAGCATGTAGGCTTCCAGATCGGCAAAGCTGACTTCGCCGGCTTCAACTTTCGCACCGATGCCCTCGTCCCAGCTCGAATAGCGATTCTTGACGATGTCGGCGAGTCGACTATCGGCCCGGATCTTCGCGGCGATCTTCAGGCCACGCGCGAATGTGTCCATTCCGCCGATGTGGGCGTGAAACAGGTCGTCCGGCTGGAAACTCTCGCGGCGAACTTTCGCGTCGAAGTTGACACCGCCAGGAGTCAGCCCGCCCTGTCCCAGAATCACCAGCATGCACTGCGTCGTGAGGTAGATGTCCGTTGGGAACTGATCAGTGTCCCAGCCCAGCAGCAGGTCTCCTGTGTTGGCATCGATACTACCCAGTGCGTCCTGCATTGAGGCATATTCCAGTTCATGCATCATCGTGTGTCCGGCGAGCGTGGCGTGATTCGTCTCGACGTTCAGCTTCACGATACCTTCCAGGCCGTTTGCCCGGATGAAGTTCAGACACGCGGCACAGTCGAAGTCGTACTGGTGTTTCGTCGGTTCCTTCGGCTTCGGCTCGAACAGAAACTGTCCGGTAAATCCGATCGAAGTCGCGTGTTCGTGGGCCATGTGCATGAAACGAGCCAGATGGTCCAGCTCACGCTGCATGTCCGTGTTGTACAGGTTGTGGTAGCCCTCGCGTCCGCCCCAGAACACATAGTTCACGCCGCCAAGCTGATGCGTGACTTCGATCGCCTTTTTCACCTGAGCAGCCGCGTACGCAAATACGTCGGCGTTGCAGGACGTCGCGGCACCGTGCATGAAGCGCGGGTTTGAGAACAGGTTGGCTGTGCCCCATAGGAGGTCGATGCCCGTGCGTTCCTGCTCGGCCTTCAGCTTGGCTGCGATCTTGTCCAGATTCGCGTTGCTCTCGCTGAGTGACGCGCCTTCCGGGGCCACGTCGCGGTCGTGGAAGCAGTAAAACGGCGCACCGAGTTTCTCCATGAATTCGAAGGCGACGTCGACGCGGCGGAGTGCATTGTCGACCGAGTCACTGCCGTCTTCCCACGGCCGGACCATCGTGGGAGCCCCGAACGGATCGACGCCGGTGGCCCGGAACGTGTGCCAGTAACACACGCTGAACCGCAGCAGGTCCCGCATGGACTGACCCTCGACGATCTCGTCAGGGTTGTAGTGGCGGAACGCGAACGGATTGTCTGTGCCAGGACCTTCGTACGCGATCTTGTCGATTTCAGGGAAGTAACTCATGGCGGGCTCTACAGTTATGGTGAGAGGTCTTGATTTCCTGGAGTTCCGACGATCGGCCAGTGGCCGTGCGGAGAGCCTGAGAAACGAAGACAGGGTGAGCGACGGAGCAAGGCGACCTCAGTTGCTGGCGGCCTCGCTCCGTCGACCCACCCTGTGAGGCGGAAAGGCTACCGAAACCCGCGTGGAGAATGAAGCAACGTTGCCGAGGTGATCAGGAAACGAACCCTTGCCCGGAGAACATGCAACCAGTCCTGTCACGGGCGTCGATCGGCGGTCATGATGTGTCCCTCGGATCGTCGTACTGGTTCGTGCTATCCTTCCGGACTGACTCGACGCGTCATATCTCCCTCATCAAGCGGAGCCGGGAAATGAATCCCTTTCGACCAACCCGTTACATTCGACGAGCCGCCTCTCCACTGTTTCTGGTTATGGCACTGCTCTTAATGACCGGCTGTTACACCGCAGAGCCACAACGGCCAGCTCAAGTGCCAACGGCGGAGCCCATGCAACCGGCCGTCGCTGTTGTTGACGAGGTCGAAACGCCAGTTGATCGGCCCGTCGACATTCAACTACCGCCAGAATCCGAAGCTGTCCCGATCACCGCCGTGCAGACTTCTGATCCAGCCCTGCTCCAGACGCTGACGGTTGCCGGCGGCTGTTTCTGGTGTACCGAAGCGGTTTTCGAATTGATTGAAGGCGTCGAAAGCGTTGAGTCTGGCTACTGCAATGGTCAGGTCCCCAACCCGACATACGAGGAAGTCTGCTCTGGCAACACCGGCCATGCTGAAGCCATCCGGATGAAATTCGACCCGAATGTCGTGTCCTTTGAAGATTTGCTGCACGTGTTCTTCAAATCGCATGACCCGACGACATTGAATCGCCAGGGAGCGGACGTCGGCACGCAGTACCGTTCCGGGATCTACTTCCACGACGAGCAGGAGAAAAAGCAGGCCGAAGCGGTCATTGCGGAGTTCGACGCATCCGGCGAATTCTCACGCCCGATCGTCACGGAAGTCGTACCGGCTGCGAAATTCTATTCGGCTGAGGGGTACCATCAGGACTACTTTGAGCTGAACGGTCGGGCTCCGTATTGCCGCCGCGTCGTTCAGCCGAAGGTCGACAAAGTCCGAAAGATCTTCAGCGACAAGCTGCGGTCGTAGTGCTGAAAGACCCGCACGCAGGCGTTTGACTTTGATTCCGTCTGCCGGCGGGACTCCAGTACATGGACACACACCGATGACGCCCCCCTCGCTCGACGAACTGCAATCCCGGCTCGATTTCGCGCTCGATGCAGCCGCGCAGGCCGCTGAATTCATCATGGGGCACTATCAGTCGCCCGATCTGGCCGTCGACCGCAAGCGCGATGCGACGCCGGTCACCGCAGCCGACCGCGGCGCTGAAGAACTGATCCGAAAGCTGATCGCGGAGACGTATCCCAACGACGCCGTGCTTGGTGAGGAATTCGGAGACTCAGAAGGCAGCAGCGGTTGGCGCTGGATACTCGATCCCGTGGACGGAACGAAGTCATTCATCCACGGAGTCCCGCTGTTCGGGACACTGATCGGGCTTGAGCACAACGCGGTGCAAGTCGTCGGCCTGTGCAGCTTCCCGGCACTGGGTGAGGTTGTCTACGCGGCGACGGGTCTCGGAGCCTGGTGGAAAATCGGTTCACGAGAACCAGTGCCGGCCCGGGTTTCGGAAGTCGCGGACCTCTCGGAATCGCTGTTCTGCACAACGACAATTCAGGGCTGGGCGAGAGAAGGTCAGCAGGCGTTGTTCGAACGGCTCTGTTCCGAATGCCGGTTGTCGCGAGGCTGGGGCGACTGCTACGGACACATCCTGGTCGCGACCGGACGCGCGGATGTGATGGTCGACCCCGAGCTGAATCCATGGGACTGCGCAGCGCTTGTGCCCATCATGCAGGAGGCAGGTGGCCATTTCGTCGACTACTCAGGAAAGCCGGACATCCACGCCGGACGCGGACTATCCGTCAACGCTGCGTTACTGGATCCGGTCCTGCAACGAATACGCGAGACACTCGCCTGACCGAACAGCGTCGTCTACGAATCAGCTACAAGCCCGAAGCGCCAGCGAGTGAATTGGTATGCGACTGGTTCACTCGCTGGCGCTTCGGGCTCGTATCTACCGCAGATTGTCTGCTCGACTCAGGCTTCGATCAGTCACGCACCAGCGCTTCCAGGATGCGTTCGGCAAGTCGGTCCGCAGCGGGACGACCGCGGATCAGGCTCATCACAGTCATCGGCTTTCCTGTGGCGACGTGAATCTTCACATTCGGGTACTGCGTGCTGCCAATTGACATGTTCGACGAAATCGTGACGTCCCTGATGTCGCCCCGCTCAACGCGATGTTCGCGAGCCAGCCCGGGCCAACCATGGCGGAACGTGAGCGCATCGGCCCCAATCTCGACGTGCGCGGAACTGAGCAGAAGGTTGAGCCAGCTATAGGTGACCAGAAGGCCTCCGAGACTGAACACGATGGGAAAGAGAACGGGAGCGTCGACGTTCCATAAGAATGCACACACCGAATCCCAGATCACGACAAACAGTCCCAGACCCACGACAGGTTTCATGTACCGCGCGGCCGGTGCAATCACGGTCAGCGTGCCGTCGGACTGCTCGCGAATCCGCAATCTCGCATCTGTCAGTGCAGCATCCGGAAACACGTCATCCAGCCGTTCGTCCACGCGAGCCTTCTCTGCGGCGACCTCTTTGTCCCGTTTGAACTTTCGCGAACTCTCTTTGGTCTGGAACACCGGCACATCGAATTCGTCGTTGTACTCTCGTTCCGTCCGCTCGCTCTTGATGGACAGTTTCCACTCGGACCTTGAATACCCTTCAAGGTCCGTTTGGGGAGCGGTGTAGGGAATCGCGAATTCGAACGGGATTGAGGTTTGCCCCCAGTCACTGCTGCGTTCTGTCCCCTCCACGGTCTGCTCCAGCTCGCAGGCAACGCTTTCAGTCGAGCTATCACCGCTGCCTGATTTCGTCGTGCAACTCAACGTGAGGTGCCACACAGACCGCGAATCAATGTCGTTCTCAATCAGGATCGCCCCCGACATGAGTCCGCCCGTAATCGCCGGAAAACGGTCAAGCTGCACGCGAGATTCGCCATAGAACCACCGTTGCCTGTGCTTACGAACGGCCGAGCGTGCGATCAGGAATGCGATCCCCGGAATAATCAGGCCGAAGACCGACATCACTCGGCCATGAGCAATTGCGTTGACTGCCCCAAGACCACCAGGCAACGCCACAACGACCCAGTACACGGCCAGCCAGGTCAACCAGCCAGACGCGCCCTCCGAGCGCACGAATCCGTCTGACCACGCCCGATTCCATCGCCACGGTTCGCGGGGATACTGTTCGCGTAATCGAGCCTCGGCACGACTTCCGGGAATCGACAACAGGGTTCCCAGAACCAGGCACAGACCGACTGTTCCGAAGATGGTGCCAAACACACTGAGGAACGAGAGCATCTCCCAGCGCAGCTCGCGGTAGAGAATCGACCTGGCAGGATCCGAGGCATCGACGAAACAGCGAAATGGCTGACCGCTTTTCTGGTGGCTGGTCAGTTCATTGGCCACGCGTTCCTGAAACGAGCCGATGTTGTCGGAGCCGAAACTCAGGCTGACCTGATTTCCGGTAAGACGTTCACCATTCCACTGATACTCGTAGGTCGCTTCTGTGCTGATCGAGTTCTCACCCGGTTTCACCTCGACCGTCAGAATCCGGGCCGGTGTCTCCTGCCAGTCCAGAACGTCTACCCAACGGAACAGCGTGTAGTAGATCAGCCCACTGGCACCCACTCCTACTGCGGCGAATGGCAAACCAAACAGTGCCAGTAACACGCTCGGACCGGTCGCGCCAGATGGTTTCATGACTCGCAGTTCCGTCTGGCCGTCAGTCTTTCACCAGGCTCACCTGGTAGTTGCGGCGTTCGTGATCGAATTCGAGATCGATCAGATCATTATCGGCGGCGTCTTCCAATAGCTCCGAAAAGCTGCCGTAGCCGTAGTAGTCCTCACTGAACCCGGGATAGACGCGGCGGATCACCTGCTTCAGGAGCGATCCCCAGACCGGGTCATAATCCTGCTCGATCGAATCGAGAACTTCGACAACCCGATCACGTGCCTCTTCCTTCCGATCTTCCTTGGAATCTACTTCTTTACGGCCGTCTTTCGGGGGGTCAGCCGCGCGTTTGGCTTGCTTACGTTTGGGCTGAGTTCGCTGTGCCGCCTGGGCCAGATCGTCGTAGTAAATGAATTCGTCGCAGTTGCCGATCAGCAGTTCGGACGTCGAGCTCTTGACGCCACATCCGATGACACGCTTGTTGTTCTCCTTCAGCTTCGAGACCAGCGGCGAAAAATCGCTGTCTCCCGAAATCAATGCGAACGCATCGATGTGCGACTTCGAGTAACACAGGTCGAGCGCGTCGACGACCATCCGGATGTCCGCGCTGTTCTTGCCGCTCATGCGACTCTGCGGGATGTCAATCAGCTCGATGCCATGACCATGAAACTCGCGCACTTCGTCGCGATAGTTCTTCCAGTCGCAGTAGGCGCGCTTGTAAACCAGCCGGCCTTTTTCGAGCAGCCGCTTCAGCACCAGTCCGATCCGAAACGATCCGGACTTCATGTCACGGACGCCCAGGGCGAGGTTCTCGAAATCGACAAAGACAGCAATCAGTGACTCGTCAGCCATGTTGGGCCTCCCGCCCGGAGTTGTGGCGTCTGCTTCGTTCTTCCCCGGCAGAGTGCGACCGGCTCAGGGCGCGGATTGTTTCGTGCCCGAGTGACATTTGACAAGGCCCCGCCAATGTCTTTTGAAGTTGCACACTTCAGTCCCGAAGGGACGTGGGCAAATAGCCCGGGGTTTCAACCCCGGGAAAATCAGCCATTTCTGAACCACAGCCCCGGAGGGGCGGCGGCAATTCCGTGTCGGTCTCT